>JBHJMN010000041.1:0-50717 GCA_042219835.1 Paenibacillus elgii
GCACGGAAATCGAGGAGAAGCTGGCTGAGCTGTGGAGCGAAGTGCTGGGCGCGGACCGGATCGGCGTGCATGACAGCTTCTTTGAGCTTGGCGGCCATTCGCTGAAAATGATGTCCTTATCCGGCAAAATTCTCAAAGAATACGGCATGAAAGTCACGATGAATCAAATCCTGGAGCATCCGACGATCAGAACGCTGGGGGAATTTATCCAGGCGCAGGCGGCCTCCGGCGATTCGGCCGAGCGCGGACTGCTGGCCGAAATTCAACCGTTGCCGCACAAGGACTACTACGAAGTTTCGTCTGCGCAAAAACGGATTTATTTGTTGAACCGGATCGATGAAGTGGGACTAAGCTACAATATTTCGGCAGCCTTTATCGTTGAAGGAAATTTGGAACGGGACAAGGTAAACCGGTGCTTTGAGCAGTTGATCGGCAGACATGAGGCGCTGCGCACTTCGTTTGGGATTCATGACGGAGAGCTGGTGCAGCGCATCCATTCTCATATTTCGTGGGAGCTTGAGACGTTCGAAGCCGATCAGGAAAAACTCGACCCGGTCATCGGATCGTTTGTCAGACGATACAACCTGAACGAGGCGCCGCTGTTCCGGGCGGGGATAGTCGGACTTGCGGCCGACAGGCATGTGCTGCTGTTTGATCAGCATCATATCATATCGGACGGGGTATCCATGCAGCTTTTAACGGAAGAATTTGTCCGGCTGTATAACGGCGAGGCCCTTCCCGAACTGGAGCTGCAATATAAAGATTTCGCCGCATGGCAAAACCGGAGGATGCAGACGGAGGAGCTGCGGAAGCAGAAGGCTTACTGGCTGGGTGTATTTGACGGCGAGCTGCCGAGCCTGGATCTTCCGCTCGATTTTTCCAGGCCCAAGCATCAGAGCTATGAGGGCGATGTGATCGATTTCACGCTGGGCGGCGTCTTTACGGCACAGTTGAATGAGCTGGCGAGAGTCCACGGGGCGACGCTGTATATGGTGCTGCTAGCCGTGTTTAATGTCCTGCTTTCCAAATATGCCGCCCAGGATGATATCGTGATCGGCTCGCCGATTGCGGGGCGCAGGCATCCCGATGTGGAGCGGATGTTGGGTGTGTTCATCAATATTTTGTGCATGCGCAATGCTCCGAAGCCCGAATTGACGTTCCATGAATTTTTGCAACAGGTCAAGGTCAACACCTTCGAGGCTTACGAGCATCAGGACCTCCCCTTCGAAGACCTGGTTTACGAGCTGAAGCTTCCGCGGGATCGGAGCCGCAATCCGATTTTTGACGTCATGTTTGTACTGCAAAACATGTCCGCTTCCAAGCTGATCATGAACGGGCTGGATGTGAAGCCGTACGAATTTACGAACCGCAGCGCCCAATTCGAGCTGAAGCTGGAAGTGATCGAAACGGATGAAAATGAACTGGCATGCACCCTGGAATACAGCACAAAACTGTTTACCAAAGACACCGTGCAGCGGATGGCCGAGCGGTTCGTTCATCTTGTGCGCCAGGTCATTGCTGATCCCCGGTGCACGCTATCGGAGCTCACCCTGCTGACCGAGCAGGAACGGCACGAAATCGTGTACGGCTTCAATGACACCGGGCTTGAGCTTCTGGAGAGCGCAATCCATAAAAGTTTCGAGCGGAGAGCCAGTCAAGCGCCGGAACGGATTGCGCTGGTACACGGACAGGATTCGGTTACCTATGGGGAGTTGAATGCCAAAGCGAACCGGTTGGCCCGCGTACTGGTAAAGGCCGGGGTCAAAGCGAACGAGCCGGTCGGATTAAACTCTATTCGAAGCATCGATATGATCGTCGGGATTCTCGCCATCCTGAAGGCAGGCGGCTGCTACGTGCCGATAGACCCCGATTACCCGCTGCAGCGCAAGCAGTACATATTAAATCATTCCGGAGCCCGGGTGCTGCTGATGGAGGGGGTTTTTCAGGCTGAAGAGCTTTTGACTGCCGCGAATAGTCTGGAAGTCGTCGTAGAATTGTCCGGTTCGGGCTCGGGCAGGCCGATGTCTTCGAAGAAGCCGGGGATTGCTTTTTATGATGTCGGCGAAGTGAGCCATCAGTCCGCGGATAATCTGGAATTCGCGTCTCGTCCCGCCGACCTTATGTATATCATGTATACATCCGGCTCGACCGGACAGCCCAAAGGCGTGATGGTCACGCATGAGAATGTATCGAATTATATTCAATGGAGCATTGAGCATTTCCGCTTAGGTCCTGAAGACCGCATGATGCTGGTGACATCGATCTGCTTCGACATTTCGGCGTTTGAAATCTTCGGGGCGCTGTTAAGCTCGGCCGCCTTGCACATTATCGACACGCAATTGCTGCACGATCCGCGGCGGTTGCTGCGCTATATTGACGAGCAATCGATACATGTTTGGCATTCGGTGCCTACCCTCATGGCGCAGGCGCAAATGCTCCTGCAGTATGACGATGACGCGCAATCCTTTGATTTAAGCCGCGTGCGGCTGGTCATGCTGGGCGGGGAGGCATGGAGCGCTTCGTTGGGCGAGCAGATCCGGAGCCGTTTCACACAAGCGGAAATCCATAATATGTACGGGCCGACGGAAGCAACGATATGGGTGACCAGCTACAGGCTTGGCGATCCGGCGGATGAGCGGTCCGATCTGCCGATCGGCAAGCCGATCGTCAATAATCAGATTTGGATTAAGGATCGTCAGGGCCGTCTGTGCGCCGTCGGCATTCCGGGCGATCTTTACGTCAGCGGAAAAAACGTCACGCCGGGGTATTACAAGAACGAGGCGGAGACCGCCAGCAAGTTTGTTCGCGACGATCAGACCGGCGAAGTCTTGTACCAAACGGGTGACATCGGAAGGTATTTGCCGGACGGTAATATCGAGTTTTTCGGCCGCCGCGATCACATGGTCAAAGTGCGTGGATACCGGGTGGAGACAGGGGAGATTGAGCGGGCTCTCCTGCAAAAACAAGGAATCGACCAGACGGTTGTGGTGGTGCGTAAGGAACGGGAAACGACCAATCTGGTATGCTACTACGTCGCGCGGGAGAAATGGCCGGAGAAGGAGCTGGCGCTTCATTTGGAGCGCTTGCTGCCCCATTATATGGTTCCTTCGAGATTCGTAAATTTGGAGAGCCTGCCATTGACGCCCAATGGCAAGATCGACCGGAAAGCGCTGCCTGATCCGCAAGAGCGGCCCGATGAGGGACCGCCGGACAGCGCCCCCGTCAATGAGCTAGAAGCGCAGATTGCCGAGGTTTGGCGTTCTGTGCTGGGGGTGGAGAAGATAGGGGTGCATGACGACTTTTATTTGCACGGCGGCAATTCGCTGCTTGTCATAAAGCTGGAAGTGGAATTGGATAAACAAGGACTGTTCCGGGAGGGCATGAACTTGTTCGAGGACAGCACCATTCGCAAATGGTCCGCCCGTCTGCAGGAAGCCGACGGCGGCGCGGAGATCGAAGCTTCTCTTTATGCAGGCGGTGAAGCGGCCGTAACGGCGGAAACCAAAGAGCCGGGCGGTCACGCGGATATGCATATTTTGACCAATGTGGAGCCGTTCAACGACATCTTCTACAAAAACTGTTTTTACAACTCCGCTTTTCCGGTCATGCGGTATTTTGAGAAAGATGCCGTCGACCTTTTAATCAACGAGCTCAGCGTGTACGACTACGATCAGCAATCGCAAAAGCTCAGCGTTGAGTATATCCCGCTGCAAGCCGTTGAAACGATGCTGGCGGAGCAGCAGATCGGCATTGAAACCAAACGGTCCTGCACCCGGCTAATCGAAGAGGTTGTTGAAGCCCTATCGGCGCAAAAGCCGGTTATTCTTTGGATTGACTGTTACTACGCTTCGATCCGGCAGGACAAGTACCTGAAGCAGCATTTCCCGCATACATGGCTGGTTTACGGATACAATGAGACGCTGCGGGAGTTTCATATTATTGAGCATGCGCACAGCGATCAGCTGTCCTATGAAAAACGCACGGTCAGCTTTCAAGAACTGGAGCTTGCGTACGACGGTTATTTGGATCACCTGATGCGGGAGCGTCCCGACGAGCCGACTTACTATGCATTCAGCCGGGAGGAAGCAAGGGACCGGCAAGAACGGCCGGATGAAAGTCCCGGTCAGCGGACCGAGCGGTATATTGCTTTTTTAAGCGAACGTTATGCCGATCATCACGCGGAAATACTTGAATCATTCCAGCATTTGGCACATTTTATCGATGACTTTGAAGCGACCGCTCTGTTGCCCGAATTGCTGCAGAGCCGAGCAGCCGATTACATCGAAAGCCTCAATGATGTGATCAACAGCAAGCGGGTGGAAAAATATAAGTTCCACGCGCTGTTCGGCGACGCTTGGGAAGGACAACGGTTATTTGCGGAAATTATGGAGCTGTGGGAAGGCGTTCGCGTCCTTATCGCGAAATACCATTATTCTTCCATCTACCAGAAAGACGCGCTGCTGAAGGCCATCGAAAAACTCAAAACGATCGAGCGGCTTGAGTATGATTTTGTGGCCATGATAAGAAAATGGGAAGGGGGATAACCGATGGATCCGCAATTCCAGTTTGAAAGCTGGTATTTCGAATGCCGGAAGCTGAATTATTTAATGAAGCTGCGCAAGCACAGGTTTCCTACGGAAAGTTTGTGCTACAACGTGTATGAGAATATTAAGGATGTTGTGGACCATACCGTAACGGCAGGCGAGCCGATGTGGATGTACGAAAGCAAAGGGCTTGTCGGCGACTTTTCCTGGGTACCCCTTGAACGCCAGCAGGCGGAGTACACCGACCCGGAGGAAGTGACGGAGCTGCTGCTTGACATGAAGGTGCCGAAAGCGGCATTGCTGTGGGTGTATCGGGACCGGCTCGATTATGCGCCGCCGGACGGCGTACTGAAGCCTGACATGCTGCATTCGTTGTATGTCAATGGAGTGAAGGAAACGGAAAGCGGCTGCCAGTTCCACATTCACGATACGTTTCCGGAATATATCGGCTGGGTGGAGGCCCGCAAAGTTTGCGCATCGATGGAAGGCATGCCTGCCGAACTCCAATCGGTTGAATTTTTGGACTACCGGATGGACCGGCCGCTTTTTCTTGACCGTGATCGGCTCTGGCAAGCTTTCACGTCGGACATAGCGCGGACCCAAAACGAAGCGAGCGCCTATGCACGGCTCTGGGACGGTCAAACGAACTGGAGCGAGCTTTATGACGATTTTGCCACGGCTTGCTTCTATCACAGCGAAATTTGGACCTTTCTTGCCGGCTCCCGCTACATGACGAAATGTTTTCTGGAATGGGTAGGGTACGAGGGGGAGGCTACTGCTTTGCTACAAAATTATGCGCATCAAGCGTCTATCCTCCGAAGTGCCTATATGAAAGCGATGCTGACTGGCAAAGCGCCGGGAGAATCCGCTTACCGGCGGATGCAAGAGATCGCCGAAGCCGACGAAAAAGCATTTACGGCCTTGAAAGCATGCTCCGCGGTCGGGAGGGGTACATTTTGAAGCGGATTACAATATTGAAGCCGTTTCTGGCCGTGTGCTTGCTGCTCCTCGTATGGCTTCCGGCCGGAGCCGGCCGGGCGCTGGGACAGGAAGCGGCGCGCTCGCTTCCCGTCGAAGAGATCGAGCGGTGGATTACCAGCCAGATGAATGAAGGCGGCATTCCCGGGCTGTCGGTCGTCATCGCTGGCAAGGATAACGTATTGTATCAAAAAGGGTTCGGTTACGCCGATTTGCAAACCAAGCGGCCGGTGACCGGGGAGACGCTGTTCGAGCTGGGTTCGACCAGCAAGGCGTTTACCGGGTTGGCGGTCTTGCAGCTTCAGGAGCAGGGAATTCTCCGTTTGAGCGACCCGGTATCGAAATACTTGCCTTGGTTCAAGATGAATTTCGAAGGCGAGCATACAGGCAAAAAGATCAGCACCAGCCCGGAAATCACCCTTGAGCAGCTGCTGCACCACACGAGCGGCATTCCGTTTCAAACGATCAAGGATATTCCGCCTGGGGACGATGAAGATGCTCTGCTGCGCACGGTGCAAAAGCTGGCCGGGCAGCCGCTGGAATTTTACCCCGGGGATCGCTATTTGTATGCGACGATCAACTACGACGTGCTGGGCCTGGTGATCCAGCAGGTGACGGGAGCCCCGTTCGAGACGTATATACGCACCCGGATTCTAGAGCCGTTTGGTCTGAAGCACACGGTGCTTTACAGACAGGAGGCGGCGCCGCAGGACATGGCGACCGGGTACAAGTACGGCTATCTGCAGGCGGCCGCTTACAACGCTCCGATGTATCGCGGGAATACTCCTGCCGGATATTTCATCACTAATGCAGCCGACATGGGAATATGGCTGCGGCTCCAGCTCGGCGGCGGAGGGAATGCGGCCGGGACCCGGTTGATCGCTGAATCCCACGCGCCGGATCGCTCGGTTCCGCCTGAGGATGACGGATCGTCGTATGCGGCAGGATGGATGGTTTATCAGCAGACAGGCGGCAAACTGCTGCATGCGGGCGCCAATCCGAATTTTTCGTCGCATCTCGTGCTGCTGCCGGGCGAGCAAATCGGAATTGCGGTGATGGCAAACCTGAATTCGGATTATACCGGAGCGATAAGCAATGGAATTGCCGACATTATTCAGGGAAACAAGCCGCAGCCGCTGGTTGAAGATATGTTCAAAGACTTGGACCGGCTGGGAACGGCAATATTGGCTGTATCGTCGGCGCTCAGTCTGACATTCGCCGTGCTGATCGTGAAGCTGATCGCGGATTTTGCCAAGCGGCGGCGGACGCTTTCCAGCTTTGCGCGCAAACATATCGCCCATGTAATCGTGGCGGCGGTATTTTTGGCCTATATTGCCTACTGCTTATATCGTATTCCCGAGGTTTTATTTCAAAAAATGTCATGGGAATTTATGGAGGTGTGGGCCCCCGTCAGCTTTCTGCCTGCCGTAAGCTCAATCATGGTCGTATCTGGCTGTTTCGCCGTATACATGCTGGGGATTATGATTTTCCCGCATAAAAACGAGAAGCCGTTATTCCCGCTACTGATTCTAAGTTTTGTGAGCGGGTTCGGCAATGCGCTTATCATTTTTGCGGTCATTGAAGCGTTGAAGCGGGTGGAGCAATTTGATGTGGGTCTGCTGCTCTATTACGCGCTGGGCATCGTGTTTTACGTGGCCGGCCAGAAGCTGATCCGCAACAAAATGATCGATCTGACCAACGACCTGGTCTATGATAAACGGTCTCTGCTGATGGATAACTTGCTGCACACGCCCTTTTACAGGTTTGAAAAAATCGACAGAGGCGAAATTTATGCGGTGCTGAAAGGCGATACCGAATTGGTCAGCCACTTGCCCGACATTGCGATCAATGCGCTGACGAGTCTTGTCACCTTGCTGTTCTGCTTCGCTTATTTGGGCGTGGTGAACTTGTATGGGCTGCTGCTTTCCGTGTTTATCATGGGGATCGCCGCCGGGATTTACTTTTTGCTGGGCCGGGCGGCGGACAAGCTGTGGGAACAGAGCCGTGACATTCAAAATCAATTTTTCGATTTTATCAACGACCTGGTCCAGGGTTTTAAAGAGCTAAGCCTGAGCAAACGGCGGAAAATCGATTTTGCAGCCGATTTGGACCAAAGCAATCTTAATTTCCGCGCCAAAAATGTGCAGGCCGCCTTAAAATTCGCAAATGCTTATGTTGTTGGTGAACTGCTGTTTGTGCTTGTGGTCGGCACGGTGGCTTTTATGTTTCCTGTACTGTTTTCCAATATACAAACCGCCACCTTGACCACATTTGTGTTTGTGTTCCTTTATATGGCCGGGCCCGTTAACGCGCTGCTGGTTGTAATCCCTGAGCTGGTGCAGATCCGCATCAGCTGGAATCGGCTGAATCAGCTGATCCAGACTACAAGCGAGCTGAAGGTCGAGCCGCAGGAGTGGGGGCCGTTTGTTGAAAATCCGCAAAAGCTTGCGCTGCACAACGTGGAGTTTGAATACAAGAGCGAGGAGCGGATTTTTAAAATCGGGCCGATCAACCATGAATTCCGTACCGGCGAAATCACGTTTATCACTGGAGGCAACGGAAGCGGGAAAACGACGCTGGCCAAGCTGCTCACTGGCTTATACAAGGCTGATTCAGGGTCCATTTGCCTGAATGGACGCGAGCTGCACCATGCGGAAATCGGCGAATATTTCTCCAATGTGTTCAGTGACTTTTATTTGTTCAAACGGTTATACGGCGTGGATACGACGAATAAGGAAGAGACCATCGAAACGTATTTGAAGCTGCTGCAAATGGAAAAGAAAGTAGAGATCGCGGACGGCAGGTTCAGCACGCTGGAGCTGTCCACCGGACAGCGCAAGCGGCTTGCTTTGCTTATCAGTTATTTGGAAGACAAGAAATTTTACCTCTTTGATGAATGGGCGGCAGACCAAGACCCTCAGTTCCGGCAATTTTTCTATGAGGAGCTGCTGGCCGAGTTGAAGCGGCGGGGAAAATGCGTCGTTGCGATCACGCATGACGACCGTTATTTCCATCTGGCGGACAATGTGATCAAGATGAACCTTGGGGTGATGGAAAGCGTAGAAAGGCGCGGTCTCATTCCCGACGCGGATTCTGCGGAGAAAGTCGTCCCCGTATAAGGAGCAAACAGCATAATGAAAACGGAGGAGCCAAACCATGACAGCGACGGGCAAAGGCCGGCGTATTGGAATTATCGGGGCGGGAACGATGGGGAAATGCGTGACCGCGGATTTATTGTTTCACCAGGTCCCGTGTGTACTGGTCGATATTTCGGAGCAGAAGCTTCTGGAGGCGAAAGCCGAGATCGAGCGGGTGCTAAGGTTTGCCGGTTCCATCAGCAAAGAGTTGCCAAAGGTAAACGTGGCCGAGGCGATGGAGCAAGTCCGGTTTACTACGGATATCCGGGAGGCGGCCGATTGCTCCTACATCATTGAGAACGTTCCCGAGAAATGGGAGCTGAAAGAGGACGTTTACAAGCAATTGGATGGAATTTGCGGGGACGAGGTTTGCTATGCGGCGAATACATCCTGCCTGTCCATTACGAAAATCGCCGGAGCAACGAAGCGTCCGAAGCAAGTGGTCGGCGTTCACTTTATGAATCCGTCGTATTTGAAGAGTACGGTGGAGGTCATCAAAGGCTTTTACACTTCGGAATCCTGCGTGGAGGAAACCGTAGAAGTCTTGAATGAGCTGAATAAAACGGCAATTATCGTTCATGATTTTCCCGGTTTTGTCAGCAATCGCATTTCCCACCTGTTTATGAACGAAGCGGCGTTTGTCGTGCAGGACGGCGTAGCGGATGCGGCGCAGGTGGATCAAATTTTCAAAAAATGCTACGGGCACCGGATGGGGCCGCTGGAAACGGCTGATCTGATCGGCCTGGACACGGTCGTTCATTCGCTGCATGTTTTGTATGAAAGCTACCAGGACCCGAAATTTCGCTGTTGCCCGCTGCTGCGCAAAATGGTCGATGCCGGGCTGCTCGGAAGAAAGACGGGAAGAGGCTTTTACAAATATGGATCATGACTTGTGCCCTAAAGGAGGAGTCCTATGTCTGAGGACTTGGTAAAACGGCTTGCGCACATTGTCGCTGCAAGTCTGGACAACCCCTCGTTAGCCGAAACGATCAACGAGGACAGCCGTTTGGACGAAATCGGCATCCAATCGCTGACCTTTATCAAAATCATGGTCAGCGTTGAAGCGGAATTCGGCGTTGAGATTGCGGATGAGGAGCTTCTTATGGACAATCAAAGCTTTTCATCGATGGCTGCGGTTGTCCGGTTTATTCAAACGAAAATCGATGGCAATCGGGGAAGGTCAGGCGAGGTTGTATAGCCCGGCGGCTCCGTCAAGCATGAAATCCCTATTTTCCCGACAGGGCCGGGATGATCGTCATCCTGCGGCCCCCGGGAAAACGGGGTTTTCATTGGTTTGACGTTTGGCCGGACGGACACGGGTCCGAACGAATTACTAGGTTGTAGACACAATACGCACACCGACATCGACCAAGCTTTTTTTGTTGAGCAAAGTCACTTCAATTTTGGCTCTGCTTTTGCGCTTGTCTACTTTTTTGATCCAGGACTCCTTGCCTTTTAAGGGACCGGAGATGACTTCTACCTTTTTATTCACAATATGCACTTCGGAATACTCTATGATGCCCTGCTCGTCGGTTAAATTTTTGATCCACAGCATTTCATCGTCCGGGATGGAGGTGAAATACCCAGGACTTTTGTCCTTCTTTCGCTCTCCGCAATCGACCAGGTAGTAGAGATCCGGGATGGATTTTAACCGGTAGTACAGATTGGAGCTCATTGTGGCTTGCACAAAAACGTAGCCGGGGAAAAGCACGCGGATGGAGTTGCGGGCCACCCCTTGGCTGTACTCGGGCACAATCCTTTTAGGAATAAAGCAGCTCAAAGGAACGAACTTGAAAAATTTGCGGATATACTTTTCGACCGCGTCTTCTTTTCCTGATTCAACAAAAAGGGCGTACCAAGACATACTGTATCTCTCCCCTTTCCTAATCTCTCGAATTTTGTAACCGATAGCACCGAAAATGCTGCTAGAGGTTGACACGATAATACAAATATAGGAATATATTTACTATAAATTATTAAATATACTTTGAATAGGCACTAAGGGATGAATATTATAAATTTCATATATGAATCAAAATAAAGGAATATAAAGGAAAATAAACGGGAGGAGATCGTTTTGGCCGCTGACATGCTTTATCCGTTGACTCATCCGCAGAAACGCATTTGGTATGTAGAGAACATCAATCCCGGTACGAGTATCCATAACATTGGGGGACTCATCAAAATTTACGGTCCTGTCGACTTCGGTCTGCTGGAAGAGGCGATCAACCTGTTTATTCAGCAAAACGATGCGATTCGTATGCGTTTTGTCAATGTAGACGGCGATGTGCAGCAAATGGTGGGGGAATACGAAAGACGCACGTTTCCTTTGGTGGATTTCACCTCCATGCCGCCGGAGACAAGCGTCGAGGACTGGAAGCGTGCGGAGTTTTCGATCCCGCTTCCGCTGGACGGCTTGTTTCTGTACGATTTCAAGCTAATCAGGCTAAGCGCAGCGGAGAGCGCCTATTTAACCAAGGTCCATCATATAATCTCGGACGGCTGGTCGTTCCAATGGATGACCTCGCACATCAATCAGATCTATACCCGGTTGATGAAAGGGGAGCAGGTCAGCGCCGAGAAGCAGCCGAGTTATCTGGACTATGCAGTTCAGGAGCAGCAGTATCTTGCCTCTTCCCGTTTCTTGAAAAGCAAGCTGTATTGGCAGCAGAAGTTCGAGCATATTCACGAACTCATGCTCCATACGTCGTCGGACCGCACGGAGGGCAACCGTAAAACATACCTGATCGACCGCGATTTGTCGGAGTCGATCCGTGAGTATGCGCGTGAGCGCCGGATTTCGTTGAACACGTTTTTCGTAACGGCTGTTCTTCTATATCTGCATAAAATAAAACAGCAGGAGCTTATCTCGATCGGGACCCCTGTGTTAAACCGAACGGGAGCCAAGGAAAAAAGCACGTTCGGCATGTTCACCAGCACGATGCCGTTTCTTATGAACATTCAACGCGATCTGCCTGTCTCCGCATTTGTCGAGCAGGTCAATCAAGAGCTCATGCAGTGCTACTTTCATCAAAAATATCCTTACAATCTGCTGGTTCAGGACTTGCAGCTTCACAAGCGGGGAATCGACTCGTTATTTCAGGTGAGTGTGAATTATTACAATACCAGGTTCGACCGGGAATTTGGCCCCGGCTGGAGGATGCAGCAGGTCGAAATTTATAACGGGCATCAATTGTACCCTTTGCAGATCATCGTGACCGATTGGTCCCTGAGCGGGGAACTGGAACTCCACTTTGATTACAAAGCCGCCGATTACTCGGTTGCACAAATCGACGATATGTTCCGGCGTCTGCTTCATATTTCGCATCAGCTTCTTTATTCGCCGGATGAACGGATTGAAGACGTGCAGTTGCTGCTTCCGGAAGAGCGGTCGGCTCTTATTTACTCCTGTAATGCGACGGCATGCGACTATCCGGCCGTCTTCACCGTGCAGCAGCTGTTCGAGGAACAGGTCGAGCGAACGCCCGAACGAGTAGCGGCGTGCTGCGGAGAGCAATCGCTGACGTACCGGCAGTTGAACGAGCAGGCGAATCAACTGGCCCGAACGTTAAAACGGAAAGGCGTCGGACGGCAAACGTTGGTAGCCGTCATGGCAGGTCATTCCTTGGAAGTCCTCTTAGGGATTTGGGCGGTTCTCAAAGCGGGGGCCGCTTATTTGCCGATCGATCCCGAATATCCGAAGGACCGGATCGAGTACATTCTGAACGACAGTGGAGCGTTGCTTGTGCTTACGACAAGCAGGGATTGGGAGCAGTACCTATTATCGTATGCGGGCGAGGTCATTGCGCTGGATGACAAGCGGATCTACACGGGAGAGAAAAGAAACTTGCCGGTCGCGGCCGGGCCGGACGATCTGGTGTACGTTATCTATACCTCAGGATCCACAGGCAAACCGAAGGGGACGATGATTGAGCACCGTGGATTGATGAATTACATCTGGTGGGCGAACAAGACGTATATTGACAGCAAGGACGATGTGTTTGCCCTTTATTCCTCCATTGCGTTCGATTTGACGGTTACCTCCATATTTACGCCGCTGATCAGCGGAAACCGTATCCAAATTTACGGCAACGACGGAAACGAGTTTGTTTTGCACCGCATTCTCCGCGATAGGCAAGCAACGGTCGTCAAGCTGACGCCGGCCCATCTGGCTCTGATCAAAGACATCGATCTTCAGCATGCTTCGGTCCGCCGATTTATTGTCGGCGGGGAAGACTTGAAAAGTTTGCTTGCCTATGGAATACACAAGCGCTCCGAAGGGAAAGTCACGATCTACAACGAATATGGACCGACCGAAACGGTGGTCGGCTGTATGATTCACCGCTACGATCCGGATAAGGATCACGATAAGTCGGTACCCATCGGAAGGCCGATCGACAATACGCAGATTTATGTGCTGGATTCCCGTTTGGCCCCCGTTCCGGCAGGGTCGATTGGGGAGATTTATATTTCCGGGGACGGAGTGGCCCGCGGTTACTTGCACAGACCGGAGCTGACCGGCGAGCGCTTTCTGGACAACCCGTTTTTGCCGGGCCGGAAAATGTACAAAACCGGGGATTTGGCAATCCGATTTGCCGACGGCAAGCTTTCTTACCTAGGCCGTGTGGACCACCAGGTGAAAATCAAAGGCTACCGTATCGAACTGGGCGAAATCGAACATCAACTATTGGCGATCGAAGCCGTCGAGGAAGCGGCCGTTATCGATCACCGGGACGAACAGGGGCAGCCTTATCTTGCTGCTTATTTCGTGGCAGGCCGGAAGCTTGCCCTGCTGGAGCTCCGGCAAAGGCTGACGGATGCATTGCCGTCATATATGGTCCCGGCTTATTTCATCCAAATGGATCGCTTGCCGTTAACGCCGAACGGAAAGGTGGAGCGCAAGCTATTGCCGCTTCCCGGGACCCATGAATCGGCAGGCTCGTCGGGTAGGGCGGCCAGCGATACCGAGGCGCTATTAATTGAGATTTACAAGAGTGTGCTTCAGCTTGAGGAAGTGGGGCGGCACGACCATTTTTACCGGCTGGGCGGCGACTCCATCAAAGCGATTCAAATCGCGGTTCAAATCCATGCTGCCGGTTTCGGCATCAGGGTGAAAGATATTTTAAGCTATCCGTTCATTCATGAACTGGCTGTGCTGATCGAATCGAGGTCCGCCCCGCAAATTGATCAGGGGCTTTGCGAAGGCAAGGTTCCTTTGCTGCCGATCGGTCATTGGTTTGTGTCCCAAAATTGGAGCCAGCCGCAATATTATGTCCAATCCGTTCTGGTCCGATTGAAGCGCAGCGCGGCTCCCGAGCGGCTGCGCAGCGCGATCTTGGCGCTGATCCATCGCCATGACGCCTTGCGTCTGCAGTATAATCCCGCGGAGCGTTGCCTTTTTTACCGGCATTTTGACCCGGTGACATTGGAGCTTTACTGCTTCGATCTTTCCGGCCATCCGCCGGAGCAGCGGGCCGAGGCCTTGGCGCTGGCGGCCGATAACGTGAAGGGCAGCATGCGTTTTAACGATAGCTTGCTGTTCAAGGCGGCTTTGTTCGATCTCGGCGAACAAGGGCAGCGGCTGCTGCTGACCGCCCACCATTTGGTCGTGGACGGCGTTTCATGGAGAATTATTTTGGAAGATCTGAACCGGCTGCTGCAAGCGGAAGAAAGCGGGGAAGGCGCGCGCTTGCCCCTCAAAACGCATTCATTGCAGGCCTGGTCGCATGCGTTGGCCTTGTACGGTCAGGAGGCGTCCTTGTCACACGGCAAGTACTGGCAGCAGGTCGTCGGCGACAGCAAAGACGCGCTGCAGCCGGACTTCCCTTCTGCGGACGACCGGTATGCGGTATGCCGGACTCTGGTCAGGGAGCTGCCCGAGGAAACAACAAGCAAGCTGCTGAGGGAGGCCAACGAAGCGTTCCTGACCCAAACGAACGATCTGCTTGTCGCCTCTTTGGCGATATCGCTGCGCAGCATCACCGGCCGGGATCGGATGACCCTCGAGCTTGAAGGGCACGGGCGCGAGGAGCTGCTCAGCCAGCTTGATGTATCAAGAACGGTGGGATGGTTTACCACGATGTTTCCGTTCAACGTTAAGCTTCCCGGAACAGAGCTTGCCGGCATCATCAAAAGCGTCAAAGAACAATTAAGGGCGATTCCCAATAAAGGCTTCGATTATGGCGTCCTGGCCTATATCGCCCGTAGTATCGAGGATCGGCACCGAGGCGGTGTGCGGTTTAACTATATGGGCGAGATCGACAATCACCTGCAGAGCCCGGTGCTGGAAATCGCGTCCGAACAGGCGGGCAGCGATACATCTCCCGACAATAGCCTGACTTGCTTGGCGGATATTGTCGCCATGGTTGTCGGCAAAACGCTTCGCATCCGAATGACCTACAGTACGGCCCGATTTGCACCGCACACGATGGAAGGGTTGCTTGATGCATTCGTAAGCGCAATCGCCGAAGTCGTGCGGTTTTGTGCGGACCGTGAGCAAGCGGATTTTACACCTTCCGATTTTGAAACGGTGGAATTGAGTCAGAATGAGCTGGATGTTTTATTCAGCGGGTAAAGTCGCACCGCCAGTCGGACGTCAGCAGCGTGCGAGGGGAGGTGAGGGCAGGCGGTCGGGAAAGCCATGCAGCCATTTGTCTATAGAGTACATATATAAAGGGGGGCGATTGCAAGGTTGATGCATCGTGCGCTTTATGATGCGAACCTGCTTGACCCATTGTAAGGATTGCGAGGAGGGTGAAGATGAGCAAAGTCAAAGAAATCAAGTGTGTCGTTTGGGATTTGGATCATACGATCTGGGACGGGGTTTTGCTGGAATCCGACGGCGTGGAGCTAAAGCCGCAAATCCGCAGCATCCTCGCCGAATTGGACGCACGCGGCATCCTGCATTCCATTGCCAGCAAAAATCATGCCGAGGATGCGATGGCCAAGCTGCGGGAATTCGGTATTGACCATTATTTCTTGTATCCGGAAATTCACTGGAACGCCAAGTCGACGTCGGTCGGGAATATTTGCGCTAATTTGAATATCGGCATGGACACCATCCTGTTTATCGACGATCAAGCGTTTGAGCGTGACGAGATACAAAGCGTGCATGCCGCCGTCCGCTGTTTGGATGCGGCGGATTATGACACTCTTCTTGCCCATCCGCAGCTCAATCCGCGATTTATTACGGAGGATTCGGCGCGGCGCCGCTTGATGTATTTGGAAGACTTTCAGCGCAAGCAGGAGGAAGAAGCGTTTTCCGGACCGCAGGAAGCTTTTTTGGCCTCCTTGGGCATGAAGTTTGTCATTAGTGAAGCCTGGGAGGAAGATTTGAAGCGGGCGGAGGAATTAACCGTCCGTACCAATCAACTGAATGCGACGGGCTACACCTACAGTTACGAGGAGCTGGACCGGTTCAGACAGTCCCCCGATTTTTTGCTGCTGGTATGCGAATTAACGGACAAGTACGGATCCTACGGCAAAATCGGACTGGCGCTGCTCGAACTGAAAGAGGCCCATTGGCACCTAAAATTGTTGTTGATGTCATGCCGGGTCATGTCCAGGGGTGTCGGGACGGTCATGCTCACCTACATTATGGAGCAGGCAAAGGCGGCTGGCAAAATCCTGCATGCCGATTTCAAGCATACGGACCGCAATAAAGTCATGTATGTCACCTATCGCTTTGCAAATTTCAAGGAACTTGAGAATGACGGCCAAGGGCGTGTTTTGTTAACCAACGATCTAAACCAAATCCAACCGTTCCCGCCTTATATTGAGGTTAAGGTGACGGTTGCCGGAGGAAAGGGGTAATCTGGATGGAAATCAAGGAAAAAATTCGCGGCTTTATCGAAAACAATATGGTGGTGTTCGAAGACGAGACGGCGTTTACGGATGACGATCATCTGTTTCAAATGGGTTTTGTGGACTCTTTATTCGCGATGAAGCTGCTGACCTATATTGAGCAGGAGTTCGGCATTACGGTGGACAATGATGATCTGGATATCGCCAATTTCAGCACCGTTAACCGCATCGTGAACTTGATTGACAAGCATCGGCAGGTGGTTTAAGTGGTGAATTCTTCGATATCTGTTCCGGCGGAACGCGTGTTGGAGGAGGTCAAACGGTTCGCCGCTGAAGAAATCCGGCCGCTTGCGACCGACATTGATGTCAGCGGCGTGCTTCCCCGCCCCTTGATTGATGCTATGGCTCAGCGGGGCTACCTAGCGGCAAGCTGGCCGGAGCAATACGGCGGTTTGGGGCTGGACCCGGTCGCCTACGGCCTGTTTACGGAGCAAATCGGAAAAGCGTGCAGCAATACGCGCGCGCTGCTGACCGTGCAAACGTCATTGTTGGGCGAGACGCTGCTACGGTTCGGTACGGAAGAGCAAAAGCGGGTGTGGCTGCCGCAGATGGCGAGTGGGGCCAAACTGGGAGCGTTTGCTTTGTCCGAGCCGAATATCGGTTCGGACGCGAAGCATGTTCAGACGGCTTACCGAAAAGAAGGGAGCCGATATGTCCTGAACGGGACAAAGAAGTGGATATCGTTTGCCGGAATCGCCGATTTTTTTGTCGTTGTCGCATCCGAAGCTTCGGGCCAAGTGACTGCATTTATAGTGGACCGGGAACAGGAGGGCGTGCAGGTCACGCCGTTAAAGGGAATGCTGGGCAACCGCGGCGTGCATATCGCTGAAATCCGGCTGGAGGAGGTCGAGGTTCCGGCGGAGAACATACTGGGCAACGAGGGGGGAGGGTTTACTTATATCGTCTCTACGGCCCTGGATCACGGACGCTACAGCATTGCATGGGCGGGGACGGCGATTGCAGGCGAAGCGCTTGAAGCGATGGTAGCCTACTCGCGGTCAAGAACCCAGTTTGGCGAAAAGCTCTATCATTTCCAATTGGTCAAAGGAATGATCGGCGACGCGGTCACCAAGGTTCACGCCGCCCGTGCGCTTTGTCTTGCCGCGGGCGAGCTGAGAAAAAGCGGAAACGCGGAGGCGATTCATGAAACGACCATTGCGAAGTACTTCACCTCAAAAATTGCGGTCGAGGTAACCAACGATACAGTGCAAATTCACGGCGGTAACGGCTGCCGCAACGAATACCCGGCTGAACGGCTGTTCCGTGAAGCGAAGGTGCTGGAAATCATCGAAGGAACAAGCCAAATCCAGCAGCAGGTAATCTCACAGTACGGATTGCGTAAATATGCGGTCAAAAGGGATGAGGCGCAGCGAAGTAATGATATGTCAATAGAGTAGACACAAAAATCGAAAGCTTAGTTTTGCTATTGCAAATGCCTGCTCCGCCGTCGGCTTGACATGGAGCTTCTGCGGGCATTACGTTCCGTGATTAGGGCGATGCGGATCTCGAGTTGGGGGTGGAGTTCCGTAACGATCTGAGAAGAAGGGCGGAGGAGCATGGACGCAACCCGAACTCCATTAAAATTTTGCCTGGGCTATATTTTTTCTTGGCCGATACTCGCGAGGAAGCACAGGCATGCGGTTTTGAATTAAATGATCGCATGACCGCCGATATGCTCCCCGACCCGAATCAGCCAGTCCGCAGCCGAACGTATGCCGAACTGCTTCGCAGATATATTGTAAACAATCAGCCTGCAGTAGCAGAGGTTTTGGCAAGGCCGGATGTTCCGGAACGCCCGCAGGTAACACGCCTTGCACAAACGCTGCCATTCTTGAATCTCCTTCACGCTTACATCGTTCGTCAGTAATAAGGCTGGCGCACTACTTTTCAGAAAAATCACTATAAAGTTATTAATGGGTTTACAATCATTATCGTAGCGTTAATCAGTTCTATATTTGTTTTCAGCCGCTCTTGGATTTGTCTCTGGACGATTCGGGAGCTTTTTTGCATACTGGAGAGAAAAGCGTATGGAGGAAAAAGGAATTATCGAGCAAAATCGCCCTCGCTGATTTGGGGCAACAAACCGGCTGGAATCGTCTCGGTTACGATACAGATAAACCCCGCCATCGCAGAGCGAGCAAGCCCGACCATGGGAGGCGGTCAGAAGACGAATTGCTATCGGCCTGCTGTGAAACAGATGCAATAGTTTGTTTCAATTTACTGACACCCCTTAATTTATGATTTGCTTGATCAGTTGATCAAAGCAGGGTTATGCACCTGATAATCAAGTATACTGAATCGTTTTGCTATTTTACATACATAAATAAAGAGTTTTTTGCATATTTCCTTTATAATTGTTTTATTTGTTAAATACGTCCTTGAATTTTAATGTTTTTGGCAAATTCCTGTTGCTTTTAAAATTCAATTGACTAATTGAATTTGTTATTGACACATACCGATTTCGTGGATATTATAGACACGGTAAGTCTACGTATCAAACTCGTTGTTGCTTCTCCTGTCAAGCCTGCAGGTGTCCAATTCGTTACGGATCGTTATGTAAAAAAAGAGTTTTTTTTGCTTTTATTGTAGACATAATGAGTCTTTAATATCTCGATTAAGGGTTGAATCATTTATGATTTACGATTGCGCTGTTATTGATGGAGGCCCCCAAAACAGTGTTGATAAGGAGGTGTTGCATTATCCGTCTGCCGATCATCTGCAAACCGAGGTTGTCTAAGCTCACAAGATTGAACCGGGTTTGAGGTGTATCGATATGCTGCCGGGGATACTTCGTACTTTATGCTTTTCCAATTGATTTTTGCCGCGGCCAGCGGCGGTCGAGCCGCCATGGACGTCAATATGGATTAACGAAGGAGGATTTCAAATGACAAACCGTAAAAATCGACTCGCATTCACGATCTTGGCGATTATCCAAGCAACGCTGATCTTCACGATTTCGCTGATCATGATTCCGCTGCCGAAGATTGCCAGTGAGTTTACCTTGGGTTCATCGCAGGTGCTGTTGCTTCAGGTAGCCTACGGACTGCCTTTCAGCGGCCTACTACTGTTCGGCGGGAGGCTGGCGGATCGCTATCGCGGGCGTCGGATGTTCGTGATCGGACTGATCGTCTTCGGAGCTTCATCCCTTGTCGCCGCTTTTGCCCCTAGCTTTGAGGTGCTGCTTAGCATGCGTTTTGCTCAAGGTATCGGCGGGGCACTGACAGCCCCGGCCGCCATGGCCGTCTTGCGCGCCCTGTTCCCCGATTCCATGGCATTCGGACGGGCCATGGCCATCTGGGGCGGGGTTTCCGTATTGGGCGCTCTCGTGGGTTTCGTCGCCTCAGGCATTTTGACAACATGGATGTCGTGGCGTTGGATGTTCGTCGTTCCGATCTTGGTAGCCATCATGGGTCTTGCCGCGACACGTGGTTTGCTCCCGGCGGGTGACCTTGAGAATACCACCCGCCGACCTGGTCTCGATCCGCTTGGAGCCATTCTTGCGACCTTGGGCATTGTGTTCTCCAGCTACGGCTTGGTTGCCGCCCAGGATCATTCTTGGGCTTCATCCGTCGTATGGGGGCCCTTGACTGCCGGTCTCGTGCTGCTGGCTGCCTTCCTGTTTGTCGAGCGCAGGGTGCGTGACCCGCTTCTTCCGCCCGGCTTCATTCTGGATCGCACCCGTTTCACAGGGATGCTTGGAATGCTGCTGGCCGCCGCAAGTTCGGCCCTGATCCAGTTCATCCTCTCGCTCTATTTACAGCAGCTCCGAAACTGGTCATCCTTCGACACAGCAGTCGGATTCCTGCCCTTCGCCGTGACCATGATCGTTGCGAATCTGGCTGCTCCTGCCCTTGTCGGGCGATTCGGCGCACGGCTGGTCGTCGTTGCGGGATTCATCCTTGGGGCAGTCGGGTTGGGGCTGCTCGTCGGGATCGACCGCGACACGGCCTACGCTTCCGGTCTCTTGCCCGGTCAGATTCTTCTGGCGGCCAGTATGTCGCTGATCTTCTCCGGGGCTGCTGTGCTCTCAACAGCCAACGTCCCGCAGCACCAAGCGGGTCTCGCCGGCGGTGTGATGAACACGTCCATGGAACTCGGTCCGACAGTAGGGCTAGCGATCCTGATGTCCGTGGCGTCGCTACAGGCGGATGTCGTACGAGGCTATGCATGGGCTTTCGGGACGGCCGGCGCGGTCTATTTGTTCGCCGCAGTTGTCGCAATCATGCTAACCCGACGCGCCCCCTCGGGAGCTGGCGAGCCGTCAAGCAATAGTGGGACCAATTCGATGTAGAAAAAAATAACTTGAAAAATATAAGGTGATAATTTATAATTCAATTATTCAATTGAATATTTGTTAAGAATGGAGTAAAGTTCGCCAAGAAGGAAACTTATTCCATTCAATTAAAGCATCATTTAAAGTGAGGGATGCATATAGGGTGATGTCGGAAAACAAAATTTTGCAGAACTATGGCGATTCGCAGGAAAAACTGCAGCAACTGCAGCGGCGTACGTTGTTCATCGTCGTTGTAGCGCAAATTTTTGCCGGTGCAGGGCTTGCGGCGGGCGTCACCATTGGGGCGCTGCTGGCACAAGACATGCTCGGAACGGACAGCCTTGCTGGCGTTCCCTCTGCTCTCTTTACACTTGGCTCGGCGGCCGCGGCGCTTTTAATCGGAAGACTTTCACAACGTTTCGGCCGTCGCATGGGACTGGCGGGAGGCTTCCTGACTGGCGGAATTGGCGCAGTGGGCGTCGTGCTTGCAGGCGTTATGTCAAGTATACCGTTACTGTTTGTTTCGTTGTTTATCTATGGCGCAGGCACAGCTTCCAACTTGCAAGCGCGTTATGCGGGTACCGATTTGGCTAAACCGACTCAGCGGGCAAAGGCGATCAGTATTATTCTAACATCTACCACATTTGGGGCGGTTTCCGGTCCGAATCTGGTCGACGTAATGGGACGCTTTGCGGTGACTATCGGTATTCCCCCGCTGGTAGGGCCGTTCCTGCTTGCCGCCGCCGCTTTTATTCTTGCCGGTTTGGTGCTCCTGGCCTTTCTTCGGCCTGATCCTTTCCTTGTGGCCAAAGCTATGGTGCAAGCCCAACTTGCGAATCAGCAGGTTGGTTCCGAAGAGAATCAGCCCCAGGTAACGAACAACCAGAAAGTGGCGGTGGGAGCGACGGTCATGATTTTATCCCATGTCGTAATGGTAGCCATTATGACCATGACGCCGGTCCATATGAGTCATCATGGGCATGGTCTGGGGGAAGTCGGACTGGTTATCGGCATTCATATTGCGGCAATGTATCTGCCTTCCCTGATCACGGGAATTTTAGTTGATAAGTGGGGAAGGACCGTAATGGCTTACGCCTCGGGCGTTACTTTGCTTGCGGCTGGGCTTCTGGCTGCCTGGGCACCAGCCGATTCCATGGCGCTTCTCATTACCGCACTTGCGCTACTGGGGCTGGGTTGGAACTTTGGCTTGATCAGCGGGACTGCGATCATTGTGGATGCCACACCTGCGGCTATCCGCGCCAAAACTCAAGGAACCATTGATGT
Organism: Paenibacillus elgii; assembly: GCA_042219835.1. GTDB lineage: Bacteria > Bacillota > Bacilli > Paenibacillales > NBRC-103111 > Paenibacillus_G > Paenibacillus_G elgii_A. The sequence goes on from JBHJMN010000041.1 coordinate 22,080, forward strand.
GTTGGTTGCTTTGACCGGTGCTTCCGGTGGCGCGCTGTCCGGTATGGTCGTGGCGAACTCCAGCTACGCGACCCTTACCTTAGCCGGAGGGATGTTGTCCTTGCTGCTTATCCCGGTGGTGATCTGGTCTCGCCGTCGTCCCAATGAAGGACAACAAAAGGAAAACCTGTCACGTTGAACCTCAGAAATCATTTGATTCGGGACGTCTAGGTTACCGTCTGAAACAGGTTATGGTTAAAACACGAAAAATCGAAGGGAAGAGGAAAATACAATGACAATTTACAATGTTACTGATGCCACATTTAAAAACGAATTGCAAAGCGAAGGATTAACCGTCGTCAACTTCTGGGCACCGTGGTGCAGTCCATGCCGGATGTTTGCGTCTATTCTTGAAGCCTATGATGCCGAAGGAAACAACGAAGTCAAGATTCTCAAAGTCAATGTGGACGAACAGCCCGAGACCGCTGCTTTATTCGGCATCATGGGCGTTCCGTCTACGATTATTTTCAAAAATGGCGAAGCGGTCGATAAAGAAGTCGGCTTCATGTCTGTCGAGCAATTAAAGCAATATATCGCCAGAAATCAATAACACTTGATTAAGGGTCAACAGGCCAATTTGTAAAAAAAAGGAGAAGGTGCGAAATGGCAATTAACAACGTAACCGATGCTACATTTAAAAACGAAATACAAAGTGAAGGCTTAACTCTCGTCAATTTTTGGGCGCCATGGTGCGGACCGTGCCGGATGTTTGGGTCCATTCTTGAAGCATACGATGCGGATGGAAATAATGATGCCAAGATTCTCAAGGTGAACGTGGATGAAAATGAGGTGACCGCATCCCTTTTTCAAGTTATGAGTATCCCGGCGACGTTTCTATTTAAAGATGGCAAACTCGTGGATAAAAAAACGGGTGTCATGCCCAAAGAGTATCTAAAGCAATTTATTGACAATCACAAATAGTTTCAACAGGTTGAGTTTTGGATAATATAGATAATTAGGTAGCTTCAAGTTTCTAAGGACCAGAAATGTGGCTCAAGTAAAGAGCTGCTTACTGGTTTCTTTTTTCTTAATTTCACTTCTGATAGCCTATTCAATTAATGAATAGAATAATTGTATTTTGCTGCGACTTCCCTGTATAATTTGTATGAATTGAATTTGAAAGGGCGGAGGAACGTGGAAAGTTTACCGTCGGCAAGAAAATTTAAGGATGAGTTATATCAGCAATATGCGCGGATTGGTAAATGTTTATCCAGTGATAAGCGGCTTGAAATATTAAGCTTACTTTCTCAAGGGCCTAAATCGGTGGAGAAGCTGGCACAGCAGTCGGAGATGAGTGTTGCCAACGTGTCTCGCCACCTTCAAATATTGCTGGATGCGCGGTTAGTCAAGTTTAATAAACAGGGAACTTACGTGATCTATACACTTGGTGATCCAGAGGTATCCAATTTTTTGCTTTCCCTATGGCGTCTTTGTGAAAGTCAATTAGCCGATATTTCACGAATGAAAGAAGATTTTTTACAGCATATTGATGATGTCCAGACCCTGTCACTCGATGAAGTGATCGACAAGTTGGAGGCTGGAACGATTATTTTGCTGGATGTCCGTCCTACCGGGGATTTTGTGGCAGGGCATATGCCGGGTGCAATCTCTGTCCCAATCGACGAAATAGACGAATATATACAAAGTCTGCCTCGGGATATCGATGTAGCTGCTTATTGCAGAGGACCTTTTTGCATATATTCAACAGAGGTTGTTAAAAAATTGCAGAATGAGGGCTTTACTGTCTATCGACTTGAAGAGGGGTACTGGAATGGCATGTGGAGCTTAAAATGCCCCCTATAGACTGGACATTTATAAAACATCTATGTATGGGATACAGCTGAAAACAGGGAACGAAAAACATCTCGCCTTTATTGTGAAATAGCCGACTTGCCGGCATTTCATATCAAGGGAGATGTTTTTTTGCTGGATAATACGAGCGAAACGACCATGCCTTTTTTCTCGGCAGGCGGTTTTCCCCAATGACAAATGATAGAGGGATGCCACACGAGGAATAGCGGATTTAACGCTTGACATGGCCAAGGGCCCGTTATATAATTCTATTTGTCGGTTCGAAATCGATCGAATCGTAGCGAAATATGCGGTCGTGGCGGAATTGGCAGACGCGCACGGTTCAGGTCCGTGTGGGCTAACCCCCCGTGGAGGTTCGAGTCCTCTCGACCGCACCAACCTAAACAATGAACAAGCTCTTGAGTTTCCTTATGAGGAGATTCAGGAGCTTTTTGCATTTGGGATATGCAATGTGGCACTCATGAAAGCGTCGGAGTGTCTTGCTATTGGATGAGAGGAATGTACACTCGTACATTTTGACTTGAGCTTCACACGATGTGAAGGTTTATAATGCGGTTATGGTTCTGTCATCGGTTTGTTTTAAGTACAACCGACGAAGCACATGAACTTTGTGCTAATCAAATAATTTATGGAGAGTTAGTGGTGAAACATCATGCGTATGGCTAGCAAAGAAAAGATATCATTAGGGTTAGTCTTGTTTAATTTATTTATTGCCTATGTAGGGATTGGACTTGTCGCTCCGGTCATGCCGTCCTTCGCGAAAGAAATGCATTTAAGTGGAGAAACCGTAGGTCTCTTGATTTCTTCATTTGCTTTTGCACAACTTTTAGCATCTCCGATTACCGGTGTTTGGGTTGACACGATCGGCAGAAAAAAAATGATTGTATTCGGACTATTTCTGTTCTCATTTTCGGAAATATTATTTGGTTTCGGAAACCAGGTTTGGGTGCTGTTTCTATCCAGGATCTTGGGAGGCATTAGCGATGCGTTCATTATGCCGGCCGTGATCACATATATAGCGGATTTAACTTCGTTGGAAAACAGGGCAAGAATATTGGGCTATCAGGCTGCTGCCATCAGTGGCGGCTTCATCATTGGCCCAGGTTTGGGCGGATTTATTGCTGAACTAGGCATACGCGCGCCATTCTTTTTCGCTGCAGGACTCGCTTTCGCCGCAGCTCTTGTATCGTTGTTCGTTCTAAAAGAATCGTTACCGAAAGAACAACTTGAGAAAAATAGAAGTGAAAAAAGAAGAGCCAATATTATTGAGGAGATTAAAAAATCTTTCCACTCTGTTTATTTTGTGCCATTCCTTATTATTTTTGTGTTCTCCTTTGGGTTGGCGGCCTATGAAATGATATTCAGTCTCTTTGTTGATTTGAAGTTTGGTTTTACAACCAGAGAAATTTCGGTAATTATCACTGCAGGTTCTATTTTCGGAGTGGTTGTACAAATTGCGCTTTTTGAGAAGCTGGTAAACAAGTACGGCGAGAAAAAATTGATTCTCATCATGTTGATGCTTGCGGCTGTTTTCATTCTCGCTACGGTATTCGTTAGCAGCTTCTGGGGCATTATGGTCGTGTCGAGTTTTGTCTTTTTTGCTATGGACTTACTTCGTCCTGCCGTGACAACGTTGCTTTCAAAAATGGCAGAGGAACATCAGGGATTTGTTGCCGGGATGAATTCCGCATATACAAGCCTGGGTATTATTGTTGGACCAGCCATAGGAGGCATCCTTTTAGACCTGAATGTAAATCTTCCGTATACCTTCGCCGCGTTCGTCATGTGTGTTTCGCTTGTCATGTTTTTCGTATGGCAAGGCCAAAGCAAAATGCGGCATTGATTGGCTGATTATATGTGTATAAATTCCATAATTGATTGGGGCCACTCTTATTTTTAGAGTGGCCCCGGACATATGCAGAAAGAGCAGGCGGCGCCGGAATGATCATTACGCTGTTGTCCAAATCTTTCATGCAGGTCGCAAGACAAATAGCAGAATTTTAAGAGGTGTTCAGCCAGTAAGTTCCAGCCCTATCGCTGCTACACACCCGGCAGATTCAGAAACACCACGCGAATTAACGCCTGAGGAAATCGAAGATATGATTCAGGACTTTGGCAAGGCCGCTTTACGGGCAATCCGTGCAGAATTCGACGGGGTGGAGCTGCACGGAGCGAACACTTATCTCCTACAGCAGTTTTTTTCTCCGCATTCTAATCGACGGTCAGATAAATGGGGGGGGCGGATTTGAACAACGGATGCGATTTCCACTAGCGGTTATTGATGAGGTTGCTTCCATTATCGCGACCCATGCGCACAAACCGTTTTTGCTGGGCTACCGTCTCTCCCCGGAAGAAATCGAAAACACCGGGTATTCGTCTTGCGGATTCTCTGGACTTTGCCCGGAGACTAAGCGATGCTCCGATTGATTATCTGCATCTGTCATTAGTTATAAACGTACCTCCCTTCATGACACTTCCGATCAGGAACCGGTGCTTGACAAGTTTATTAAGACGCTTGAGGATAAAAAACCACTTATAGGGATAGGGTCGGTGGAGCGCCCGGAGGATGCGGAAACAGTTATTCGATCCGGCGCGGCTTTGGTTGCCATCGGTCGGGAATTGATCCGCGAGCCGAAGTGGGTGCAAAAGGTGGAAACAGGCGATTTGAGCAGTATCCGCTACCGCCTCTCGCCTTCCGAATTGGATGAACTGCGTATCCCTCCAGCTATGCAAGCCTATCTTGAAGGGTCTTTCAGAAAGCTCATGCGCTTTACCACCGACGAGCCGGAGGAAGACAACTATCAGCGTTCACTTGCGCCAATGGAAGGTTTTGAGAAGAAAATGTAAGAAGGATGGGGTACCTGATGCAGAGCTAAAACGGCTTCCCTGTGCGTAAGCAGACCAAAAAAGTCGGCTACGTCATCGGGAGGTAGGTCCTCGATTCGAATTGCAATCTCCGCCTAAGTTTTGTAAACTGAGTTCAAACTGAATAGTACCTTCAGGGCAGGGTGAAAGTCCCTACCGGCGGTAATAACCAATCTAGTGGTTTTAGCCCGCGACTCGCGATTCATTTTCTGTATCGGATTGCGACCGACTTAGTGAAATTCTAAGGCCGACGGTGAAAGTCCGGATGGGAGAAGGTGATGCTAACGTTGAATTTTTTGAATTACTAAATTCAAGGTTTATTTTTTGTTGCCCTGAACTGAGTTCAGGGTATTTTTGTTTCCGGAAATATCCAAATAAGGAGCGAAACGAAATGAAACAAAACGTGTATAATCAATCGCAATTTTTTGAAGGATATAAGAAATTACGGGAAAGTAATAGCGGGCTTAACGACGTATTGGAGCAGCCGGCATTGAGGGCCTTGCTCCCCCGTTTGGAAGGGAAACAGATTTTGGACATCGGCTGCGGGATGGGACAGTTTGTATCGTATTGTGCGCAGCAGGGTGCCAATAAAGTGGTAGGCACAGATATTTCAAATAATATGATCAAGTATGCCAACCAGCATAACAAGGGCGAAGATACGGAGTTCGTTTGTTCCGCTATTGAGGATTTACAGTTCGAAAACCAATCGTTTGATCTGATTGTCAGTTCTCTCGTTCTACATTATGTCAAAGATTACCGCGAGGTTGTTTCTAAAGTTCACAGATGGCTTCGGACAGGAGGAATTTTCATTTTCTCGATCGAACACCCGATGGTAACGTCGCAAAATCCGATGCAGGGATGGGTATACAACGAGCAAGGGCAAAAGATATGCTGGCCAGTGGACCATTATGGTGAAGAAGGGGAGCGTAGACAATCATGGTTCATCGATGGGGTGATAAAATACCACCGGAAACTAGCTACCGTTGTAAATGAACTTATTGAAGAAGGCTTTCAAATCGAGCGTATGGAAGAACCGGAGGCTACAGTCGCTGCGTTGACCGAGCGGCCGGAATTGGGGGAGCATGGAAGAAGACCGCCTATTTTGCTCGTGAAATGTAAAAAAGGATTATCTTAGTGAATACGTGCATGCGGCTAAATGTAACTCCGGTGTACGCTTGACTTTTGGGTTGCTCCTAAGTTTAGACTACCGACGGCTTTGCTGAAGTGATCTGTGATGCAGCCCCTAGCGCGGGTAATCCCATAAAGAGATTGAATCGGCCAGATTTATTCTGGCTGTTTTTTGTGCAAATATGGATTGCTATGTTTCTATAATTTTGGACGTTTATATTCATTCCAATGGCTGATAAACTTACATAATACTTCAATACAATAGGAGTGATAACAATGGATGAAGTGCGTTATAAGATAAGAGAAGTGTTGGACAAGAGCAGGATTGAGACGTTTCTGCAGCAAGCTCGAATTGGACATCTTGGAATGGTCGATGGGCATCTGCCGTATGTTGTTCCGCTCAATTTTGTTTGGACAAATGGGAAGCTTTATTTCCATGGAGCCACCGGTGGGAGACGAAATCAGGTTATGGATGCTAATCCGGAGGTCTGTTTTACGGTTTGTGAGGAATATGGAACGATTACTGATCCGGTGCCAGCCAAGACGGACACAGCATATATGAGCGTAATGATTTTTGGCAAGGCACAGCCCATCGTCGATCTGGATGAAGCTACACACATGTTGCAAGAGATGATTCATAAGTATGTGCCTGGTTACTATAATCGGCCGTTACCCCAGCAGCACGTAGACAAATACCGATCAGCAGTATTCGGTGGTCCGGTACAGGTGTACCGAATTGATCCACATCATATCACCGCGAAAGAAAATCCGATTGAAGAAGAAAAAATGTTCAAACCTGGAAAAACCGTGTAATGTTCGGGGGTTAGGACTGCTCATTCGCATGGCAGCACGAATGGACTGTAAGTAAGGGCAAAACTCTGGCGGGGATGCTTAGATTATAAAAGCATCCTCGCCAGACGATGAATGCCTTCTTCAATGGCGGCTTCATCTACTTTAGCAAAACCCAGCACCCATCCTTTTCGCTCGCTTTCCAAACAATACTTGCTAAGCGGATAAACGCGGATTCCTTCTTCGAGCGCTAAGTTCGTCACGGCTTCTTCATCAAACGACGGATCAGCCTCAAGAAGCATATGCAACCCCGTTTCTACGCCGCTTAGTGTGAAGCGTTCGCTCAGACCTGTCATAATGATGGCCTTCGTCATGGCTTCGTGTCTGCGCCGATATACATTTCGAACTCGTCTCATATGGCGCATGAAATGACCATGTTCGATAAAATGAGTAAGCGTTAATTGCTCCATAATCGGAAGATGACGATAGGTTAATTCATGGACTTGGGCAAGCCGACGAATGGCCTCTTTGGGACCAATGATTGCCGATATCCGAATACCGGGAGCGACCATTTTGGAAAAACTCATCATATACAACGTATTTTGAGGTCGCTGACTGAAAAAGGTTGGAAGCGGGTCACCGCGATATCGAAATTCGCTGTCGTAATCGTCCTCAACAATCCAAAACTGCTGCCCGGCAGCGATGTGCAACAATTGCTGCCTGCGAGGTTCCGACATAATAACTCCAACCGCACACTGGTGCGATGGCGTAACAAACACAAGTTTGGACTGAGGGTGAATGCGGTCTACGCATAACCCGTACTCATCGACCGGAACGGAGACAACTTGCATACGCCGATACTTCATCGCCATCCAGGCGGCAGGGAAGCCGGGATCTTCAACCGAAACCGTGTCTCCTTCATGCAAAAGGGCTTGGGCGATCAAATCGATGCTATGCTGTGCGCCTGAGGTTAATATGATTTGATCGATACTCACATGAACGCCCCGTTCAAGTGACAAATAACGTTGAATCTGTTCCCGTAGCGGCAGGAATCCATAGGCGTTGCCGTAAGCCCAACTGCCCAGGTCTGTTTCTGAGGAGGCCTGTAAAAATGATTGTCTCCAATTTTTTTGAAAATGTTCGTCCAAATAAGGCTCATGAGGACTGAAATCGATCTCTACTTTTCGATGTTCTTTGTCTCCGAACCAACTGTGCAAATGACCGATTGCAGCGTTTAATAAAGGCAATTCGGGAGGGACGGGTCCTTGTGTCGCAGCATCCTCCGAAGGACGAGTCGCATAGGTCCATTGGCTAACTCTTGTCCCGCCGCGACGAGAGGTTACGGTGTACCCGCGACTGAATAACTCCTCGTAAACAATCTGTATGGTTGAACGGGAAACGCCAATCAACAGAGCGAGTTCGCGGGATGGGAGCAGCAATTCGCCCGGCGGCCATTTTCCGGTTGTAATATTATGAATCGCTTGATCCAGAAGCTGCTGCCAGATGGGACGTTCATCATTTCGGTTTACTTTTAGCATTCATTCACCTCCAGTGTTTTCTACCGGGATTATGGATTGTATAAAATCTGATTTATGGGTATTCAGTAACATTCCATTGATGGATATACTATCATGACAATCGTTGCTTTTGCAACACGTGATAACCTCTCCTTTCTTTGCTGAAATTGCCAAAAAATATCCCGCCGAACCTGGAGGCCAGAGCAAGCCGGTCTCAAAGAATCGGAGGGATACACATGTCTCAATTCGGATAACAAACTCAATCGGTACAGACGTTTCGTTTTTCGCGATTTTCGTCTACCGCTACATGACCCGGTTTATTCTTGTAAGTGAACAACCGGAAGGCTGACAGGAGCGCCAGCAAGACCATGAAGAACCCGGACCAGCCGAGATGGCCTATGGAGAAACCGCTGATCACCATTCCCCCGATGGCCGAGCCGAAAGCGAAACCGAATTGGATAAACGAAGTATTAACGCTTAGAGCGATATCCGGCGAGTGGGGCGACAAGGAAACCATATACAACTGCTGTGCCGGGGAGGTCGCCCATGTACCCACCATCCAAACCATGATCAACGGGATGATCGCATAGATCAAGCCGCCTGCCCAAGTCAGCAGCAGCAGCATTCCGGCTTGGACGGAAAGACCGGTATAGATCATGAACTTCGGCCCTTTCGTATCCGCAACCATTCCTCCAAATTTGGAGCCGACAAAACTACAAAGGCCAAAGAGCAGCAGAATGCCGGAAAGCGCAGCGGCCGACAGCTCGGCATTCGCCTGCAAGTAGGGGGCTATATAAGTAAACAGCGTAGAGTATCCCCCTATATAGAACAGTGTAATGGCAAGCGCAAAAACAATCTTTTTGTTCTTCAAAATCGACAGCTGCATTCCGAGCGTAATGACTCTTTGCTCGGCAATGGATGGGACTCTGGCGAAGACCGCCAGCAGCGGAATCAACGATAGCAGCCCTACGAGGACAAACAACGTTCTCCAGCCAACGACTTCGCTTAAAAATGTGCCGGCAGGTACGCCAAGAACAAGAGAACTGCTTAATCCCATCAAAATTGTACCAATGGCCCGTCCTCGATGCTGTACTTCGACCAAACGCGTAGCCACGGCCATTGCAATCACAGTAGCAGCGCCTCCACTGAGGCCTTGGATCACTCGCGTCACCAGCATCATCTCAAACGAAGGGCTGAAATAGGCCAGAAAGCTGCTCAGAATAAAAATACCGAGCACGATCAGCAGCATTTTTTTACGGTCCACCTGGATCGTTGCCGCAATCACGACGGGGGCCCCAAGCGCTGCAGAAAGGGCGAACGCCGTAACGAGCATTCCCGCAGAAGATGTCGTAATTCCAAGATCTGCTGCTACCATGTGGAGGATTCCGCTTATAATGTACTCAATTGTCCCGATAAGAAATACGGCCAGGGCAAGTAAATAGACGATCCGTTTGTTACTCATTGACGTTCCTCTACAACTTCAATCGGAATTTGAATTTCGATGAGGCGAGTATCTGGCTCCCCCGAAAGGGGGACATAAATTTCTCTTCCAGGCCGGTCGCTTCGAATGCGGTAGCCGTTACGGTCGATCCATGCAGCAAGGTCCAGGCATGCCGTCTCCGAAAACGCCGAATCCGAACGGAACAGCAGCGTGGCTACGGTCTCCGAAGGCAGGAAACGGAGATGGAGATGCTCAGGCAGCTTAGGAACGTCCGATTTCACGGCATAGCCGACCTCAAGCTCAAAGGCATGCAGCGTGCTGCCGGGTGCGTCCCATAACACCGTCTGCGGCCCGGATAAGGAAGCTCTGGAGCGGCTATCGAGAAGGCCATCGAAAATGTCGAAGAGGTTTGGGATCACGTCAGCTGTGCCTGTGGAAGCATAAGTGATCATATGCATGTCTTCAACGCGCTTCATGACAACCTCCTGATCTTTATCCAACCTTCCTTCGCGCTCCACAAGCTGCATTCGTTCTTTAACCCGGGCAAGCTTGGACCGTTCGACATCAAGCTGTCGCTCGATTTCGCTTTCTTTGAGTCTAAGCATGCCGCGAATCTGTTCAGCCGATATATCTTCTTGAAGAAGATGCGCGATTTGCTGCAGCGTAAACCCCAATTCTTTAAAAATGACGATCCGATTCATCTCCAGCAGCTGTTCCGCGGAGTAGTACCGATACCCGGTCGATTCGTCGGTTTTGGCCGGCTTTAAGATTCCGAGCTGATCGTAATAGCGCAGGGTTTGCAGCGGAATTCGGCTTAGCCTGGAAAATTCACTAATTTTAAACAATGCTTCACCTTCCCTTCTTTGAGTATGAGTATACACCCTCTAGTCGGGTATAAAGTCAAGAGCTCAATTAAGCTTCCGAAAGGCGATTGTCTAATTTTGTCCCAGCTGTAAAAATTGTTTCAGATGGTTGTCTATCACGAGAGAATCCTGTTCGTTTTGGCCGATCCCGAAGCAGTGTCCCCATTTGGATTCGATAGGCCGAAAAATCGCATTCGGCATATGCTTCACTTCATACGCATTATCCTCAGGAGGAAAAAACAGATCGGTTGATCCCGGCATGACAAGGGTATGAGCTGTGATCCGGTTTAATGCCTGCTCAAAATTTCCATTGTCTTCAGGATTGGCGCTAATATCCCCGTTTATACCCGTACGGAGCATGGCGATCAAGTCGTTGGCATCAAAGGAAAGAAACACCTGATCCCAATAGTCTTCAAGATAAGCCTTCAACGTCGAATATCCCTCCGCCTGATAGAGCTGCTCCAAATAATAGGCCTGAGAAAACCCCCATGGGGCATAGGAACGTCCCATTGCGGCGAGTCCTGCTACAGGTGGATGGGTATAGAAGCCTTCCTTCCAATTGGAATCTGCTTGCAAAGCCGCAATAAGCGACTCGAAAACAACCTGAGCATGCGGCCTGGTCTTTGCTGTTCCGCCAAACGGTACAATCCGCTCGACCATCTCGGGATAACTTGCCCCCCATTGGAAGGTTTGCAGCGCTCCGAGCGACCAGCCAATGACTAAAGCAAGCTTTGTAATGCCAAATTTCTCGGTGACGAGCCGATGTTGAAGCCGGACATTATCATAAATCGTGACGAGTGGAAAATTCGATCTGTCACAAGGTGCCGGTGTATTGCTTGGGGAGGAAGACAGACCATTGCCCAACATATTAGGCACAATAATAAAATAGTTATCGGGATCGAGAGCTTTGCCTGGCCCAATCAACCACTCGTTATCGGTATGCAGACCGGCGAACCAGGTAGGATAGACAACAGCATTGCTCTTGGCGGCATTTAAGGTTCCGTAGGTTTTATAGGCAAGAAAGGCTTGAGGCAGCGTTTGACCCGATTGCAGCACGATATCCCCAAGTGAATAAATTTCGTAATCTTTCATGATTCGACTCTCCTCTGTTATACAAGATTTTAGGGTGAAGCTTGATTTTTACTCTACGATACGGTTATTATCAAATCAACGAAACGTTTTTGATGATAATGTTCATTTTATTTGAATAGAGAGGTGCTGTTCCCGTGGATATCCGTCAGCTAAAAACATTTTGGACACTTGCTTCCACCCGCAGTTTTAGCCGAACGGCCGAATCATTGAACTATGTTCCGTCTACTGTCACGATGCAAATCAAAGCTTTGGAGGAAGAATTGGGGATCAAGCTGCTGGATCGCTTGGGCAAGAGTGTTGTGTTAACAGATGCAGGCCGCCGGTTTTTGCCCTATGCCAACAAAATTTTAAATGATGTAGAAGAGGCCCGGCATGCCGCAAGTCAAAGCGGGGAGTTGACAGGTACCGTCATCATCGGTGCGGACGAAGCGCTCTGTACGTACCGGCTGCCCGCATTGCTGCGGCTTTTTCGCGAGCGCTATCCACACGTTCGTCTGTTGTTCCGGCCCTTGTCCAGTCACAATTTGAAACAGAGTCTGAGAGAAGGAAACGCGGATGTGGTCTTTATACTGGATGAACCCGCCGTATCTGCGGACCTTCATACGGAGCTTTTGTTGGACGAGCCCTTTCTTATGGTCGTTTCTCCCGACCATCCATTAGCTTCGCGATCAACCTTAAGCATAGAGGATTTTCACCGGGAGCATATGTTATTAAGCGAAAAGGGCTGCTCTTATCGGACGTACTTCTATCGCACGTTGTTGAGAAAAGGGGCCGACAGCCTGACCGAACTGGAGTTTAACAGCGCAGAGGCCATTAAACAATGCGCTATGATGGGGCTGGGCATTGCCTTGCTGCCTGAAATGGCGATCAAGGGAGAGGTGGAGCGGGGAGAACTGATCGCTTTGCCTTGGGATTTATCTGAAATACGATTTGCTACTCAAATGCTATGGCATCAAGAGAAATGGGTTTCACCGTCGATCAGGGTCTTTATTGAGTTGGCTAGAAGTGTATTAAAACGAAGCTCATGAGCGCGGTAAAAGCGATGAAATAAGGCCAAGCGGGTGGCGTATTGCCAGAACCGCGGATTGGCCTGCATTTCATTTTACTTTCTTTCGTTCTCAATGAAGATCAAGGTCCCATCGTTCTTCAATTAATTTCGTTGCGGACCATTCGTCGTTTGGTTTTTCGTCAGTTAATTTAAAGTTATATTTCCGGTAAATAGAACGGGCCGATTCTAATGTGCTTACGGTCCATAAGAACACATGTGCATAGCTTTTTTCTCTACAGAAGCTGAGAGCGGTCTCAATGAGTTTTTTTCCGATGCCTTTTCCTTGAAAAGATTCATCTATTATAAACCATCTGAGTTGGGCAACGGTGTCACTGGACTTTGTAATTGCAATCGAACCGACGATTCCACCGTTCACTTCGGCAACCCATAGCTCTCCTCCACCGGGATTCATCATAAAGTCTGCTAAACCTTTCATAACATAATATTCAAACATTTGGCCAAACTTATAGGTATTATTATAGATCCTTCCATGAAGATGCGCGACGTATCCAACATCTCCCGGTTGAAATGGCCGAATAAGGACTTCTGAAGCGGAAGAATATTGTTTCGAGTACACAGATTCGATGGTTTCCATGGCTTCGACCATTCTGGATAAATCATTTTTTGATAAGGGTTTAATCATGTTATCTACTCCGCGACGCGCATGCTCAACCAAGTCTTCGTAAATGTTCTCGCCATCCTTGGTTAGAAAGAGGGCATACTGGCGTTTATCCTCACTTGACTGTTTTTTAAGGATGATATTTTCATCCTCAAATCGTTGGAGCATTCGGCTCATATAGCCTCGGTCAATCCCTAGTTTTTCTCTAACCTCCGTTGCCGTACAGCCATTTCCATGATGGATTTCAGTTATCACTCTTGCTTCTGTTAATGAAAAAGCTTGATTATAAATTTGTTGATCGATTTTACCTAACACATTTGCATAAGACCGATTGAATTTACGAATTTTTTCAACGTATTGAATCGATTCCATCTATTATCCTCCTGATCTTCCGAAGCTATAATTCATCTAAAGTTTAAAATGAATACTAGAATAATAATGCTTATAATTGACATAGTCAACTAAATTTCTTCGCGTGACTTCCTCTGTAAACGATTTCACTCTATATTCATAACGTATAAAAAGCTATAATAGAAAGTGACCGGCACGATTCGCCCATGAATCAGGTGTGGGAATAGGGGGTTGGGAATGTTTCCAAATCGGTTGATCTCGAACAACATAAGGCTCTGGAAAAAGTTTATTTTGATTTACGTGATCGTGACTATTATTCCGATCATTGTTCTGGAATATTTCCTCTCGAACAGTATTGAATCCATCGCTTTCAGAAGCTCCTTGGAGCTGTCCAAGGTTTCAGTCGAACAGCTTGACGAGAATTTAACGAATAAGTTGAAAGTCTACTACGATATGGCCGACGGGCTGTCGAACGACCTTCAGTTTACGAAATACTTGAATACCGAGTATACATCGCCTTATGAGGCGCTGAATGATTTCAACCTGTTCATCAAGCCGCTAATGTCCATGTTAAACTATAAAAATTCCGAAGCGCTTATTCGCGTCTATACTAAAAACTCTACCATCGGGTTTTCCGGGATTACGAATCATTCCATGGATGATCTTGCAAAGGAAGGATGGGCGGATCTTTCAAACCCGGGAGGGGGGACAATCAAGTGGGTTGGAGCCGGAAACGCAATCAACATATCCAATAAGGAGTATTTAGGCAATTACAGATTTCTGTTTAGCGATACAAGCGAATATAAGCCGAATTCCGTGCTTGCAGTCTTTTTCAGGAAAGATGAACTATACTCGATTATTTCAAAGGAGGTTGAAGGGGGGAAAAAAATATTTATTAGCGATGCTGCAGGTAACCTTGTTCTTTCTACCGAACACGAAAAAAAATATGTAAACTTGAATGAAGTCCCCTTCGAAGAAGAGTACAGGAAGGATAGCAAAGAATATTCTTTTGCACGCTATGATGGAAGCGATTACATTATGCTCAGAAAACAGATCGATCGTCCGTCGATCAACATAAACCATTGGAGCATTGTATATATGATTCCAGCAGGGGCCGTACATTCAAGCATTCAACAAATCAGAATGACAAGCGTTGTTCTTTCCGTGCTCTGCATCGTGTTTTCTTTCCTATTGACGGTTCTCCTATCCAGGAATATTACGGGAAGAATAAGCAAGCTTCTAAGAAAAATCAGCAATGTCAAAAGAGGAAATTTTACGATTTCGGATGAAGCAGAAGGCACAGATGAAATTAGCATCCTGGATAACAGCTTTAATGAAATGATCGAAAGAATAGACACATTGATTCATGAGGTCTATGAAGCCGAAATTCGGGTAACGAAGGAAAAGCTCAAAAATAGCATTATTGAAACCAGGGCAAGGGAGGCGGAAATCCATACGCTGCAGAGCCAGATCAATCCGCATTATTTATTCAATACCCTTGAATCCATTCGTATGAAATTGCTCACGAAGGGCGATAGGGAGACTTCGGATATCATCGGAATGTTTGGCGAAACATTCAGGCTGGCGCTAAGCAATCATAACGATATTTACAAGCTTTCGGACGAATTGCGGTTTGTCGAATCTTTTTTCCTGATCCAAAAATACCGGTATGGCGACAGGATCAACTACGAGAACGATGTGCCTTCCGATCTGCTGAACGTATATATCCCGAAGCTGATTTTGCAGCCGCTAGTCGAAAATGCGATCTACCATGGAATAGAAAGAAAGGCGGCTGGGGGAACTGTAACGCTGCGCGGCCGTATCGCGGATGGAAAGCTTGTTATTACGATAACGGATAATGGAGCTGGAATGGATGAGGATGAGTTGAATCTATTGAGGGAGACGATTCATAAGAGTAATCAAGCAGACACTCCTATGGGCTGCTCCGGGATCGCGCTCCGCAATATTCATACCCGGCTCAAATTGTTGTTCGGAGATCCATATGGCCTGGTCATACACAGCGGCAAGGAGATTGGGACTGAGGTAGTGGTCAGTTTACCGGTAACGGACGCCAGTTGAACAGGAGGGGATAGACATGTATAAAGTTTTGTTTGTGGATGATGAGCCCAATATATGCGAAGGACTTAAGCTGATCATCGATTGGGAGAGCGAGGGATTCGGAATTGCGGGCGTTGCGCGTAACGGTTCGGATGCGCTCAAACAGCTGGAGTCAACAGCTGCCGATATCATTATTACGGATGTTCGAATGCCCGAAATGACCGGCATCGAGCTGGTAAAAAAGCTGAATGAAACGCGCAATGGCGCCAAAGTTATCATCATTAGCGGTTTCTCGGAGTTTGAATATGCAAGAGAGGCTTTACGATACGGGGTCCGCAATTATATATTGAAGCCGATCAACAGGGATATGCTGGAAAGCACGGTTCGATCCATAAAAAAAGAGCTGGATCATGAACGCATCAACGAACGGTCGCTAAAAAAGCAAGAGAATTTTATACGGGAAAAGCTTCTTGTTCAGCTGGTCAAAACCGGAGCCTGGGACCAAACGGATTACGATGTGGGGGATTGGGGAAAAAACCTGACGGACAGCACCTGCTGCGTCTCTATCGTGCTGTTTGGCGATAATCGGTATGCAGACTGTCATCCAAGAGAAATGAAATACGGCATTTCAAAGCAGATCGTGAAGGAAATCATGGGCAACGCGCTGGAAAAGCATAAATGCGGGTATGTGTTTGAACCGGAGCAGAAGGATCTACTCGGGGCTCTTCTTTACAGCGGGGAGCATGACATGAGTTACATTAAAGAAGTAGTGCTGCCCGAGTTGTATATGGATATTCAGCATGTAACAAGCGGCGAGATTATTATCGGACTCGGAAATGAGGCGATGAGCGCCGCAGCCATTCCCGAATCGTATCGAAATAGCTGCAGAGCCGCAAAATGGCAAGGGCTGGTTCACGGAGCCGGTATAGCGATCTACGACAATATGGAAATGGACTGCAATTCGGATTCCGTCTGGGATCATTCCGTCCTGATAAACAAGGTTCGACAATGCGATGAGGCCGGTATCCTGCATGAGACGGAACGCCTCTCCCATTATGCGGATTCTTTACAACAGCCGAATAAAGCACTGTATTCCATCATGATCGGCATTTTTATGGAGCTTGCGACCATGATGAACGAAATCGGCGGCGACTTAAAAATCATTCTGGACAACGAAATCGATACCGGGACTTTCAGTGTCAATAACGACGTACTGGAGCTGGTTGCGTTTATTGAGGCCGCATGTGTCAAAACGGCTTTCCATATCAAGGAGAAGTGCGGCGGTTTCGACCATGATGTGCTCAACCATATCGTTCAGTATGTGAATTGCCATTATAATACAGACCTTAATTTGGCGACTCTCTCGAACAAGTTTTTTCTTAACCAAGGGTATATCGGCAAGCTGTTCAAAAAGCATACGGGCATGGGATTCGTCGATTATTTAAACGGGGTCCGAATGGAAAAAGCGGCAAAACTGTTGGAAGAAGGTTATTTGAAAACGTATGAAGTCTGCGAGGAGGTCGGCTACAAGGATTTAAATTATTTTTATCGGATCTTCAAGAAATTCAAAGGGGTTTCTCCGGCAGAGTACAAGAAAACGGTCCGGACGCGACAATTTAAAGCGCTTTCGTAATCTGTGCTTTTTTGTCCTGCTATAATAACGGTTTTGTCATGTTACATTCACGGTATGCCTCCTCTACAATAAAAGTGTGAGGCAGAGCACACGAACCGTTAAAAATGAAAGGGCTTACAAATCTTGGCTATGGTCAATTATATCGAAAAAATGATTTGGGGTGGATGAATATGACAATTAAAGTGGGGATCGCAGGAGTACGCGGACTCAGTAGCCTCCAGGGCTTCCAGAGTTGCCCCGATACGGAAGTTGTGGCGCTTTGCGATCTGGATGGGGAGTACCTTCAGGAAGCGGCGCGTGAGCACGGAATACAGCATACTTACCGAATTTTCGAAGATATGCTGGAATCGGACATCGATGCCGTAGTCATCTCTACCCCCATGCAGCTTCACGTACCGCAAACGATCGCAGCTTTGCAAGCAGGAAAGCACGTGTTTTGCGAAGTTACGGCGGGAGTCACGATGGATGAATTGTGGTGGTTGAAGGAAGTTGTGGAGTCGTCTAACAGCGTGTATATGATGGCCGAAAACTATTGCTACATTCCGGAAAATCAGATCATTACCAATATGGTGAAGAAAGGCTTGTTCGGCGAAGTCTACTTTGGCGAAGGGGAATATCTTCACGACGTTCGCAGCTTGGCTTACCAATTCAACCGCGTGAATGCAGCAGAGCAAACAGCACCGACTTGGCGCAAGTATTGGCAGTTAGGCAAGCGAGGGAATTTTTATCCGACACACAGCCTCGGGCCGGTCATGAAGTGGTTCGAAGGCGACCGGATTCGATCCGTTTCTTGCTATGGTTCAGGGTGGCATACGGATTCCCGCTTTCGCCAAGAAGATACGACGATTACGCTCTGCCAGATGGAAAGCGGGAAGCTGATCAAGCTTCGCACCGATTGCATTTCGAAGCGGCCGCTTAATGTGAACTACACTTTGCAAGGAACGAAGGGATGCTTCGAAGCGCCGCGCGGTATGGGCGATCAGCATAAAGTGTGGCTGGAATCGATGGGAGGTGATCCCGCTTACAATAGGGAATGGCGCCCGCTGAGCGACTTCTATGACTATTTGCCGGACCGCTACAAGAATGCAACGGAGGAGCAGAAGAACGCGAAACATTGGGGGAGCGATTATTTCATCATCGAGGATTTCGTAAATGCGGTTAAAGGGTTGGAGAAGCCTGCCATTGATGTTTACGACGCCTGTGAATGGACAGCCGTAGCGCTGTTATCCGAGCTATCCGTTATGAACGGCGGAAGAGCGATGGAGATGCCCAACTTCCGGAAGAGCGGCTCGTATGCGGATCAAATTATTAAATTGTGATTTGAGGGCAAGGGATACTTCAAAGGGGGGATGACTTTTGAAACTGTGGAAACGAATGACGGGGATTGGCGTAGCGGCGCTGCTGCTGTTTGCGACGGCTTGTGGGGGCACGGGTTCGAATCCGGGAGCAAGCGGCGACGCTCCGACAGGTGAGGGATCGTTATATACCATCAAGGTATTAGTCACTTCGACGGGGAATACGATCGTGAAGAGAAGTGATGAGACTCCGGTCGGAAAAGTCATTAAAGATAAATTCAACATCGTCTTTGAATTCATTCCTTTCAGCGGCGATTACCGGGATAAGTTGAACATGATGCTTGCTTCCGGAGACTATCCGGAGCTGCTGCGCGTAGAACGTCAGGATTTAGTAACCAAATATATCAATGCAGGCGCTGCGCTGCCGCTGGATGATTATTTGAAGGATGCCAAATATTTTAACGAGGCCAATAAGCCTTCCATTCCTTACTGGCGGCTGCCGGCGAGCGACGGCAAATTGTACAAATGGGAAACGAACGTACCACAGGATGTCAACAACTTTTGTGAATGCAACGACATCGCCATTCGTAGCGATATTCTCAAGGAACAGGGCTATCCGAAGCTGTTGAGCACGGATGACTATGTGGAATTCCTGAAGAAAGCGATCGCCGCGCATCCGACGACGAACGGCAAGAAAACGCTCGGGGTTGTCGCTCCTTTCGCGGAATCGTGGGGGATGGCCGGTATCATGCCCATCATGTACGAGAAAGGGGACAAGTATATCTCGGTCGGCAATGAAGGCGTTATCTTCAATATAAAAGACCAGAAATTTGAAGACATGCTTTTGAATGCGTATACAAAAGAATCGTACCAGTTCTTCAACAAATTATATCGCGAAGGGCTGCTCGATAACGAAAGCTTCACAGATACGCTCACCCAAGTGACGGAGAAAGTCAATTCCGGCCAAGCCTTAGGTTTCTATTATACGATGTGGATTAAAGATCCGGTCAATACAACGCTCGAAAAAGCGGGACATCCGGAACTCGGATACGTCCAGCTACCGATTCAGACGAACACGATGGTCAAGGAAGGTCAGAAGAAAAATCTTCGTTTGGAAACGGTACGTCCGTACGATTCCATCATCATTACGAAGAACGCCAAGGACCCGAAGCGGATTTTCGAGCTGATCGATTGGGTCTCTTCTGAGGAAGGGCAGACCCTGCTTCAATCCGGTATAGAAGGGGTTCATTACAAGCGAGTCGACGGCAAGCGGGTTCTGACGGACGAATTTAAAAAAGGATATCGGGAAGACCCGAATTACTTATCCAAGCAAGGCATCGGAGTCGGTATGTCGTTCCTTGGGCTAAGGCTTCTTACGGCGAAGGACAACCAGCCTTACAATCTCTTGAACGATACCGCGGCTGCTGACGAATTTTCCTTAACCAAGACGGTGGCGGACACTTACAAAACGCTCGGATGGGCCAACTCGAAAGATTGGTTCAGGAAGAATGGTGTCCCTGCTCCGGGCGGATTGGCGAGCGGGATCATTATCGACCCTACCAGCTCCGAAGGAATGGTTTCCCAAAAAATCGTCGAGCTTCGCGTCAAAAATTCGGCTAAACTCGTCATGGCCAAGTCCGAAGCAGAATTCGAACAGATTTGGCAAGACTTGATGAAGCAATATCAGGCGCTAAATCCGCAAAAAGTCGTCGATAAGTACAACGAGCTCTTCCAGCAGCAGCAAGCCAAAGTGAAAGAGTATACGAAATAAGCAAACCATGGGGAATTTATAGTTACCTTGTAAATTCCCCAGGTGCTCAAATTTAGCGTTTGTCAGGGGAGGAGGGCTCGCGCAGATGGCGAAACAGGAAGCGGCAGTGATCGTCTCGGGAGCAGCACGACAATACCAAGCGACATGGGTAAAGAAAGTATTCAGGCAAAAATATTTGTTTCTAATGATCTCTCCGGCGGTTCTGTTAACTGTTCTCTTCCATTATGTACCGCTGTTCGGGTGGCTAATCGCATTCAAGAATTATCAGGTGGGCATCAATCTGTGGAAGGCTCCATGGATCGGTCTTCAGCAGTTTAAAATGTTTTTCATGGAAAGCACGGATTATATTTATTTAATTCGCAATACGCTCGTTATGAACCTCTCGGTCATTATTTTGAACCTGACGGTTGCCTTGGCGTTCGCCATATTGTTAAATGAGGTACGTCAGAAGTGGTTCAAAAAAATCATTCAAACCGTCTCGTTCTTCCCGTACTTCGTTTCGTGGGTAATCGTGTATGCGATTATTCATGCACTGCTAGGGAGTTCGACCGGGGCGATCAATGTGTCGCTGATCAAGCTTGGGATTCTCGAGCAAGGCATTAATGTACTTGGGGATAAAGCGTATTCATGGCTCCTCGTCATCTTTGTGCAAGGCTGGAAGTATTTGGGGTACAATGCCGTTATCTATATTGCGGCAATCACATCCATTTCTGCCGAGCAGTACGAAGCGGCCGACATGGACGGAGCGGGAAGATTCAAAAAAATATGGTATATTACGGTGCCGAATTTGATACCGACGTTCATCATTTTGTTGATTCTCAACATTGGCTGGGTACTCAATTCCGATTTCGACCTTTTCTACCTGTTCACGAATCCGACCAACTGGGAAACGATGGAGGTTCTGGACATGTATATTTATAAATTCGGCCTCAAACTCGGAAATTTCTCTTATGCGACGGCGGTTGGCATCATCAAGACGATTGTCAGTCTGATTATTGTTGTCGGGGCCAACCAGCTATCCAAGAAAATGACAGGCAAATCGTTGCTGTAAAGGTGGGGCTGCTATGGAAAATAGAACAACGTTCGACCGGCTCTTTGACGCTGGCAACTATGTATTGATGGCCTTTGTCGGGATACTCATGTTTTTTCCTTTCCTGTATATCATCAGCTATTCGCTCAGCGAACCGAGTAAATTGCCCCAAGGATTGCTGGTATTGCCGGCGGGCTTCACGCTTGACGCCTACGCGCGGGCGTTTGAAGATCCGGCGATCTTCCATAGTATATTGATTTCTGTCGGAAGGACGATTCTCGGCCCGGTCGTCATGATTTTCGTAACGTCGATGGCGGCCTATTGTTTAACGAGAGACGATTTTATAGCGGTTCGCTTTTGGCGCAAGTTTTTTGTCTTTACGATGTATTTCTCCAGCGGGCTAATTCCGCTGTATGTTCTTATTGTTCAGCTGAATCTTTCCAAGTCGTTTTGGGTATACATCGTCACGACTGCTGTAAGCGTATTCAACATGATCCTGATCAAAACATTTATCGAAAGCTTGCCGGATTCGCTGGAAGAAGCGGCCGTCGTGGACGGAGCGAACGATTTGACGGTATTTTGGCGGATTATTTTCCCGCTGTGTCTTCCCGTTCTTGCCGCGGTAGTTCTATTTTCGGCGGTCGGGCAATGGAATAGCTTTATCGATACGCAGCTGTATAATGCGATGAATCCCGAATTGTTCACGCTGCAGTACGTGCTCTACCAAACGCTTTCCACCGCGAATAACGCGACCCTGATGCAATCGGGAGCCTTGAACGCCAGCGTCAACACGGTTACGCCGGAAAGCTTGAAGATGGCGATCACGATGATTACGGTACTGCCGATCATGTTGGTATATCCGTTCTTGCAGCGATATTTTATTTCGGGGATGCTGGTCGGTTCCGTCAAAGGGTAAAGGCGCGATTCAACTCGAAACGAGCCTCGGAGTCGTTTCCCAGGCTCGTTTCAAGTTTGGGTAACCGCCATCACAAAAAGTTAATACAAAGACAATGATCAGGGGTTTTCCTCATCACCTTCTCACTTTAATTTTAAAACCATATAGTACCAGTTTGATTCCTTGAAAAAAAGACGCCGTAGTAAGCTATTCTGTTGTAACTGAGTCTGGAATGACAGGAGCTCGTATAGGTGCTTGGCACGCGGGTTGCTGCTTACGACGTGCAAGCTCAGCGCATTCAGGTGCGGTTCCGTTTGCACAAAATGCTGCGCCCACTGAATTAACAGCTTTCCAACCCCCTTGCTTCGATGTTCCGGATGGACAACAACGTCTGCTATATAACATTCTCCAGCCTGTAGTTAAACTCTTCTTCATCCACAAGGCTCTGTATGCTAAGGCAATCACCTGCAGGCAAAGAAAAATCGCCGGGGGCTTGCGTTTCCAGGCATAAGGTAACGGTGCTCGAACCATCACTCGAACCATCATATAAATAATGAATGTCCGATTCGAACAAGTTCGGAACGCGATTCGCCTGTCCGGTCAATCGTGCGGCATTCAGCTTCGTATGTGAATCCACGCGTTTAATTCCCATGGCAACGAAATAGAGGAGCTCGCTAAATGCGCAGCTCCTCTAAGTATTAGATGATGTATTATTGAGATCAGAAAGTACTTAAGCCAATTTCGTCCCAAGCTGATTTACTTTAGCCAGCCAATTCGCGCGTTTTTCATCCGATGACCCTCTGATCGGACCAAGCTCCGTAACGCGTACAGGCGACACTCCGCAAAATTTCAATATGTTGCGTTTCATCACATTGTATTCTGCATGACCATAGGCCAGCTTATTGTACCAGTACGGAGTATCGGCAGTGACGATCAAATGCGCGGACTTGCCGGATAAGAGTTTATCCACCATAGAAGAATTTTCCCGGTATTTGTAAGCGAAGCCAGGGAGAAAGATCCGGTCAATAAATCCTTTCAGAATGGCTGGCATTACACCCCACCATGTAGGATAAACAAATACAAGGTGATCCGCCCACTTGATGAGTTTTTGCGCTTCGATCAGATCCTCCTCTAATTCCGTTCGTTTACGGTAACCAAATTTCAGGTTCGGGTCAAATGTGATCTTGCTCAAGTCAATAGAGCGAACCTCGGCTTGGCTGGACGCAGCCCCTTTCATATAAGCGTCGGACAAAGCCGCGCAGAAGCTCTGCGGGTCGGGATGTCCGTTAATAACGAGAATCTTCGATTTCATTTTCAGTTCCTCCTCTTGCCCCCAATTAATCCTTACCTTAGTGGCTGTTTGCGATATAATATGAATACAAGTCTGTAATTAGCATAGAACGAATTGAAAGATAAATGAATGCTCGACAGCGCAAGGGTCTTGCTGATTCGCGCAAAAGGGGATTGAAAATTGAAGAACCGGGGAGTTCCTATCACAATAATATATCCGATGATGAAAACAATTACGCATAAAGGATATGAACTGGATCCATATTTTAAATATGCATCGTTTGACAGTCGTTTGTTACAGGATAAAGAGGCCCATATTACGGAAGAGGAATTGGAGCGATTGATGGTCGCCGCAGCGAATTACACGCGAGATGATCATTTCGGCTTGCACCAAGGACGGATCATAGAGCTTACCGATATGGGCATTCTCGGTTATGTAATTTTGCATTCTAAAACCATTGCAGATGCGCTAACCGCTTATCAAAGATACAATGTGATTCTATGCAGCGTATTTCATCTGGAGTGGGAAGTGGAGGGCGAAGAAGTCCTGATCCGCTATTTTTTACAGCATCCCGGTCAAATATCGCGTCATAGTGTGGAGGAGATGGCGAGCTCGCTGTATCATTTGATCAACAAGCTTAGCAACTGTCGCATCCCGCTGCATGAGATTCAATTTATACATGACGCACCGGCGGATATAGAGCCTTATAAGGCGGTTTTCGGGAAAGTTCCCCGCTTTGGCGAGAAAGACAATGTTCTTCGTATGAGTAAGGACGTGCTGAAATACCCGATTTTGTATTCCGATGCAAGACTGCTGGAACTTTTCGAGAACATTGCGCAGGAAACCAGAGATGAGCTGACACAGGAAAGCCTATTTTCAGATCGGGTTATCCAATGGATGAAAGAGTGTGTTCCATCCTTTTTTCCGACCTTACAGCAAACCGCAGAACATTTCGCAATAAGCACAAGAACACTCCAGAATAAGTTGAAGGCGGAGCTAACTTCCTATAATGAATTATCTGTCAGGGTACGCAAGGAATTGGCCATGAGTTATTTGAAAAAAAGTGATTATACGATCGGCGACATTGCCTATTTGCTGTTTTTTTCGGAGCCAAGCGCATTTCAAAGCGCTTTTAAGAAATGGACGGGTGTAACCCCGGGACAGTACCGGTCACAAGCGCGTAACAGGATAGCCCCAACATGATGGGGCATCGGATACAAAGACCGCCGCAAAATAGCAACATTGGTAAATGACCTTGTTATGTGTCAGATTTCCGTCCACGCCTTGTCGTGTGCTACAATATTATGGCAACGATTTTATGGAGTAAACGCTGGTTGTAGGGGGAAACGTACATGATTAGGAAACAAAAGATTATCGTGATTGGCGCAGGTATTGTCGGTGCGTCAATGGCCTATAACTTATCAAAACGGCATCAGGATGTCACGTTAATCGAGAGTCATTCAACAGTTGCCTGTGAAGTAACTGAAAAATCTTTCGCTTGGATAAATCCTTCAGGCCGGGTATTAAAAAATTTTCGACATTTGTATGATGCAACGTTAGCCGAATATCGTGAATTGGAAAAAGAGCTGCCGGATTTAAAGATAAACTGGCGCGGAGCGCTGACATGGGGAGTTCCTACAAATACGGAGGAGTCTCATATCCAAAAACTGACTCGGCAGCAGATCCTGGAATTAGAACCGAATTTGAAGGAATATCCGGAGGAAGCTGCTTTTGCTTTTGAAGAAGGCGGAGTAGATCCTATTTTAACAACAAAACGTTTAGTGGAACAAGCAGAGGCAAATGGAGCGAAACTCCTTTTTGATACAAAAGTTATGCAAATAAAAAAAGAGGGCGACAAGGTTGTTGGCGTATACACCTCACATGGCTTTATAGAATCCGATGTCATCGTCCTGGCCGCCGGCGCAGCTGTGCCTGAGCTCTGTAAGCCGTTAGGCTTCGATGTCCCCGTCGCTCCTTCGCCTTCTATTATCATCCACATGAAATCGAAAGAAAAGTTAATCCACACCTTGATTTCCAATCCAAAGTTTGAAGCAAGGCAATTAACCGATGATACGCTAATTGCGGCGGAAGATTATATGGACGAGTCGGGTGAAAACGGGCCGGAGGCCATTGGAAAGCGAGCGTTTGAAACTTTTCGTCACCAATTAAAAGGAGGCGAGAATTTGGAGCTGCAAAGTATCAAGGTTGGAATGCGACCCATGCCTGAAGACGGTTACCCTATTGTCGGATTTCATGATCAGATAAAGGGTCTTTACTTGGCAGTTATGCATTCTGCTATTACGCTGGCTCCTGTTATTAGCCGCTTGGCCGCAAATGAGATTATAGACAACGTGCAGTTGAAAGAATTGGAAAGCTGCCGGTTATCCCGATTTTAAAAGGAGAATCTGATCATGAACACCATAGAGTTTGATAAAATCTTCGCGATTATGGAAGCCTCATTTCCTGAAAACGAACGGAGAACTTATGCCGGGCAGAAGGAGCTGCTGGCCGATCCGCATTACCGTCTCATTACGGAAATGAATGACAATAACCAAATGATCGCTTTTTTGGCCGCATGGGAATTTCCGTTGTTCCGGTTTGTGGAACATATTGCCGTCGATCCAGCCACGCGGGGAAGTGGCGTAGGTGGAAAATTAATGAATGCATATATCAAAGAGTCGTTAAAACCCATTGTATTGGAGGTAGAACCTCCTGATACGGACTTGGCCCAACGGAGAATAGGCTTTTATGAGCGATTGGGGTTTCACCTCAATCCTTTCGAATACGTACAACCTCCACTTCAGTTAGGACAATCTGAATTACCGCTCAAGATGATGAGCTATCCTCAAATGCTCACGGAAAAGGAGTTTGTGCATTTTAAAGAAACCTTGTATACAAATGTGTACAAAGTTACCGGAACACAGCGTTGATGTACAAAATAGGAGAATTTTCGAAGATAAATAAAATATCCCAAAGAATGCTCAGGTATTACGATGAGAAAGCTTTATTAACGCCCAAAAAAGATGAATTGAACGGTTATCGATATTATACGAACGATGATATTGAAATCGTGAATCGAATCAAATTGCTGCGTAAATACCATTTTTCAATGGATGAAATAAAGAATGTACTCGACATGGATTCGAAAGCGATCAAAGTCTTATATCAACAGAAGATTGCTGAATTGAATGAAAAAGCTATTGAATATAGTCATGCTATCGAGGAAATGAAAAAGGTTATTGAACCCGCGAATCCCATCATGAGGGCGAACGTTTATGATGTGTTTTGGGGAGTAAGGAAACCATTCCATGCTTTATGCTTAAGAAAAGTAGTCGATGCAGATGACTTGGAGTTGTTAATGAAAGAACTTGATACATCTGCTAATGAAATGAATCTCTTGTTGACAGGCAAACATTTTGCTATTTTTCATTCCGTTGAGGAAAAGGATTTTTGTCGATATGATGTTGAAGTCGTTCAACCCATATTAGTAGAAACGGAAGTAAAAGATGCGAGGATCAAATTATTTGAGGAAACCAATTATATATGTACTGTACATATAGGGAATTATGACCATATTAGTTATGCTTATAGTGCCCTGTATGACTGGGCTCATTCAAATGGATACCCTTTGGATGGCCCTTTTATTGAAAAATATTATGCAGATGAGTTTGTTACATTAGATAAAGACGCATTTGTCACGGAAGTGGGTATTGCTATAAAAAACGAAAAGACTTGAGTTTCACACCGTGTGAAGCTTTATACTGTCTCTGTGGTTATTAAAATATAGTAAGGAGGCAGAAAAATGGTTACATACACGATGCCGGATGAAAAAAGTGAACATGAAGGTACCTGGTTACAATGGCCTCATGAATACACCTATGGCGAAAATTATAAAAAAGGGATAGAGCACATTTGGATCGAGATGGCAAGTGCTTTAAGCGAAGGCGAGAAAGTTCATATTGTTGCATATAATCAAGAAGAGAAAGAGAAAATTAGTAAAACTCTTACGAGCCAAGGCGTAAATATGAACATGATTGATTTCCTTATTTTTCCCACGGATGATGTGTGGATAAGGGATAATGGACCGATCTTTGTTTATGACCAAGATAAAAAGTTAAAAATATGGGACCCGGGATTTAATGGATGGGGGAAGAAAACTCCTTTTGAAAAGGACGCTTCCGTTCGTGAGCACCTCAGTAAAGAATTAAAAATGGAAAAAATTGATTTGGGCAAACTCGTAATCGAGGGCGGAGCAATTGAACTGGACGGCAATGGTACCTTTTTATCAACCAGAAGCTCCATTATGAATAAAAACCGAAATCCTGATTTATCCGAAGCGGAAATTGAAAAACAGCTCAGCAGCCTTGGCGTTACAAAATTTATTTGGTTAGACGGAGTAGCCGGCACGGACATTACTGACTTCCATATTGACGGATTTGCTAAATTTTACGACAAATCTACGATCATTACATTCTCAGAAACCGACTTGGCCGAATGGGAGGTGCCAGCCAAGGATATTAAAACATTATTGAATGCAACAAACGCCTCAGGTGAGCCTTACAAATATGTGTATTTGCCGCTCAGTAAACATAATGTCGCTTTAGACAATGGAGAGAAGCTGGATTATAAAGGATCGTACGTTAACTTTTATATAGGAAATAAAGTCGTATTGGTACCTAACTATAATGATCCTAACGATAAAGTAGCTAACGATATCATTCAAAAACTATATCCGGAGCGTAAAGTGGTTGGTATTGACGTAAGGGAGCTTTATAAAGATGGTGGAATGATTCATTGCGTGACACAACAGCAACCTATTCAATTGAAGTAAAAAAACAAACATCCCGCCTCACGTTTGAGTGAGGAATGGGATGTTTTTGTCATTATGGAGTTCGTTTGAACTGACCGTCGGGTCGGCCGTCGCCATGGAATCCCGCTTGACTCTCCCCTTAACGGGAAAGTTATACTCGATTAAGGCAAGGAAGGGCAGAAATAACATTTAGACAAGCGAGGTGTAACCATGTTTAAAATCAGCGAGTTTTCGAAGATCGGCCAAGTGTCGGTCAAGGCGCTTCGTTACTACGATCAATTGAATTTGCTC
>JBHJMN010000042.1:0-49790 GCA_042219835.1 Paenibacillus elgii
TTATATTCCCATTGAGATCGTAGTCATATTTGATTTCTCTCTGGTTCGGTGAAATATATTTAATTAAACGTCCATTTTGGTCATACTGATACTTATTATTTTCAATTACAATATCATCCAAAGATAAAGCACCACCGTTATGAATGCCCCAGATCAGGAAATAATTCTCCTTATCTCCAGTCGTGAATACGATCGTTTTCGTTCCTATCTTGCCTGCTTGGTCATTCCATTCCGTCCATCCCTTATCACTCGTATAATCCGATACTACTCCTCTAGCTACAAAGTAAAAGTAGCCGTTATTTGCTTTCACTGGATCTACGATTGATTTATAAGAAAATGTCACGGAATACGTTGTGTTTTTCTCAAAACGGATCTTGTTAGTATCTGAATATGCAATATCTCTCCATTCCTGTGTAGGTTGGGAGGCTAGGTAGGCGGAGTATTGCCCCGTTATTACCTTCTACGGATCATTGGTTATGGTCCCTGCTCCTGCTATATAGTTTGTTCCTGTATAGCTTCCTCGTTCAAAGGATTCTACATCATATATATTCTCATTCAATCCATTGACAATGGATGCTGCTGTAACAAGCCCCTGATTACCGTGACTTACTAGTATGGAAGGATTTGCATAACCAATAGATGATAATGCGAAAAACAGCCATATACTTATAAAAGGTAATAAAAATACTCTTTGTAAATTTCTGACGTGTAATAATACAATTAATATGAAGTTATTGTTTATGTGTGATGCCACTTTTCAAAACTCCCCTCAAACATTATCAACAAAATCTATGTCTCAAACCCCTTTTTCCTGCTACAACTTCACATAAAAAATTATCGAAAATCTTTTAAAACCATCGGGAAAAACCATAAAATATTTCCTTCATATGTCTGATATAAATTCTACAGGACTTTCTTACTAATATTTTCCGTGTTAAATTATACCTTTGTTAGATAGTGTCTGTATATAGCGGAGTATGTAAAAAATAATAATATTCCCTTCACCTGCTGGCACGGTGACCAAACGTTCGGGCCGTTCATAGAATGCATCATCCAAGCCGCGGGAGATGAAGACTGTGAGCAAAGCGAAAACTGCCAAAAAGAACGTCCCGGCTTCGTCCATCGACAAAACCAAGTTCAACATGAAGGTGGTGACCTCGGACGTATGCGCCCGCTGCCGCAAATGCGAGCGCGGACTGCGGTATCTCGAGAAAATGTCCCAGCCGGGCGCCGTCGGCAACGGGGTTCCGTGCATCCTGACCAAAGGTAAGGCTTACGTATAGCACGATGCTTGTACGACGAAGCAGCACCGGTGAAATGAAAAGGGCAAGGTACGCTTCCGGCGATTCCGGAATTCGTCCCTTGCCCTTTACTATGATGTCTTGCGGTTTGATTTTGTCTTGCCGCCTTTCGTTCGGCATACGGGTCCGTGCCGTCAAAGCGATACGTGCTGCTCGCTCAGCCATGCCGTAATATGCTTTTTGAACTTTTGCGCAGCCGGAGAAAGGTGCTTGAAGGATACGGCCGCGAGCACGATCGTGCGGTACGGATCGCCTTCGAGACCGATCATATGAATGCCATCCAGCGCCTCATAGAGCACCATCGCCGGCAAAATGCTGATCCCGAGCCCGTTTTTCACCATCGCCATGATCGCTTGATCTTCCAGCACTTCGTATTTGATGTTCAGCGACAGCCGGTTGATTTTGATAATCCGCAGCAGGTCGCTTTCCTTGCCCCACTTCGGCATAATGAACGGCTCCGCCTGCAGCTGGGCAAGCGACATGACGGTCATCTCGCGGTAAGGGGACTCGTCCGGCACGATGCAGAGCAGGTTGTCGTTGGTTAGCGGGATGATGTCCAAAGGCCGGGCCGCCGTTAACGAGAGAAAGCCGAAATCGACTGCGCCGCTCGTAATCCAATCGTTAATTTCGTCGTAGTCGCCTTCCAGCAGCTTAATCTCGATGGTCGGGTGCTCCGCCTGAAACCGCTTCATGATGCCGGGCAGCCATTGGGTGGAAATGCTTGTGAAGGTGCCGATCCGCACCGTTCCGGTCTCCAGCCCTTGAATCGAAGCGACCTCCTGCTTGAGCAGCTCGCTTCGCTGGAGAATGTCCCGGACATGCTTTAGCACGCGCGCGCCGTTCGGCGTCAGGCCGATTCCGGCGCGTCCCCGGGTCAGCAAGGTAAAGCCCCACTCGGACTCCAGACTGGCGATGGCATGGCTGACCGCCGATTGGGTCAGTCTGAGCTTCTCGGCGGTCCTGGTCAGGCTGCCCAGCTCGACAACCGTGCTGAATACTTCGTATTTGGCCAATGACATGGATCGTCTTCCTTTTCATGAAAAAATTTCACTTAATATATGATAAACATTCATTTTTCTTATTCATAGTGTACCGTTATACTAATCGTTGTGTAAATACATATTGCGTTGGGAGCCAGACAGATGAGAATGGAAATTAGAGCGGATTTGATGATGCTGGGAGCGACGATGCTGTGGGCATCCTCGTATTTGTTCACCAAAGTCGGATTGCAATCGCTGGATACATTTAATCTAATTGCTTTGCGGCTGCTGATTGCATTTCTATTATCGGCGCTTGTCTTTCATAAGCGCGTCCGGAGCGCCGATTGGTCGACGTTGAGCTCCGCTTTTGTGCTAGGCTCGATCTTGTTTCTCAGCTTCGTGTTCATCACCTTCGGGGTCCGGTCGACCTCCGCTTCGAACGCGGGCTTTCTCGTCGGTCTTTCGGTGATCTTCGTTCCGATATTGTCGATCCTTTTCCTGAGGAAAAAACCGGAAGCGCGCTTGCTTCTGTGCATCGGACTCGCCATCGTTGGGATCGGCCTGCTGACGCTGACCTCGTCGCTGACGATCAATCAAGGGGATATGTACTGCATGCTCGGCTCGCTGCTGTTCGCCGTGCATATGCTCGTGACGGGCTCGGTCGTAAAAAAGGGGGATGCGATCGCCCTCGGCGTGCTGCAGCTCGGGTTTGCCGGGCTGTGGGCGCTGTCCTTCTCCTTCCTGATGGAGACGCCGAAGCTGCCGGATACGTTCGACGCGTGGTGGTCCATTCTCGGCCTGAGCGTCTTATGCAGCGCCGTCGCCTTCGTTCTGCAGGTCACCGCGCAAAAGCACGCCTCGCCTACGCGCATGGCGCTGATTTTCGGAACGGAGCCGTTGTTCGCCGCGATCTTCGCTTTTGTTTTTGCAGGGGAAATGTTGACGTCCAGAGGGTACGTTGGCGCGGCGCTGTTGCTGCTCAGCGTGTTTCTCGCACAGACCGATGTGAAGAAGCTGCTCGACGGGAAGCGGCTCGCCGTCAAGAAGCACCGGCCGATAAGCAAATAGCTTTGAAGAATATAGCGGAACACCGATGCTTTAACGATAAGCCAATGCCCGATTTTGAAAATAAGACATCTGCGGTGTTCCGGCGCTGCGTAGCAGGCGTTCAGCCTCATGAAAGCAGCCCCGCGCACTCTCGCAAACAACAAGATCCCGCCTGCTCCTTTTCAGAGCATGTGCGGGATCTTTCATTTCGCCTCAAATCTTAAACCGGTATCCCGCGCCCCAGATCGTATCGATATACTGCGGATTGGACGGGTCCTGCTCGATTTTGTCCCGCAGCTTGTGGATGTGCACGGTAACGGTCGCGATATCGCCGACCGAATCGTAGCCCCAGATGTGCTCGAACAACTGGTCCTTGCTGAACACGCGGTTCGGGTTGGAAGCGAGAAACGTCAGCAGGTCGAACTCCCGGGTCGTAAACGTCACTTCCTGGTTGTTCACAAACACGCGGCGGGACGACTTGTCGATAAGGAGACCGCGGATGCGGATTTCCTCCGTCTGCGGAGCCCGGCTGCCGAGCAGCCGCTCGTAGCGCGACAAGTGCGCCTTCACGCGGGCAACCAGCTCGCCCGGACTGAACGGCTTAATGATGTAATCGTCGGCGCCGAGGCCCAGGCCGCGGATTTTGTCGATCTCTTCCTTTTTCGCGGATACCATCAGAATCGGGATATCGTGCTTGTCGCGGATTTTCCGGCATATCTCGAAGCCGTCCACTTTGGGCAGCATCAGATCGAGAATGATCAGATCGTAATTCCCTGTGAGCGCCTTCTTCAGCCCTTCGTCCCCGCTGTGCTCCATGTCGACCCGATACCCGTTAATTTCGAGATAATCCCTTTCCAGCTCGGCAATGCTCGTTTCATCCTCGATAATTAAAATGTTTTTCATCGCTCAGTCCCCGCCGCCCGTAATTTGATGGAGCGTAAAATAAATGCTCGTGCCTTCGCCAAGCGTACTTTTGGCCTGAATGGCGCCGCCATGCTCCTCGATAATATGCTTCGCAATGGCAAGGCCC
This sequence comes from Paenibacillus elgii, assembly GCA_042219835.1. Taxonomy (GTDB): domain Bacteria; phylum Bacillota; class Bacilli; order Paenibacillales; family NBRC-103111; genus Paenibacillus_G; species Paenibacillus_G elgii_A. The sequence goes on from JBHJMN010000042.1 coordinate 4,359, forward strand.
AGCCCGCTGCCTCCGGTGCCGCTGTTCCGCGACGGGTCCGCCCGGTAAAACCGGTCGAAAATATGAGGCAGCGCCTCCGGCGGAATGCCTTGCCCGTTGTCCCTTACTTCCACGAGAACCCGTTCGCCGTCGGACCGCATCCGAAGCGTAATGAGTCCCTCATCCTTATCCATATATTTGATGGCGTTTCCGATCAAATTGACCAGCACCCGCTTCAGCTTCTCCCGATCGGCCGTGACCCACACCGGAGCTTGCGCCATTGGGGCGTCGAACCGAAGCGTGACGCCTTTCTTTTCGATATCGGCGTGCAGTTGCATGTCAAGGGTGCAGTCCTGCAAAAAATCGTTCAAGTTCACCGGTTCAAAATGAAACGGCAGCTTCCCCAGATCCAGCTTGGAAAACAAAAACAGCTCGTCGATCAGATGATCCATCTGAACGGCTTTGGCATAAATCGTCTTCAAGTACTTGTCCAGCTTGTCCGGCGAATTCGATACGCCGTCCATAATGCCTTCGACATAGCCTTTAATGGCAGTTACCGGCGTTTTCAGATCGTGTGAAATGTTGGAAATGAGCTCCTTGCGGTTCTCTTCGTACCTGAGCTGCACGTCGACGGATTGCTTCAGCCTGCGGCGCATCTGTTCGAAGGATGCCGCCAGCTCGCCGATCTCGTCCTTCGCCTGGGGCTTGACTTCAAAGTCAAGATTGCCTTCGCGAATTTCGCCTGCCGCCCGCTGCAGCTGACGAAGCGGGCGAATCACGCTCCGCGATACCCAATACGTCAGCAAGCCGTTGGTCAACACGAGAATAACGAGCAGCGAAATAAAAAACGCGGAGGTGTAGGTGCGGAAAATTTTGCCGAAAAAGTTCACGTCCGTCGCGATAAAGACGCTCCCCGGACTGCCGTCCTTAAAATGAAAATCGTGCTGCCGGGATAAAAACCAAGGGCCCCGGTCCTTCATCGGCCGGGCATTGAGATCCGAATCCCCCGCCCCATATGGCGGTAATTTGCCAAGCTGCTCCGGCTTGTTCAGCTTCTCGGACACGTAGACGATGTTATCCATTTTCCGTACAACCAGCCCCATATTAATCGGCCGTAGCCGCTCTTCGAATTGCGCCGTTACGGCCGGGTTCAGCAGCGAATCCGGATCGTCCGTCGTCCTTAGCTTTAATTCGGCGCTGATGGCGGCTTCCTTCTCCATCACTTCTTTGACCGGATTATGTTTCGTATCGACATTATACAGCGACTGAACGTTGCCGAAAAAAGCGGCAACAATGATCAAAAACGCGACGCCGGCAAGCACGACCGGCACGATAAGCATCAAGAAATAGGACAGCACCAACCGGACTTTGATGGACATCGCTTCGGTCTCCTAGTATTGTTTTCGCTCGAAGATGGTGTAGCCTCCTGTAAAAAACAATATACAACAAGCGGCCAGAAACATAAAGACGTTCAGGATTTTGCCGGACGCCACCGAGGCCCCGAGCCACAGCATATGCCAGTCGGTATAAGCCGCAGGGGTGTATACTGCCAGCGCAGGCACGAAGTAAGCGCCAAGCTTCGCCGAAGCGTACAGCAGAATACAGACCGTCAGTGCGCCGCTTCCGTTTTTGAACAATTGGGCGATAAAAGCCGCAGCCAGTCCGAGCGTGAACAGAGGCAGCAGCGCCATGACATAAGCGGCCGACGTCCGGCTCAGTCCCTGAACAACCACGCCCCCGCCGCCCACAAACAGAAGGCTTGCCAGCGATATGACAAGGGCGATCGCCAAATGGAGCGCCGTATACCCAAGCATAGCGGCCAGCTTGGAAGCGAACGCTTGAAATCTGGTGATCGGCCGCGTTAGAAGCAGCTTCATCGTCTTGTCGCCTGCTTCTCCGGCGAACATATCGGATGCCGTCATGAAGAGCAGCAGCGGCAAGTAGACGGCGGTATAAAAGCCGAGCAGGACGACCGGGAAATCCGCGGAGGCCAACGCCGCTACGCCGAAACCGAATAGAAGCCGCGAGGCGGCAGCTGCCGCTACAATCAGAATCAGGGCGGTCAGGACGAGAAAAACAAGCGTTTTGCGCCGAGCCAGCAGCTTCGCCAGCTCGTTTACCGTATTCGCATAAAAACTAGGCATGGACTTCCGCTCTCCTTTCTTCGCGCACTTGCTCCATAAAATAGTTCTCCAGCGTCGTCGGGTTCGCGCCGCGGACGATATCCGCTACGAAATCTTCCCGAATCAGCCTTCCGTTATACAAAATGCCGATCCGGCTGCACAGCTGCTCCATCTCCGTAATGAGATGACTGGATAAGAAAAACGTAACGTGCTGCTCGCGGGCCAGCCGGGCGATCAATTCGCGCATCTCCACCATGCCCTCGATATCGAGCCCGTTCGTCGGCTCATCCAGGATAAGCAGCTCCGGCTCGGACAGGATCGCCGCGGCCACGCCCAAACGCTGCTTCATGCCCAGCGAGTATTGGCTCACTTTCTCATGCTTGAAGGCGGCGAGCCCGACCAGCTCCAGCACCTCGTCGATCCGCTTGCGGGGCAGCTGCGGGTAAAACCGGGCGGCGAGCTCCAAATTTTTGTAGCCGCTCATATAATCGTAAGCGTCCGCCGTTTCGATAAGCACGCCCACCCTGCTCATCGCTTTCACGAAATCGGCGGCCGCATCTTGCCCGAACAAGCGCACCTGCCCCCGGTCCGCCCGGCACAGTCCGGCAATGATTTTCATCACGGTAGTCTTGCCAGCTCCGTTCGGACCGAAAAATCCGTAAATATCTCCACGCTGCACTTGCAGCGTAATATTTTCCACACCGCGCCGATTGGCGTAAATTTTGGTCAACCCGTTTAGCTCCAGGACAGCTTCCATCGGCTCATCTCCTTATTCATCGAAGCTCAAGCTTTTGCACGAACGGCGAAGGACGGCTGACGGGCCGCCCCTCGTCCCGCTGCGGCAATCGCGCTTATTGTTCGTATTTTTTCACATCGAGCGTCTTCACTTGCTTGCCGTTCAGATCGATGTGGTCCGGCGTTGTGCCGTTGAAGTCGGACAGGCCAAAATTGGCGGCAACGACGACTTCGTGGGAAACGCCTTGCGCATCCTTACCGCTGATCGTCAGCGTCATTTGCTGCTTCTCGATCCGGTTGTCCGCGTTGACTCGGGCAGCCAGATCGAACTTGTCGATCTTCACGTCCTGCGTCAGCTTCGGCATGCTGCCGCGGAGTCCTTGGAGCTTATCGCCAAAAGGCTCTTGAGCGCCTTTATGATGTCCCTCAGCGTTGGCAGCCTGCTTCACCACAAGCGATCCGATCGCATTCGCCACTGCCGGAATTTGGCTTCCGCTCAGCTCCATCGCAATGTTCTTCGTCCCGTCCGCTTGCGGCGACAAGGTGACATAATCCTTCAGATTGCCGACCAACGCATCGACGACATTCTCAACTTCGGCGCTAATGCCATCGGGAGCTTGCCCCCGGTGTTCGCCTGCTTTCCCTTTCCATTGCTTTCCTTCTATGACGTTGTAAACGTCGTTGTCGCTCGCTTTGACGATTTGCTTGCCATCCTGCCGGTATAGATTAATTCCTTGACTTGCTCCGCCGCCGTTCAGGCTGATATCTGCGCTCATTTCGTTCTTCGCCTTATCTTCTTTGATGGTCGACTGCACGTCGAGCAGCTTCGTTCCGTTATCCTTCACCGACACATTCATTTGCTTCGTCATGTTTTGTACCGCGAACGTTTGCTTGACAGCCGACTTGTAAGCGTCGTACCCCGGGGCGTCTCCAAGCCCCGCATAGGCGGAACCGATCAGAAGCAGGCTTCCGACGGCTACGCTGACTCCGGTTAATGCGATTCGTTTGTTCATGGGTTCTTCCTCCTTGGGATTGGGGTCTGAAAGCATCTCCGGCTTCCATAATTCCATCCTAAACGGAAGAGCTAAACATTCTAGAAAACGGAGATTAGCCGTTTCTAAACAAATCATTAAAACTTTATTAACCGGACGCCAAGCGCCCCAATTCGCTGCCGGGAATTCGAAAAACTCCGGATCGCTCTGATCCGGAGTCTGGGGCTCGTCTACGCTTTAACAAGACACCGGCAATTTTGCCAGGTCTATCACACGGAAATGACCTTTCATGTCTGCCGAATGTCAACCGCCGGTTCAAGTACAGTTAGCGTATTGTTGAACGTATTCAGGTTTACCATCGCCCCGATAGGAATAGCGGCCTTATAGTGACCGTGTCCGGTCGCGAGATTCGTCAGAAGGGGCTTGCCGAGAGGAACGACGAATTCGCTGATCACATCTTCGTAGGACTTGCCGTAGGCGGCCGGACAATTCGTGCATTCGCCCATGACGATGCCAAGACAGTCCTGGAATTTCCCGGCGAGCTTCAAATGATTCAGGTACCTGTATACCGTATTGGCCGGCTCGTGGGTTTCTTCCAGAAACAGCACCTTTCCCCTTGTATCGATCTCGAAAGGCGTACCCAACGTATCGACCACGGAGGTCAGATTGCCGCCGACGATCGGTCCGGTCACATTCCCCGGCACAGGGCTGACGAGTGGAACATTCGGCGGATTCAGAATGGGCCGATAAGAAGACAAGGACGATACGGCGGTAAAAAACTGGTCGAAATTATACGCGGGGGTTTCCGGTTTAAAATCAATCAGCATGAGGCTGTGAAAGGTGATAAGCCCGCTACAGCAATACAGTGCGTTCAGAAGAAACGTCACGTCGCTGTAGCCGGTAATAATTTTCGGATTGCTTCGGATGATGCCGAAATCGAGGTAAGGAAGCATACCGGCTACCCCTACGCCGCCGCGGGTGGGAAGAATCATGTTGACCTGCGGATTAGCGAACATCATCATTAAGTCATACGCGCGCTCTTGGTCGGTACCGGCAAGAAAGCCGTTACGGGCATACGCATACCGTCCCAACACGACCTGAAACCCCATTCCTCTCAGCGCTTGAACGCGCGCATTGATCACATCGGCCTCCAGCGGACTGCCCATAGCAACGACTCCGATGGTATCGCCTCTTTGCAGCGCAGGCGGTCTAATGGCCATATGCCCACTTCCTTCCCCAAAGCGTCGTACGATTCCCGTCTTTTCAAGTATATGGGGGCGCCTATCCCGGCATCCCTATTTTTCGCTGTAGATAAAAATGATTTATCAGCGGCTCGCTATCCGTCAACGGCAAATAGCCCGCAGGTCCCCCTCGCGAGCTTTGTCCCATGCCCATAGCCCTTATTCCACCTTCAAGGGTTAGGTCTAACAAGTTCATCCTATTGCCGATTTCAACTGACCTTCCTCTGTCCATCTGGCAAGACCCCGGGGTCATACGTTACAATAAAGAGCAAAAAGCGTGTCTCAAGGAGTGGTTAACTTATGATCGATCATGCCTGTCTTACCGAATATGGACTGAAGAAGCCCGGAACGAGCCTCAAGCATCCTTTCGACCCGGACTTGCCCGTTCTGTTCGTCGGCGACAAAATGTTCGCTCTGCTCGGCACCCATCAAGGCATCCCGAGCGTCAATCTGAAATGCGATCCCGACAACGTCTGGATCGTACGGCAAACGTATCCGACCGCCGTGCTTCCCGGCTACCATATGAACAAGCGGCACTGGAACACGGTCGTGCTGAACGGCCAAGTTCCGGATACGGAAGTGCTGGACATGCTTGAGGAGTCGTACCAGCTTGTGTACCGCAAGCTGACCAGGGCCGTGAAAGAAGCGATCAACGCCGGTTGACGACAACGAAACAAAACGCTTAAAATCGGGCATCCCGGCTGCCGCAAAATGGGTCCAGGACTTCTCCCCATTAACACATATAAATGAAAAACAGCACCCGGTCGGATGCCACTGCTGCACAATTCCGCTCCTCAAGCTTTAAACGCAGCCGTCGATTCCCTGACGACCAGCTCGGGCTTCCATTCGACCGTCACGCTGGCCGTCGAGCCGTCTCCGATCCATTTCAACAACAGTTCCACGGAGCTCTGGCCGATGCTTTCCGCCGGCTGGCGAACGGTCGTCAAGTAAGGACGAAGACGGGACGCAATATATTGATCGTCATATCCGACGACCGACATCGCTTCCGGCACCCGCATCCCTTCCTCCGCCAAAGCGTTTACGATGCCGACCGCGATATAATCGTCGCCGGCGAATACGGCCGTAGGCAGCTTCCCGCTCCTGATCCATGACTTTGCCGTATCGTAGCCGAAGCCGATTTCGTATTCCCCTTGCACCACGGCGAACGGAGAAAGTCCCTCCTCCCGGAGCGCATCCACAAAGCCTCTCTTTCGCTCCCGCGTACTCAAAAAATATTCCGGTCCGCAGACGTGGGCAATCGAGGTATGGCCTAGCGAGAGCAAGTGCTTTGCCGCTTCGTAACCTCCGTAGTAGTTATCCGTCAGCACCGAGGGGACCGTGTGATCCCGTCTTTGATTATCGATGAGCACGAACGGAATACTCCTTTTTTTCAATTGGGCGATGTATTGCTCCTCTTCCGGCAAAGACATTAGAATCAAGCCGTCGACCCGGTCTTCGTGCATCAAATCGTGGCTTTCGCTGGAACGAACATCGTTCGAGACGGAAAGCGTCAGAAAATAATCGTACCGGGCTAGCGTGCGATTGATTTCGTTGACGACTGTCTCAAAAAAGCGATCATGCAGCGCAGTCATGATCAAACCGATGATGCGGGTATGACCCCGGGCCAGACTTTGTGCGGCGGCATGAGGCCGGTAATCCAAAGCCTCGATGGCGTCCAGCACCTTTCGCCGGTTTTTCTCCCGTACATTGGCCGTATTGTTTAACACCCGGGATACGGTCACCACCGACAATCCGCAATGTCTGGCCACGTCGTATATGCTTGCTTTCATGGGGCAGGCTCCTTCCGATACGCGCTGTGAAAATTAAACCGCTTTAACTTTTGGAATAGGAAAATCGTATCGCCGGATGTCGGCATGAAATGACATATATTTAAGGAAAATATAACAATACTTTACTTTTGTAAACCTATATTACCATCCTCTCCCTTCGATAGCAATTTGTTTTTTGAATGATCCGGTCGTTGACAGCGCCGCACCTATCGGACCACCTGTTAAGCGGCCAAGCGATCGAGCGGAAGACGGACTCCCCATCATCTTCTTCCGCCACGAAAGCAAAAGACACTTTTCTCTTTCGCCGGATTGTTTCGCAGCATGGCCGTTTGGCTTTATAATACGTTAGTAAGCAAATGCAGAAAACAATGGAGGTACCGTTCCCATGGAAATTCAACTCATTCGAAACGCAACGCAATATATCGAATACGGCGGAAAGAAGCTGCTCATCGATCCGATGCTAAGTCCGGCTGGAGCTATGCCTCCCTTCCCGAATACGCCGAATTCTTTTCCAAACCCAACCGTGAATCTAAAAGTTTCCATATCCCATCTGCTGCAAGCCGACGCCGTCCTGCTTACCCATAGCCACCCGGATCATTTCGACGCCGTCGCAGCGGCGCTGCTTCCGAAGGATATCGTTTTTTTCTGTCAGCCGGAGGATGCCGGGATGATTCGGGATCAGGGCTTTCGGGACGTACGGCCTGTTGAAACGGGCGTAGAGTGGGATTCCATCAGTATCGTACGTACCTTCGGTCAGCATGGCACGGGCGAGATCGGCAAGCAGATGGGGCCGGTGTCCGGCTTTGTGCTGAATGCCCCCGGTGAGCCTGTTCTTTATATTGCCGGCGATACGATCTGGTGCCCGGAGGTGGAGCAAGCCTTGACACAGCATAAGCCTGACGTCATCGTGCTGTTCGGAGGCAGCGCGCAGTTCCTGCAGGGCGGACCGATTACAATGAACGAAGCGGATGTCGCGAAGGCCGCGGGCGCCGTCCCGGACGCCCAAGTCATCGTAGCTCATATGGAAGCTTTGAACCATTGCCTTCTGCGGAGAGAGGATTTAAGAGCGTATGTTGCCGGGCTCGGGCTCTCAGAAAGAGTCCGTGTTCCAGAGGATGGAGAGTCCATCCGCTTCCATCCGTCCTCCTCACACAAATAACAGAGGATGCCTTGTTTCTGGCGGACGGACACGGTACAATCGGTTTGAGCAAACTTCCATAACAAGCAGGTGTATTCATGGAACTGGATCAAACCGATATCGAGATTATCCGCCTTCTCCGGCAAAATGCCCGTATCCAGTGGAAGGAGATCGGGGAAAACGTATTTCTGTCGGGGCAAGCGGTCGGAAATCGAATCAAACGGCTGGAAGACCTGGGAATCATTCAAGCCTATACCGTTCAGTTGAACGAGGAAAAAATGGGCCGCCCCGTTCTCGCCTTCATCACGGTATTTATGAAATCGACGAATCACAGCGGTTTCGAGAGCTTTCTTCAGGAACAAGAGACGGTGATCGAAGCTTACCGGGTCAGCGGCGAAGGGTGCTACACGGTAAAAGCTGCCGTACCGGACCCCGCTGCTTTGAACGTTTTGCTGGATGCGATCCTCCAGTACGGCAATTACAAGGTTAACCTGGCCATCGGAAAAATAAAGTAGACGGTGTTTCATCGCCAAAGAGAGCCGTACGCCACCACGGCTCCCACACAATAGCCGCTTTTCAGAGCGGTGGCTAAGCGGAATAAGTATGAATCGATCGCCATCTATGCTGAGGGCGGTCGATTTCTTGTTGTCTTGTTTTATCACGTCATTCTATTGTGAATACAAAGAAAAAAGGGGCGATTTCTCGCCCCTTGCCTCAATGCGCTACCGCATTGTAAGTCATAATCCAGATCGAGCCTGCGACGATCGTCAGCAGGATGATCATGCCTAGCAGCAGCGCCATCATGTTCCAGCGGGCATTCTCGCCTTCGCGCAAGTGCATGAAGAAGATAAGCTGCACAACGAACTGAAGGATCGCCATCACAAGAATCACAATCAACGTCGCCGTCTTGCTCAGCATGCTGTTCATCACGATGGTAATCGGAATGATCGTCAAGATGATCGAAAGCACGAACCCGATCGTATAAGACTTCAGCGAGCCATGGGAGCCGTGCTGATCATGCGAAGAAGCTCCATGCGAATTCCCCATCTTACATCACCCCCATCAAGTAGACGACCGTGAGGACGAAAATCCAGACGACGTCAAGAAAGTGCCAGTACAAGCTGAGATTTTCCACTTTGCGCTTGGTGACGGGAGTAATGCCGCGTTTGCGGAGCTGAAGCATGAGCCCGATCATCCACACCAAGCCGAGCGATACGTGCAAGCCGTGCGTTCCTACCAAGGTGTAGAACGCGGATAGAAAAGCGCTCGTGGTAATCGTCGCGCCCTCATTCACCATGTGCACGAACTCCATCACTTCCAGCGTGATGAACGCCGCGCCGAGCAGTGCCGTAACCGCAAGCCAGCCGAGCAGCTGCTGCTTGTTGCCGCGATGCATCGCAAGCACCGCAAGCCCACTCGTAAAGCTGCTTGTCAACAGGATGAACGTTTCGGCAATAATGCCGGGCATTTGAAACAGTTCCACGGGCGTCGGTCCCGCATTCGTATTGGCGCGAAGAACGATATAGGTGGCAAACAACGTGCCGAATAAAATAACGTCCGTAATCAGAAAGAGCCAAAAGCCGAACGTCTTCATCGACTCCTGATCGTGATGACCGTGGTCGTGAGCGTCATGTCCGTGATTTGCCGCCGTGTGTGCCATTAAGCTTTTGCCCCCCTTGCCAGTTGCTCGGTCCGTTTCACTTCATCGACCGGAATGTAATAGTCGGTATCGTAGGAGAACGAACGCGCCAGCATGCAGATCGCGATGCCGACAAGCGCCGGAATCGTCAGCCACATCCAGTTCCATACGAACCCGAAGCCGGCGAAGAACCAGAGCGCAGACTTGATGAACGGAATCGCCGAGTTTTTCGGCATATGAATCGGCTCCAGCTTCGCCTCCGGAATCGGAGCGAGCGGCTTCTCGCCTCTCTGCTTCCGCTCCCACCAGTCATCCGTCTCCTGCACGGTCGGTGCGATAGCGAAGTTGTACATCGGCGCCGGCGATGGAATCGTCCATTCGAGCGTGCGGCCGTCCCAAATGTCGCCTGTTGTGTCTTTTTCATGATGCTTGATGCTGTAAGCGATCTGCCATACTTGGAAAATGAACGCAATCCCCATCAGGAAGCCGCCGATCGTCGAAACCAAGTTGAGCGGTCCCCAGCCCATATCGAAATCGTACGTATACGTACGGCGTGTCATACCGTCTAACCCGAGGAAATATTGCGGCATGAAGCACACGTAGAAGCCGATGTTCCAGAACCAGAACGCCCATTTGCCGAGACGCTCGTTCAGCTTGAAACCGAACATTTTCGGCCACCAGTAGTACAGCCCTGCAAAGTATCCGAACACAACGCCGCCGATGAGCACTTGGTGGAAGTGCGCAATCAGGAAGTAGCTGTTGTGAAATTGAAAGTCAGCCGGAGCAACGGACAACAGTACCCCGGTCATCCCGCCGATGACAAAGCACGGAATGAACGCGACCGCCCACATCATCGGCGTCGTGAACCGGATTCGGCCGCGGAACATCGTAAACAGCCAGTTGAACACCTTGACCCCTGTCGGTATGGCGATCAGCATGGTTGTGACCGCGAAGAACGCATTGACATTCGCCCCGGAGCCCATCGTGAAGAAGTGGTGGACCCATGTAAAGAACGACAGGACGCTGATCCCGATCATGGCGAATACCATCGAAGGGTAGCCGAACAGCTTTTTCCTTGAGAAGGTCGCAACCACCTCGGAGAAAATGCCGAACGCCGGCACAATGACAATATACACTTCGGGGTGACCCCACATCCAGATCAAGTTAATATACATCATCGGGTTGCCGCCACCGTCGAGCGTGAAGAAATGCGCTCCTGCGAAGCGGTCAAGGAACAGCAGGAACAACGTAACGGTCAAAATCGGGAACGCGAAAATGATCATGATACAGCTGGACAGCACCGACCAGGAAAACATCGGCATTTTCATCAGCTTCATACCGGGCGCGCGCATTTTGAGAATCGTTACGATAAAGTTGATCCCCGTCGCCAAGCTCCCGATCCCCGAGATTTGGATACCCCAGATGTAGAAGTTTTGACCGACGCCCGGGCTGTGGGACATCTCGGACAGTGGCGGATAGGCCAGCCAGCCTGTATCCGGCGAACCGCCGATGACGAACGAAATGTTGAACAGCATCGCCCCAAAGAAAAACATCCAGAAGCTGAGCGAGTTCAAAAACGGAAACGCAACGTCGCGCGCGCCGATTTGCAGCGGGACGACGATATTGAACAAACCGAACATAAGCGGCATCGCCATGAACAAAATCATGATGACGCCATGCGTTGTGAAGATGGCGTTATAGTGATCCGCCTGCAGAAATTCGACGCCAGGCATCGCCAACTGCAGCCTCATGAGCAGCGCGTCGACGCCGCCGCGGAACAGCATCAAAATGGAGCTAATAATATACATGATGCCGATGCGCTTATGGTCGACGGTCGTGAGCCATTCGCGCCACAGCCAGCCCCATTTTTTGAAAAACGTAAGCACGAAGACGATGGCTACCATCGCAAGCCCGATGCTTACCTGTGCCCCGAGAATTAGCGGATCCCCAGTGACAAAAAACTCCGATGCGAATTGTTTAATGCTATCCAGCATGAGTGGGCCTCTTTTCTATATGAAATCAATCTAACGTTGCTTTATTTTCCGGAGGCGCTGTGAGCTCCGTGTCCGCTGCCGCCGGCCGTTCCATGAGCCCCGTGGCCTTGGCCTGCGGTGACGTCCTCCATCTTGTTGCTGTCGCTTGCTGCAGCGCCCTGCTTTCCGCCGGATTCGTTTCCGCTGCCGCCGGGTACCGCTCCGTGACCGCCATGAGCGCCATGCGAGCCGCCGACCGCATATTTCGTGACGATATTGTAGAACAGGTTATCCGGGAACGACGAGAAGAACTGCTCGCCGGATCGACCTGGCTTGGCCAATGCGTCATAGTCGGCTTGCGTCAACGGACTTGCCGACTTTTTGACCCCTGCGGCCCACTTGTCGAACTCTTCCCGCGACGTAGCGTGAACGTCGAATTTCATATCCGTAAAATGCTGCCCGCTGAAGTTCGCAGCGGTGCCGAAATATTTGCCTACCTCGTCCGCTTGCAGGTGCAAGACCATCGCCATGCCAGACATCGTATACATTTGTCCGCCAAGTTGCGGGATCCAGAACGAGTTCATCGGAGCGTCGGATGTCAATTCGAACTTGATCGGCACGCCCTTCGGAATTTGCAAATAGTTCACCGTCGCAATACCCTGCTCTGGATAAGTAAACAGCCATTTCCAATCCAGCGACGTCGCTTGAACGACAATCGGCTTCTGGTCCGATTCGATCGGCTTGATAGGCTCCAGCGCGTACGTATATTTTACTGTCACGCTAGCCAAAATGATAATGATCACAATCGGGATTCCCCACCAGATCATCTCCAACTTGGTGCTGTGCGACCAATTCGGTTTGTAGGCCGCCTTGTTTCCTTTCGAATCGCGGTACCGCCACACGATGACCGCCGTCATGGCCAGCACAGGCACAAGTACGATTGTGCAAAGCACGATCGAGATCACGATCAGGTCTCGCTGGCCTTGGGCAATTGGCCCCTTTGGGTCGAACACCATCATTTCTTGTCCGCAGCCGGTTAGCAGCGCCATCATCAAGACGAACAGCAGCGCTAGCGAAATTCGGCCCATCTTTACCGGTTTTCTCATGTCGATCCTCTCCCAAGCTCTCCGAATGCTATGACTGTTCTGACTGTGAGCCAGATCACTCTATAGAAACACCATAACAGATTACGACGAAATGTTCGCGGTACTTAACAAATACGTCAATGTTTCGTCATTTTTCTGCAAAATAATTTTCACGAAGCTGACAAATATTTTGCACTTGTTAAAATTAGGCTGCCTCAGACAAACACTAAAAGCCCCTTCGGGAAATCCCAAAGGGGCTAAAATTGTGCATTATTCCATTTATTGACTGTCGTCTTCTGTTTTTGCTCTGGAATGCACGAGGTGGATTGCTGTACGGATCACATAAATAAGAACGCTGCCGACCATGAATCCGACCCCGACCATAAGGGACGTGTTCCGATCGCTGAAGTCATGCAGGTTAAATAAACTAAGCAGCAATCCGATCCCAAGCAGCACCCATGCTGTTACCGTCATCAAAGCTACCAATCTGCCCACATTGCGCTCGTTTCCGGTTCCTTCGGACAAAACTGCCGTTTTCGTCGTCATAGCAATCACTCCTAAATACTGAAAGTGCTTTCTCTTCCAATAGTATACCACACTTTTGCGATTTTGTTCATATAAAATTCAATTTTTGATCAAATTTCAGACAAATTTTTTTTGTCTCTTCTATATTAAATGTGAAGCGCCTATCAAATTAGGTTACGGCATCGAAATTTCTTAAGAATTTGATATGATTTACCAATCTTTCCTGTTCAAATCTACTCTTTTGTAATAAAATAGGCAATGTTGCAAAAATAGAGTCAGATTTTGGAGAGGGGATCACTCAGATGTACAGAAAGAAAATTGCACTTGCACTCTGCGCGCTGCTGGTTGTGATGGCAGTCCTTGCCGGTTGCGGAGCAAAGCCGGCACCGAAGGAAACGCTGGAGAAGGCGTTCCAAAAAGCTGCGGATATGAAATCAGCGGATTACAAAATGACATTCGCGATGAACATGGACTTCCCTGCCGACGCTGTGGCCGAAAATCCGCAGCTGGCCGTAGGAGCACAAATGCTCAAAAACCTGGAAGTGGCCATATCCGGCGCTTACCAGCAAGAACCGTTTCAGATGGAAATGAACATCGAAGCCAAGCTCAAAGGCGATATGGCGATGAACATCAATCTGCCGATCGTCATGACCGATCAAAAAATTTGGGTAAAGGTGCCGAACATTCCGATGCTGCCGCTGCCGAAAGATGTGGTAGGCAAATTTGTGGAGCTTGATCCGAAGGAACTGGCGGAGAAATCGGGCGAGAAAGTAACTTTCGACGCCGCTACCATGAAGAAGCAGCAAGAGCTGGGCCAAGAAATCGGCAAAGTCTTCTTCAAACACATGGACGAAAAAACGTTCCTTTCCTCCGTGGCCAAGAAGGACGCCAAGCTGCCGGAAGCGGTTGAAGCGAACCAGATCGTTAAATTCGCGGTTACGAACGAAAACCTGGAGCCGTTCATCATCACCTTCGCCGAGAAGGCGCTGCCGGAAGTGCTCGATCTGCTGATGAACGACAAATACGCAGGCGCAATCAATTTCAAGAAAGAGGACCTGGAGCAAGCGAAGAAAGATTTGACAGCCAATTCCGGAGACAAGCTCAAAACCGGAGTAGCCAAAATGAAGGAAGACCTGAAAATTAAGGACCTGCAAATCACGACAGCCGTCAACAAAAAAGGGTTCCCGGCATACCATGATGTCAACATAGACCTGGAGCTCAAAGAAAATGGCAAACCGTTTCAAATCGGCGGGAACATCAAAGCGGAGTATTCCAAGATCAACGAGAAGCCGGAATTCAAAATCGGCATCCCGAAAGACGTTATTACCCTTGAGCAACTGATGGCTAAAACAAACGGCATGTAACTCAAACGTAAAGCCGCGCCTCTAATCGGAGACGCGGCTTTTTTTGCATATCTTATCGGCTCTATCCGGAAAATCCAGCACTTGCAGACTTTAAGCCGTCGGCTTCAGCGCATGCTTCGCCGTTTCTTTGACCGTAGCGGCGTAAGCCAATCCTTTTTGTTTATCATATTGGCCTTCCCATTTGGACATGACCACCGCAGCCAGCGAGTTGCCAAGCACGTTAACGACCGTGCGGGCCATGTCTAGAAGACGGTCGATCCCGGCAATGAAAGCAAGTCCTTCAACCGGAATCCCCACCGAACCGAGCGTTGCAAGCAGAACAACGAACGAAACTCCTGGCACGCCGGCGATGCCTTTGGACGTCACCATCAGCACAAGCATCAACATAATCTGCGAGCTGATCGGCATGTGGATGCCGTACATCTGAGCGATGAACAGCGCGGCAAGGGCCTGATACAAGGTCGATCCGTCGAGGTTGAACGAATAGCCGGTCGGGACGACAAACGACGTAATCGCTTTAGGACAACCGAACTTTTCCATCTTCTCCATCACTTTCGGCATCACCGATTCGGAGCTGGCCGTGGAGTAGGCGAGAATGATTTCGTCCTTAAGCAGCTTGATGATCGTCCAAATGCTGGTGCCGGATAGTTTAGCGATGGTCCCGAGCACGATGAAAATAAAGAACAGCATGCTGGCATATACGACAACAATGAGCTTGCCAAGCGGAACTAGCGAGCTTACGCCGAATTTGGCCACCGTGACGCCGATCAAGGCGAATACCCCGAACGGTGCGAACTTCATCACTTGATTCGTGACCCAGAACATCGTGTCGGCAACGCCATGGAAGAAGCTAAGCACCGGTTTACCGCGTTCTCCGATGGCCGCCACGCCAAGTCCGAACATGACGGAGAAGAAAATGATCGCGAGCATATCGCCGTTCATCAAAGATTCGAAGATGTTTTTCGGTACGATGTTCACAAATGTGCTGGCGATGCTGTGGCTTGCTTTCTCTGCCGTATCGACATACGTCTTGATATCGGTTTTCGCAAGACCCGACATATCAATGCCGGCGCCCGGCTTGAAGATGTTGGCAAACAGCAGACCGACGATAATGGCAAGTGTGGTAACGATTTCAAAATACAAAATCGTTTTACCGCCAAGCCTGCCCAGCTTCTTGATATCTCCTACCCCAGCGATGCCGACAACAAGCGAAGAGATGACGACCGGCACAACGATCATTTTGATCAAGCGGATGAAGATGTCCCCCACCGGCTTCAGGTAGGTCTCGACGGCAGGATTCCCGTAAAAGATGGCTCCGACGGCGATCCCAAGCGTCAAACCGATCACGATTTGCAGAGCCAATCCGAATTTTTTCATGTAAGTTTCCTCCTCTTTTGTTACTAAAAGCGCTTCCAAATCGGGGGCATCTGTGAAATAATAGGTTTGAATATTATCATATGGATCGTCTACACTAAACTACAAAAACCTACAATTGCGAGTTGATGCGAATTTTGAAACAGGCTGTCTTTTGGCAAAACCGCCTGCTCCCTCTTGCCCTTGTCGCCATTCTCGTACCGCTGGCCGCTGAACTGAAATTTTATCCCTTCTCGGATACGTTCCGCGTCGGCATGGGGCCTCCCGTGCTTTTTTTCAGTTTGCTGTGGCTTCGCGGGTTAACGCCGCTGGCGGCAGGATTTGTGACCGGCCTCAGCGTGCCGGCCTTTCGGATCGGACTGGATGCGCTGGGCGGGGCGGCGGTTGAAGCTTCGTTCTATCAGCATGTTCCTGCGTTCTTCTTCTATTTCTCTTACGGGGCCTTGTTCGCCGCGGCGCAGGTCAACAAGTACCGTCAAAGTCCGCTGCTGATCGGTCTGATCGGCATGGGACTGGAGATCGGCTCCAATGTGGCGGAGCTGTTTTTTCGCTATTCGCTTCCCGGCCGCACGATCATTCTGCACGAGCTGGAGCAAATTATCGTGATCGCCGTGTTCCGAAGCTCATTCGTCCTTGCGATCTTCAACATCATCCAGCTTCGACAGGTGCGTGCGCTGCGGGAGCGGGAGCGGCTGGAGAACGAGCATCGGCTGATGCTGATCTCGATGCTGTATGAGGAATCGGTGCATTTGCAAAAAACACTGCAGCAGGCCGAGCAGATCACCCGATCGTCCTACGAACTGTACCGGGAGCTGAAAGACGCAGCCGAGCCCGATTTCGCCCGGCAAGCCTTAGGTATCGCCGGACAAGTGCATGAGATCAAGAAGGACAATCAGCGTATCTACGCCGGGTTGTCGCAGCTCATTACAAGCGAGCAGCGGGCCGATTTCGGCCTGGCGGAAGAGCTTGGCGGCGTAGTGGTCCGCTCGAACGAAAAATACGCCCGCCTGCACGGCAAATCGATCCGCATTGCGTTGAAGGTCAAAGGGGGACATCCCCCTTATCACGCCTACACGCTGCTGTCGCTGCTGAACAATCTCGTCTCGAACGCTGTAGAAGCGATTGCGAAGGACGGGGTTATCGAAATCGTCATCGACCGCGCGGATGAGCGGACGACGGAGCTGCGCGTCCGGGACGACGGCCCGGGCATTCCGGAGCATTCGCGGGATATCGTTTTTCATCCCGGCTATACGACCAAATACGATGCTTCCGGTGTACCGTCGACCGGCATCGGCCTCTCCTACGTGCAGCAAACGGTGGAGCGGCTTCGCGGAACGATCACAATTCAGGAAGGAATCGATGGAAAAGGAACGGAATTTATCATACAATTGCCGATAGCAAGTTTAACGACAAATAAGGACGGGTGAACAAGGAGTGCGATTTTTTATAACCGATGACGACCCGGCGGTACGCCGCATGCTGGCGCAGCTGATCGAAGACGAAGACCTCGGCGAGGTGGTCGGCGAGGCCGCGGACGGGGCGGATGTGGATGCCGGACTGCTGGCGGTCACGCGGACCGATATTTGGCTCATCGACCTGCTGATGCCGATTCGGGACGGCATCGAGACGGTACGGGAGATCGCCCCGTCGTTTTCCGGCAAAATCATCATGCTGTCGCAGGTCGAATCGAAGGACATGATCGGCGAGGCATACGCCTTGGGCGTCGAATATTATATAACGAAGCCGATCAACCGGCTGGAGGTGCTGTCGGTCATCCGCAAGGTCGAGGAGCGGATGCGACTTGCACGGTCCATTCAGAACATTCGCCAGTCGCTGCTCGGACTGGACGAAGGCGGCTTAGGGAAGCCTGCGGCCCCGCGCGAGCAGGAGCGCAGTTCTACCGGAATCAGCGCGGCGGGCCGCTATTTATTCTCAGAGCTCGGCATCACCGGGGAAATCGGCTGCAAGGATTTGCTGACGATGCTGCAAATTTTAGCGGAGCATGACGATGCCGCTTCAGGCCATCGCGATTTCCCCCAGCTGCGGGAGCTGTTCCGCGCAGCGGCCATGCGCAAGCTGGGCGATAAGGCGGACGAAGCGCTGATCAAGAAAGAAATCAAAGCAGCCGAACAGCGCTTGCGCCGGACGATTCATCAAGCGTTGAGCCATTTGGCCTCGCTCGGACTGACGGATTATTCGAATATCAAGTTCGAAAATTACGCATCGAAGTTTTTTGATTTTACGGAGGTTCGCAAGCGGATGCTGGAGCTGGAGGATGAAAGCGGGGACGCCGTCTCGCAAGTGCGGATCAACGTCAAGAAATTCATTCAGGTCCTTTATTTGGAAGCCAAGCAGCACATGCGGGAACATTGAATGAAGAAGAAGGGGCTCTCCCCAGGTCGGTATCGGACCTTTTGGGAGAGCCCATTTTTTCGGGAGATCATCTTACAAATATCTTTTGGAAATACAATGCTCCTTCGCCAGCTTGTAGCCGTCCAGCTCGACAAGCTCGATGCACCCTTCGGAATCGGGAGAATGAAGCATCCGGTTTTCCCCTGCATAGATTCCGACATGATGCACGCGCCCCTTGCCTTCTTCATAGGCGAAGAACAGCAGATCCCCCGGCTCCAGACAGTCCCGCTTCACCATCCGCCCCTGAACGGCTTGATCGGAAGCGTCCCGCGGAATGAGAATGCCTTGCGATTTGTGCATACTGTAAGCAAAGCCGGAGCAGTCGTAGCCGAAGGAAGACATGCCTCCCCACAGATAGGGCAGACCGATAAACCGCATCCCCTGCCGGACCAGTTGCTGGCCCGCATGCTCTTCTTCTTCCGCGCCGGAGTATGCCGGACTACCGACGATCCGCACCTGCTCCTTCGGCAAGAAGCCCGTTCCGTGCGGGGTATCCACCACAACGCCGTCGTTCGTCTCTTCGATGACGGGCAGCCGGGTCAGGAAGCTCAGCTCGACTTCGGCTTTTGGCGAACGGAGGACCAGCTGCGCCCGGGGAGCGCTCACTTCCGCCCATCGGTCAGCGGCGGCTTCCGCGCTTGCTTCGGTCAACTGGCGTTTCGGCACCCATCCGGGATAACCTGCTCCTTCCTTCCGGGTGCTTTGCTCGGGAATGAACACCTTGACCCACTCGCCGCTTTCTTCGGCAACGACCGCCTCGGCTCCGTACAGTATTTGCGTCTGAATCCGATTGGCGCCATATAAATCGAGCTTATCCTTAATGGTCATAGCCCCTAGCCATTCCATTATGGCCGCCGGATGCCGCAGCGCCGGTTCGTCCAGCGGACGCGGAGAATCGGGAGACGTCCATACAGTGGCGACGGACACCGCCGCTCTCACTCGCTTCGGTCTGCTCATGATACGGCCCCCTTCCCGTCCTGACAGCGTACGTTCCGGATGCCGAGTCCGGCCTCGTCCGGAAACGTCATGACCCGCCCGTCGTATCGGACGCCGCCGTCGACGATATCATAAAGCATCATCAGCGGCGCATCGAAATCGAAGCGGGTAATGTTCTTTTTACTTGCCGCAAAATGAGCCGCCGCCGTTACCGCAAGACGGGATTCGATCATGCTGCCCACCATGCATTCCACGCCGTATTCCTCCGCAATTTGGTTGATGATTTGCGCCTTGTAGATCCCGCCTGATTTCATCAGCTTGATATTGATCAGATCGGCCGCGCGCCGCTGCAGCACTTCAATCGCCTGAACCGGAGAAAATACGCTCTCGTCCGCCATAATGGGCGTTTCGACCGCGTCCGTTACAGCCTTCAAGCCTGCGATATCTCCGGACTTCACAGGCTGCTCCACAAGCTCGATATTAAGGCCCATGTCTTCCATCCGCCGGATCGATTTGACCGCGTCCTTCACCTGCCAGCCTTGGTTCGCATCCAGCCTGATTTTGACCCGGTCGCCTACGCGGCTGCGGATCTCTTTGATCCGTTCGATATCTTCTCCGATATCGTCCTTCCCTACCTTGATCTTCAGCACGTTGAACCCGGATTCCACATAGCGGGCCGCATCCTCGCCCATTTCTTTCGGCGAATTGACGCTGACGGTAAAGTCCGTCTCGATCCGATCCTTATAGCCTCCGAGAAATTGATACAGCGGCACCCCGCAGACCTGTGCTACCAGGTCGTAGACCGCCATGTCGACCGCGGCTTTACCGCTGCTGCACCCGACCATTGCGCGATGGACGGATTGAATGATTTGTTCGTAAGCCAGCAGACTTTTGCCGATTAACAGCGGTGTGAACGTATGGACAATGGCGGATTCGATGCTTTCCAAGCTATCCCCCGTAATCACAATCGTAGCCGGCGCTTCGCCCCAGCCGGCCCGGCCATCGTCCGCCGTGATCCGAACCAGGACGGATTCTGCTTGAAATACGGTCCGCAGCGCGGTTTTGAACGGTTTGACGAGCGGGCTGGACTGGCGCATGACGTCTATTTTCTGAATAAGCATCTAAGGCGCCTCCTTACGCTTCTACAGCCGGCTCGATAAACTCCAGCTTCTTTTGTGCGGTATTCATCCTCGCCTCTATGCCTAACGGCACGACGATATTCGGCGAGCAATGGCCGATTTTAAACCCTGCGAGCGCGGGTCTCCCCGCCTGAACGAGATGATGCCGGATGACCTGCTCCAACGTTAGGGAATTTTTGTACTTGTTCGGCTCGCAGTTGTGAAAATCGCAGACGAGAATTCCCGACGCATCAGCCAGCTTCCCGGCCTGCCGCAGTTGGTTCAGCATCCGGTCGACGCGGTACGGCTCCTCGTCAATTTCTTCTATAAACAAAATACGCCCGCGGGTATCCAATTCATACGGCGTCCCGAGCGTGCTGACAAGCAGAGTCAAATTGCCTCCGGCCATCGGACCGTACGCTTCCCCTTCCACCAATGCGACAAGCGGCGAGACGTCTTCCGTGTAGACAACCGGCTTCGGATGAAACAACTGCTCAAAGCCCTGCAGGGTTAGCGGATGGACAGGCTCCTCGGCAAGGCAGGTCAGCATAGGACCGTGAAACGTGACGAGCCCCGACCGGTTTCCGATAGCGGTGTGGAGGAACGTAATGTCGCTGTAGCCCCAGAAAACTTTTGGGTTATCGCGGATGTCGTCGTAATCCAGCCTATCGGCTATTCGTCCCGACCCGTATCCGCCGCGCGCGCATACGATGGCCCGAATGTCCGGGTCTGCGAACATCGCGTTCAGCTCCGCCGCCCGCTCCTCGTCCGTCCCCGCCAAATAACCGTACTGGCCGGACAGCGTGCTGCCAAAGCGGACGTTCAGGCCCATCCGCTTCAAATAACCGGCAGCCCGCTCGATTCTGCTCCGGTCGCCCTGGCTGGCCGGGGCCGTAATGCCTACCGTATCGCCTGCGGCGAGACGCGGAGGTTTGATGCGCTTGCGCATGGTATCTTCCTCCCTTCGGAATTAACAAAGTGAATAGAGCGGTCTATTTCAAATCGGCCCATTTGAAGTCGATGTAGCCGTAGGCGTGCCGGACGACTCCTTCCAGCTTGTCGCTTTGCATATAAGCAGAGTTGAAAAAATAGAGCGGCATGATCGGCGCTTCATCGATCAATATTTTCTCCGCTTCGTGCAGCAGTTTGAACCGCTTGGCATTATCCGGCTCGTTGTAGGCGTCCTGAATCAGCTTGTCGTACTGCGCGTTGCTCCAGCCGGTCCGGTTGTTCGGATTGCCGGTCTGAAAAATATCGAGGAAATTGATCGGATCGGCAAAGTCCGGCAGCCACGACGAACGGGAAAATTGCAATTGCAGCTTCTTCTGCTCGGCCGTCAGCACCTTGCCTTCCTTGCTCTCGATTTTCACATCGACGCCCAGGTTTTCTTTGAACATCGCTTGGGCCGCCTCGGCAATTTTCTGGTGCAGGTCGTTCGTATTGTAGGTCAGCGTTACCTGCGGGAGCGTTTTGTAGCCGGCCTCGGCCATTCCTTTCTCCAGCAGCTTTTTCGCTTCCGCAGCGTCGTATTTCACCAGCGTTCCGCCCACCTTGCGGAAGTCGTCCCCTGACGGATCTTTGATGCCGTACGAGACGAACCCGTCGGCCACCTTTTGCTTCTGCTTGACGACGAGGTCGACGATTTTCTGGCTGTCTACAGCCATCTGGAACGCTTTGCGGATGTTGACGTTATCGAACGGCGGCATCTTGGTGTTGAACCGGTAAAAATACGTTCCCGCCGAATCCTCCACCTTGACCTTGCCATCCGCGAACAGCTTCTGGCTCAAATCGGCCGGAATGACGCCGTCAATATGCAGCCCTCCGCTCTGATACAGCTGATACTCCGTATTCGTGTCGTTGACCATTTTGAACGTAACGCCATCCAGCTTGACGCTCGCCGCATCCCAGTACTGGTCGTTTTTGACCATCTTCAGCTCGGAATCGTGCTTCCATTCGGTGATCTTGAACGGGCCGTTGCTTACGATCGTCGCGGCTTCACTTGCCCACTTGTCGTTTTTCTCAACGGTTGCCTTATGCACCGGGAAAAAGGCCGGGTTGGACACCATCCCGAGCAGCCACGGGGCCGGCTTGGTCAACACGACCTCCAGCGTCTTGTCGTCCGTCGCTTTGATTTTGACGCCGTCGGCCGGACCTTTATCCGAATTGTACGCTTCGGCTCCTTCGATGACGTAAGCCAGAGGCGCGGCCGGCGAAGGCTTCTTCGGATCGAGCATCCGCTTCCAGGCGAATTCGAAATCGGATGCCTTCACCGGATCTCCGTTGGACCACTTGATGCCGTCCCTCAGCGTAAACGTATAGTGCTTGCCGTCGGGACTCATCTTCCATTCCTTGGCCATCGCCGGCTCGGGGGATTGGGTTTTGCCAAGGCGCGTCAAGCCTTCCATGGCGTTGTTTAGGATGTCGTACGACACCTGGTCGAATCCGACCGGCGGGTCCAGCGACGTAGGCTCCCGCAGATTGTTGTACAGCAGGATTTTGGCCTGCTGTTCGCCCCGGGCCGGATCGCCGCCTGCCTCTTCTTTGCCGCTGCACCCTGCCAGTACCGTGCCGGACAACAGGATACAGCCGAGGAGTAAAGCCGTTCTTTTCTTCATGCAACGTCTCTCCTTCACATTGTATGATGGAATTCGCTAACCTATCGCCGACCGGATAAAAGTATTCGCGTTCGGCGGAACCATCTGTTTGGCGCGCGCGTCCTGAAGCCAACAAGCAACGCCGTGCCCGCCGGTCAAGCTGGTCGTATCCGGTTGGAAGTCGGCGCACACTTCCATGGCGTGAGGGCACCGAGCTGCGAACGCGCAGCCTTTGGGCGGCGCGAACAGATCCGGAGGGGTCCCCGGAATCGATTGAAGCGGGGTATCCCGGTCGCTATCCAGACGCGGCATGGAGGCAAGCAGCCCTTTCGTATAAGGATGCTGCGGATGCCGGAACACCTCGTCCACCGTGCCCGACTCTACCACCTTTCCGGCGTACATGACGTTCACGCGGTCCGCGATATTCGCCACCACGCCCAGATCGTGGGTGATCATGATGATGGATACGCCGGTTTTGCGCTGCAGCAGCTTGAACAGATCGAGAATCTGCGCCTGAATCGTCACGTCGAGCGCCGTGGTCGGTTCGTCGGCAATAAGCACCGACGGCTTGCCGACCGCTGCGATCGCGATCATGATGCGCTGCCTCATGCCGCCGCTGAACTGGTGCAGATGCTGCTTGAGCCGGCTTTCCGGGTTGGAAATGCCGACCAGCTCCAGCATCTCCACCGCCTGCTTGCGGGCTTCGGACCGCGACAGCTTCTGATGGCGGATGATGCCCTCCATAATCTGCTCGCCGATGGTGATCGTCGGATTGAGCGCAGTCATCGCATCCTGGAAAATCATCGTGATGGCCGAGCCCCTGATCTCCCGCATCTGCTTCTCCGTCAGCCCGGTCAGCTCCCGCCCTTGAAACCGGATGCTGCCCTGCCTGATCTTCGAGGTTTGCGGGGGCAGCAGCCTCATCAAGCTGCGGGCGGTGACGCTTTTGCCGCAGCCGGATTCGCCTACGATGGCGAGCGTCTCGCCGCGGCGAAGCGTCAAGCTCACGCCGCGGACCGCCTGCACCTCGCCGCCGTACGTGGCGAAGGAGACATGCAGGTCCTTCACTTCGAGCAGTACGTCCGAGGGAGACGATGAATCGGGTCCATGCATGGAGCTTACCTCCTCTGCTTCGGATTAAATGTGTTTTGCAGCCCGTCGCCGAGCAGGTTGAACGCCAGCATCGTCAGCGAGATGAAGAACGCCGGAAAGAACAGCCGCCACCAGTAGCCGGATAAAATCGTCGGCAGGGCGTCGTTCGCCATCGTCCCCCAGCTCGCCAGAGGAGGCTGGATGCCAAGACCGAGGAAGCTGAGGAACGCTTCCGCGAAGATCGCCGACGGGACGGAGAACGTCACCTGCACGATAATGACGCCAAAAGCGTTCGGCAGCAGATGTCTGCGGATCACGCTCCAAGGACCGGCTCCGAGCGTCCGCGAAGCCAGCACGTACTCGGACGACGCCAGCTGAAGCACCTGCCCGCGCACGATCCGGGCCATGCCGATCCAGCCGGTCGCCGTTAGCGCGATGATGATGGTGAACAAGCCGGGACCCATGACGACCATCAGCAGGATTACGATCAGCAGGTACGGAATACCGTACAGGATATCGACGATCCGCATCATGATGTTATCAACCCGCCCGCCAAAATAACCCGCAATCCCCCCGTACACGACGCCGATGAGAAAATCGATGAGCGCCGCGACGACGCCGACGGTCAGCGAAATGCGGGAGCCGAACAAGATGCGCGCGAACACATCACGGCCAAGCTCGTCGGTGCCGAACCAATGCTCGGCCGACGGAGCCTGATTGCCGTTCAGCAGGTTTTGCTTGGAGTAGCTCTGGTCCGTCAGCCAAGGCCCGACGATCGAAAGCGCCGCCAGCGCAACGATGAAAATAAGCCCGAGCAGAGCCAGCTTGTTCTTGAACAGCCGGATGCGCGCCTGCTGCCAGAACGTCAGCTGCGGTCGGACGATCGCTTCCGTAGGGCCGACGCGTTTTTGCATCGGTACAAATAAATGATCGGGAACCGACATCCCCATCCCTCCTTTCTACGCATCCTTTCTACGCATCCCTTCCATGCAGCTTGATGCGGGGGTCGATCAGACTGTACGCGATATCGACCAGGAACATCATGAAGATGAGCAGGGCGCTGTAGAACACCGTCGTTCCCATGATGACCGCATAATCCCGGTTGTTGATCCCGTCCACAAAATATTTCCCCATGCCCGGAATCGCAAATATTTTCTCGATGACAAAGCTGCCCGTCAGCACGTTCGCAAGTAATGCGCCGACTAACGTAACGACCGGCAGCACCGCGTTTCGCATGGCGTGCTTGAACACAATCGTCGCCGGCGAAAGCCCTTTGGCCCTTGCCGTCTCGATGTAGTCCTGCGTCAACACCTCGACCATATTGGCTCGCGTCAACCTCGCGATGATCGCGATCGGTCCGGTGGACAGCGCGATTGCAGGCAGCACGACATGCTTCCATGTCCCCCACGTCGCCACCGGCAGCAGCTCCCATTCCACCGCGATGTATTTGATCAGCAGCGGAGCCACGACGAAATTGGGCACTGCGATGCCGATGACGGCGAGCACCATCGCGATGTAGTCGATCAGGCCGTTTTGCCGGAGCGCGGCGGCCGTTCCGAGCGCAATGCCCGATGCGATCGCAAGGAGTAGCGCCACGATGCCGAGCTGAAACGAGACCGGGAAGCCGCGTTCGATCATCGCGTTCACGCTTTCCGGATAATGCGAGATCGACGGCCCGAGATCCAGCGTAAGCAGCGACTTCAAGTAAAGCGCGTACTGAACGTACACCGGCTTATCCAAATGGTAGAACGCCATCATGTTCTGGACGACGGCCGGATTGGCCTCCTTGCCGTCCCGGTCGAACGGCGAGCCCGGAATCGTATGCATCAGGAAAAACGTAATCGTGACGATGAGCCACAGCGTCACCAGCATGGACACGAATCTTTTCAATAGGTACGGCGCCACTCGATCACCCGCTTTTTAACAAAATGAAGTTCGCATGGCCAGTTCCGTCATCACCAGCATAGCTTGATACGCCTCCAGAATGTTTTTGGCTTGAAAGGAAACGACCGGCGAACCCTGCTCGATCGTCGTTCCCGGCATCAGATGCGCCCACTCCGCCTGCCCGTAATTGGCGAATTCGATCGACAGCACCGGATTATCCGGGGGCGTTAAAGGCTTCACGCGGCCGCGGGCCTCAAGCGCTTCCCTCGTTTTGTCGCGCAGCAGCTGCCCGCTCTTCTCCGGCGTCAAGCAGAGCGCCGCCGTCCGCGAGATGCGCCGCTTGACGATGGCCGTCGTCACCCCCGGCATCAACGCCTCCGCTTCCTCCGCCGTCTCGTCGTCTCCCGCCACGAGCAGCACCGGCACGCCGTAATGACCGGCGACGAACGCATTGAAGCCGAGCTCTCCGATCGCCGTATCGTTAATGTACATGTTCCGCACGCTGAAAATCATCGTATGGCTGAGCACACCCTTTCTCGCAGCCCGTGTATGATAGCCCAGAAAAGCAGCCCCAGCGAAGCTGGCGTCAAGCCCCTGCACCATCGAAAACGGCTTGACATCCCCCGAAATCAGCTGCGTCTCCGGATGAAGCTTCTCGATCAGCAGGTTGTTCATCTTGGAGTGGCTGTCGTTGACTACAACTTCCCCGCATCCCTCTTGGAATGCCGTTTCAATGACATGATTGGATTCCGCAGTCATAATGAGCCGGCCTCTTTCATAGTTGTGCTTGCCGGAATCGACAAACGTCGCATCGACCAGTCCGGTAATGCCTTCCATATCGATCGAAATGTACAGTTTCATCGCTTCATCCTCCAATTCGATTTGTAGATAAAAAAATCCAGCAAACGACAACCGGCAGCCGCAAGGCTTCCAAGCGTATCGTTTGCTGGATTTTATTTACGCGTATGTTGTCGCCATACTAATAAACAAAGCAGCGTTATCCGGCCCCTGACGCACCGGAATCGCAATCCCGGCCGTTCAAGGCCATTTTGTATTTTTTTTGCGCATCCTTGAAGGCGACGATGATCGCTTTCTGCGACGAGCCGTGGTACCTTCGCTTAATTTCGTCGGCGAGCGGCTCCAACGCCAGGATGCTCTGCCCGACGAATAAGGAGCGGACAAATTGCGAGGTTAGCGGAATGGTGGACGAGCAGCCCGCATCCACGATTTTGTGGTTGGTCGTATCCACGACAAGTCCGATGAAAAATGCGCTGTACTGCTGAGTAATCGGATTATTGAGAGATGTCTGCGCATCGCCGACCACGTAAACCGTGTCTTTATCGTAATCCATACTCGTCTCCCTTCATCGGCGTCCTTGGACCGGACGAACAGGGATGTGGGAAGGGAAGCTTCCCGCGACCTGCCGCCTTCGGACGCACTATTTTGTATGCGCTTACGCATTTGGTCTTGCAGCTTATCGAAGGAACACCTTGGAACAATTGTTAAACTTTCGTGAAAATTCTCATAACCAATTCTATTATAATAAACTCCGCTGCGTCTGAATAGCTTTATTTCACAATTTTATCGTTAAGGCTGAGAAGACTCCCTCTTCGATAAGGGGGAGATGAATCAGCATCTCTTGTATATGAATGCGAACATACGTGCTATAATTGTCATGAAATCACCAAAGGAGTCTCGCATGCTGCATCATAAAGCTTTTCGCTTTCGCATCTACCCTACGGAGGAGCAAACGACGCTGATCCATCAGATGTTTGGATGCGCTCGCTTTGTCTTTAACCACTTCCTTGCGAGATGGAACGATACCTTCCAAGAAACAGGCAGAGGCTTGTCTTACCAGACCTGTGCTAACGGGCTGCCAGCGTTGAAAAAGGAATGGCCTTGGCTCAAGGACGTGAACAGCATTGCTTTGCAATCCGCCGTTCGCAGCCTGGCAGATGCGTTTGGTCGCTTCTTCGAAAGCAAAACGATCCGCCTCGTTTCAAGAGCAAACGCAATCCCGTCCAAAGCTACACCACGAAGTTTACGAACGGCAATATTGCCGTTGCCCGCGATCTGTTGAAACTTCCGAAGCTCGGATGGGTGCGATTTGCCAAGTCCCGTGAAATCGAAAGACGGATCTTGTCTGCTACGGTGCGTCGAAACGGCACAGGCAAGTACTTCGTTTCGATCCTGTGTGAAGTAGACATCCAGCCGCTTCCTCACGTGGATACCGCCATCGGCATAGACCTTGGCATTAAGTCGTTTGCCGTTTGCAGCAGCGGAGAAAACGTTGCGAGTCTGAGGCCCCTCCGCACCTACGAAAAGCAACTTGCGTTTTGGCAGCTCTGTTCGCAAGAATCCCCCACCTCAGCGCAATTACCGCAGGTGGTGGGAGTGTTCAACAATGATTTGTCGATGATACCACGATGACAGGGTACAGAAGAAAAAGCCGACCATCCCACAAAGATGACCGGCTTTCGACTTCACATGCTACTCCAGACGGTAATCGTCGATTTTCTCCCCGTCTTCCCACACCTCAACGAACAAGGCATCGCACTCCTCAAAATCGGACGGCTTGAACGAGAGAGCTTTCTCCTCGTCCTCGCCCACATACACATTTTCCATCCCGTCTTCATTGAACGAGAGAATGACATACAGCTTCATTCCAGAACCTCCAGCAGCTAAGCCTATTTTATATTGATGCCAAAATTAGCGGTTAATTAAACGTTGTTCTTCAAAATTTGACGGTTCAGATGGTATTCCATATGTTCAACATAATCGTCAATGAGCCATTGCAAGCTTTTTGTTTCCTGATTGCCAGTGACACACAGGGATGACAGCTTTTCGGCCGGTATTTTTTCAATGACCTTCAAGATCCGGTTATTTAATCCAGACCATAAATTCAGGATTTCTTCCGCCGGGGCGTTCTGGTAATCCTGCAGCTCCACCCATTGGTCTTGATCATACGGGAGCAGGACATACGGCTGCTTTTCGTATTGAATTTTAATAAATCGGTGAAGATTATTGACGGCCGAATCGCATAAGTGTCCAAGCGCTTCTTTTGGAGACCATTTGCCGGGCATGGGCCTCTCGGATGCTTCGGCTTCGGACAACCGGCCGAACTGCTCCGGAACCGTAAGCAGCCAATGCTTTAAATGTTCCACTGTTCTCTCCATCGTATTTCCTCCCTCATCTCAAATAAATAATAACGTTTCTACATACTATTTCCTCGTTCGTCTGGGCTCACCTTTTTTCTAACTTAAATAAATCCGACTTCCCGGCAGTATCGCAGCATATCGTCCATTTGCTTATCGCTGACCGCCTGCCATTCGAACCTGAGCTTCTTCAGCAGCAGAATCGTTTTCTCCGAAGCCAGCGTAAACCGGGTCTGCTCCTGCTGCTCCAGCCAGCCGTAATGAAGCATCAGGCTCTCAATCTCCTCCCGGCAAAAGCCTTCTTCGTACCTGTTCTTCATATAATTGATGAATTCGTCGAGCGTCCCCGTTGCCATTCTTCCTCCCGTGCGGCCGTTCCCCAGTACGCGGTGCATACTCTCGTAGTGTGGGTTGTACAAATGGAATATCTCGTCCCGCAGCGCAGCAGGCTTCATGAGGTGAACGATCGCTTGGCTGACCCGATCAACGCAGGAAAAATCGATATCGGCCTCCAGCCGGGGCACCATGCCGAGACGGACAAATGATTTGAGCGTCGCGTAAAAGGCGTTTTCCTCAATGTTTTGCTGGAACTTGCCTGTATCTGATTGAAAGACAAGGTTTCCTATCCGGTAAATGCTGGTGCGGAGCCCTTGAGCCCGCGCCTGCACGACCCGCTTCTCCGCTTCGAATTTGGATTTGGCGTAATAGTTCTCGTACTGCTGCCCCCGGTTTAAATCGTATTCCGTAAAATAAACCGCAGCCTGTCCCGGAATATGTCCGGTCGCGACGCCCAGGGTGGAAATATGATGCACGTCTTTGGTCCGGTGCATGCCGGCAAACGCCAGCAGCCGCTCGGTCGAAGCGATGTTATGGCTTTCGAAGTGCGAGTAGCTGCCGTAATGCTTCACCGTCGCCGCCGAATGCACAATGCAGTCGATGATGTGCGCGAGCTCCAGATACGCTTCCTCATCCAGCCCCAAGCTTTCCTGCGACAAATCCCCCCGGTAAATCCGAATTCGGTGGTCGAATTGCGCTTTTAGGGCATCACCGGCGAAATAAAAAGCCAGCTTCGCAAGCAATCGTTCCCGCGCCTCCGCCTCCGTCGCCGCACGCACAAGAACGTGAACGGTCGCCGAGGTTCCGGCTAACAGCTCCCGCAGCAAATGAATGCCCAAATACCCGGTGGCTCCTGTCAGCAAAATGTCGCTGTACCCGCTATCCCGCGTCAGATCGAGCTGAGCGTACCGTTCGTTTCTCGTCCGGTATGCGGCAATCTCTTCATCGAATCGTTCCATCGGCCCGTCACGGCGGGCTGTCTTCAACTGCTCCAGCTTGGAGGTCAAATAGCTGGCCTTCGGCTTCACCTTGGCGGACAAAGACGCAATCGTCTGGTGCTCGAAGACATCGTTGACCCCGATGTCCAATTCCCGCTGCAGCCTTGCGGTCATCGCAGCCACCTTCAGCGAATGTCCGCCGAGCTCGAAGAAATTATCGTGAACGCCTATGTCAGGAACGTTCAGAAGCTGCTCCCATACGGCCGCGATCTTCCTTTCGATGTCCGTACGCGGGGCGACACGGTCGCGCCTCGCTGCGGTACGCTCGCCCGGATCGGGCTCGGGCAGCGCCCTGCGGTCGATTTTGCCGTTGGGCGTGAGCGGCATGCTCTTTAACGGGACGAAATACGAGGGCAGCATATACTCTGGCAGCGCCTTGGACAAGTGCTCCTTAACGGCCTCAACCGGAAGCTCGTCCGTCCCGGTGAAATAAGCGCACAACTCCTTGCCGCCGCTGCCGTCCTCCCGGGTGACCACGACCACTTCCCGGATCGAAGGATGGTTTAGCAGCGCGTTCTCAATCTCTCCGAGCTCGATCCGAAACCCGCGGATTTTCACTTGATGGTCCAAGCGGCCCAAAAATTCCAGCGTGCCCTCCGGCGTCCAGCGCGCGAGGTCGCCGGTCTTGTACATGTGTCCCTCCCCGGCGAACGGGTCGGACACGAATTTCTCCGCCGTCAGGCGATCGTCGTTGATATACCCTCTGCCGACGCCGTCCCCGGCGATGTACAGCTCTCCCGGCACGCCGGGCGGCTGAACCTGCAAGCGGTCGTTCAACAGGTAGATGCGCGTGTTCGCAATCGGCCTTCCGATGGGCGGAAGCTCTGGGATCGGGCCGCTGGGGTCGATCGTATGGGCTGTCGCGACATGCGTTTCCGATGGACCATAATGATTGTGCAGGAACACCTGATTCCGCCGCAGATGCATCTTGAATTTGTCCGGGACGGCCAACGGCTCTCCAGCCGTTATGATATGGCGCACCGACACCGGAAGCTTGTCCGCATACGCGCTCTCGTTCAGGATGAGCTTCAAGTACGAGACCGGCAGGAACAGGACGTGAATCTGTCGTTCTTCGATGAGCCGCAGCAACTTGTCCGGGCTCCGCCGGGTTTCGTTCGTCACGAGATGCAAGGCGCCCCCCGCCAACAGGGCGGACCATATTTCCTGCGAGCTGACGTCGAAGCTGAGCGTCGTAAATTGCAGCACGCTGCCGCTGTAATCGACGTTCGTGTGCCAAAACTGGTGGTGAAGCAGATTGACCATATTACGGTGCTCGATCATGACGCCCTTCGGCTTTCCGGTCGTTCCCGACGTATAAATCACATACAGCAAATCGCTTGGACGGCTGCGGGGCGGAGGGTTGTCCGCCGCCACCTCATAGGCGGCATCCGTATCCAGACACAGCTTCATACCGTCAAATTCGACTTGGTCGGCCAGATGCGTCTGTGTCAGTAAGACACGGGTGCGGCTGTTGTCCAGCATATATTTTATACGGTCGACGGGATAATCTGGATCAATCGGAAGGTAAGCCCCTCCCGCCTTCAAAATGCCAAGCAGACCGACGATCATGTCCGGAGACCGCCCGGTCATCAGGCCGACAAGCTGCTCCGGCCGCACGCCGTGGCGAATCAAGACAGCTGCCAGCCGGTTCGCCCGGTCGTTCAACTGCCGGTAAGTGAGCGCTTCGTCCCCGAATACAACAGCGGGGCAATCCGGCGTCTGCCGCGCTTGCTCCTCAAACCATCCGTGAATCGTCAACTCGCAGTCGTACGCGGATTTGGTTCGATTCCGCCCCTCCACTTGCTCCTTGATTTCCGCTTCCGAAAGCAATCGCAGCTCGGATAGCTGTTTTTCCTCTGAAGCCAACGCATCCTCCAATATCCGCACATACTGGTTCGCCATCCGCTCGACCGTATCCCGCACGAACAGATCGGTGCAGTATTGGAAATCGATCCGCAGCGTCTCTTCCGTCTCCTCCGCATCCAGCATCAGATCGTGCTTGGAGATGGGGTCCACGTACCGCTGAACGGTGATCCGGCTCCCGTCGATCGACGGCGTCGTGCGGCCCGTATTTTGCATGACAAACATCGTATCGAACAGCGGGCTGCGTCCCGGCACTCGGGGAATGCGCAGCATCTGGACCAGCCGTTCCAGATCGTAGTCCTGATGCTCGAAGGCGGCAAGCAGAATTGACTTCAGCTCCTGCAAATAGCCGGCAAACGTTTTCGTCCGCTCCGGAAAGCTTCGGATCGGCAGCGTGTTGACGAACATGCCGATCAGCGGCTGCAGTTCGGCTTGCGGACGGCTGGCGACAGGAACGCCCACGATGATGTCTTCCTGGCCGGAATACCGGGCTAGCAGCACCTTGTAAGCGGCGAGCAGGATCATGTACAAGGTGGTGTCCGTCCTTAGGGCGAACTGCTTCAA
This sequence comes from Paenibacillus elgii, assembly GCA_042219835.1. Lineage (GTDB taxonomy): Bacteria > Bacillota > Bacilli > Paenibacillales > NBRC-103111 > Paenibacillus_G > Paenibacillus_G elgii_A. The sequence continues at coordinate 37,269 of JBHJMN010000042.1, forward strand.
GCGTGTTGTCAAACCTTCCTCCAGCCGAAGCGGGTAAGTGTCGCCCTTGAAGCTTTGGAAGCCCGGTCTCTCCTTGTCGGTCGGCAGTTGCATTATCGGGAGCTCCCCGGACAAGGACGTTCTCCAATAATCCCGTTGTAGCGCCTCCTCCTCCGGTTCTCGGCCGTTCAGCCAGAAGGCATAGTCTTTGAAATGGATCGTCGGGCGAGACAGCGCATCCCCCCGGTACAACCGGCCCCACTCCTCGAAAAACACGTGCATCGAGACGCCGTCCACAATAATGTGGTGGAAGTCCAGCATCAGAAAATGAAGCTCCTCGGTGCAGCTAATAAGTCCGGCCCGGAATAACGGCGCCTTCCCGAGATCGAAGGGAACGACGAACGCGGACATCAGCCGCTCCGCGTCTTCTTCCTCCGCCACATGAAACTGCATTTGAAACGCCACATGGGGCCAAATCGTCTGTACAAGCTCCCCGTTCATCCATGCAAAACTCGTACGAAGCGGTTCGTGCCGCTCAATCATTTGCTCGAAAGCCCGCTCCATCCGCCCCCGGTCGACGCTCCCTTCGATCTTGAGCAGCAGCGGAGTGTTATAGGTCGTCCCCGCCTGCTCCATCTGCCCGAAGAAGAAGAGCCGCCTTTGCGCCGGATGAAGGGGATAATGCTCCCGCTCGGGCGCTTTTTCAATCGTTTGGCTGCCTCCGGCCGGTTTGCCCGCTGGACCGATCCGCTCCGCTTGCTTACGGATGGTCGCATGCTCGAACAACTCCGCAATCGACAGCCGGACGCCGAAGCGCCGTTCTATTTGTCCGCGCAGAACGGCGGCATGCAGCGAATGGCCTCCGGCGTCAAAGAAGCGGTCATGAACGCCGACCGTCCGCAATCCGAGCAGCTCCTTCCACAGCTCCGCCAATCCCTGTTCCGCCTCGCTGGCCGGAGGCGCGTAAGAAGCCGACTCCGCATCTCTCTCAGGTTCGGGCAGCGCGCGCCGGTCCACCTTGCCGTTCGCATTGACAGGCAGCCTCGGAAGCATGACGAACCAGGACGGAACCATGTAATCCGGCAGCTGCTCCGCCAGAAACGCCGACAGTTCGCTGCGGGTGAGAGGCTCTTCGGATACGACGTATGCGCACAGGTACGCACGGCCGGCATCGTCTTCGCGCGCGATTACGATGCAATCGAGCACCTGGTCATACAGCCGGAGCCGCTGCTCGATTTCGCCCGTTTCGACCCGGAAACCGCGAATTTTCACCTGATGATCGAGGCGTCCCGCGTATTCGACGGACCCGTCCGGCAGCCACCGGGCCAAATCCCCCGTCCGGTACAGCCGCTCCCCCTCGCGGAAAGGATGGGCAACGAATTTCTCCTCCGTCAGCTGCGGCCGGTTCAAGTATCCCCGGGCCAGACCGATGCCGGAAACGCACAATTCCCCGGGAACCCCCACCGGCTGCGGCTCACCGCAGGCATCCAAAATATACAGCCGAACATTGTTCAGCGGCTTCCCGATCGGAATGTTATCCGAATGCGCCTTGACAAGATGCGTCGTGGTGAAGATCGTATTTTCGGTAGGCCCGTATACGTTGTAAATAAGGTAGCTTTGCGGGTGGAATGTCTTCAGCCTCTCTCCGCCCGCCATCAGTGCGCGAAGCGAGCGATTGGGAAGCTTCATGAACTGCTCGCCGAGCTGAGTCGGCAAGAAGCTGATCGTAATACCGTGCCGGTTGAAGTACCCGTTAAGCTCCGCAGCATCAAGCCGGATGTGCTCGGGAATGATATGTACCGCCGCCCCGGAAATAAGATAAGGGAAAATTTCCACTATCGAGGCGTCGAACCCGACACTGCAATATTTGCTGCTGCGGTCCTCCATCGTGACCCCAAAATACGAGCAATGCCATTCGCAAAAATTGACAAGCGACCGATGCTCGATCAGCGTGCCCTTCGGCTGGCCGGTGGAGCCGGACGTATAGATGACATAAGCCAAAGCAGACGGTTCCGCAAGCTCCGGCAAAGGAGACGCATCCCCGTCATGCATCCGCCGGTCCGCGAGATCGACGACTTGGCCCTCAAAAGCAAACGGAAGCGCCGATTCCCCCTCCGTGAGCAGCAGCTTCGCTCCGCTATCCTCCAAAATGTAGCGGATACGGTCCGGGGGATAATTCGGATCGATCGGCACATACGCTGCGCCCGCTTTCAGCACCGCCAAAATACCGGCGAACATCGACAGCGTGGGGCGCGTCATGACGGCGACAAAAGCATTTGCTTGTACTCCGCATTCGATCAGCATTCTGGCCATCCGGTTCGATTGTTCGTCGAGCTGCCGGTAAGTCAAGCAGTCGTTCCCATCGACGATCGCGAGACGATCCGGTGTACGCCGCGCCTGCTCCGCAAACAGCCGGTGAATGGTCGCATCCGAGGAAAAAGGCGCATCTGTTGGATTGAACCCGACGAGCAGTTGGTCTCTCTCGTCTTGACTCAGCAAAGCGATTCGTCCGACAGGCGTACGGGGAGATTCGATCCAGGCCAGGACGATATTTTCCACATGTCCCAGCAGCCTGCGGATCGTCGTTGACCGAAACGCCTCCGGCTTGTACTCTGCACGGACTTCGAACACGTCCGAAAGCGCGAACCGAACCGCGAGGTCGCACCCCGGAATGACGGGCCGCCCCCGGACGGAACCGGGAGCTTCCACGGCTACGGCTGTATTGAAAGGAAGCGGCAGTGAGTCGGACCTGCTCAAGCCGTGAAGCTCGCTGTGTGTAAGCGCATAAGCCTTCCCTTGGACCAGCGTTTCCTCCACCCGGGTAATCAGCGATTCGAACGGCAGTGAAGCCTCGCTTGCGATTCGGACAAGCACGATCCGGTCTTCCTCGGGCGCGACCGCTGCAAATCGTACCTCCTCTGCACGCAAATAGCGCTGCAGCAACACGGCCCACGCCGTATAAAGCACGGTGCTTGCCTGAACCCGGCGCATGCCGCAAAGCTGACGAAAGCGATCGGACGATGCATTTTCGAACGTACGACTAAGCGTCCGATATTCATCCAGGTCGCCCGCCGGACCGCGATCCAAACGAAGAACGGTAGCCACCTCCGCGTCCTGCATCTCCATGATCCAACGGTCAACAATACCTACCATCCCTTCATCCACTTTCTGTGACATCCTCTTTCTCCCTCCTGAAGTAAATTGGTCATGAAGACAAAAAGCAACCCGTTCCAAATCCGAAACGAGTTGCCGTTCATACCGAAGGCGTTCCCTGCAACCGTCAAGCCCGTGCGTTGACGCATACGGCCCCTCCATGGCTCCCTCCTGCAATGAAATGACGAAGCCCCTTTATTCAATTCGTAGAACTATCGATTCATGTCGATTCGTTTAATAATATTGCGTATATAGTTATATATTACCATATTATGTCGAATTTCCAAAATACTTTTTAAGCTCTCAGCCGTTATTTCCGGAACCGAGTTTTCGCCATAACTCATCTTACGCGAATGTGATAAATACCACTTTCAGTCCCCTTTTTTTGCGATAAAATGAGACGACAGCAGGTACCGGGCGTAAGCATATCTTATATTGTGAATATTTTCGCAAGCAAAAATGGAAAGGTCGTGTCACGACATGTCATATCGCAAACCGGAAGAAATTGCGCATATTACCGCAGCGATGGGCGAGAAGAAAGCGAATATGCGTCCACAGCAAGCTTGTACGCTGGGCTTTTTGGCAGGGGCTTTTATCGCTCTAGGCTTCCTTCTATATCTGAGAGTAGCATCGAGCGTTCCGGCGGCTTAGAGCGGGCTCGGCTCCGTGCTGGGCGCGGCGATGTTCCCCATTGGCTTGATCCTCACGATTATTGCCGGGGGCGAGCTGTTAACCAGAAACATGATGGCGGTGCCGCTCGCACGGCTCCAGGGCAAAATAACGACGAAGCAGCTGGCCGTCAATTGGCTGCTAATTACGCTATCCAACTTTGCCGGGGCGCTCTTTGTCGCCTACCTGTTCGGTCACGTCGTCGGATTGACGGAAGCGGAGCCGTACTTGTCCAAACTGGTCAACGTGGCGGGCGCCAAGCTTAACGAGAGCTTCCTGCAAGCCTTTATCTCAGGGATCGGCTGCAACTGGCTTGTCGCCTTGGCCGTCTGGCTCGCTTACGGCGCGGACGACATCACGGGCAAAATGCTCGGTATCTGGTTCCCGACAACGACCTTCGTCGCCATCGGCTTCCAGCACGTCGTGGCGAATATGTTCCTGATCCCTGCCGCGATCTTCGCAGGGCACTATACCTGGTGGGATTACTTGGGTAACTTTGTCCCCGTCTTTCTCGGCAATGCCGTCGGAGGCAGTGTCTTCGTCGCCACAGCTTATTGGATAGCGTATCTGAGAACCAAAGAAAAGGCAGAGCTCAACCGAAATTCGGCTCTTCCGCAGCCGAAGCCACAACCAACAAGCGAACGAGCGGTGGCGGAAGGCAAAGCCTGAAGGAAGCGGAACAGCTTCAAACAAGCTTAAGATACAAATCGAACGTTCGACTCAATATGTCGCTAACCAGAAGGCCTTTTTTGTTCTATCGTAGGATTCATTGGCACACTCCCGTTGTATAAAAATGGTAAAAATATCGTCCATATTCGATAAAAGCTCTTTGCCCACCATGATTATACCATACTTATCCAAGTGAGCCTCTTCTTCCCCCTCACGATTCCTCTTCTAGATCGTCATCGGACAGCTCGATTCCCATTTTGCGAAACCACTTCAAATCTGAACCGCTCCATTTTAAAAGCTCCGGTTCCAATCCAGGGGCCGTGAATTCAGTCTGCTCGTGCTATCCCCCTAGAGACAAGCCGTCTTCACTGCGAACAGCGGCGATCGTTTCGCAGATGGCTTCCCGCACTTTTTTTACCTCAATCTCCTCCCATTGTTTCAAAAAAAAGGAATATATTGGGAAGCGCGTTTTCGTTTTACTGTTTCCAACAATTCCAGAACCATGCCGCGGTTTCTTTCCGTTAAATAGCTCATGTCCGCTTCCGTTACGCCTGCGAGCAGCCAAGCGTCCCATTCCTGCAGAAATTCTTCTACTCTTTGGCTGCGTTCTATTGTCCAACCGTGTTCCGTAAACACAAGCATCGGCAGCTTCCCGCTATACTGAATTTCCAGAAAATCGTGGTGAATCATCCAATCCACCTTTTCCATAATTTGCTCAAGTGTCTGCGCTCGAAAGTAACCGTAAGTCGGACAATGATTCTTCATTAGTTAACCGAATACCCATAAGCGGAACCCTCACCTCTACAATGCCACGACACCTTTCTATCAGTCAGTATTAGAATCAGTTCTCGTAAAATAGAGGCTTTTTGAATCTTTTCGACCCGTCGGTCGATATGCCAGTGCCAAAAAATCCGCTCCTAACCCGTTCACATATCCCTCCGGCACTTGAATATATTTAGTAACAAGCACTTTTTTCAAGTACTTGTCATGTTAGTTACGTGTTTCTTAGCACGCTTATCGTCCACCCGGTCCCCGACACCGTTCAAGCTTTCGACGCCGGCTTAGCTGCTTTTTGCCCGCGCTATCGAAGCCAGCTTTGATCTTAAAGCTATCAGGAGGTGTTCCGCATGACAGAGCCTTTATTTACCGTATCCCGCGAGGACTGGTCCCTGCACCGCAAAGGATATCAGGATCAGACCCGCCATCAGCAGAAAGTCCGGGAAGCGATTAAGCAAAATCTGCCCGATCTGGTGACGGACGAAAGCATCATCATGTCGGATGGCAAGCAAATCGTCAAAGTGCCCATCCGCAGTCTGGATGAGTACCGTTTCCGCTATAATTACAACAAGAGCAAGCATGTGGGGCAAGGCGACGGGGATAGCCAGGTCGGCGACGTGCTAGGGGTAGACCCGCAGCACGCTTCCGGTCCGGGCAAGGGCGAGGGCGCCGGCGATCAGCCCGGAGACGACTATTATGACACCGAGGTGCAGATGGAGGAGCTGCAATCCATGCTCTTCGAAGAGCTGGAGCTGCCGAACCTGCAGCAGAAAGAGAAGCACAATGTTACGACCAAAGAAGTCGTTTTCAACGACATCCGCAAAAAAGGAATCATGTCCAACATTGACAAGAAGCGGACGATTCTCGAAAATTTGAAGCGGAACGCCACCTCCGGGGTTCCCGGCATTCATCGTATCAGCCCGGACGATCTGCGCTACAAGACGTGGGACGAAATCGTCACCCCTCACTCGAACGCGCTGGTGCTCGCCATGATGGATACGTCCGGCAGTATGGGTGTTTCTTAATTAACTAATCAGGTCATAATTATATTCAATACGTACATTCCCCTCATTTATTGTGATGCTCCCAATAATCTCATGTAATAACACTCGTACCCGTTCAGTATCATCAGTATTTAGAGATTTAAACTCATCAATGATATAGCGGAAGTTCGAGACCTCTGTCATTTTCTCCGTGATCCCCGATATTTGTTTTTGGATGATTTCCGATTCTTCTTCCAATCCCTCTATACCTGTTTTAATCTCAAGCATTTGCTTTCTATACAGTTCCTCCGTGAATAGATCGCGTTGAGCAAATATGTCTTTCTGATCTTTCATCAAACGATCCTTTCTATTTTGAATCGATTTCAACTCTTGTTCGAGACGTACAATGTCACTATCCCTGTCTGAGGAGATCTGCAGTATGTCGTCTGGAAGTGCTGCCAGTCTAGTACGAACAGCATTAATAATACTACTTTCTAATTCATCCGCATTTACGTTTGCCTGTGGGCAAGTATCGCGACCATATTTGTGATAGGTCTTACATATGTAATAACGATAATCCTTTCCCTTAAAGGATCGTTTTTGGCAAACCATGCCTTGACCGCATTTGCCACATAACAAGATACCAGTTAAGGGATGATATGCTCGTTTGGGGCCGCGATCATGTGTCCGAGACATCATAATCTTTTGGGCAGCATAGAATATTTCTGTGTCTACCAAGCAAGGATGGCAGTTTTCAACTACTTGCCATTCTTTCCTATCTATCTTTAGTTGAATCTTTTTCTTAGACATCTTCCCCGAATCATCATATTCCCTTTGCAGAAAGTTACGTCGTGTGCCATAAACTACTTGCCCTATGTATGCCTGATTTCGAATCATTCGATTGATTGTCTCTCTACTCCATAGATTGCCGTTCTTGGTCAAAATGCCTTTCTTGTTTAAGTGCTCTGAAATCTTAAACGTTCCTAGACCTCTATTAACGTATAGGTCAAAAACAAGCGCAGGGACCTTGCTTGTTTCTGGATCAGGTTCTAAACGTTTGGTTTCTGGGTTCACTTTATAACCAAAAGGTGGTTCACCATTCCATTGCCCGCGGCTAGCTTTTTGTTTTTTTGCGCTACTAACCCGAACAGAGATCTTCTTGCTCTCCTGTTCGGACAAAACCGATAAAATATCAAATGTAATATTGTCACGATTCAACGAATCATAGTTATCATTAATCGCAATGACACGTACACCATATTGCTCAAACATGCCAATGATTGCTGGGTTTTCTTGTTTATCCCGGCCCACACGACTAACTTCCTTAAAGACGAGTAGTTTGAACTCCCCGTTTTTTGCGTCTGCAATTGCCCTTTTCATTTCTGCTCTATCAAAAACGCTGGTGTAATATCCTGAGACTGCGTCATCGTGATAAACAATAACATTATCCGCATCATATTTTTCACCGAGCCGTTTTATGTACTCTTGCCCTTGTCCGATTTGATTTTCTATTGAATCCCCTTGTCTATCTGTGCTGACACGAGCATAGATCGCACATCTTATTTTATTTTCTTTGTTCATTCAAACCATCCATTCATTAGTTAATAAGAGACACACTTACAAAAAAGTATAGTCCAAACATTAACTAAAAAACACCCAATTTTTATTGGGTGTCTGATAGTTCTTTTTTTTCAGTTGAATGTAATGGATTAATTTCTATTTTCAATTCAAGACCATACTTTTCTTTTGCATAATCCTTTACTTTCTTAGCGAACCACTCATACGGGGATTTAGCACCATTTACTTCGGTTATCGTAAATTGAATCGCAATCTCCCCTTTCGCTTTTTGATAAATATATACATGGTAAACCTTGTCCTATTCCCAATAAATAAAGGCTCATCCTTTGCACCTCCGTCAAAATTCTTAACTCTTCAGCAGTTGATGAAAATACTGAAAAAAATCATTTACAACGAAACGGATGTATGTTAACCTAAAAAGGAAAGGAAATATATTACATAAAAAGGAGGTGATTTACATTGAACAAATTGGTTGTTAATGGTTTGCTGGCTCTTTCGCTTACAGCCGGGATTGTGGCCTTACCTGTCGACGCTCCTGCAAAAGTACATGCTGCCAATGTTCAACCAACACAAGCACAAGTACAGCCATCCGTGTATTATCGCTCTATTTGGTTTGATCACGATTATTTAACGGAAGCAGATAAGTGGGTTGTAATAGACGACTATAAAATATTAGTATCTACTCCAACAAACTACACTTTACGAGTTAAACAATACACCTATGACAAAACAAACATTGATGCAGTTAGATATCTAATCCGGAGTGACGCGGGCCCCGGTAGTCAAAAATTCGATTTTGAAGGCAACGGTTTACATGAAAGAACTTTTACACTACCGCCGGGAATCTATAGAGTCGAATACACAAGTTTCCATAAAACCCCTGTCGAAATTAAAGGCGACCTCTTCCCTTCATAGTACCTCCTGTCTCCCCCACTAACCATGTGGGGGAGTCGTCATTTACGCTTTCTTTTTCATCCCCTCACCCTTTCTCTTGAGATACCGGCTCGCAGTGCTCCCTCCTTGAAAAAATCGCCTAGCAGTTTATAGAAGTCGTCGTTTGGATAAACGAGAGAGTTATTTTTAATAAAAACATCATCCATGACATTGATTTCATAACCATAATCGTTCCAACTAGACTTATAGATACGTAGCACAGATTCGTGATCTTGCAGCATTTCGTTAAATTGTGCGATCATTTCTGGTTTAATATTGCCTTTCATTCTCTCAATCCCTTCCTGTATTCCTTCGCCCATAGCCTGCCGTCCCGGGTGTAATCGACCTTGTTGTGACAGGTCCCTGTGTTTGTGGACGGACCGCACAACATTGCTATGTCTTGCGCCGTCGTGCCGTCGCAATTCCGCCTGCGGATCAAGTGGGCGGCTTCTAGGCCCCATCTGCGCCCCGTACCTGTAGGATCGAAGCTCCCTGCGGCCCATCCGCACCACTCGCAGCGGCCTTGCGATCGCTCTACTGCCTCATCGTACAACGCTTTCGAAATGCGCCCGCGCTCCTTCGTCGTCTTCTTTGCCCGACCATGCTGCGGCTTGGGAGCCGGGTTCCACTCTTCCGAGAGGTTCATGCATCTGAGCCCCGGCGCCTAATTTTTTGGTTTGGCACTACGGTTTTCTCCATCGTTTACTGCCCCTTTCAAGGATCTTAAAATGTCCAATTTCTGTCCAAAATGTTCATAAGCTTTAGGGTGTCGCCTATCGCTTCTATCCCAGCTGCAATTCTTCGCTTAAACGTGTTCTTATCCATTCGCATTTCCCGAGCTGCGCGCATTGGCTTCATATCTTCGAAATACCGAATCCTTATGGCGTCTTTGACCTCCGAATCTCGGATCATTCGGTAGCCCATTTCTATTCCCGTTACCGCGAGTTTAAATTCGTTGTATTTCCATTTTCGAATGTCGTGAAGGACGACGGCATTCGGTGTTTTATCAGCATGGGTTTCATCCTGAAAGACCTTTCGTGCCTTCTCCCCTTCAATATCAGCGAGGTATAGCAGTTCGCCGTTCTCCTCGAATTCTGTAATAAAATCTTTCATGAAGCAGAATTTTTCGAGTAGAATCTGCGTTCGATCAGTATCCGTCCCAGGTATCGAAGGAAATAACTCCAGCTGCTCGTATGATATTTCCTTCACCCCCTCACCCATCCCCCAGGATGCAGCCGGGGGTGATTTCAGAACAATCTTTGCACTTGAGAGCGGACATCTCCGCTCTCGTTTGTGCTATTTTCGATACCATTGCTTACATCTCCGTCATTTTAGCTGACCTTATGGGCATAGAAATGCCCGGGATCAGAAAGGGAGGTCCTTGTCATCGGGCATCGGAGGTTCTTCGTCGGAGTCTTTTATTGATCCAACATCATCAATAGACATCTGATCTTTTTCCACATTAACCGTACCATCGCCATTTACTGAATACTTCAGTCCATCACGACCATCATCATAAAATTCTTCAACAGTCATTTGAGAAGGTTTAACAGTGAGCTCCACGTTCCGGCCTGCAAATTTGTACAGCTTCTGCGCTTTTTCATCACTTTCGCCTTTGACCCCAAACTTCATGACTGTCTTTTTGCTATCGCGCTGCATGGAGATGAATTCGGCTGTCAGTTCCCCGCACACATCGTCCCCGCCTACTTCCATTGACACCACCACAATGCTGCCGGATAGTCTGAACAGAATCTCCTCTGCAGCGCCATCCTCGTTACCTTTGATCTCAAACTTCAGAACTTCTTTCTTGTCATCCTTCTGCATCGATTTGAAAAGAACATTTAATGTAGCCGCCATAGTTACATCGCTCCCTCGTTGTTATTTCCCCATTTCTGGAGTAATTCTTTATTGAAATTTAGTTCCTCGCGGGTAAGAAGCCTTTCATGTGCAACGTAATAATTCCCAGCTTTGTCCGTTAGGACAGGTGCTTTATCTTCATCAAGTGCCACTCCGCTAACAGCTTTCTTTACGTGGATCTTTGTATTACACGAATGACATTTTGTAAAAAAACTGCCGGACCATACGAAACGTCTCCCTGAATGACCGCATTCCGGGCAGGAATAGCTGCATGTATAAACGAGTCTGCCTTCAATAAGCTTTTTATTTCCAGCAAGCGGCGTTCGACCGACGGTTGGCCGGACTTGGACGGGCCGCGATTATCTCCAGATCTCCGTCCTGATGCCCTCCCGTAATTTGGTCTAACTCGATGCTGGCCGTCTTTGCCCCGGTTATGCCCTGCTGCACCTGTCGATTTCTGAGAGTCTTGTGATGGTCTTTCAAGACCTCAGACATTTTCAGGACCTCTCCCTGCTCTTTTCTGGTGAGCTCGGCTATTTCTTCAAAGGCAGCTTGGACCTTCCCGACAAGTTCTTTAGCATTCATGGCCTGCTGCTCCCCAAGTTCATGCAGCAACTGGAGCGTTCCTACGGACTTCCGCCTAACATAGTCCTGCCGGACAATGTCCTGATAATAATCAAAGTTGCCTGTAGTAGGGACTGAATCACGTAATTGGAAAAGATACGACAATCCCCCAAGCTTAGATAGCTTATCCCCAGCTTGCTGAGCAACAGACATAACATCCAGCGGAACGTCTTCTTCTTCTTGCAAGTAACGTATGAATTCCATGATCAGGCGGTTCCGTTCATCCTGGAATTCTTCCTTTTGAAGGTAACAATCATCAATTAAATCCGGCTGTAGAAGAATCGAACCGAGGACACTATTTTCGGCCTCATACGGTAAATTATTCAATATGGTCACCGCCGCCCGGGCGAGGGTCCTTTTCCGGCGGCGCCGCTTCTTGCAGAATTATCGGGTTCGCTGATAGTGACGACTCTTTTCCATCTGCTGGCTGAACAGGATGGTCCTTTCTATATTCGTCGATTACTTCTGACAACGTGACGGCGTTGGCGGCTCTCAAAGTGGAAAGCGAGGATCAGGCAAAAAAGGCAGAGGCACATCGAGATAAACTTCGCAGGGAATCCAAAAATCCTCTGCTGGACGAGCTTGAAAGGGAGAAGCTAAATAAAATGGTCGATCTCAATTCTCCCGCAATTAAAAAGCGCTTTGAAGAGATGCTGGATAGGCGGGCGCCACAATACATTACATCAATCACTTTTTTCAATTGCTTCACCTTGCGTTGAATATCCTGCAACGTCATTCCGGGAGTATCGTCGATAAAAATTGGCAGCCGTTCCGTCTGAATTCCAATACATTCGTAATTGGATTGACCAATAGACGATCAGCAAGAATTAATCCTACATAATGCAGAAGATTAGAAAATAAAATTACCGTGTCGCCTTCAGGGGTATATTCCAATGTGTACAAATCTTCTGCTGGTAAATCAAACTGCCGAGCAATGGAGAGAAAGAAGTGGAGGCAGTCTGCGTATTCTTCAAGCACCCGGTTAACAAGCTTCTCTTCACTGCAGTCGATTCCACCCACTTCCAGTACATTAAACCGCGGTTCTTGATCATTTGACCAATACTTAAAACCCCGCCATTCGTTTGCAAGCTCTGCGATTTCCACCTGCAGCGCCAGTACCGTGTTCGGCAGCAGGTCCACTCCCTCCAGCCCTTTTTCTTTGATGAACCGAGCGTCCAACTCTTTTTGCATTTCGTACATTTCTATTCATGTCAGGTCCGTGCTATAATGTTTCCTACAACGTCCGTTACCATATTTCTACTATTAACGGGGCGATGTGGAACTATTTTTTAAGCATTTT
>JBHJMN010000043.1:0-48376 GCA_042219835.1 Paenibacillus elgii
GGGCGGCGCAGCGGCGCGGACGCCAATCCGGGCGCGGCTCGCGGGCGGCGCAGCGGCGCGGACGCCAATCCGGGCGCGGCGCGTGGGCGGCGCAGCGGCGCGGACGCCAATGCGGGCGCGGCACGCGGGCGGCGCAGCGCCGGAGGCGGCAGGCAGCGGAAGCGCTGAACCGCTTTCAAAAGCTCTTTACCTCCTCTGAGAAACCATGTAAAATAAAGGTTAGACACTTGGTAAGGAACTGCACTTCCCAAATGAAGGAGGGTTTCTATGTACGAACTGAAAGAAAAGGAACTCATTTTTGTATTCACGGGTCCGAATGGAGCCGGTCGCCGAACCGTCGCCCAGATGTCCGGCAGTACGCTCGGCATCAAACAGGTAATTTCGTACACGACCCGCCCTCCCCGCTCTTCGGAGGTAGACGGGCAAGACTACCATTTCGTCACTCGAAAGCAATTTGAGGAAGCTGAAGCAAGCCAGGAGTTCATCGAAGTGATCGAATTGGACGGGAACCGGTACGGGGTCAAAGAATCCGACGTCGCCGACATGGTCCAAAAGCACGGGGCCGTCTACTTGATCTTGAACCGTCAAGGCGCGGAGACCCTGAAGTCCCTGTATAGCGATCGAGTTGTGCGAATCTTCATCTACGCCGATCGGGAAACGGTCAAGCGACGCGAGGTGGAGCGCGGGGATTCGCCCGAGCTCATCGACCGCTATATGTCTCATTATGAGGAAGAAATGGCGTACAAAGACTCCTGTGAGCACACGTTCGAAAATTTGGATCTGGCTCATACCGTCTTTGATCTGACCAAAGCGTTGGACGACAACTACCTGCACCGTAATTTGCTTGATCTGGATTAAGATTAACACCCAAGCTAATGCAGACAAGAGACCGGCCTGCTCTTCCGAGAGCGTCGGTCCTTTTTATTCAACCCGGAGGAGAGAAGCCGAGCGATGAACAGACCAGAAACGATGGAATATGGTGCGCACTATCGGGAGTATATTGCACAGGTTCCCAATGGGGATATTCAGGAACTGCTCCGCATCCAATTGAAAGCAACGACCGAGCTGCTCCACTCGCTAACCGAGGAACAAGCCCTCTTTCGTTATGCCGAAGGCAAATGGAGTCTGAAAGAAGTACTTGGCCACGTCGCGGATACCGAGCGGGTCTTAAGCTACCGCTTGCTGTGCATCGCGCGTGGCGATCAGACCCCGTTCCCTTCCATGGACGAGCATCTCTATGTCTCTGGTGCAAAATTCGACGACTTGCCGCTTACTTCTCTATTGGCGGAATTTGCAGCAGTCCGGCAGGCGACGCTGACCCTGCTTGCGGGCTTGCGTCCGGAAGCCTGGCTGCGCCAAGGAACGGCGGCAGGCTGTAATACATCCGTGCGAGCCCTGGCCTATATTATCGCAGGGCACGAGCTTCACCACGTTCGAGTCATCCAAGAACGTTATCTCGCGGTACAGCCCTAAATCCAGATCCACACGAACCAAAATCCAAACAATCAGGCAGACAGGAGGCATGACCATGCCTATTCTCTCAATCGAACCAACGCCCAGCCCGAATACTATGAAAATCAATTTGGATACTTCCTTGCCAAAAGACGTTCGCGAAACGTTCACCCGCGAGCAAGCCAATCAACTGGCAGATCCTCAGCTTCGGCAGCTGCTCGCTATTAATGGCGTCAAAAGCTTGTACCGCGCTGCGGATTTTATCGCCCTGGACCGAATAGCCAAGGGTGATTGGCAGCACATTCTCGCCGAAGCCCGGGACATCCTGGGCGTCGCTCCGTCCGGCGCAGCGCAAAACCAGACGGAAGCAGACGCTCAAAAGCCAGATTCCCTTGACAACCCGGCGGAAACAACCGATGCGACATTCGGCGAAGTCAAGGTGCTCCTGCAGCATTTTCGCGGCATTCCGCTGCAGGTCCGGGTAACGAATGGTGCGGAAGAACGGCGGGCCGCCCTGCCCCAACGGTTTAGCGACGCTGCCGTCCGCGGGGCGGCAGCTGCGCCGAACCTGATCAAAGAGCGTTCCTTGGACGATTGGGATACGCGCTACGGCGAGCTTCAGGACGTCTTGGACGAAGTGGTTCAGGAGTTGGACGCCGCCTACAGCGACGAACAGCTCGAACGGCTGATTGCCCAGGCCGAGCAGGGCCCGGCGCAAGGTGACGTGAAGGAGCTGGCGGCTTCCGGCCGTACGACGCTGAGCTATGAAGAAACTGAGCGAAAGCTGCAGGACCCCGATTGGAAGCAGCGATATGCGGCACTGGAGCAGATCAAACCCTCCGAGGAAACGCTGCCGCTGCTGCTCAAAGGCCTGGAGGACGAACGATCGACGGTCCGGCGCTTGGCCACCGTCTATTTGGGGGATTTGAAAGAACCGCATGTGCTTCCCTACCTGTACCGTGCTTTGCGCGACTCTTCCTCCTCCGTCCGCCGGACCGCAGGGGACACGCTGTCGGATATCGGGGACCCCGCAGCACAGGATGCGATGATCGGAGCTTTGCAGGACTCCAACAAGCTGGTGCGCTGGCGGGCAGCCCGCTTCCTTTATGAAGTAGGCGACGAACGAGCGATCCAAGCCCTGCAAGCGGCT
This sequence comes from Paenibacillus elgii, assembly GCA_042219835.1. Lineage (GTDB taxonomy): Bacteria > Bacillota > Bacilli > Paenibacillales > NBRC-103111 > Paenibacillus_G > Paenibacillus_G elgii_A. Next base: position 2,603 of record JBHJMN010000043.1, read on the forward strand.
CAGGACGACCCGGAGTTTGAAGTGCGAATGCAGGTGCGCATGGCGCTGGAGCGCATCGAGGGCGGTCAGGCGGCCGTCGGATCGGTCTGGCAGCAGATGGCCCGACGCAATGAAAATGCATGAACGACAAAAGGCCAAGCCAACGGATAACCACCGGAGGCTTGGCCTTTTTGCCATCTACTTCATCGTACCCATTGCTTTTGAGCCTCCAACACGGCTAAATCCGAGGGATTCTTAGCTAGTTAACGCATGCAGGCCATTTCTGTTTTGTTCAGACTCTCTTGCGCCCCGCCCGACTATTACCGCAGCGTCTCCCCGAGAAGCAGCACCCGCAGCCGCTCCGGGTCGAGCTGCCGCCGCGCCCATTCCGCGAGCAGACGGTCAAGCGCCTCGCGCGGCGTGTCGTCCGCGAGCCGGAACGCACCGTAATGCATCGGCACGAACAGCTCGGCCCCGCAGTCGAGGAACGCCTGAACCGCCTGTTCGGGGCTCACGTGCTGCTGGGACATAAACCATTCCGGCTCGTAGGCCCCGATCGGCATCAGCGCCCACTTAATCGGAAAGCGATCGCCGATCAGCTTAAAGCCCGGGAAATAGCCGCTGTCCCCGGCAAAATAAATGGCGAGCCGCTCCCCGCCGTGGTTCGTCGGCCGAATGATCCAGCCGCCCCAATGCGACGTATTCATATCGAACAGCGTGCGGCGCGTCCAATGCTGCGCCGGAACAAAATGCAGCTCCAGCGAGCCGAGCCGGAGCTCTTCCCACCAGTTGGCCTCGGTTACGTTCGCGAACCCGCAGGAGCGAAGCTTGGCCCCCAGCCCGGCCGGGACAAAAAGCTGCATTCGTGCGTTGGCCCGGGCAAGCTGCCGCAGCGTCGGAAGGTGCATATGGTCATAATGACTATGCGACAGCAGCAACGCGTCGATCGGCGGGAGCTCCTCCAATCGTAAACCGGGCGGCGCAAGGCGCTTCTCCAGCCCCATCCGGGTCGCCCATACCGGGTCGGTAATCAGATTTTGGCCCTCCATCTGCAGTAAAAACGTCGAGTGCCCGATCCAAGTAGCAGTCGGCTGCGTCCGATTGCTGCGCAAATAATCCAACTGCCGCGCTTCGACCTGTGGCACGCAGTAGGACAAGTCTTTGATTTTCGCTTTGCGTTCTTTTCGCCATTGGCGCAGATGGGCCAGCTTTTTGCGGTTTTGGCTGCCGTCCAAATTTTCGTACCGCCGACGAGTAATCAAGTGCTGTCCCCTCCCTTTTCTCCAGCCTTAGCTGCTCTTTTATCCAAACTATACCTTACTCGCCCCCTTCATCTCAATTTCACCTGCATATTTTCTTGATCTCAATCATGGTATAATGAATTCCACTAAGTTTGGTAGGAGGCAGCGGACGGATGGAACGGAAACGGGTTCTTATTTTCTCAGGGGGCCGGCTAGGGCGTTGGGCTTTGCGGGAAATCCGCACAGGCGACGTGCTGGTCGGGGCGGACCGCGGGGCGCTCTTTCTGGTGCGGCACGGATACCGGCCGAATATGGCGCTCGGGGATTTCGACTCCGTTAGCTCGGTGGAGCTTGAGGAAATACGCCGGGTCAGCCGGGAGTTCCTCGCCTGCGACCCGGTGTGGAAAGATTTGACCGACACGGAGATGGCCTTCACCTGGGCGTTCGAACAAAACGCCGAGGAAATCGTGCTGCTGGGCGTGCTTGGCACCCGATGGGACCATTCGCTCGCGAATGTCCATCTGCTGCGCAAAGCTTTGGCCGCAGGCATCCGCTGTCGCATCGTTGACGCCTGCAATGAGCTGATGCTGATGGACGGCAGCTCGCCGCTAACGGTCAGCCGGAGCCGATTCACCCATGTGTCGCTGCTCCCGCTAAGCATCGAGGTCACGGGAATTACACTCAAAGGATTTCAGTATCCGCTGAATGAGGCGACACTGACGATCGGGCAATCGCTCGGCATCAGCAACGTGCTGCATGGCGAAGCCGGACACATCCGCATCCGTGACGGCCTGCTGCTCGTGATTCAGAGCCGGGATGAAGAGGAAGATGCACCGGAGTAAGCAAGCGGCCGGGAATTTCTTTAGTTGACTCGAGACCGCGGGCACGTCTCGCCAAGAGCTAGCCGAACATACAAAAGGAGCCGCCTGTTGGCGGCCCTTCTGCATTGGTTCGCTTAAATTAAATAAAACAGACACTGCAAGCGACGATAACAAGCAGAATGAAAAGAACCAGAATGACGCCTGTAGAAGTAAACCCTCTGACGCTGCTCATTAGTCAACACTCCTTAAATAGTATTGAGTATCGGCCTAATCCTTCCTGATACTCATGATTTAGTGTATTCGGTAGCGGAAAGATTGCTTGGACAGATGGCGGGTAGCAAATGACCTGCAATTATTTACACCCACTTTTTACCTCCGAAAAAAGCAAAGGGATTCGAAGCGCAGCTTGTAGCGCAATCGAATCCCCTTGTTGCGGTTGTCCATCAAGCTATCGTCGTCTGAGCCGCACCGCCCGATTGGAGCTGGTACATGCGGTAGTACCGCCCTTGCAGCTGCATCAATTGCTTGTGATTGCCCCGCTCGACGATCTCGCCGCGATGGAGCACAAGAATTTGATCCGCTTCGCGGATCGTGGACAGCCGGTGGGCGATCACGAACGTCGTCCGGCCTTCGCTAACGACCCGCAGCGCCTCTTGAATCAGTCCCTCCGTCTCGCTGTCGATGCTAGCCGTCGCTTCATCAAGAATGAGAATGGCCGGATCGAAGGCGAGCGCCCGCGCAAAGGAGATAAGCTGCCGCTGTCCGGCGGACAGCGTGCTGCCCCGCTCGACCACCGGCTCGTCTACGCCGCCGGGCAGCTGTTCGACGAAGGAGGCCGCACCGACATCCTCGAGCGCCTGGCGAACCTGCTCCGGCCCGATCCGTTCGTTGTACAGGCTCACATTGAACTTGATGTCGCCCGCGAACAAGAACGGGTCCTGCAGCACGATACCCATATGCTTGCGCAGCGCCTGCTTCGAGAGCGTACGGATTTCCGTTCCGTCGACGCGGATTTCCCCTTCCGTCGGCTCGTAGAAGCCGAGCAGCAGGTTCATGATCGAACTTTTTCCCGAGCCCGTGTGCCCGACAAGCGCTATGGTCTCGCCTTTTCGCGCCTCGAACGAAATGCTGCGGAGGACAGGCTCTCCGGTTTTGTAAGCAAAAGTGACGTTGTCGAAGACAACATGGCCATCCGGCCGCGGCACTTCATCCGACGAAGCTACTTCGGTGCCGTCGATGTCCAGCAGGTGAAACACTTTCTCCGCGGACACGACGGCCCGCTGCGCATTGAGCATTTGGTCGAAAATGCCGATGATCGGCTGGAAAATCCGCCCCGTATAATCGATAAACGCGTAGAACACGCCGAACGAGATTGAGGTCTGAAGCGATTGGCCTCCGAAATACCAGATGGCGCCAGCGGTAAAAAAGGCCCCGATAAGTCCCGTAAAATTGCGCGAGGACAGCGAAAATACGCGGTTCTGCTTGATATGGTTCCGGTAGCGGTCCTCGTTGAGCGCATCGAACTCCCGCAGGCGGTTCTTCTCCTGCCGGAACGCTTGCAGAATCGGCATGACCGCGATCGATTCGCTGATCATCGCGTTCATATCACTCAGCCGGGCCCGCATAATGGCGACGTACTTTTGCGAAAATTTCAAATGAATGAACATGACGACGGCAAACAACGGAAGCAGCAGCAGCGTGACGAGCGCCAGCTTGACATCAAGCAAAAATAAAGCGATATAGATGCCCACGATGTTGATCGTGCTTACCACGAATGTCGCCATAAAGCTCATAAAGAGGTCGCGAATCGCTTCCGTATCGTTCGCAATCCGCGATACGACCTGCCCGATCGGCGTATTATCGAAATAGCGAATCGGCATCCGCTGAATGTGGCGCATCAGATCCATCCGCATCCGTTGGATGATGCGAAGCGCCGTCGTCTGTAGCGTCAAGCCCTGCACGTAATGAAGAATGCTTCCAAGTGCAAGAAGACCGATGAACAGCCCTAGCCAGCCAGCGACCGGACCGACGTCATGCCGGTAAAACTGTGCCGTCTCCGCCGCTGACAGCTTGCGCGCCGGGTACACCTCGCTGCCGCCATCGGGCACCGTGCGCTTCACCTCGGCCGCTTCCCCGTCTTTCGCCAGGCTGACGAGCGACCATTGCCCTTCCAATGCAGCCGGCTGGCGCACCAAGTACAAACCGCCCTCCAGCTGCAAAATCCGCACGTCCTTCATCACGGACCGGTTAAAGACAACGCCGCTGCGTTCCGCCTCCTCCATCCAATCCTGACGAATGTAGAACTTCCCGTCTACGTGCGCCTGCTTTACCCCTTCCTTCGGCAGATCAAGACCGGAGGCGGTTTCAACCCATGGCAGCCCGATGGCGCCGATGTGACGGTCGATGATCGTTTTGGCGATAAACGGTCCGGCCAGCTCCGCGCCGACCGCACAGCACAGCACCAACAGCGCTGCCGCGACGCGGTATTTAAACAGCAGCGCGTAGCCGAGGAGCCTGCGCAAAATACGTTTGGCCGATGATTCGTTCGTTTCTATGGCGATATGACTCACGTCCTTCCCGATCGGCCTGGAATCGCGGCCCTATGATGAAGCGTCCAGCAAGCTTGCTTCAAGCTGCTGACGCTCGAACTGCTCCTTGTACCAGCCGCCGCGCTGCAGCAGCTGCTCGTGCGTGCCTTCCTCCGCGATGCGCCCGTCTTCCAGCACGACAATCCAGTCGGCATGTTTGACGGCGGACAGCCGATGCGTGGCGATCAGCGTCGTCTTCCCGGCGCGTTCCGCACGGATGTGCCCGAGAATGGCGCTTTCGGTGCGGGCATCCACGGCGGACAGCGAATCGTCGAGAATGAGAATTTCCGGGTCGGTCAGCAAAGCGCGCGCAATGCTTACCCGCTGCTTTTGCCCGCCGGACAGCATGACGCCGTTCTCTCCAACAATCGTTTGCAGCCCTTCGGGGAGCTGCTCCACATCCTGCGTAAACGAAGCCATCTCAATGGCCCGCCCGATCTCCTCCGGCGAAGCGTCTGGCCGCCCTAGCGCAATGTTGTCGCGCACGGACTTGGACAGCAGCAGATGCTCCTGCGACACGTAACCGATCCAGCCGCGCACGCTCTCAATAGCCAGATCCTCGATCGGCACATCCGAGAGTCGCACGCTGCCGGGAGGAGCCGGATAGAAGCGCAGCAGTTGCTTCAGCAGGGTGCTTTTGCCGCTGCCGGTCCGCCCAACAATACCGAGCGTCTGCCCGCGCTCCAGCCGCAAGGAAACGCCGGTCAAACTATCCTGAGCCGCTCCCGGGTAGCGGAACGTAAGGTCGCGCAGCTCGATCGATTCCGGACGGCCGACCTCTACCGGATAAGCGGGATTTTGCACGTCGGGTTGCTGCTGGAAGCTGCGCGTCAAGCGGTCGACGGAAGCCGTCCCGCGCTGCAGCACATTGATGAACTCGCCGAAGGCAATCATCGGCCAGATCAGCATGCCGAGGTAAATATTGAACGATATGAGCTGCCCGAGCGTAATGTCGTTGTGGAATACCAGATATGCCCCGTATCCAATGCCGATGACGTAGCTCAAGCCGACAATCAGCGAGATGGCAGGGTGGAACAAAGCATTGATGGCGGCCACGCGGATGTTCTTATCCATCACGTCCCGGGTAATCCGGTCAAACGCAGCCAGATCGTGCTCCTCCTGCACATACGAGCGGATCACGCGCATGCCGGAAATCGACTCCAGCGCCTGGTCGTTCATCCGTCCGAACGCCGTCTGCGCGGCAATGAACCGCTTTCGCGTATGCTTGCCGAGGATGCTGATCAGCACCGTAAGCAGCGGCAGCGGCAGCAGGGCCGCCAGCATCAGCTTCCAACTGATGAACGAAATCATCGTCACGAGCACGACCGTCGTGCCGACAATCGTATTTACAAGCGTCATGACGCCGTACCCGGCCGTCTGTCCGATCGCAGGCACGTCGTTGGTCGCTAGAGCCATCAGTTCCCCGGTGCTGTTGCGCTGGAAAAACGACGGTGACATCCGGGTCAAATGAGCGATTAACCGGCTGCGCAGCAGCTTTTCCAGCAACAGTGAATTGCCGAACAGCGTCGTAATCCATACGTAGACCATGATATACAGCAGTATGGCCAGACCGATGAGCAGCAGCACGTTCTGCCGCAGTCCTTCGGCGGTCAGAGAACCGGTACGGATGTGGTCAATGACGCTCCCGATCATCCGCGGCGGCAAAATATTCAGCACGCTGACCGCAGCCATCAGCACGACAGCCAGCGCATATCGTCCCCAGCGGTCGCGAAAAAACCAGGCAAGACGCCCGACAAACGACAAAGGTACCCACCTCTTTCTCTCTTGAATTGAAATTGTCGGGAAGCATCATCCGACTTCTTTTATGGGAAACATATATTCGCTTTTTACTCTAATACCATACCATATTACGAGCGTCTTGCCACCGGGGATTTTTTATGAAATGAATTTTCTTACAGCAAATTTCGTAGGGAAAGACAAACGAAAATAAGCCTAGCCCTTTTCTCTACTCCGCGGCCCCTTTGAAGTGCTACGCCGTGGTCGCTCCACCGCTTTTAAGTCCTTAGAACATTTATATATTTATACCAATTGCAAAATAAGAAAATCCAATAGTAATCTTACATTTGCATCCTGTAGAAATTCTAAGAATAAAGAAGAAAAATGACGAATCTGCGAGAAAAATCAGGCTTATCGATAAATAACTAATTATTCTGAATATTTACAATACTTTAATAATAGGCTATCCTAACAGCAAGCAAGATAAATGATTTACCTGATTAAGCCTACGGATATCACCCTGATTCACACCGAAGCTTCTCTCGTTTATATCTTTCAATCCGGGTTTGGTTTAAAGCGTTTGGCAGTGCCGGGTTGAAATGGATATAAAAATAAACAAGGGAAAGGGGATAGTCCATTGAAGTAAGGAAGCGAAGCATGCCCCGCCGCGCTTACCTGAAATCCGTACTGTACGCGCACCGAATGAAGGCTATACCGAGGGCATGCGGGAATCCGATAAGACCTGTTACTCGTTCGCGTACCCTAACGACAGCTTGATTGGAGTGTGTTTTTCGAAAATTGAATAAGCAACCTTTACCAACATAGGGATTCTGGTTATCACGGATAAGCAGGGTCCCTATTTTCGTTGCGTCATACTTCCGTGCCATCCGGGCATACTAACGGGCGAAACGACGTTTAAGGAGGGTTATGGCAAGAATGGCAAACGACAAAAGCATGCCTCCGGTATCCGGTGAAGAAGTCGAAACGGACGGCATTTACGAGAACGAGTGGGGCCGGGAGGAAACGCTCAAGCGCGGCGACGAATTTCCGTACGACGAAGCGATGGGTCAGACCGAGTGGGAGCTTGTCAGCCTTCCGCTCGAAAGTCAAGAGGGAGAAATGTATAAGAATACGAAAAATAACACGAAACCGCGACTGCATATCGACCGAGGCGATAAATAAGCCGTGCGTTATCCGTGTGAAAAGAAAAGCGCTCCCCCGCCGTAACGGAGAAGCGCTTTTTCGTATGGTTTTTATGCGGCCGGGGAATAGGGTCGGGTCGTTCGACGGATGGCGCCGTTATCTGCCGGCCAGTCTCTTATTTCCGGCCGTAATCCGCCTTGATCTCGCCCCATGCCTTCGTGTTCCACTTGATGATTTTGTTCTTGTAGGTGTTGTTGCGCAGCCAAGCTTCCGCGCGGTTCACGAGCGCCCAGATTTCTTGGGTCGTGGCGTCCCGTACCAAGGTGGAGGCGACCGTTTTATTACGCACCCAGCTGATCGCGGTTATCGAATCGCTGTAGATCGTCATGTCGCTGCCTTTTTGCTTCAAATAAGCGAGCCCGTGAACGATCGCAAGAAATTCACCCATATTGTTCGTGCCTTTGGAAATCGGCTTCTGCTGAAATACGATTTCGCCGGTGCGCGTGTACACGCCTTTGTACTCGACGATGCCGGGGTTGCCGCTGCAGCCTACATCGACGGACAAGCTTTCGGGATCGAACTGGCCTGCAGCCTCCGCGCCTGCGGCTTTGGAGGTCCGTCCGCCGCTCTTACCCGTACCGCCGGCTCCTGCGCGCGCCGCGGCTCCGAACGCCTTCTTCCACCCGGCGGCGAACATCGCCTTGGCCTCCGCCTCGCTCTCGTACGCCTTGAACTTGGCCTGCGGGAATCCGTTCGTCTGGGCTTGGCATTCGGCCCATGTTTTATAGATACCGGGCTGACGCCCTTCCCATACGACATAATACTTCGATTTTGCCACAGTGTTCCTCCTTGGTTCGGCGCGGCGTCCCCTAAGATGATACCACCGCACCGTCCGAAATCGCCGCTATCCCTGACGCTGCTTGAAAAACTCGATGAAAAATGCCCCGTACTTGAAAAATTTCGCTTCCCCGACGCCCTTGATCTTGAGCATGGCTGCCGGGTTCGTCGGCTGCACGCCGCACATCTCGCGCAGCGTGCTGTCCGGGAATACGATATACGGCGGGATGCCTTCTCGCTTCGCAATCTCCGTACGCAGCTTCCGCAGCTCGTCGAACAGCTCCGCTTCGACATCCTGAACGACCGGGGCGGACGGCTTCAGACGGATGCGCTGCACGACCCGTTCCTTGCCGCTGAGCACATCGGACGCCTTCGACGACAGCCTAAGCACCGGGTATTTGCCTTCCGTGAGCTGCAAATAGCCTTCGGCGACAAGAAGCTGGATCAGGTCGACGATGTCTTTTTCCGTCCGGTTCCTCATTAGCCCGTGAGTGCTGAGGCTGTCGAAGCCGAAATCCAGCACCTTCTTGTTGCGCGAGCCCTTAAGCACCGAAGCGACCAGCGTCATGCCAAACCGTTCCCGCATGCGCCGCACGCAGGAGAAAATCTGCTGCGCTTCGAGCGTAATGTCCGTTAGCTCCATATCCGGGCTAACGCAGTTGCTGCACTGTCCGCAGTCTTCTTCCGCTTCCCCGCCGAAGTAACGGACGATGTACCGCTGCAAGCACTGCGGAGTGTGGCAGTAGTCGGCCATCTGCTGCAGCCGCCGGTATTCCTGCGCCTGCCGGTCCGGGTCCGAGACGGACTGTTCGATCAGAAACTTCTGGATATGAATATCCTGCGGGCTGAACAGCAGCATGCAGTCGCTCGGCTCGCCGTCACGGCCCGCACGTCCGGCTTCCTGGTAATAGGCTTCCATATTTTTCGGCATATTAAAATGGACGACGTACCGCACGTTCGACTTGTCGATGCCCATCCCGAACGCGTTGCTCGCCACCATGACGCGCACCTCGTCGTACAGAAACCGCTCCTGCGCATCCGCGCGTTCCTTATCCGTCAGACCGGCGTGGTATTTGCCTGCGGCCACGCCCTGGCGCAGCAAATATTCGCACAGCTGGTCGACTTCCTTGCGCGTCGCCGCATAGACGATGCCCGCTTCCCCGGCATGCTCGCGGATGTACCCCATCAGAACGTCGCGCTTGTTCTCGCCCTTGATGACCGAAAACGACAGGTTTTCCCGCGCGAAGCCGGTCACGAACACCTGCGGCTCGCTCAGCTTCAAGTGCTTCACGATATCCTCGCGCACCTGGTCCGTCGCCGTCGCCGTAAAAGCGGCCAGCAGCGGCCGGTCCGGCAGATGTGACACCAACTCGTTGATCCGCATGTAGCTCGGGCGGAAGTCGTGTCCCCACTGGGACACGCAGTGCGCCTCGTCCACGGCCACCATCGGCACGACAAGTCCGGCGAGCAGGTCCAGAAAACGCTCCGACTCGAGCCGCTCCGGCGCGACATAGAGCAGCTTATACTCGCCCCGCTCAGCCTTGCGGATGCGCATCTCCACCTGCGCATACGATAGCGAGCTGTTAATATAAGCCGCAGGCACGCCGATACTGTCGAGCCCGTCCACCTGATCCTTCATCAGCGAAATCAACGGCGAAACGACAATCGTCGTCCCGCTCATCATCAGCGCCGGAACCTGGTAGCAGATCGATTTGCCTCCGCCTGTCGGCATAATGCCGAGCGTATCCCGACCGCTCAGCAGGCTTTCGATCACCCGCTTCTGCCCTTCGCGAAAATCCGGGTATCCGTAATATTTACGCAGCAACTCCTGCGCTTCGGTCATTGTCCCTATCGGTTGCCCCGGCTGGCGCTTAACCGCCTGCGGCCGGCGGACCGGCGCTTCGAACAAATCCGTTTGGACGGACCGCCGATTGCGGTCCGCGTTTCCTGCCGCCAGCCTTCCGGCTTGGCGATCATCTTCTCCGGCGCCCCGGCCCGCCTCCCGCGGGTCGCGGTAATCGAAATCGGCCGGCGGCTCGTACCAGCCATCGTCTGCCGGTGGGCCCGGGTCCGCAGGTCCGGGGTCCATCGGATCGTACCAATCATCCTGTCGTTTCATGCTTCCCTACTTGCTCCTCTCGCTTGTTTCGCCCGCCGCGATACGATCGGCTCCCCGTTCCAGAGCAGCTCCGTCTCCGCACGGCGCGCTTTGACCTCCGGCTCCTCAAGCAGGAGAAAAAAGTTTTTGGTCGGCAGCTCCCCGAGCCCGTGCTTCGCGGACAGCTTGTCCAGATAAGGACGCATATCCTCCAAATTGCCGGACATATTGTTCCCGCTGTCCGCAAACGCATAGAGCGCGCTCGCCGCCGGTACGCGTTTGACCCGAAACTGCCCCGCCGCCCGCAAGTAAAAATCCCAGTCCCAGTAATGATACATCTCCGTATCGAAAGGACCGAGCCGCTCATGCAGCTCCGGACGGTACAGGCAGCCCGACGAGAAAAACGTCGAGAACCTCCGCATCGCCGCGAAGTCGTGCTCATAGGCGAACACAAACCGTTTCGTCGCCCGACGTACCCCGTTGTCCACAATATAATCAAAAATTTCCACATCCGGATAGACCAGATCGCTGCCTTCGATTTCGCGCAGCATCCGCTCCACATGCGACGGCAGCAGCAAATCGTCGTCGTCGCATAGCATGATATAATCGCCCCGAACCAGCCCCAGTCCTCGGTTGCGCGCATGCACGTGCTTGAGATTGCTTTCCATATCAACCACGGTCAGATCCAGCTCCGGATACAGCTCTTTAAGCTCGTCGACCGGTTCCCCGTTATCGTTAACCACGATAATCTGCAAATGACGGTACGTCTGCCGCCACAACGATTCGATCAGCTCGGCCAAAAAATCCAGCCGGTTATAGGTTGGAATAATGACAGATATCAGCGGCTGCCGATTCAATCTCCTTCCCCTCGCTCTCGTTTCTTCTATGAACACTATACCGAAAAATCGGCCAAAGGGAAACTAGCCAAAAAGAAGAACCCGATGCTGCGAGCGTTAGTCAAGGAACTGCCGGCGCGATCCGATTAGACGCAGAAGATTGGACCTCATGAAAGAAACAAGTTCCCCTTGGGGAAGCATGGAAAAATATTTTTCCGCCCGCAGCCCTATGATACAATGGAGGAAAGCCATGGAACGATCGGTAGAGAGCTCTTCCACGAGGCTGCCGAGACGGCTAAGGCCGGACTGAACGAAGGAGGATTCTGCCATGCCGCCAAGAAAACAAGAGCCGCCCGTCCATTCGGACGCGGCGGGAAAGACCGACGTGAACGGAAAGCTTTTGGAGGAAGCCGAAGCAGCCTCCGGTGAAATCGTCACAGCCGAACGGCAGCAGCCGGGCACCCGGAGGAAACGGGGCGCCAAGGCAACGACGGACGCGCAGCCGACGGAGACGAGCGACGCAGCGGCGAAGCCGCACGCTTCCAGGCGGAAGGGCGCAGCAAGCGTGCCAACCCAGACGAGCGGCGTAGACGGTGACGCAGCAGCGAAGCCGCGCGCTTCCAGGCGGAAGAGCACTGTGGGCGTTCAACCGGCGGAGCTGCAGCCTAAGGAGGCTCCCGAAGCTGCCCCGCCGGCAGAAGAGGCGGCGCTAACGGTTGCCCTGGTAGCGGAACCGGCTGGCGAGTCTGCCTCATCCGCCGCCACGGCCGAGGTGGACACAGCGGCGACCGATATGGCAGAGGAAGCGGCTCCGGTGCTGCAGCTGTTGGAAACCCCCCTCAAGAAAAAGGAGCGCAGCGAGACCCACAACAAGGATCGGGTGTTTATCCGTAAAGATTTGAAGCTGCGTCTGGATGCCCTGGCTGAAAATCGCAGCAAAGGCTTCAAAACGCTGCTTCTGAACTACGGCCTGGAAAAGGCGCTGGACGAATTGGAGCAGGCCGAAGCCGCACGGCAGGAAAACTGAGCTCGTGCTTTTGCCGCTGCTCCTCTACTAAATACATTAATAAAAAAACGGCCTGCTCGAAAAGCGGATTTCCGCTTTTTCATGCAGGCCGTGCTTCGGGCTTGCTTCAAATAGGCAGTAAAGCGACGTTGTCGCGCTGCTTGAGGTTCTCGACCATCCGGTACCATGCGTCCGGTTTTTGCGGGAGCACCGCATAATAGCGCTCGAGAAAGCTCCAAACCAACGAGGCCGGAACCGAGGCTTGGTCTTCGTCGGCAATCGGCATGAAGCAAAGATCGAGCCCGTGTACCGCTTCACCGTCATTGTGCCAGGACGGATGCACATAGTCCGTATCCAGCTTCCGGTAACCGAGATGCGCCAACACCTCGCGGCGGACGAACGAATTCATCGCATTCACGCCTCCGAACTCCAGCTTGCCCGCCAGCTGCGGGTTGTAGATTTCGGCGAACATGCCAAGGAAATTCCCGCCGCATGTCGCTACGACCGAACGCAGATCGGCCATCCGGCGGCGCGCCAGAAACGGGCCGATGCCAAGGCCATCCCGGCCGATAATCGTAAAATCGGTCATCGCGACCTGTAAATCTTCGTAATAACGGTATTCCGTCGCGCCGACGACTTCGCCGTCCAGGACAGCGACGAACACCCGGATACCCGGATCTTGAAGCGGCTCCGCCCATAGCTCATATTCCAGTACTTCTTCCGGCGGAAACACGCGCTGCATCAGCTCGTGCATTTGGCGAAAATACGGGTCGCCGATATCGGTTATTCGATGGTATTGCACAGGCTTCACCCTTTCCTGATGGCTTACTGCTGCTTGAAACAAGCGGCTAAGCCTTTATTATATCGATATGCGGAAGGATCTACAATACAGCGTTACTGTCGTTTTCGACGCCCCCACGGCTTCCAAACCGACAGAACAACCATCACGGCAAGAGACAGAACTTGCAGCACGATGCCGATCCACAGCTGCCCGTTATTGACGGCGAAATCCGGCTGCTGCCATACGTTCAGGCCTCTTGCCGGAATCAGCGTTACCGCCCGTAGCGTCCAGAAGTACATTCCGACCGCGCCGAGCAGGATGCACAGCAGCGTCAGCACTTCTTTGGCGATAATCCAATAATAGCGGAACAGCCCCCAAGACGTGAGCACGGAAAGCAGGACGCCGGTCACGACCGTTCCGATCGTCGAAGCCCGCAGCGATGATGTCGACAGCAGGTGCATCACGGTATAGCAGGCGCTCAGCACTCCCGAATCGCCGGTGATTGCCGAAACGATGCCAAGGACCGCAAATACGACCGAATTTCCGATCCAGATGGCCGAGAATAGAATGTGCGCCGACAGCACCCACTTTCTTTGCCCAACCGTTAATTTCATCTCGATCCCCCCTTTCTGAACCGAATGTTTGAAATTTTCTGTGACGAAGCTCCTCAAGTTGTCGTTTACAGTATAGTCCCCGGCTCTAAACGTCCTCTAAACTGTTTATTAAAATCAAATTAAAAAAACGGAGGCCGCCAAGGCACTCCGTTTCTTTTCATATATATCATGTTGCGGAAGCTTCCGGCAATCCGCGCCGCAGTAGCCGTTTGCCGGCACTCGTCCGGTAAAACAGCCGCTCCAGCAGGCTGAAGACGCTGCCCGACAGCCAGTACAACCCCAATGCCACCGGCGCCCGCCACGTAATGACGAGCGGGATCAGCAGGAGGATCATCCCGAACAGCAGCCGCTTGCTTCCGCTCATAGAGACGGCGGCTGCATCAGCCAGCGGAATCATGCCTACCGCGAACGACAGCAGACCCGTGGCAATCGGGATCAAGTGGAACGGATCGGCCTCGGCCAGATGCGCGACCCAAGGGATCAAGATCGACGTCATCGTGCTGCCGTGCGTAAAGAACAGGCCATACATCGCCATAAGCACCGGCATTTGAATCATCGCCGACAGCGCCGAGCTTAAAGGATTGATCCCGTACTTTCCGTAAACTCCGGTTGTTTCTTGAACCAGCTTGGCCGAATCGTTCCCACACGTTTCCCGCAGCTTGCTGAGCTCAGGGGAGGCGGCGACGGAACGGACCTGCTGCCGGGCAGCCAGCAGATTGAAGCGGTACAGCGCGCCCTTCACCAGCAGCGTGAGCACGATGACCGCAGCCCCCCAGTCACGGGTCCATTCGAACGTCCAGGACAGCACATAGGCTAACAGATCAATAATAGGTTGAAACCATGTATACATGAGAGCGCTCCTTCCGTTGCGATTGAGCCGAGTCGTCGAGGCTCGATCGTCAACATTTCTTGCGATTGAGCCGAGTCGTCGAGGCTCGATCGTCTCTCAATCGTCAACCGTGAAATTTTCGGTCAACCGACCATCTCATTCCAGCGGAAGAGAGCGTTTGCTTCTTCAGATAACGCCGAGGACCGCGGCGGGCATTTTCGGCGAACGAAAACGGTGCGCGGACTTTTTCTGGCCCGGTCATGACGCTTGAGCGGAAGCTTGGCAAGCTCGGCGGCCGGCTCAAATGCGAAGGTCAACGGCTTCCCCTCCCATCCGAACCATGGCACGACGAACAGCGCAGCCAGCCCAATCGCCAGAAGCAGCGCCAGATCCAAAGACCACTCCATATCCGTTCACCTCCTTTGACGCGATTTCGCTTACTTAACGTTTTACGGGGCCGACCGCAATTCGTTTCACTGCCGTCAGGTGTTCCCTTGCTGAGCCAAGAGCTTGCGGTATTTTACGAAGCTGACGATCCGCCAAGGAACGAGATAGGCGACCGCGATCAAGAAGAACAGCATTCCCAGCTCGGCCGGATCAAGCCCGGACAAGTAGCTGCGAAGCGCCAGCCGGATCACGATGAGTCCTACCACGGCGAAAATAAACGCTTTGCTCTTTTGCGGATAAATTTGTCCGTCTTCGCGAAGCTCGTAATTCGTCGTCATAATCATCGGAATGGATAAAATAAGACCGAATAGCAGAGACAGCGTTACCTCCTTCACGGTCAAATGAAGCTGCGGGTTGAGCAAACCGAGTATGCCGAAGCCCAAAAAAAGCAGCGGCAGCAGCAGCCGGTAGCCGTTGCCCTTCACAGGCTTGGCCGCCGCGCGCATTCTCCGCCAGAGCACAAGCGCAATGATGATAACCATAAAAATCACGGGAGAAATCGATTCCATACGGTACCATCCTTATATTTTTGATACAAACTATTTTACACATAAACTATATAGTGTTCAAACAAATGCAGCTTGTCCCTGAAAACAAAATAAAGGAAACGACAAAAAACCCTTGCCTTGCAGCGGCAGGGGCTAAGTTGGCTTTAAGACTTTTTCTGCATCCGGGCATAGGACAAAATGCGTCTGTACATCGTTTTGTTCTTAAGGGCGTTAAAAATCGATTTGTCCGGCTTCGTGTTGACTTCAAGAATCCAAGGTTTCATCTTGGCATCGATCGCAATATCGATACCAAGAGCGTGAAATTTCGGGTACCTCGCGCTCATATATTCGCTGATGCCGCGGCCCAGGTTTTTCAGTTCTCGAACGAAACCTGTCCGGCGCTTCCCGTGCATATGCGGGGATAGCAATTTGTTTACCGGCATCGGGGTTCCCCCGTTATGAAAGTTGGTGACGATCTTTCTCGGCCTGGCCAGCCGGCCGACCATCCCCGTCGCGTCCCACCCCTTCTGTTGGTTACGCTGGACCATGACCCGCAGATCGAACGGACGTTTCTTGTAATGCAGCAGCGGGATTGCTTTTTGCACAAGAAAGCTTCGCCGGGCCATCTGTCTGGAGATCGCAGAGTACAAGCTGCCGAACGAATGAAACGTCCGGGTGGCGTAGCCGCTTCTGAGCGTATATCGCCGGTTGCCCGCGCGCGTTATTTTCATGATCCCGTAGCCGCCCGTACCATTGTTCGGTTTCAGATAAACCGCTCCCCAGCGCTTGAGCATAGACCTGACCGTAGCCCGGCTCGCCCGTTGCGTCTGCGGAAGATACAGCTTCCAACGTACGTCGGTTTTCAAATAACTGTATTTCCCCCACTTCGTGTTGGCATAAACCAATCCGATCACCTCCCGTTTAAGCCATGGTATTGTATGTATGCTGCGCGGCTTTGGGAACGGGCGGATGCATCACCTTTTCCGTTCGGGCGGCAATAAATTTTACAAAGGGATGACGAACATGCTTTTTTTGCCATGAAAGCAGCAACCGCTCTCTGGGTCGATGACGATTCAGACTTGTTTACCGGGGCTGCGGGAAACGAACGATTACCGGGCTGCGGAATGGCTTAGAGAGCAAGTAGGGGAATGGAATAAACGCCTTTCTTGACCCCGACCAACGCTTCCGCTACTCTGAAAGAAAGTGATATGTGGAAGGAGAATGACCATGCCCGAACGGCCGCCAAAGCGGGATCAGACGTACGGTGTCGGAAAAGAGCCGACAGACCGCCCTATCATTCCTTTGCCAAAAGAAACGCTTGAAGATCGGGATGCCATGCTCGCAGCGCAAAAAGAGCGGCAGAGCTGGATCGACGAGGCTTACGAGGATTTTGTCAAAAACGGCGGCCTGGAGCAGCTGCCCGGCTTCGGTAAGCCGCTGACGGTGCCGACCGGAGACGCATGGTCGTCCCTGCTCAAGCAAGCCAAGGTCGAGCATCCGTGGGTCATGCTGCGGAAGGAAATCGGTGCGCTGATGGAGAAAGCGATGAATCAGATGGCCAAAAGTCCCTTCGACCCGGAAATCGACGCGCTGATCGAGGATGCGAACCGGCAGATCGCGGAGCTGAACCGCCAAGCTCCAAGCCTGTCCCTGCACCGCAGCCGCTTGTCCCGCGACAACCTGCACGAACAGTATGACCGCTGGTATGCGGATAAGTGAGTTGACTGATCCTAACATGAAAAACCCCCGGAGCCTATATTCTCCCTGTGGAGGGTACGCTGCCGGGGGTATTTTGTCGATATCGGTGTTTCCGAATTAAAACGACTCGTGAATGACCACGTCGCCGAGCGGCAGACGTTCTGTCGCGCGTGCCGGGCCAGCCGCTTTACCGATCGGGAGAAGCATAACCGGAATATAGCGTTCCGGGATGTTGAACTCTTGGATCAAAGCAGCCGGATTGTAGCCGCCCATCGGAACGGTGTCGTAACCTTTCGCGCGCGCTGCCAGCATAAGCTGCATAGCGGCCAGCGAGGCGTTGCGGATCGCTTCGTCGCGGGCTACCGTCGGATTGTTCGCGTAGACGCCGTTAATTTGACCGAGCATCATGTCGCGGACTTCCGGCGTTGCCTTTTCATAGACGATCGGGGCGGTCAAGTTCGCTTGCAGGTCGCCGAGCACGACGACAACCGCAGATGCGTCGGATACTTGCTGTTCGCCAAACGCGATCGGAAGAAGACGATCTTTGTTCGCCCGCTCGCGAATGACCAGAAAACGCCAGTGCTGCAAGTTCCAGGACGACGGCGCGTTTGTGGCCAGCTCCAAAATTTCATTCAGCTCCGCATCCGGGATAACGACGTCCCGTTGATATTGACGGACGGAATGACGGGACAAGATTACTTGCTCGGCGTTTTGTTGTTGTTGAACTTGGCTCATAATTTCCACTCCTTTATTGTATAACTTTATTTAGTATCATAACGCAATTAACTTACTTTTGCAAAGTAACTTACAAAAAATTACGACCCCTAACTTACACGGCAACGCATATAGTTTTTATCTTGAATCCGGTAAGTATAGCGTGAAGGTGCTTCCTTTTCCTGTCTCGCTTCGCAGCGTCAAGCGGAGCGCCCGGCAGCTTCGGCAGCTCCAGCGAAATGGGCAGTCCAAGGCCCGTCCCCCCGTATCTGCGGATGATCGAGCCTCCGCCTGCCGGAGCGCTTCGAAGATGAGCCGCTGCTTCTCCTCGGCCATGCCGGTAGCGAGAGTTGTACAGATTCTGTTCAGATTTATTTGCTATAATAGGACGGATAAACGAAAGGAGTTGTTGCACCGTGTTCCACCTGTCGCACGTCCTTGGACGAATCAGAAACCGCTGGTTTGCGGTGGCTTCGTTCGTCACGGGGAGCGTGTGGTCCACGTACTTGGCTGTGCTTGTATTTCACCTGGACGACAACGTGCGCTATGATACGACTTTAACCCTCATTTCTTTACTTGCTGGCATCATGACGACGTTCCTTATCTTTCATCTGGCTCTGTTCGGAAACAAAAGCCGCTTTCGACTGGCGGGCGGCGGCTTGCTCACGATGATCGGGATGGCAACGATGTATATAACAGGCAGCGAAGCCGCCATCGCTCCGGATAACGACAGATCCTCCCTCGTCCACTCCGTTCTGCGCCCGGTAGATTTGTTTTTGCTGTTCGGCGTTCTTGCCGCGATGTGTCTTGTGTATATCGTTATTTGGCAGGCTATGCGCCTCCAGCGGAAAGCGCTTGAGAAGTTGGCGTATACCGATCCTCTGACCGGTTTGCTCAACCGGAACGCTTGGGACCGCTATGCCGAGAAAAACGCCGTAAACCGGAATACGGCGTTCTTGTTTTTGGATTTGGACGGGTTCAAGTCCGTCAACGATACGCTCGGACACGACATCGGAGATTTGTTGATTGGAGAAGCGGGACAGCGTTTGAAAGCGTTCCAGAACAAACATCAGCATATATTCCGGCTCGGTGGAGACGAATTTCTGCTGGTCACTCTCCAGAGCAGCGAGGCGTCGGCCAAAAAAACGGCTCGCGACATGCTCGAAACGATCAAGGCGCCTTACCACTTGGCAGGAAATGTGCTCTATGTATCCGGCAGCATCGGTATCTGCTTCGGCTCCGATCCCGGGTCCAGCTATAACGTCATGCTGAAAAAGGCGGATGCTGCCATGTACCGCGCTAAATTGTCGGGAAGAAACCGGTTCTGCACGTATCGTGAAGGAATGAGCCATTTTTTTTTGAGCCCGTCGCGCGGTAAGGGCAAAGGCTTGCCCAAGAGCATCTCTAGAGGCAAGGGAGCCTAAGCCCGACACGAAATATAATGACTGGCCTATTGTTCATCCGGAATAGTTCGACGCCCCCACCGAGGGGGCTTTTTTTTGTTTGGCTTAAGTACGAAATTGACCCGGACGTAACTCCAGTGCGCACGCTTCGCGCCTAACGAGAATACACTACCGGCAAAAGCCCATATTGACGTTTATTCGGAGGTTCTTTATGAAGCCTTATCCTCAATACCCTTATTATGCGTTGGAAACGGAATGCCGCGAAAAGCCGATTGCGTTCCCGCCCCAGCATCAAGAGCGGCAGCCCGGACTCGAATATTTGATGAACCCGCGGCCGATCTTCGACAATCCTGCCTATGTCGGCAGCGGCAAGCTCCTCGGCAAAACGGCCCTGATTACGGGCGGAGACAGCGGGATCGGACGCGCGGCGGCCGTCGCCTTTGCCAAAGAAGGAGCCGACGTCGCCATCGCCTACTTATACGAACACCCGGACGCGGCCGAAACGAAGCAGCATATCGAGCAGCTTGGCCGCCGCTGCCTGACGATGCCGGCAGACCTGCGGGACAAAGCTTCTTGTACGGGCGTCGTCGCGCAAACTCTCGCTGTGTTTGGCAAACTGGACGTGCTAGTCAACAATCTGGGCGTTCAATACCCGCAGTGGAGCCTCCTGGATATTTCGGAGGAGCAGCTGATCGAGACGTTCCGAACGAATATATTCTCGTTCTTTTTCGTCACTCAAGCCGCTCTGCCCTATATGAAGGCGGGCGACTCCATCATTAATACGGCCTCGGTCACCGCCTACCGCGGCAACCCGCAATTGATCGACTATTCGTCTACCAAAGGAGCCATTGTCACCTTTACCCGGTCGCTGGCTCTCTCGCTGGTCGAGCAAGGCATCCGGGTGAATAGCGTAGCTCCCGGTCCCGTCTGGACCCCACTGACGGTCTCCAGCTTCCCCGCCGAGCAGGTGAAGACGTTCGGCACGGATACGCCAATGGGCCGGGCCGCCCAACCGTTCGAGCTGGCGCCGGCCTACGTATACCTCGCAAGCGACGATTCGCGGTACGTCACTGGCGAGACGCTGCATGTGAACGGAGGCTCGTTCATCACCTCCTGACGCGGCAACGCCAAAAAGGGACTGCGAAGATGACCTCTCCCAAGCCCTTTTGGCATCTGTCCGTTACCTGGAACGGAGCTTTCCGTGCTCCTGCATAGCCGCAGATCACTCGGCGTAAAAGCCCTGCTCCGCCGCATAATTGCCCCAGTGCGGCCTGCTCCCGTCTTCGTCCATAAAGCCGTACACGTCGGGGAGCCCCCAGCTCGTCAGCGCTTGACCGGTTTTGTCGATGATGCGCGGGTCGGCGGCCAATGCGGCAACCGCCCGTCCGACATAATGCGGCGTCTCCGACATGATGAAGTGCGGGTCTTTCTCCGCCGCGTCTCACCAATTGTCCTTCGTCACGCCGAAATGGTCGAGCATCGCTTCCGAACGCAGAAACCCCGGCGTGACCGCCACAGCCGCCACATGGTGCGAGCGAAGCTCCTCTGCCCTTGCCTCGGCCAGATGAATAGCGGACCCGAATTGTTATCGATCCGCCGGATCTCCAAGTATGTCTTCGTCTTATACTTTCATCCTAGCAGCCCTAAATATGTCACCCCTTGTCTTATTGCTGTGATAAAATGAGAATATCAGAAGACGAAGCGCATCTTAAAACTACAAGGAGCGATTATCATGCGTGCGGACCGACTGTTATCGATTTTATTGCTGCTTCAGAATCGCGGCCGAATGACCTCGCGGGAGCTGGCCGAGCAACTGGAGGTATCGGAGCGGACCATCTTCCGCGACATGGAGGCGCTCAGCGGTTCCGGCATTCCGCTCTATGCCGAGCGGGGCACCGGCGGCGGCTGGGTGCTGCCGGAAGGCTACCGCTCCCAGCTCACGGGACTTAAAATTGACGAAATCCGCTCCCTCCTGCTCGCCCATGCTTCCGGCATGATGCGCGATTTAGGCTGGCGCGAGGCTTTTGAAGCCGCCTTGTTGAAGCTGCTTGCCGCCCTGCCTCCCTCCCTGCGGCGGAATGCGGAGGCGGTCCGCGAACGTATCCACGTGGACGGAGCCGGGTGGTACGGACCCGCGGAGGAGGTATCTTGCCTGCCCGTCGTGCAGGAGGCGGTGTGGGAGGAACGGCTGATTGCCATTCGCTACGGGCGCGGCGACGAGGTTGTCGAGCGCGAGCTCGGCCCGCTTGGGCTGGTCGTCAAAGGAAACGCGTGGTACTTGATCGGGTTCGTAGACGGCCAGATGCGCACCTACAGGGTTTCCCGGATACGCAGCGCCGTTATACGGCCGGGGCGGTTCGAGCGGCCGGCGGACTTCGATCTGGCCCGTTACTGGGAGCAATCGACGGCCGACTTCAAGTCCCGGCTGCCCAGCTATCTCGTGAGGCTGCAAGCGGATGCTTCCACTCTTGCTCTCCTGCAGGAGGAGCACTTCGTCAAAATCCGCGAAACCCGCCCGGCGGCCGACGGCCTGACCGAGCTGACCGCCGATTTCCAAACGGCGGAGTACGCGCTGCGGATCATTCCGGGATACGGCGGCGGGCTGCAGGTGCTGGAGCCGGAAGAGCTGCGCGCAGGCATCCTCCGGTTGGCTGAAGCGATCCGTCAAATGTACGGTCAATGAGCCGGGCGCTGCCGCTTATTCCTTGCAGCAAAAAAGGATCTCTCGTACGCGATTTCGCGTGCCGAAAGATCCCTTAAAGCCGTGCCTTAAGCGTAAATGTTGGTCCTCCCGCCGATTTTGACGACAATCCGGCCGCGGGCTTCCGGCGGCAGCCAAGCAAGCGCCGTCAGAGAAATCGGAACCCTGGAAGACGCCGCCTCGTACAAATAAACAAAATTCGGGTACGTCACCTGATCGATCATGTAAGCGGACTTTGTGCTGCCGGGTTTGCGGTGCTTATTGAGCTTGGCAATGATACCGGCGGCATTCGTAATGCCGATCCCATGGCCAAAATAGTTGTCGTGCCCGAGCTTCACCACGTTTTCTCCCTGCCACTCCATCCATTCCGGATCGACGTCGGGATTTTTGAAATACAGGATATCGCCCGGATACGTCAGCATTTTCTCGGCAATCGTAATCAGCCGCAGATCGCTGTCTACCTCCCACGAATACAAATACAGGTCGGTGAACAGCCGGTTGAACTTCTGATCTCCGATCGTCTCCAACACCGCTTTGTACAGCACGATAATGATGGCGGTGGCGCATTCGAACGCATAGGCCCGGCCGTTCGAGAAAATATCGCGGATCGCTGCAGCGGGCTGTACGTCCCGCCTCATCTTAAATCCACCATCCTCCGTACGGGTCCAATAGGCTGCGTTGCAGCGCGATTTCTTGAAGGAAGAGAACGACGCCGCGCTGTTCTGCATATCTCTGGCCGCTCGGACAATCGCCGTACGCAGCCTGAGCTCGAAGCGCAGCGCTCCTTCCGAGTCATATTGGTACGTCGTGGGGCTCCTGTGTTTTTCCTCGTAAATGTCCCTCTCGGGCGGTTCCCAGCCGGATATATCGACCGACGTTTGGCCGTCCGCAATAACGATCATGGGGACCGGTCACCTCCTCGTCAGAGATGTGATACTAGCGCTCACTCCTAGTATATGCCGGGGAGGGCAAGGATCAGACCCCAAAGCCTTAATCCATCTCGTAGATCGAACCGGATTTGCTTGCGAACAGCTCAGCGTATACCTTCTCCGCATAGGCGTCCGTCATGCCGGAGAGATAGTCGGCCACGAAACGCGGCCATGTCCAACGGTTTTTATGCCGTTCGTAATTTTCCATCCAGTCGGGCGGAATGATCAAACGTCCTTCCTCAGGCACCTTGAAGCTGTCCCACAGCCGCCGGATCATAATTTCGCTGCGCTTCTGCAGCCGCTGCACGCGGAAGTCTTTGATCAGCGTCACCCAAGCGAGCTTTTTCAAAATTTCCATCGTCCGCAGCAGCTCCAAATCCTGCTGTCCGTCGCGAACGAACGTGACCCGCTTCCAGCCTTTCTTCGGATCGTCGATCATGCCGACCCGCCCGGCAAAAGCGCTCACCCAACGGGCTTTCATCTCTCTCCGGGTCCGCGAGGCCTCGTTGTCGCACTCGGCGTAGATTTCCTCCCATTGCTCCAGATATGAAGCCAGCACGCGCTTGACCATCGCCTTGATATCGACCTGGTCCCAGCCGACCTCCAGGTTCCCCTGATCGCCCTCAATCTCTTCCACCAGATGCATTGCCAACCGGTCGTCCTCGAAAAAGGTCCGGTTCATCTGAATTTTACCCGCGCGGATGCCGTCCTCGATATCGTGCGTCGAATAGGCGATATCGTCGCTCAAATCCATCAGCTGTGCCTCCAGCGTCGAGCAGCCGGCCGGCATGTTCCATTTGTCGCGAAGGTAGCTGATGCCTTCCCATTCCATCGGATACACACCCTTAATCCGTCCGGGCGTGTCCAAATTATACGGGTATTTATTAATCCCAAGCAGCACCGCCGCGGTTAAATCCAAGCCGCTGCCGCTGCCCGCGCGCTTCTCCAAAAACATCAGCAGGCGGAAATTTTGCGCATTGCCTTCGTAAGCCAAGCCGTGTTCTTGGGCCAGCAGCCGGTCCAGCACTTCTTCCCCTTTGTGCCCGAACGGCGGATGTCCGAGATCATGTGCAAGCGCAGCGCATTCCACGACAGCCGGGTCCATCATCAAGCCGGGATGCTCCTTCCGCCGCAAAAACTCGTAATGCTCGCCAAGCCGCCGCGCCGTCTCGCGGGCAATTTGCGACACCTCGATCGAATGTGTCAGTCTTGTCCGATAGTAGTCGCCGGACCCGGCGCCGAATACCTGCGATTTGCCCTGCAGCCGCCGAAAAGCCGGGGATTGAATGAGCCGCGCATAATCCCGCTCGTATTCATCCCGCTCTTCGCTAAACGTCCCAGCCACCGGTTCGTCCAAACGCAGTTTACGCAAGTCCATAATGATCCCCCCGCTACTCTGCTCTCCTATGTCACGAAAAATAACATCATAGGTCGTTGTCCAAATTGTAGCATATTCCTTTTGTAAAGGAAAAGGGGCGTCTCCGCTGAGATTCTTAGATTTGAGCTTCCCATCGGCCACGAGGTGGCTTGTGCTTTCAGCATTGATTTCATATTGTATGCGGGGAAAGGCATTCATTTGCCCGCCAAAGCAAATAAAGCGCAAAAAAGACGGCTGGACCATTGTCCAACCGTCTGTTCGTTGCTGCGAGTCATCACCTATCAGACGCTAATGCCTCTCGGTATTCGACCCGGCTTCCCCACTGTCCGAATCTGCTACCCCGGCAGTAGAAGCGGCTCCGGTATATTTGGCGAGATACTGCTTCCCGAACATTTCATCATATTGCAGCTCCCGGTACTTCTCCACATCGGCAGCGGCTGAAGCCGGAACGGACGCATGCATCTGTTCGTCCGAGCCGACGACAAGATTGCGCAGCAGGCCCGGAATCTTCTTGGACAGCTCGGCATTGTACGCCAGCGCGGCCGGTTTCTCCATCTGTAGCCGGTCCAGCACATAAGCGCTCAGGAACGAGTTGCTCAGCACCGGCACCTGCTCCTTCGCCATGTCGAAGTTGGACCACGTCACAAAAGGTACGCTGTGCATCCGTTTCAGCTCCTCCAGCGACCATTGATCCGATTTGGCCGTAGGAATGAATCCGGACTGCACGTATACGTCGTAATCGTACCCAAGCATCGGCAGATGATCGCCATAGAACACGATAATCGTCGGCTCGTCGGACTTTTCGAAATGATCGATCAACAGCTGCAGGCTGCGGTCCGCATCGCGGGCGCCGTGCACGTACGTTTCCAGCGTATCGCGCGCCGTATCGTCAAGGCTGCCTTGAACTTGAATAGGATTGTCGCTGCCGTAACGGTGATCGTCGTAAGGGCCGTGATTCTGCATCGTGACTGCATAGATGAACGTCGGATTGGCGTTGGCCTCCACTTCCTTGATAATGCTCTTGGACACCTCGTCGTCCGCGATGAAATCGCCGCGGTATTCGGGATTCTGGAAGCCGTCCTTGCTCAGGAAGCTGTCAAACCCCATATGCTTGTAAACGGCCTCGCGGTTCCAGAACCAGCCTTCGTACGAATGGATGGCCGCGCTCTTATAGCCGAGGCCCTTGAAATAGCTGGCCATGCTCGGAATCGGCTTGTTAATGTACTGCTGATACGGCACCGACCCGGCTGGCAAAAAACTCATGGACTGCCCGGTCAGCACCTCAAATTCCACATTGCTTGTACCGCCGCCGAACTGCGGCGAAAGCAGATAGCCTGACGTGCTCTCCTGCTCAAGCCGGTGTACCGTAGGTACCGGATCTTCGCTGAAAGTGACGTTCGGCAGTAAGGTCGGGTCCCAGAACGCTTCGTTCATGATAAAAATAACGTTCGGCTTTACTCCGCTTGCGGCGTTTGCTGTCGACGTACCGACCATTTCGTTGAGGCTTTCCGCCAAGTTGGCCATCGTAGGCTCGCTGTAGCCGGGCGGCTTCGGTACAATCGTATTTTTTACGTTCATGGTGAACGCCAGGGGCAGCCCGTTCGTTCCATAGTTTTGCTGCTGGTTCCAGACGATCTCGTTCACTCCCGCCTGCTCCAGCAGTTTTCCGGTCCACGGAGCCTGCACGCCGAAGCTGTACAAAGCAAAGACGCACAGCGCGCCGAGAACTATCCGGGTTGCAGGCCGCAGCGACAACCGCGGCAGCCACAGGCGGAACAGGAAGATCACGGCCACGACGGCGAAGACCACCCCGATCCGCACAAGCGCGGCACGAGTCGTAACCAGCGGCAGGATGTTCATGCTCTCCTTGTTCAAGAAAATATCCCATGGAAAGAAGGGCTCGCCGATCAGCTTTACCTTGAAGTAACTGATCAACGACACAATCGAAAGCAGCAGGGCGCTAATGCCTGTAGACAGCACCAGCGACCCGATCATACAGTAAATCAATGCAAACACCAGAAACACAATCAGAGCATTCAATCCGAACAGCTTCCAATCGGCGGTTAGCCAAGTCCAGGTCTCATGTACGGTTCCCCGTTCTATCAGTTCCATGCCAAATACCAGAAGCAGGGGAATTCCAATCATTGCGGCAACGATTAAGCTGTTCCTTCCCATGCGGGCAAGCTTTGACTGTGATGACTTTGGCTGTCCTTGGGCGACCAAGGGACGCATCGCTTCTCACTCTCCTATCGGCCCGCAGTTCCTTCTTGTTGCGGAATCAATATTTTAACATATTGTAAAGGCTGAATATTAAAGAAAAATGAATTTAAGATGAAAGGGAGAAATTGGTTCTTGCGACTTAGGACTTTATCCCTGCTATCGGCAAGAAAGAGCAAGGCTCGCTCCGGAGAGGCTGCCTGCTCTTTCTTATTACCCGGATTTAAAAAAAGTAAAAGGCGCCGACCCCAGACGGAGTACGCGCTCAGTTGCAAATGACGATGTGCCGGGAAAACGAGCCTTTGCGCACAACGCACCGGCTTGGAACGGCGAACCCGGCCTGCCCGGCGAGCGCCTCTACCGATTCGGTGGAAACGATGACGGCCCGCTCCGCCAGCCGCCGGACGTGCCCGAGCAAGCGAAGCTGTTCTTCCGGCGAAATGACTGAGCACAGGTTGTACGGCAGGTCGAGCACGGCGGCATCGTACCGGCCGCTCACGTCGCCGATATCCGCTACCCGGACGACGTCCGGCAGCCCGAAATGGGCGAGATTCGCGCGGGCGCCGCGAACCGCAAGCGGATTGATGTCGGAGCCGACGATGTCGATCCCCATCGAGAGCGCCTCGATCAGCACCGTGCCGATGCCGCAGCACGGATCGACCGCCCGGATGCCGGCAGGATGCGGCACGGCAAGGTTAGCTACCGCCCGGGCGACCCGCGTGCTGAGGGCGGTGGAGTAATTATGCGGCTTCCGGCTGTGCTTCAGCCAGACCGCTTCGTTCTGCCGGCAGGGGCCGAGCACCCAGCGCCCTTCGCCGGTGCAGGCGAAACCCAGCAGCCAATCCGGCTGGCGCATATCGGCCCGGCCGCGGATACGCGCGCCGAGCTCCCGCTCCATGGCGCGCTGGTCCTCGTACGCGGCATGGCAGCCAGCCTTGACGAAGACGACCTTGAACGAGCCGCCATCCAGCTCCAGCGCCCCGGCCCGCTCCCCGAGCTCCTGCAGGCTGGCGGCCTCGAACAGCACATCGACGCGCAGCTTGACGAACGGGCTGCGGCTCGGATCGATGTCTGCCAGACTCTCCAGCCAGCCGTCCCGCGCTTCCGCGCCAAGCAGCGTGCGCAGCTCCAGCGCGCACAGCTCCGCCTCATCCTCGTGGCAGGCGTAGGTATATAAGCATGACACCGGTCTCGCACCGGATAATTTCATGGGCAGGTCTCCCCTTATTTTTGCGCAAGCTCATTCAAACCTGGTTGTAATCTTATCAAAGGGAGCATCCGTATTCAAATCAGCGACCGTTTTTTTCAAGAATGAGCCCCTATCAGATTTTAATGGCGCCCGAGGTCAGACCTTGAACAAACTGCTTCATGCCGAAGATGAACAGCAGCAGCAGAGGAATACTCGCAATCGCATACCCGGCCATCAATTGCCCGTAATCCCCCGGATAGCTGGAGGTGAGGAAGGCCAATCCAACGGTCAAGGGCCGTTTGGCCGGTGTCGTCAATGTCACGAGCGGCCAAATATAATTGTTCCACTCGGCGACGAACACGTTGATCGTGAGCAGAGCAATCATCGGCCTAAGCAGCGGGACGGCGATCCACACAAACGTTTGGCCCTCGCCGGCGCCGTCGATTTTGGCGCAATCGAACAGTTCCTGCGGCTGCTGCCGGACAAAGGTGCGTATAACGAATACCCAGAACGGCAGCGCGCCGGAGGCGCCAAACAAGATCACCGCCCAATACGTATCCAGCAGCCCGAGCTTCCAGGCGAGCACGAAGGACGGCACTAGATTGAGGACGCCCGGCAGGAACAGCTTGGCGAAAATGACCCAAAACATCGGCTCTCTCCCGGGGAATGTCATTCTTTCGAAGGCATACCCGGCCATAGCCGCCGTGACGACAGCCAGCAATGCCGTTCCGCCCGAGATGATGAGGCTGTTCCACACCATCGGGCTGACGCGCTTCCAGGCAACAGCGTAATTTTCAAGATGAAACGGCGGTTTGATCTCGAAAAAGCCGTAGATGATTTGACCGACATCCTTGACCGACATTTGCAGCATGATAAGAAAGGGATAGAAAACAAACAGACACGTGACGATCAGAAACAGGTGCTTGCCGACTTCAGCGGCGCTGAATTTCGATCGAAATGCCATAGCGTAGCCTCACTCGCTTTTGATGAACTTCATGGCCGCGATCGAGATGACCAGCGCAATCATAAACAGCAGCAGCCCGACCGCCGACGCATAACCGAACTCCGTATTGCCTCCAAATGCTTTTTGGTACATATACAGCCCCGGGACGAGCGTAGCATAGCCGGGGCCTCCTCCGGTCATGATGAGCTGCGTGCCGTAGCCGGTAATCGTACCGGAAATCACGCCGATCAGGTTCAATTTGAAGTGGCCCTTGAGCAGCGGCAGCTCGATCTTTAGCGCTTGGGCGACGGGACCAACGCCATCCATCTTGGCCGCGTCCCAGATCGAACTATCCACGCTCTGCAAGCCTCCGAGATAAATGAGGGCGGCGATCGTGCCGATCCAGGGAAAACCCATGAAGATGAGGCATCCCAGAGCGAGGTCCGGATCGCCGAGCCACAGCTGCCGATACTGCCCCCATCCGACGAGAGTCAGCAGTTGGTTGAAGAAACCGAACTGCGGGTTATACATAAACTGCCATAGCAGCAGCGTCACCAGCCCGGGCACAACCATCGGCAGGCAGAACAGAATCCGGTAGACGTATTGCGAGGCGGCGCTGCGGAGGCGGAACAGCACGATGCAGGCCGCCAACGTCGGGATCATCAGCACGATATGGAATATTAACAGGATCGCCATATTGCGGACCGAGATCCAAAAGACGGAATCCGCAACGATTTCCGCAAAATTGCCGAAGCCGACGAATTTCTTCAACGTCGCCCCGTCCCAGCGGTAAAATGCATGGTACATTCCATCCAGAATCGGATAGTAATCGAATAACAGGGTCATGAGGAGAGCGGGCAGGACGAAGAGATACGCGATACGTCTCGTTTTGCCGTGAGCCGAGCTGCGCTTTTTGCCCTGCCGAAGGCGGGTTCCGACGGCTCGGAAAGGCTCGTTCATGACTCTCCCTCGTTTCCTCTTATTTTAACGCGGGCTCCGCATACTTCTTGTAGAGCTCCAGCTGAAGCTTCATCATTTCCAGCGACTTTTTCTTTGTAACGATCAAAATTTGCGCCGCCTGGGCCGACTCCAACTCGGCAATCTGCTTCTCGACGGCAGCTATCGCATTCGGCAATCCAATCTTATCGTCTAGCTGATCCTTCGCCTTTTTCGTCGTCGACTTCCTTACATTCTCCTCCAGCAGCGTCAGGTACTGTTCCTTGTCGATCCGTCCGGTGTAGAATTGTTGCGAAGCCGCCACGCGGGCCGTCGGTTCCACTTCAAGGAAAAACGTATTGCCGTTCGGGTTTCTCAGCTTATTTCTTTCCGTCTCCATGAACGGCTTCATCACGTCGGGAACACGCACCCCTTCCACGGGCGAATTCGTTATCGCCGTTTCGACGAATTTATTTTGCGCTTCCTTGCTGGTCGCAAAGTGGAAGAAATCGACCACAACCTTCAGCTTGTCCGGGTCTTTCTCCAAGTCCTTGTTCAGGCCCCAGCCGTAGGTGGCCAGCGTGCTGGCGCCTTTGGGGAACGCTTCTTCCGCGTAAGGCGACGTCTCCTTCGTTATGACCGGGAACGGCATCACATCCCAGGCAAAATCCTTGATATTGTCCTTGTAATAGCCGTAGCTCCAGTTGCCATCGAGCAGGAATGCCGCCTTCTGGTACATAAACAGCTGCTGGGCCGCCTGCTCGCCCGTGCCCGCCCAGCCGTCCTGCCAATACTGCGAAAACTCCTTGATGAGATCGATATGAGCGTTCAAGACCGGATCTTTGCGGTCAATCTTGCCTGTTAGCGCCGCGATGGACCGTTTGGTCGCGTAAAGCTCCTTGATGTTGTCGTACTTGGCGTCGAAAAACCGGCTCGCGTAATTTTCAGCGAACTGATTGCTTGTCCACACGTTGATCCAGTTGACGAAGCGCTCCTTGTCGGCGGCGATCGGTGTAATCCCGGCGTCCTTCAGCTTCTTGCAGGCCTCGATGAACTGCTTCCATGTCTTCGGTACTTCGGTAACACCCGCTTTTTGCAGCAAATCCTTGTTGTAATAAAACGGGCGGTTTTCCGCAATTCCCGGGCCGCCGTCTACCGGGATAAAGGAAATGACGCCGAAGCGGTTGGCGATCTTCGCATCCAGGAACGAAGCCTCGCCGCCGACAAACGTATCGATCCATTTCTTTCCTTCGGAATAAGGAGTCAGCTGGTTCAAGTACCCTTCCATGTTGATAATGTAGCTTTGGTTCGTATACTTGTTAATCATATCGCCCGACAGCTGCATGGCGTCGGGAGCGTTATGGGATATAAACTGCGTGTCGAGCAGCTTGTCATAGCCGTTATTCGCTAAAGGCTGGTAAATATGCTCGATCTTCACGTTCGGATGCAGCTTCATATACTCCTGAATCACGTGATCGTAAGCGGCTTGGTACGTCGGATTTTGCCCCTGCCAATCCATCAGCTTGAGCTCGAATGTTTTGCCATCCGGTACGGCGCCCGCGTCCCCGGCTACCTTCTTATCGCCCGACGCCGGTAAGGACTGCGCGTTGCTGCACCCCGCTGCGACGACCGCCAATGTCAAAATAACCGCCGTTTGCCGCAAAAATACCGTTCGGCACAAATATGGCTTCATATGCTTATTTTCCCCCTATACAAATCGCTGAGAATACAAAGATAGTTTTCGCCATCTAAAACAGGCGGCTCCCACTACACTTTTAGCTTATCTTACCCCATATGTATCCAAAAGAGGAAGATTATTTTTTTTGGTGGATTAAACTACGATAGGCGCTTGTAAAAATGGGAAATCTAACATTTTCCAGCCATTACTCTTTCCATAGCAGGAGTCAAATAGTATACTCTCCTTGAAAAAGGATGGGGAACGGAGGGATACATCATGCTGAAAGTATTGATCGTGGATGATAAGCCTGCCGTATGCAGCGGTCTGAGACGGATGATTCCATGGACACAGCTCGGCGCCGAGCTTATAGGGGAATGCAGCAACGGACAAGAGGCGCTCGATTTGGCGCTTGAGCACCGGCCCGGTCTTGTCATTACGGACGTCCGCATGCCTGTGATGGATGGATTAGAGCTTTGCAAACGTTTGCAAGAACAGCTCCCCGATACGGCGCTTATCATTTTAAGCGCGTTTCACGATTTCTCCTATGCGCAGACGGCCATCCGCTATGGGGTAACCGATTACGTGCTGAAGCCAATCGACAGGCCCAAAATCGAACAGCTAATCCATAAGATCGCCCAAGTGGCGCAAACCCGCCAAATCCGCGAGCTGTACTACGCTCTGCTGTACGATGCAAAGTTGAAGGAGCGATGGGCCGCCGGTATCAAAAGCGGGGATATGTCCGCGATTGAGACGCAGTTCGAAAGCTTGTTTATCGATTATCCGATGGTCGCTTACGACGTGATCAAGGATATTTGCTCGAAGCTCCTCGTCAACTGGTTCGAAGCCTGTCGTGAAGCCGGGCTGTCTTGGGAGCATGCGGGCTTGATAACTCCAGAGCAGGTATGGACGCAGCTCGGCTCCGCGAAATCGAAGGAAGACATACGAGGGTGTTTACGGCAATGGCTGGAGGGAGTGACGGAATGGGTGAGCGGACGCAAAAACAAGCGGACGGAAGTGGTCGTGGAGCTTCTCAGGGATATTGTCCGCCATAAGTATCAGGACCCGGACTTGACCATCTATTCCATCGCAAGCGAGTTGAAGTTATCCCCCAATTATGTCAGCGTCGTTTTCCGGCAAGGGACAGGTGAGACGATCAGCGCGTACCTCACCCGGTTGCGGATGGAGCATTCGCGCCATCTGCTCAAAGACCCCGCCGCTTCTATTCAGGAGATAGCCAGAAACGTCGGCTATACGGACCCGCATTATTTTGCCAAAGTGTTTAAGAAGACTGAAGGGCTGACGCCCTCGCAGTACCGGAATCTTACGCTTCATCCGGGAAGTGCCTCCGTATGATGGCCATCCGCCCCGGCATTCACCGCAAGACGGCGCTTATTTTTCTGCTCTGCCTTCTGGTGCTCATCGGGTTATCGAGCGCAATCACCTACTGGAAGTTTAACGAGATCATGAGGCGGCAGGTGCTTAACGATTTGAATCAGATCATGGCGCAAAATAAAATGAACCTCGACAACCTGATTAACGGGCTCGATAAAGCGACGCTGCTTCTGTATACCGATCATACGATCATGAACATTCTCAACCGCCAGACGGACGATTATATGCAGATCTATGACGATATCGGCCAGCTTAATGACGAGTTGACCAAATATATGTTCATTCCGTTACACAGCTCGCTTAGCGCCTATACAATCACCTTTTTCGTTTCGCCGGATATGCCTTTTGCCAAAGAGCTGTATTCGGGAAAAGATTTTTTTTACGGCTTCTACAACGGCATCGACGCGATGCAGACGACCTGGCACCGGCAGGCGGTCGATGCGGATGGACGGCTGATTTGGTTCACGGACCCCGCCAAACCGGGTCAATTGTACCTGGCGCGGCTGGTCAAGAATCCGGAGGCGCTGTCGCTCCGCAATATCCGAATAGGCAAGGAAATGATTCAGAACGTCGGCGTCGTTGTCATCGGCTTCCGGACAACGGAGCTCGGCAAGCCGCTCGAAGCCTCCAAGCTGTCGCCGTCCACCGAACTGATGATCGTCGATTCGCAAGGGGGCCTGGTATATTCACTCAACCCGCATCCTCCGGCTTTTCCGGCCGCCATGATGCAGGCCCGGCCCTCCGACACGGTCGTCCTCGAAGGCGACGCTTATCTTGTCAACCGGTCCCCGCTTGCGTTCGGCTGGCAGCTGCTTGCCTTCATTCCGCTGGACGACATTGCCGGCGGCTCGACGATCGTCCGCTACATTGTTGGAATATCGGCGCTAACCGCTCTGTGTGCCGGAATTGTTCTTTCCTTTCTCATCTCCAGTCAGATTACCGCACCGATCCGCAAGCTGGCCCGCACGATGAAGACGATCATGCATGCGGACCGGTTGAACGTATATTTGGAGCCGCCGAAAGGAAATGACGAGGTAGGCATTCTATACCAGAGCTTCAACAACATGATGACGCGCATCCGTAAGCTGGTGAAGGACGTGTACGAGAGCGGCGTCCGGCTCAAGGAAGCCGAGCTACGGGCGCTGCAGGCGCAGATCAATCCACACTTCCTGTACAATACGCTCGATTCGGTGAACTGGCTTGCTTTGGAATCGGGGGTCGATGAGATTGTGGAGATAAACTCTTCGCTATCCAGCATGTACCGCTACATCATGAAGGATGCCAATGAGATGGTAACGCTGGATGACGAGCTGCAGCAAATCGGGCATTACGTGAATATCCAGTCGATCTGCTACCCGGACCGGTTCGAGGTTTACTACGATCTTCCTCCCGAGCTGCTGAGCGTCAGATGTCCGAAGCTGATTTTTCAGCCGTTGATCGAAAATGCGATTGTTCACGGCATCGAGAAATCAAGCGGCAAGGGCCGCATCGATATTCGCGGCCGTATCGAGGAGCATACCGCCGTTCTGACGATTACGGATAACGGAGCAGGCTGCAACATCGAGGATTTGAACGCTTTTCTGGAAGGAAAGCACAACTCGCTGCAAGTGTCCCAAGGCTACGGCATCCGGAACGTAAATCGGCGTATTCAGCTCCAATTCGGGGACGTCTACGGCCTGCATTACAAGTCCGGAGAGACTCGCGGCATCGCCGCGGTCATTCGGATTCCGGCGTGAACA
The DNA here is from genome assembly GCA_042219835.1 of Paenibacillus elgii. GTDB lineage: Bacteria > Bacillota > Bacilli > Paenibacillales > NBRC-103111 > Paenibacillus_G > Paenibacillus_G elgii_A. Next base: position 36,965 of record JBHJMN010000043.1, read on the forward strand.
CTTTGCTACTCGGCGTATAGACAACCCTGATTCCTCATGCCCGGAGCTGTCCGTTAATGAGAAAATAAAGAATATGCAGCGCGCGGCCGATGCTGTCCTCACGCTTGAGAACGGACAGTTCCACCTCCGCCATATGATCGCCGGGAGGCAAATCGTCCGCAAACAATACTGTCTTGGGACGATAATATTTCCGGCACTGCGCATCGAACAATGGCACAGCCTTAGACAGCTTGCCGTCGATTCGGACTTCGATTTCCCCGGTATCCATACCGGCCATAAGAGCCATGCCGACGGCGGTTCCGGTAAAGTGAATACGCAGTACCGCGCCCGGCGCATTAGCCTGCAGGATATCCACCGGGGGCTTCCAATCGCGTATTTTTTCCGGAGACCAGCCGGTGACATAGCGGAAGCCTTTTACTTTCTCCGCAGCTAAGGAAGAGACAAGCATGCCTTGATCGTAGCAGAAGCTGTCTATACGCGGGGGAAGCACGGCGGCGGCGTTCTCCGTACCGGGGACCGCTTCCAGCGCGTCGCTCATAAACGCTTTGAGAAGCTGTGCATAGAGCAGATGTCCGGCGTTGTTCGGATGGACCCCATCCTCGCTGATCATGTCCCAAGTGAGCGAGCCGGAGGCCATTCGGCGATAAATCTCGGTTGCCATATCGACAGAAGGAAGCCGGTAATGCTCAGCCACCTCCTCATGATTAACGACATTCGCGTGCGGCCTGCCTATTTTGAGGAAATAGGGGTATGCGGACTGCTTAGCCGTATAGATAAAGCAAATATCCATATGCGGGTTCAAGGTCCGAGCATGCCGTACGATTCCTTCCATCGCCCGCAGCGAGGGCAGCCGCCTTCCGTTATCGTTCGCTGCAAACTCGACAAACAAGAGATCCGGCACACAAGTGCGGAAAACGTGGCTCTGCAGCCGGTAAGCGCCGTAGACCGAGTCCGTTCCTCCGACCGCGGCATGAATGAAGCGAAAAGCCGTTTGCTTGAAGCTGTCCGTCAAATACTGGATGAGCCTCGCCCGGTAGCTCGTTTGCTCGGGATCGGACGCCCCGTGTCCCGCCGTCACCGAGCCTCCCAAGAAAGCAATCGTGACGCTACCGCCGCTTCTCAGCTTCCGGGCCGTTCTTCCGATTCCTGCGCGAAGCGAATAGTGAGTTCCACATTCTATAATTGACGTCAACCTAAGCCCCCCTATGATCGGATCGTACTGCGAATGCATTGCTGTTTAATTTCACCCGCAATTCCACTGTACCGAAAGGAGCGCGGCCGCAGCAAGGTAACAAAACTTCGATTTGGTGGAGGATTCTATGATTGAGGGGCGAAGGCAATTCACTATAATCAAATTTCCATTCCTTACCGTAACCGCTTCATTGCATAATAAGTTACGTAAACGATTAGGTCGAAACTAAAAAAGAGGTGACGGAATGTCCATTGAACTGCGGCCAACGTGCTTCACAATCGGCAAACCAACGGGATGTATCACGAGTATACGGGAGTAAAGCGGGCCTACCGCGGACGCAAAATTGCGCTGGGCTTGAAAATTAAAGCCGTGCTCTTGGCCAAGGAACGAAATGCCGCCTATATCCGCACGGACAACGATTCCACGAACGCGCCCATTCTCCGAATCAATCGCAGCTTGGGTTATGAGCCGCTGCGGGGGAATTACCGGTTAACCGCCAAGCTGCGGGATGTGGCGCGGATTGCGGACTGTTGCAAGCGGAGCGATTAACCATTAAGCTATTCGAAGCGTGCCCAAACGCGGTCGAGAACGACCGGACAAAAAAAATCGGCCCTGCCGCGTAAACTGCACAAGCAAGGCCGATTTTCCATGAAACCCCATATTCACAATTGTGTTCTCTTCCCTTGCTTACGGAAACTTCATAATTCCCATCACGTGATCGAGAGGAATATAGCCGATGTTTCGACTGTCGCTGCTGTTATTCCGATTATTTACAAAAACATGGTTGTCGGGAACCGTCCACTTCCGGTCCGAGCTAAAAATCATCGCCTCTTTCATGTAAGGCTCCTTCAGTTCCTCTCCATTCCGGTTGCGTCCTGCCTTCCTCCATCCATGCAGCTACGGTTTGCGTTTAGATTTTACTGAATCCTCGCATACGGCGAATCCAGGTGTCCGATTTCGTCGCTGATCGCTTTCATTTTCGCATCCAGCTCGACGGTTAGGTGCGCGGCGGACAGCAACTCCTGCTTCAGGCGGTCCGGGATGTCCTTGTTGTATTTGTAAAAAATTTTATGCTCCAGGCTGGCCCAAAAATCCATCCCCAGCGTGCGCAGCTGAATTTCGGCCCTGACCAGCTGCTTTCCCTTGGAGAGCAGTACCGGAACTTCGACGATCAGATGCAGGCTCTGATACCCGTTCGGCTTCGGATTGCGGATGTAGTCCTTGCATTCGATGATTTTCATATCGTGCCGGTTATTCAGAATTTCATACAGATCGTAAATGTCGCTCAGAAACGAGCAAATAATTCGCACGCCAATAATATCGTTCAAATGGTCACGCGCAGCGACAAGGCTGATCGGCAGCCCTTTGCGCTGCAGCTTGTTGATAATGCTCTCGGGCGATTTGATCCGGGTCTTGATATGCTCGATCGGGTTGTAGTTGTAGACATGCATGGCCTCTTCGTTAATGTGCCGGATGGTTGTGCTCAACTGCTCCATCGCAAACTTGTAGGGCAAGAACATCTCTTTCCATTCGCCGGCCGCTTTCAATTTATCGATCATGATCTGGTCCCTCGTCAATTAAGTATTGGATTAGACCACCCAATGGAGTCCTCTTTTATCATAAAAAATTATGACGCCCGAAGCAATTTTGTGAAAATAATATGGACAAAATCCGCCCGTTCCGGCGGTCCCTTAAACGGCAAAAACCTCCGATAGGCGGCGCGAAGCCGTTTCCCGGAGGTGCCTTTTACAGCTTCAAGCTAACGATCGGCATGACAGCCAGCATCAACGTCACTCGACGACGCCGCGGCCACATAGCCGCCGGCCGTCGAGTACGCAGACTCGCAGATTCACTCGTTACCCGTTCGCCGGCTTCCCGCTAAGGCGGGGCGACGGTTCGCCGTCCGTTTCCGTAGCTTCCTGCGGCTTCGGCCCTGGGCCGCCGCTTCCGGTGCGCAGCGGAATCTCCTTCAGGAAGAACGTCAGTACGAGCGCGACTACAAGCAGCACAGCCCCCGCCAAAAACACATTGGCCAACGAGTAACTGAGCGCCTCACGGAGCGAGTCGATCATCCGGCTGAATATGGTCTGCAGCTCCGGCGGCAACGATGCCTGAATCTGCGCCAGCTTCGGCTGATCGAGCAGCATCTGCGGATTATGGAACGCGGCGAGCTTCTCGGCCACCTTCGGATCCAGCTTGCTCAAGTCGACGCCTCGCCCGCTTGCCAGGATCTCCTGCAGTTTGTTCGTCATGCCCGTCGACATAATCGTCCCCATGACGGCAATGCCGATCGTCCCCCCCAGATTACGGAACAGCTGCGAGGAGGCCGTAGCGACGCCAAGATCCTTCGGCGATACGGCGTTCTGAACGGTCAAGGAAAAGACCGGCATCCCCAGCCCAAGTCCGAAGCCGAACACAATCATGCTGAGCAGCGTCACCGAGATCGTATTCATGTAATACATGATCATCATCCCGATGACCATAATGACAATCCCGATAATTGCGATCCGCTTGTATTTGCCCGTCTTCGTCATAAGCTGTCCGCTGATCGCGCTGGTCACGACCATGCCGATGGACATCGGCATCGTCACATAACCGGAATAGGTCGGCGAGATGCCCATCACGCCCTGGACGAAGAACGGCGTATACATGAGCGCTCCCATCATCCCGGCGTTCATTATAAACCCGATGACGTTCGAGATCGTCACAATCCCGTTTTTGAACAACGAGAGTGGCAGCACCGGACTTTTCACCCGGCTCTCAACCCATATGAAAATAACCAGCGCCACCAATGTACAGGCGAACAAACCGAAAATTTGCGACGAGCCCCAAGCATACTTCGTGCCGGCCCACGAGAACGCGAGCAGCATCGGCACGATCGTCAACGTAAGAAACAGCGAGCCGAAATAATCGATCGACTCCGACGGCTTGCGCTCCACCTTCGGGAACATCGTCAGAATCATCATAAAAGCGACAATGCCAAGAGGCAGGAAAATCCAAAATACCCAGTGCCACTCAAAATGGTCGACGATATAGCCGCCAAGCGCCGGGCCAACGACGCTCGCGAACCCGAACACCGACATCATGATCCCGGACCATTTCCCCCGCTCGCGGGGAGCGAACAAGTCGCCGACGGCCGTAAAGGCCGTGGCCATAATGATCCCAGCGCCCACCCCTTGGATGCCGCGGTATGTAATCAGCTGAAAAATATCCATGGACGTTCCCGCCATGAACGCGCCGATCATAAACAAGACGATCCCCGTAAGAATAAACGGCTTCCGGCCGTAAATATCGGACAGCTTGCCGACCAGCACCGTCGCGATCGTCGAGGTAAGTAAATAAATCGTAATGACCCATGTGTAGTAGTCCATCCCGCCGAGCTTGGCGATAATCCGCGGCAGAGCCGTTCCGACGATCGTCTGGTTAATGGCTGAAAAGAACATCGCCGCAATAATGGCGATCATAATCGTGATTTTACGTTTATACGATAAGTGTTCCACGTTGCTTTCTTACTCCTCTCCCAATTGCTCTATGTTGTTTAGCATCCGGTTAAAGAAATGGAGATGCTGCCGGATCTCCTGCTCGGATAAACCGGCGAACAGCAATTCGACCATCTTCGTCTGCTGCTCTCCGAGCGCCTTTAGCTCGCTGAAGCCCCGTTCCGTTATTTCCAGATACACGACCCGTCGGTCGTCTTCTCCCCGATACCGCTTAGCATACCCCTTCTCTACCAATTTATCGGCTTTGGCGGTAATAGCTCCGGACGTCAACTCGAGCGCCTCAGCCAAATCAGATACTTTCTGCGGCCCTCCGCGAAGCTGCCGGAGTACCATAAACTGGGCCACCGAAAGCGACTTGTCGATATGCCGGCTCCACAGGTACGACATTTCTTTGACGATTTTCCGGAATGTGCGGGCCATTTCGCTTTTTAATTGATGATCTTCATTCAAGTTAGAAACGCCCCCCTTTCAAATTATGACAGTTTCCTTCCAAGACAAGGTTGTTTTCAAGAAAAAACCATTAAATCTCGAAACAATTTAATAATAAACGATTAAAATATTTACTTATTATACACCAAAGGCAATCATTTGTGAAATTTTTTTGAAGCTCCCGGATACTTTCTCCAAATTTATGTGTTTATCCCGTTACGCGGTACGGGCAGCCGCATAAGCTGAAGATATCATCGTACCGTCACGAATGGGGAGGAACACAGTATGACTTATCGAACCCTCAAAACCAGATATCGGCTTCTGGCCCGCCGTTACGGACTGCAAATCAAGCGAATCATCCCGTATGACTCGCTTTACAAACGCAATGCCGCTTACCGTGCAATCACCGATCGGGGCGACTTCCTCATTAAGCCGTTTTGCCGGAGCCGTGTCCTTGGTCAGCGCACCGCCAGGCAGCAAATCGAGCGCATTTCCTCTCACATCCGCACTTTGCAGAAGGCCGGTTACCCTCACCTGCCGAAGTGGTTAACAACGTCTTCCGGCCGTTACTGGACCTTCTATCAAGGCAAACCCTATTATATGACGGAATGGATTAAAGGCCGGGGACTTCAAAACGACGCGCAGGACTATGACAATCTAGGAAAAGCATTGGCCGGGCTTCACAGTGTCTGCAAAAGTACCCGTTTGCCTATGGCCCGCTTCACGTTAAAGGAAGTCAGAATCCTGAAGCGACGGGATGCATTGTTTCGCCGTCAGCTCGTGCGGTTGGACAGACGGCTAGGCCGATGGTTTAGAAAGCATGGGGCCGAGTGCATCGCCTTGGCGGACGAAGCCTGGAGGATCATGGAGACTCCGAAGGTGCAACGGCTGCTGCAAAAGGAACACGAGCCCCCTGCTCTCGTTCACGGCGACGTAACTGTTCCGAACGTCATCATCCGCCCCGATGGGCTGTTCCTGATTGATTGGGATCGGGTCCGGCGGGGATCGATTTATCTGGAAATCGCCCGAACGCTGACAAATACAGCGCTTTTCGAACCGCTGTATATGGAAGCGATGCTGCGCGGATACGAACAACTCAAACCTCTGCTGCCGGAGGAACGTCTGTTAATCAGCGCCTTTTTCCAGCTGCCGGGCGAGGCTTGGTTTTCTGCAAACCGCATCGCGTTCGGCCGCAGTCGATACGTGGACCGCGTGCTGACAAAAACGTGGGGCCGGCGTTTGAACGCTGTTGGCTGGATGGATCGTTGGGCCCGGGCAACGGCAGCGCCGGACGTATCAGGCCGCGATACATTAGAAGAGGCGGGGATAAACGAAGAAGGCGAACCGACTGCGATTTGAATCGCTGTGGTTCGCCTTTGTTTTGAATCGGATTAGTAACCGACCGTAAACCGTTTGCGGGAGAAGCGCGGACGCTCCGCCTCGTCCAGCATAGCAACGGCATAGTCCTCGGCCGAGATGCGGCTGTTCCCTTCGGCATCCGTGACGAGCCGGTTTTCTTCCGTGCGGTATTGTCCGGTTTTCTCTCCCGGTTGGATCAATGCGGCCGGGCTCAGGTTCGTCCAATCCAGCCCGGAACTGCGATATACCTCCAGCGCATCCCGGTGCGCCAATGCGATTCCCTTCCATTCGGCAGGGAATTGCGGCGTATCGACCAGCTGCACGCCTGGAGCCACTTCCAGACTTCCCGCGCCACCGACGGTCAGCAAACGGCTGACGCCGGACTTTTTCGCCGCATCGACCAACGTTTGGGCGGCCTGAACCAGCTTCCCCTCTTGGCCGTGCGCCGGACCATAGGCGCTGATCACGATGTCGTGACCGGCTGCCGCTGCGGCGACGCTATCCACGTTCGAAACGTCTCCCGTTACCACCTTCAGGTTTTCGTTCTGTTTCGTCACACGAGACGGATCGCGCACGATAGCCGTTACTTGATGTCCCCGGCTCAAGGCTTCCTCCAATATCCGCTGTCCGATCGTCCCCGTTGCTCCAACCAATGCAATCTTCATCGTGAATCCATCCTTTCGCCTTATAAAATATTATGGTGATCAAATATTATCGCGGTTAATCGCATTCTCCATCTACGGTGCAGGACAGCCCTTCGTCAGCCTTGCCGGCTTGATCGGCCAGTTCCTCGGCGATCGCCTGCTCCAGCGTCTCCCGGTTCGCTACGCCTCGCAGCACCTTGTTGCCGATAAAAAACGTAGGGACAGCCGTGATGCCAGCTTCCCGATAAGCATGGTTCAGCGCTTGCTGATGAGCTTCCTTGTACTTCCGCGTTTCCAGCGCTTCCCGGTATTCAGCGGCATCCAGTCCGATTTCGTCGGCCAGCTTCGCCAGCACGTCCGGGTCCCCGATATTTTGCTCCTCCTGGAAGAAGGCCCGGAACAGCCGGTGGTTATATTCGTTTCCTTTGCCGTGCTCCTTGGCGTATTGATACCCCTCAAACGCAAGGTGGGTGTAGGGATGCGGAGAAACCCGCGGCAGCTTCATATCGATACCCATCCGCTGCGCGTAAGGAGCGATGGATTGCTCCCACATCTTCAATTTCGGCGGATCGTTCCAGGGGTCCAGCGGCTCGGCTGGGCTTGGGCGCAGCTCGAAGGGCATCCACTCCACCTCAACGTCCTTGCCCTGCACGGCCTGCTCCAGCGGTCCTTCCGCCAGAAAGCAGAAGGGACATACGTAGTCCGAATACACTTGAATTTTGACGGTCATCCTTTAAATTCACCTCCTTAATAAGGTCGTCCGAGTATCTTCTTTCCATTCACATGTAACTAAAATAGTTACAGGATACGTTAAAAAAAAGGGTTACCGGTCACCCCGCACCAAATCGAACACAATCTGGTCCAGCGTAACTTTCGCCAACTCGTTCTCCATGGCTGACTCCGCCCGTTTGAAGACGGTGTCCAGCGTATCTTGAATATTTCGCCCAACAAGGCATTTCGGGTTTGGCTTATCGTGCGCCGCGAACAACTCCCCCGGAGGGTCGTTCTGTACGGCACGGTACACTTCTAAAAGGTTAATCTCCCGTGGCGGACGGGCCAGCGATGCGCCGCCGACGCCAGGACTCGTATGCACCAGCCCGGCTTTGCCCAGCAGACCGATCACACGGCGGATCACCACCGGGTTCGTATTGACGCTGCCCGCGATAAATTCCGACGTATTGCGGCCTTCTTTATTAATATCGAGGAGAGCCAAGATGTGAATCGCTACGGCAAAACGACTGCTGATCGACAATTCATATCCTCTCCTCTCTGTTGTATTCCATCACCTGTAACCATTGTAGTTACAATTGATCGTTTTGTCAACCCGACTATTCTGTATTCCATTGAGCGATCATCGGTCTCGCCATCTGCTCACGACTGCTTCCCATCGCGTCCGATCCGGTATTCGTAGTTATCCTTGCACAATTGCAGCAAATCGTATTTCAAGCCCCGCTTGGGCGTCGTAATCTTGATCGCCCTGCCTCCCGTTCTCCGCAACACGGCACGCACCGAACCGGGGTCGCTCACTTTGTTGACGATGAGCTCGTCCGGCCCCTCGGCTTCCCCATAGCGACTGACCAGAAAACGGTCGCAAGCGATCTCGCCGTACGCACGTTCCAATTCATGCATCTGAAAATCCCGCAGCATGCCCTCCTGTACCTTCGCAATCAGCACCCGCTCCTCGCCAAAATACAGCACATCCTGATGGATCGAGCCTTCCCGGTCGACGATCTGCTTCTCTGGCATTTCCTCCAAAATGCGCAGGTGACGGAGCATGCTGCCGGCTTTCTCGAATTCCAGACGTTCGGCGTACTCATTCATCTTGGTGCGCATCGCGGCTATCAGGTTCTCGCCTTGGTTCAGCAGAAGATCGGCCGCTTGCCGAGCCGTCTCCCGGTAGGCCTCCTCCGTGATTTTCCCTTCGCATACGCCGCTGCACTTGCCAAGATGGTACAGCAGACAGACCCTCTTCGGCATCTTGTCGCATGTCCTCAGCTTATAATGCTCCGTGACAAAGTTGAGCACGGCATCGCGGAAGCGGGCGCTCCGGTAAGGGCCGAAGCGCAGCTCCTTGCCCGGAGCTGCGGCTTTGTCCGCTCCGCCCCCGCCGCGCACGGCCCGGAGCCTGCGGTCCCGGTAGTATTCGGTCAGCCGCGGGAATCGCTCGTCCGTCATCTGCAAATAAGCATACCCGCTGTTGTCCCTCTTGAGCGCCCGGTTGTACGGAGGCTTATGGATCTTGATCAGATTGTTCTCCAGCAGCAGACTTTCCGATTCGTTGTTGACCAGTACCACTTCAATGGACGCAATGTCGAGCACCATTTGACGAATGCGCCTGCGCTGATCCCGGTTTTGGAAATATGAGCGCAGACGGCTGCGCAAATTTTTGGCTTTGCCGACATAAAGGATGTGTCCTTCGGCATTTTTCATGATGTAGCAGCCCGGGCGTTCGGGATAGTCGCCCGCTTCGAACTGAAATGGCATCGCAAACTTCCCCTTTTTCGCGCGGTTCCGTGCAGGGCTTCCCCCGCACGGCTCCTTTTAGAAGCTTTTGTCCATTTTAACCTGCTCCACAGCGACCGTAAACCCTCCGGCCGTCAAAGCCTTCGCGCAGACGGACGCCCTCGACAAGTTTAACGCCCGCTTCCGCAGCGCATCGGCTCCGGCAAACACTTCCGAGCACAAGAACCGGACAATTCCGTCCGTATCAGGGGCATCCGGGCTCGCTACGCATTGGTACAAGATTGTCGAGATATGCTCGCCCGACGCATCGTATACCCGCTTAGCAAGCGCATAGCCAACGGGGTGGCCTTGCGGGTCGGACGCGATAACGGCATGCCCGTCCTTCAAGCTCTGCCATCCCGTCTGCCACGCGGAATTTGCGTCGTAGAAGGGCAGCAGAGCCGCCTCATGCAAACCGGACCAGCGGACCGTATAATCCCCGTGGGGAAGCTTTCCCGGCTGCCAAGCCTCGGACGATTCCAGAACTACCAGTTGATCGGTTACCTCATACCCCATTTGCCGGTATAAGGCAATGGCCTTTTCGTTCTGCTTGAACGCTTCGAGCGTCGCCCGCGACACGCCTTCCTCACGGTACAGCTGAATGGACGCTTCCAGCAGTTGTCTGGCAACGCCGTGTCTCCGGTGAGACACAGCAACGGCTGTTCCCCCGTTCCAGGCCGTTTTGGCGCCGCTAATCGTACGGATGCCGTTCAGAATGATCCCTACCGGCTCGTCCCCGTCAAACGCGACAAAGGAATAGTCCGGGGACAAGCCCTCGGCCACCATTCGCGCCAAGAAAGCATCGACCGTCATGACGATCTGAACATAGTAATCTTCAAACCCTTTGTTCCAAACCTCTACCGCCTGGTTCAACGTACACTCGGACAGCCGCTTCACATTCAGCTCCATTGCTAATTCCCCCATTGCGTAAGACTTAAGCGGAACATGACGTTCCCCTCTCTATTCCTAGATTCTCACACAGCCCCCTGAATTTCAAGATGCTGGGATATCCTAATTTGAACCGTTCGCCGCATTCGTTCGCCCATACCATGTGCGCACACCATATCAGCTTTGGAGGCATGCATGAGAAGGTTTATCCCAGGCGGGGCCTTTCCGCTGCTCTTGCTGACCGGGATCACGTTAACCGGATACAACCTGCAGTGGAAGTCGAAGCCTAGGCTCCGCTCCGCGCCTGCCATCATTCGAAGTTGCTTGCTTTTCCGTACGGGGCGTACAAAGAAGGGATGCTTCAAGCGGTGGAGAAAGAAGGCATCGGAATGCTGTTTACGATTCGGGAGGACATTAATACCGCCGCGAACCAGCTAGTGTACCGGATCAATGCGAGCGAGCCGTATATGACAGCGGACGCCTTGATCCAGACTATAAGCAAGTGCCGTTGAAGAACGATCAAAATTTTTACGGAATCAATGAACCGGAAACCCGTCCATTATGAACGGAAAAATATCCGTAATTTCAGAGCTGGTTCAATCATTGACCGCCTGCCGCGCGCTCAAAATGGAGATCACGGACGAGCAGGTCTCTCCAATCGACGTATTCGTCCGCAAAGAAGCCGGCCACGAGCTGCTGGAATCGGTGATGTCGCTGGACGTTAACCACCGAACCGTTGTTATTTTCACTATTACCAGGAACTGTTACTTGACGAAATCGCCGATGTGCTTGACGTGAAGAAGGGTACGATCAAATCGCGGCTGTTACCTTTGGGGCAATAAGCGGAGTGGTACGCTTTTTTCTGCCAATACTACTTTCCCATCCTTGTGCTACATAC
>JBHJMN010000044.1:0-48073 GCA_042219835.1 Paenibacillus elgii
TTATAAACTAAACTAAAATCATGAAAACACCACATACCGATTTACCAGACGACATGCAGGGCGACAGAGAGGAAGGGCATCCGCTCGGCAGATTGATTTTGGAGATTCGGCGGCTTGAGCGCGATCCCCGCCATTACGGCGGCGTCGGCCCGCTGACACCGACCGAGATTCATACGATTGACGCGATTGGCCGGGAGGAAGGCATCCTCATGAGCGAATTGGCCGCCAGACTTGGCATCACCAAGGGAGCGGCTTCGCAAATGATCGGACGGCTGGAGGCGAAAGCGCTCGTTCGCCGCACCCCTCATCCGGGCGATTCGCGGAGCGTCATCGTCTCGCTTGAGGAGCAGGGCAAAGTCGCCCACAAAGCGTACGAGGAGCTGCATAGAAGCTTTTACAACCACCTTCGCTCAGAGCTGGGCGCCGAAGGGATAAGGACGTTCGAGGAAGGGGTAGAGAAATTTATTGCTTTTTTGAGAAAGTAACGCTTTCTCTCTTTTTTTGTTCATTTGATTTAGTTTCTAAACTAAATCAAATGAACGTCTCAGATGGAACGGTCCAAGCAGCAAGCAAAACGAATGAGGTGACGATCGAATGGACTTCAACGAGCATTCCAACAAACAGTTCAAGCCCAACCCATGGATGAAGCTCTCGATTTATATGGGGGCCTTTATTTCGCATTTTACCGCAGGCATCGTTAACGTGGCGCTTCCCGGACTCGCCTGAACGTTTCAGGCCGATCTCGCAACCGTGCAGTGGATTACGACCGCCTATCTGCTGGTCATCAGTCTTTGCCTTCCGTTGATAACGTGCGGCGCAAATACGACAAGCACGGAGAAAACCGTGAATACCAAGTAGCCGAGATTATGGACGGTGCGGTGCCCGAGCCGGTCCCCCCATTGGCCACAGCATACCCCGTTTTGTTGGCGGTGACGGGTCCTTTGGCCGGGGGCTTATCGGACCGCTACGGCCCCAAGCGGCTGATCATCTCGGGCTTAGGCGCCATGGGGGCGGGATCGCTGCTCATGGTCTTGTTCTTGAACAGCTTGTCCCTGCCGGGAATGATTGTGGTATTGGTTTTGTTCGGAACGGGCATGGGGCTGATCGCTTCCCCGAACAACAGCTTTATGATGAATCATACGCCAGCCGCATACAGTGGGGTTATGGGCAGCATGATCGCGTTGACCCGGAATATGGGCATGGCGCTGGGGTCCGCTAGCGGGCTCGGGCTTTTGAGCGGTCGGACCGGGGAGAGCTTGCAGCACGAAGCGGACGCTTTTTATACGATATTCATGCTAAATCTGATCCTAAGTCTTGTTGCGCTTAGCGTATTCGTGCTTGTGACCTTAAAGAGCAGACGTCTTGCGGCGTCCGGCATCGATTCCTAGAAGGATCGGTTAAGCAAAATTTAAAATCCCTCCAGCGTTCGGCATGCTCCGCAGGACGGCGGACACCGGCTTCCGTTCCCTCTACAATTAAGAAACGAAACGGAGGGAGGAATCGTAGATGCTTGCCAAATCCATTATTTTCACTTCGGTCCTGACCGGTTATGTCGGTCTGGGCATTCTCAATCCGCTCGTCGCTCCATTGATCCGCGAGCTCGGACTTTCGGAAACCGATGCCGGCTGGATTGTAGCGGCTTCCTCGTTCATGGTGCTGCTCACCTCGGCGTTCTGGGGAAGCTGGAGCGATCGTATCGGACGCAAGCCGGTGCTGCTGATCGGGCTAATCGGAATGGCCGCCAGCTTCGGCATGTTCGTCGCAGTGACCGAGCAAGGCTTGGACGGAAAGTTCCAGCCTGCCGTATTGTTTACGCTGCTGCTCATCTCGCGCCTGCTGCTGGGAGCCGCGTTCCCGGCCGTTCTGTCGTCCAGTCAGGCGTATATGGCGGATATTACGACCGAGAAGGACCGCGCCGCCGGGATGTCGTTAATCGGCGCAGCCAACGGCCTCGGGCTTGTTGTCGGGCCTGCGGTCGGCGCGCTGCTGACCGCCCTAAGCCTGCTGGCCCCGATCTACCTCGCGGTAGCTCTGCCTCTGCTCGTCATGCTCTGGGTCGCCTTCGGCATGGCAAATTCCAAGCCGCAGGCGCACAGGCAGCAGAAAAAAACGCTGCGCAAAGGAATACTTCCTTACCTTGCGGTCGCCATGATCGTCATGATGGCGTTGATCCAGACACAGGTGACCGCCGGATTTTATTTTCAGGATAAGCTCGGCTTGTCGGCGACCGAAACGGCGCAAGCGGTCGGCGCGGCCCTGTTCTGTATCGGCTTCATGATGGCGCTGGTCCAGTTCACGGTTGTCCGCAAAAACCGGCTGACGCCCTTGAAATTGCTGCAGCTGGGCGTCCCGGTCTTCGGTATCGGTCTTGTGCTGCTCGTAAGCTTCAGCCATCTTGCGCTGTTCTTTGCCGCTTTTGCCCTGATGGGGATCGGGGTGGGGCTGGCGATTCCTGGCTTCACCTCGGGGGCTTCCTTGGCTGTAGCCAAGCATGAACAGGGCGCTGCCGCGGGGATGATCGCCGCAGCCATCGGGATCGGTTCGCTGCTCGGCCCGTTGAGCGGCACGTTCCTGTACCGGATTAGCCCGGAGACGCCGTTCTGGCTGTTGATCCTGCTGCTTGCGCTGCTCACGGGCTATGTGTGGGGCAGCCGGGGAATCCGGGAGAAACAGCAGGCCATGGTTGACTAACTGATTGAGAATTATTATCATTTAAGAGGAGGGATGAACGACTACGGAGTGAGAGGATTCAGGTGCCAACGATGATAGCTGCGGATTTTCATCAAATCTATAATGCGTTTTTCGACGGTTTTCAATTGTCGCGCCGTTATGCCGATCAGACCGAGCAGCTGCCCGTTCCGCATCATGCCGGAGAAGGCGCGCTGCGCCGGTTCGTGCCGCGACCGGATTTGGAGATCGTCATTTCGGATTATACGCTTACGCGGAACCGTCAATTTCAGGTGCGCACGGATTCGGCGATGGTCGAGCTTAGCTTTTGCCTGCAAGGGAAGCGGGAGCTTCATATTTCCGGCACGAGGCATGAGTTTCGCGCGAACCGCTGCACGCTGCAGCTGGTGGACCGGTTTCATGCGCATTTTGACTTCGTCGGGAACCAGCCGATGCTTGCGGTCGGCATCGGAATTCCAGTCGCGACGTTCGACCGTTTTATGGAAGATTTTGCAGGGAAGCGCACCGTCGATTTTGCCCAGCTGGTCGACCGACGTTCGTTCCGCCTGTTCGAGCAGACGATCGAGCCTGCGGCTTCCGTCATCCTGCAGCAGATGCTGGACGCCTCTTATTCGAACGAGACGCGCAAAATTTATATGGAAAGCAAGGCGCTGGAGCTGCTTTCCCTTTCGTTTCATACGCTGCTGTGGGACCGCGAGCCCGACGATAAGCATATCCGGTCGAAGCTCAGCAAGAACGATCTGGAGAAAATACGCCAGGCGCAGGAGGTGCTGCTGCACCGCATGGATAGCCCGCCTTCGCTGCTGGAGCTGTCCCGAACGGTCGGTCTCAACGACTTCAAGCTGAAGATCGGGTTTAAAGAAGTGTACGGGCAAACCGTCTTCGGTTATTTGCGGGAGAAAAGGCTGGAGAAAGCGCTGCTGCTGCTGCAAAAGGGGCAGGTCAACGTGAATCAGGCCGCCTGCGTCGTCGGTTATTCGAATCCGAGCCATTTTGCCGAAGTGTTCCGCGAGAAATACGGGTTCAATCCCGGCGAGCTCGTCCGCAAATAGCGGTGTGATCCTGCGTCTGACATCCAAGCCGCAAGAGGAAATTCCTTCGGCGGTTTTTGCTGCGCATAAAAATCCCGGAAACCGCAGAAAAAATCCGTGCAGGGGTGGATGTGCGGACGCTGATGTTGTAGCATACCATTTGTTGATAATGAAAATCGTTATCAATTTATTAAGTACACAAGCACCGCAAGGGCCGAGGGCAAAAACAAAGGAGGGCCAAAAAACATGTACAGACGAGCTTGGTTATCGCTTCTGCTTCTGATTGTGATGGCAGGGGTGATTGCCGGATGCACGACAAGCGACCCGGAAACCGGCGCTTCAGGGGATCAGAAAAAGTCCGAGGGAACGGCGGCGGAAGCTTCTTTTCCGAGGACGATCAAGCATTTCAAAGGGGAAACAGTGATCAAGGAGCGGCCGGTAAAAATCGCAGCGCCTTATATCACTTATGTCGACAACTTGGTCGTCTTGGACGAAATTCCCGTATCCGCCCAAGGGATGGCGATGATGAGCACCTTCCCGAATTTGCAGAAAAAGCTCGAAGGGAAGTCCGTGATCGATCTGGGCAAAGAAGTGAGTATGGAGAAGCTGCTCGCGTCGCAGCCGGATCTGATTATCGCCTCCGACGATATGGCCGATAAATACGAGCAGCTCAGCCAAATTGCGCCGACGGTGATTTTTCCGTACACCGAGGATTGGAAGGGCACGCTGCAGTTGATTGCCGGGGCCATCGGGAAGGAAGAGAAGGCGGCGGCCTTCTTGGCTGAATTCGACCGCAAGGCGAAGGAATACAAAGCGAAGCTGGCGAGCCGCAGCGGGGAGACGGTCTTGTTCGCGATGTACGGCGGGAAGGAATTCATCACCTTCAATGAGGAGCGCTACGCCGCCTTTTACAAGGAGCTTGGACTAAAGCCAGTACCCGGCAGCGAAAAGGGCGGGTCCTTGTCCCTCGAAACGCTTGCGACGATGAACCCGGATCATATTTTTATCGTCAACAACTGGGCTACGCCGATTAAAAAGGGCGTCAAGGATACGTTGAAGGACAACGCGATCTGGAACGGAATGAAAGCTCCCAAAAGCAATCATGTCTACTATATCGAGGATACCTCCGTCCTTGGACCGATGCCGCTCGGCAAAATGATCGCGATCGAAGAAGTGATGAAGGCGATGGGGAATCCATAGAAGTTTAGGGCGGCCGATGGAAGCCTTGAGCGAATAAAAAATAGAACCCCGTGACTACGGGGTTCTTTGTGATTTAAGGATAAGCCGCTTCACGAAAGTAATATCCGGCTCGAACCATCGTTTGGCGCAGGTTTCGACCCATGGCTGCGACAGCAGCCAGACGATGCCGAACCCGGCGATAATCGCCAGCCCGTGGCTCCAAGGGGTTTGCAGGTAGACGTAAACCCCTGCCGCCAGCAGTGATTTCAGAATGAAGGCATGAAGCAGAAAGACGTACCCTGTCCGTTTCCCCCAATCCGTGATCCGCCCGGCCGCCCAGGGCACCAAGCTCAAAAAAGCGATCGAAGCGGCCGCCTGCACCCCGTACATTCCCAAGCGATATATTCCGGCATACCACTCTGGATGACCGGCCTCTGCGTAGGTGAAGCTGCCGTACAGCCAGCGCGGATCGATTCGTCCGCCCAGGCAGAAGTAGCAAATTACGGCTGCGCCGAGAAGAAAAGCAGGCATGCGCAGCTTTTTGATTATGGTTTCCCAATGCTGCGGCAGGAAGTATCCTGCAAGGAAGAATGGAAAGTACACTAATGTCCGCGATACGCTGAGCCAAGCCCCCGGCCAAGGGAGATAACCGACGGCGACGCCGAGCAGCAGCGAAACGATCAGCGGATGGCGCAAATGGACGAACGCGCGCAGCAGCAGCCTCCAGCAAAAGTGGCTGAGCAAAAACCAGAGCAGCGAATAGGGCATGAAGAACGAATGGATCACGCCTTTAGCTTGAAAGAAGACGATATCCGCCAAGCTGTACAGCGTCTGGAACAACACATATTGATACGCAATCGTATAAAGCCCGTCGATTCCGGGCCGGTTGAGACGGAAGTTTTTGGCAAAGTAGCCCATCGCCAGAGCGAACATCGGAATATGGAACACGTAGATCGTCTCGTAAAGAGTGAACAAAGGCGAGCTTTGATCGATCATCGGCTCGATGGCGTTGGCTGTGACAACGCATGCGATAAGCAGAAACTTCATATTAAGCGCATAAGTGTTAAGCGATGGTGCGGAAGCCATTTCCACGGGAAGTCACCTCGATATGTATTCTATGCTGACTGACGGCTCTTTCGCCGCTTTGGAGCGGGTGTCGCCGGCTCCTCGACTTGAGCATACCTCTTTCGATTTGCTGGAGCAGTGAGAAGGATCACGACCTGTTGGTGATCCAAATCACAGACTTTTCGCAGCACAGGAATTCAAGCCGAATAACGCTGTCAAGCTTCACCAAATCTTCATCCGATCCTCATGTTCTCTTCATGAAAGAAAGCCAGGGCGATGCTACAATCAGAATATAGATTTAGACTTATTCTAAATATAAAATCCGAGGAGGAATCATCCATGAATGAACAATTAACTGCGCTGTTGAACAACCAAATCGCCAACTGGTCGGTCCTGTACGTCAAGCTGCATCATTACCATTGGTACGTCAAAGGTCCTCAATTTTTCACGCTGCATACGAAATTCGAGGAGCTGTATACGGAAGCGGCGCTGCATGTGGATGCGCTGGCCGAGCGGCTGCTGGCATTGGGTGGCAAGCCGGTCGCAACGATGAGCGGAAGTCTCCGGCTCGCTACGGTTCGCGAGGCGGAAGGCGAGGAGACGGCGGAACAGATGGTGGCAGCGCTAGTGAACGACTTTAATCTGATCATCACGGAGCTTAAGGCAGGCATGAAATACGCCGAGTCCGTTCAGGACGAAACGACGGGAGATCTGCTGCTGGCCGTTCATTCGAGTCTGGAAAAGCACGTCTGGATGCTCAATGCGTTTCTGGGCAACGAACTCAAGCGCTAAGATCAACGATCGTAGTCCTGCGGTCCTGCCTTCCGTGCGCGTCTTGGACAATCGGCTTGCTTCTATGATAAAGTCATAGATTATGGAAGAAGCTGAATTGGAGGAGATCAGAACGATGAAGCCACGTTCTAAAAAGATAGGGTACTTGCTCGCCGGAACGGCTCTTGCCGCCGCTTGTGCGGTACTGGTCGCGTACGGCGGCGAGCCCCCTGCATGGCTGCTTGCGTCCGGGAAGGGCGCTGCGCCGGAGGCTGCCGAAAAACAAACCCCGGTCCGACGCGAAATTATCGATTTTCATATGACTGATCTGGATAAGGGCTGGGTTCGTTATGCGGACGGCACAAGCAGCGTGACGGAGGACGGAGGAGCCCATTGGACGGAGCAAGCCCCGGGCCTCCCGGATGCAGCGGCATCCGGTACGAACGGGCCAAGCGCTTCGACAGCCAATGTCAAAACGCTCACAACGATTGCTTACCAAGCGAAAGAATACCCCGTGAAGCAGGCGCAATTTGTAACCGACCGGGCCGGCTGGGCGCTTGTCTCGGCCGGAACGGATCTGGCCAACCCGCTGCTGGTGACCACGGACGGGGGACAAACCTGGCATGCCGAGGTGACGAATGCGGTGAAGGATGCGCTGCAGGAAGAAAAGCAGCGTCAACAGCGGATTAGCCGGGAAACGGCTTTGTATGCTTCTCCCGAGCAAGCCAAGAAAGCGATGGACTCCGCTTGGACGCTCCTGCCGGATACGGCCAGTCCCGGCGACGTCGTGCTGGTGCGCCACGATAAGCCCGGCGAAGTCGCTTGGCAGGGGAAGACGTATGAGCTGCGGCCCTTCGAAGCCGGGTATTTCACCTACCTTCCGGTGCCGATGAAGACCAAGTCCGGCTCGTACCCGATCGGCGATCAGACGCTGAAGATCAAGGATAAAAAATTCGAAACGCAGCAGCTCAAGGTATCGAAGCAGATGGAAAGCATGCGTCAGGATACGAAGCGAATCGAAGCCGACCAGAAAAAAATCGATGCCGCGCGAAGCAAGTCGGAGTCCGGGTTCCTGTTCTCCGTGCCCTTTATTCAGCCGATCGAGGGGATATTGACGACGCCGTTCGGCCATACCCGCTATGTGAACGGCAAGTTTGCCAGCTCCCATATGGCTATCGACTTGGCGGCTAAAGAAGGCACCCCGATCAAAGCGGCGAATGACGGCATCGTAGCGCTGGCGGACAACTTTTATTTGTCGGGGAATACGATTTATATCGATCATGGAATGAATCTGTTTTCCCAGTACGCGCATTTGTCCAAGCTTCAGGTGAAGACAGGGGATCGGGTGAAACGGGGCGATATTATCGGGCTGGTGGGCTCGACCGGATTCTCGACGGGACCGCACCTGCACTTTACGTTCTGGGCGCACAACGTCCCGGTCAATCCGAATCTGTTCTTTAAGACGACTCCGTTTCAATGGCTGAAGCAGAAGCCCCAATCGCGTTAAGCAGGCAAGCGCTGCTGGGCCGGCTGGGGCGTTCGGCTGCGGTTGTGTTTGCATGAGATGTAAAACGCCCCCGCTGGGTATCGTCCGAGCAGCCCGAACAACCCGATCCGATTTTCAAAACCGTCCCGACTTAAAAATGGACAGCAGCAGCCCTAGAAACATCAGCGTGGCGATGCTGAAGCCGATTTCAATGACGGGAAAATTCCACAGCAAGGTCGATTGTCTGCCAAGCGACGAGCCGATAATAAGACCGGCCATAATAATGCTGAAAGCGAGCAGGACGATGCTGAACGATAGCCGGTTGCTGATGCGGTCCATTTTTCGCATCAAGGCATCCAGCTCGGCGATCGACATTTCAAAGCGCAGCTTGCCTTTCTTCATCATCCCGAGCAGCTCGCGCAGCTTCATCGGCGTCTCCGTCAGCAGGGCGGCAGCCTCGTTTATCTGATGCCGCACGCTGTCGGCCACATTGCGGGGACTGAACCTTTCGGCGAACAGCTTTCGTCCGAAAGGTTCGGCGATGCTGATGACACTGAACGTCGGGTCCAGCGAAGTGACGACGCCTTCAAGCGTCAGAATCGCTTTGCCGAGGAGCGTCAGGTCGGCGGGAATGCGGACGCGGTGTTCGTAGGCGACGGCGAGCAGGTCGTTGACCGATTCGCCTAGCTTGACGCGGCTGAGCGGCACGTCGTAGTATTTCTCCCGCAGCTCGTCCACATCCGCGCGCAGGGAGTCCATATCAACATCGTCGGGAATGATGCCGATGCCTTCAATCGCCTTGATGACGCCGTCGGTGCTGTTGCGCCGCAGAGCAATAACAAGCGAGCCGAAATGATATTTCATCATCGGGGTAAGACGCCCGACCATGCCGAAGTCGATCAGTCCAATCTTCCCGCCCGGGAGCACGATAATGTTGCCCGGGTGCGGATCGGCATGAAAGAAGCCTTCCACAAAAATTTGTTGAAACACGATTCGGGCAATCGTTTCGGCCAGCTTTTTCGGTTCGTACCCCAGCTCTTGCAGACGCTCCGTTTCGGTAGGCTTTACGCCTTCCAGATACTCCATGGTCAGCACGTTGCGGCTCGAATAATCCCAATAAATCGCCGGTATGCATACATCCGAATCGCGTTCGAACGGCTTCGCCATCCGCTGCGCGCTTCGGCCTTCGTTCGTATAGTCCAGCTCGGCGCGCAGCGACTGGGACAGCTCGTACACCATGTCGCGCACCTGATATTTGGCCGCCCAGTCCAGCCGGTGCTCGGCCAGGCGGGCCAAATCGTCCAAAATTTCAAGATCCGTTTCAATGATGGAGCGAATATTCGGGCGCTGAACCTTGACGGCGACCGGCTCGCCCGTATGCAGGCGGGCAAGATGGACCTGCCCGATGGAAGCCGCGGCGATAGGCGTCACTTGAAATTCCGCGAACAGCTTCTCGAAGGGTTCGCCGAACTCGCTTTCCAGAACTTCGCGCACTTGCTCGAAAGGGAAGGGCGGAACCCGGTCCTGCAGCTTGACGAGCTCGTCGATAATATGAGCGGGCAGCAGATCGGGACGCGTGCTGGCGATTTGGCCGATTTTGACGAAGGTCGGGCCAAGCTCCTCCAGAAACGTCCGAATGCGCTCGCCGATCGTGCGCGACCGGGCCTCCCGCCGTTCATTCAAGCTGATGCGCGTCCCGGCAAGCAGATCGGGCAGTCCAAGCTCTTTGACGAGGAAGCCGAGTCCGTTGCGGGCGAACGCTTTGGCAATGTCGCGGTACCTCTGCAGGTGCCGGATTTTCCGTCCGAGACTCATGAGCTTGCGGGAGGTAGAGTTTGGCCGGCCTCGGGCTGCTTGCCTTCCAGCTCGGCTACGCGGCGCTCAAGCTCTCCGATTCGCTGCGTTAACCGAACGTAATCGTCTTTGGTCGTCAAGTTCATCTCATGCAGCGCCTGACGCATATAGCCGCGCACCTTCTCCTCCAGCGTGGACTGGGCTTCCTCTCCTTTGCGTACCAAGTCATCCACAAACTGCTGCGACTCCGCCTTGTTCAGCTCTCCTTTTTTGACCAGCTCGTCGACGAATTTCTCCGCCTGCTCTTTACTGACCACGGCAAAGCCCAATCCCATCGAAACCGCTTTTCCCAACAAATCTCTAATCATCTCTGTCCCTCCTGTTCGTATCCGTATAGGGTGATTTTACCATAGCGGGCCGCAAACGCCAAAACGGACGCCGGGTATGCTCTCCGCCTAAATAATATGCGCGCCCGCTGCGCACGGATGATCAAAAAAAGCGGTGCATTTTGTTGTACAATACATTTGATAACACGGTGGCTGGAGGCTTGGTGAGCGAATGGATTATTTCAAAAGGATTCAAGGGGCAATACAGTTTATCGAAGACCATCTTCAGGAGGAGCTGAACATTACGGCCATAGCGTCGGCGGCTTGTTTTTCGGCTTTTCATTTTCAAAGGCTGTTTCAAGCCATCTCGGGATTTTCCGTACACCAATACATCCGGAGACGGAGACTGTCCGAAGCCGCTGTTTTATTGAAAGAAACGGGCAGAAGCGTTCTTGACATTGCGGTTGCGTTTCAATATGGCTCGCAAGAAGCGTTCACAAGAGCGTTCGAGAGTCAATTCGGCATCACTCCGGCGAAGTACCGGAAGAAATCCGTCCGGCTTCGTTTGCAGGGCAAGGTGAATTTTCTCGATTATCAACAACATGCGGAGGGGGGATTGAACATGAACCGGCCTGAGATTATCGATCTGGACGCGATTCGGATCATCGGCTACGAATACCGAACAACACTGCAAGAGGAGCACTACTTCGAAGAAATTCCACGCTTTTACCGAGAGTTCGGGAGCAACGGATTATTTCTGAAGATTCCGGGCAGAGCCGCGCCGGAGATGGCCTATGGGATTGCTTGCGAGTTTCAGGATGACGGCGGATTTTCTTTCCTGATCGGAGAAGAAGTGCACGAGTTCACGGACGAGTTGGAGCGGGGATTCGTCTGTTACGAAATTCCGAAGGGGAAATACGCAGCATTTCGGGTGGACGGATCGGCGCAAGACACGAGAAAATACATCTACGGCACATGGCTGACGAATTCGAATTACGAACGGCGGGAAGGGCCGGATTTTGAGGTGACCGATGTACTCAAGTCGTCGTATCCGGACGCAATCAGTATGATCATCTATATTCCTATTGAATAATTTGGTTAAAAAGCTGCAATCCCGGCAGCTTCTTTTTTTATTGTCGGGGTACGATCGCTTAACGTTAACGGTCGATTTTTGACCAAAGATCAGCTACAATAATCAAGACATCCCGAATTGAGTCGTGAAGGAGAGTTACCGTTGACGTTATCCCATGAACGCGGCTTGGAATCCCCGTTTCCGCTCCGGCATTATCTTACGCTGATTACTGTAGTCATTATCGCCGGGATGAACCAGGGGCTTCTGCTGCCGCTGCTTACTCTGCTGCTAGACAAGACGGGAGTCTCGACCGGGGTGAACGGTTTGAATGCGGCCGCTCTGTACATCGGAACCTTTGCTACGATGTTTTGGATTGAGAAGCCTGTGCGCCGTTTCGGCTACAAACCGGTGATCGTCGGCGGCATCCTGCTCGTGCTTGTCGCACTGATTTTATTCCCGTCATTCCCTAATTTCTGGGTGTGGCTTGTGCTCCGGTTTATGGTAGGCGTTGGAGACAGCGGTCTGCATTATGCGACGCAGCTGTGGATCGTGTCCCGTTCCCCGGCGGATCGGCGAGGTCGGTACATCTCGTTCTACGGGATGGCTTATGGGGCAGGATTCAGCCTAGGACCGCTTGGCATCAATTTGCTGCCGTACGGAATGTGGGCGCCTTTTCTGGCGACGGTGCTGTGTGCGGCCGTATCGCTGCTGTTCGTGAGCCGGCTGCCCAATGCGCACCCGGAAACGGGGAAGAAGGAGCAGGGGGCGCAGGCTACCATCACCTATCCCGTTGTGTTCCGGCTGGCTTGGTACGCTCTGCTTACCTCTTTCCTTTACGGATATATGGAATCGTCCATGAATAGTAATTTTCCCGCTTACGGCTTGCGTACCGGTATCTCCGACACGTGGATTTCCTTGCTCCTGCCGGTCATCGGGATCGGTTCGCTGATCCTCCAGCTGCCGCTTGGCATATGGAGCGACCGGTGGGGCCGCAAGCCGATCCTGATGACGGCCGGCCTGATCGGCGGGGCTGCCTTCGCAGCCGTCCCGTTCGTCGCGCAGGGGAATTTGCTGTTGATGCTAATTCTGTTCGGCTTGGCCGGTGGGCTCGTTGGATCGTTCTTTACGTTGGGGCTTGCTTATGCGGCGGATGTGGTGCCGAGAGCGATGCTGCCTCGCACGAACGTCATCGCTTCCGTGCTGTTCAGCATCGGGAGCATCGCCGGGCCGAATATTGGCGGCTTCAGCATGCAGTACTTCTCCGTCCACAGTATGTTTTATTGGCTTGGCGGCGCGTATGTCTTATTTGCGCTGCTCGGACTTTGGTTTCGGCCGAAGGTTCCGTAAATAGAATATGAGTTTTGAATCCCCGAGTCGAGCAAGCAAACAAAGAAGGGCCGCGTCATGCGGCTCTTCTGGTATCATCGATGTTCACTTGTCAGCCGGAAACAATTTCGTCGCCTTACCTGAAATGAAGCCTGGCACGTATCACGGTTCATACGAGGTTCGAATCGAAATACATTGGTATAGTAGACCTTATATTTTAAGGAAGGTGATTTGAAATGAATACGACGACGGCTTTGAGCGACAGCTCCAGGAAGATCATCGAAGTTTCAGGCGAAGGAATGGTTGCTGCGGCCCCGGACCGGGCGCTGATTACGCTGGGGGCAATCACGGAGAAGGCGAGTCTGAGCGAAGCGCAGACCGAGAATGCCGCAGCGGTGTCAAGCATCCTCCAATCGCTGTTCCAGCTTGGAATTCCGAAGGAAAAGGTGCAGACGGTCCAGTACGGTATCGAGATCCAGTACAACTACAAGGACGGGGTTCAAATATTCCGCGGCTACAAAGTCACCCACCTTCTGCGAGTGACCGCAGATAAGATCGAGCAGACGGGAGTTATCGTGGACACGGCGGTTCGCCATGGGGCGAATACGGTATCCGGCATCCAGTTTGCTTCGGCTCATCCGGAGACTTATTACCATCAGGCGTTGACGATGGCGGTCCACAGCAGCCGCCAGAAGGCGGCGACCCTTGCGAAAGCGATGGGCGTAGCGCTTCATCCAACCCCGCTTCGGATTCAAGAGGTATCGCATGGCATCGAACCGCACCCGTACCAGGTCGCAACTTTTGCCGCTGCGCCCTCTACTCCTATCCAGCCGGGAGAACTGAACATTTCCGCCGCCGTCAAAGCTTTTTATACTTATTCTTGACGATGCTTTGGATCGATTGAGAAAGTGGACGTCAGTCCGGCGAAATCCCCGGCCAAGCTTGCCAGCGGCTTCAAGTTCTCCGTTGCTATTTTAAAGTTTCCTGCATAGGCGGCGGAATCCACTTGCACGCGCTCCACGATTCCAAGAACCAGATGATCCCCGCCTACGGGAATAATTCGATCCAGCTTCAGTTCGAACGCAATCGGCGCTTCAAGCACCGCCGGCACATCGACGCTCTTGCAACGCTGCGGCGTGACTCCCGCAAGCTCGAACTCGTTCTTCTGCGGCCCGACATTAGCGGACGAAAGCAGCATCGCCTCGCCCAGAGGCTCGGAAACCATATTAATAACAAATTCACCAACCTCGCGAATATTGGTCAGCGTATCCTTCACCGTACCTTCCCGTTCACCTACGCCCGGTCCGATGGAAATCAGCAGTGTGGGCGGGTTTCGGGAAGCGACTGTAAAAAAGCTAAAGGGCGCCAAATTAAGAACGCCGTCCTTGCTTTTGGACGAAACCCACGCAATAGGTCTTGGTACGACCGAACCGATCATCAGCTTGTACATTTCCTGCTCGCTTAAATCACCCGTATGAAACGCGAGCGCATCATGCCTCGGCATCGTTATCATCCTTTCCTTATTGCCTTACAGCGGCCGCATCGGTTTACGCCGTCCAACGGGAGAGTTACAATGTAGTTCGGCCCCTGCGTATCCTGAACTCATATGGCGGCCGCCGGACACAGTACTCTTAAGTATAGACGCATCCCGGATAAAAAATAGTACGCACTTTAAAGTTAGTACTTACCTTAAGGAGAGGAATGCCCATGCCTGAACGGACCGAAACCACGGAAATACATAATAACCAAACACCGTTTGATTATACCTTGTCCCTTATTGGCGGAAAGTGGAAAATGAAAATTATGTATCAATTAGCCTGTCAAAAGGTTACGCGCTACGGAGAGCTCAAGAGGCGAATACCTGAAATTACTCATAAGGTGTTAAGCTCCCAATTGAACGAGTTGGAAAGCAGCGGTATCGTTAACAGGAAAGAGTACGAGCAAACTCCTCCGAAGGTGGAATATTCGCTAACTCCAAGAGGAAGAACGTTGATGCCCATTCTGGAGGAAATATGCAAATGGGGAGTGCAGAATCAATTGCCGTTGAAATGAACGACCACGTACAATGAGGCTGTCTTCGTGCAGAAGCGATTGTACATGGAAGGCAAGGCGATGAGCTTCATGCCTTATATCCCGTCGTGCTAAGCAAACAAGCCTTCGAACCGCAGGGTCCGAGGGCTTATTTTGTGTACGCCCAGCATGGGCGTCATCTCTAGGGTGAAAGTCCCGAACGGGGGCTGGCGAACGCCTATCGTTAGCCAAGAGCAAGGGTGTCTGCCGCGAGGCAGAATCTGAAGGAAGCTGGAGGCAAATGCACGAGCCAAGGTAAACGAACTCAATTTGAGGCGGGGTTAGTCGGATGAGTCACCACTGTAGTGGACCCCGTTGTCAAGACACTTTCTATGAAAAGTTAAGCTACTCATATCTCCTCGTTAATAGGTTTGTGCGCAGCTCAAACTTAACCGACCTGTGCCATCTTGTGGGCATAAAATTCGGCGGGTGTTGCATAATCAAGTGACTGATGTGGAAGGGTGCTATTGTATTCATCGATGTACGCTCGAACGTCTTTAAAGACCTCTTTAGGCGTTGTGTAGGTGTGGTAGTAGAGCTTCTCCCACTTTAGATTACGGAAGAATCGCTCCGTAATGGCGTTGTCCGTGGCTCTTCCTTTGCCATCCATCATTACGCAAAATGTGGACGATCTGCTACAAAGTCATACAGCTCGTACTATGCTCGCGAACAGTGAATTTATCGTCATGCTGAATCAAGCCAGTACAGATCGCAAGGAATTAGCTGAGTTACTCAATATTTCAGACATGCAGCTTTCCTACATCACAAATGCTGATGTAGGGAATGGCTTGATGAAAATTGGAAGCTCCCTTGTGCCGTTTGCCGACAAGTTTCCGCGTAGTACGAAGCTGTATAATTTGATGACCACGAAGCCTGGAGAGTCATAATTAAAACACTGAAAGCGGTTAGTTTCGACAAGAACCAGCCGCTTTCTTTTTACTTTGAAAGCATCCATTTGAACAGACATAACGTATATTGTGAAGCCTCCCAACTCCATTCTAGGCCGCTTTTGTTGAGTGTATTTCCGTTTTGTTCTATTTATTAGGTGAAAACAAGATAAGTAACTAAATTTACGTTGTTAGTTGCCCACATCCGTTTTCTGTCCGTTCTGAAAGCCTGCTCCCCAATAACCAAGTGGTTCACCTACACGTAGCTGGGTTCCTATACATAGCTCTTGGAGAAACTCGAAGTCTCCGTTCTCAATCAAAAGAACTACGGTTGACCCAAACTCAAAATAAGCAAGCTCATCCCCTTTATTGAGATGAGTCGCGAGCGAGTTCGTATACTTGATACTGCTTACGTTCATTGCACCGACTTTGACGAGAGATAAAATGCCATAAAGATGCCCCATATAAGTAATCAGCCGCTCGTTACGACTTAATACTTTGCTCATATGCTTTAACCCAAACTCGTTTACGGGATATGTTCTTCCTAAAATATGGTTCTTCGCAATAATCGTTCCAGTAACCGGTGAGTGAACGCGGTGATAATCAGACGGACTCAAATAAAGTACAATAAAGAAACCTCCATTATATCTGTTAAAGGTTGCATCAAAACCCAATAACTCGTCTGTAGTATAATTTTGACCTTTAACATGGATTGTTCTTTTAGCATCTATTTGACCTATTCCAGTAATGGTAGCATCCACGGGACTGACTAATGCGGCGCTATTTTGATTAATCGGACGAAGGCCGTCCTTCAAACGTCGAATAAAAAATGCGTTTAATGACTGATAAGCTTTCAATGGTTTTTCAGCATCCTCGGTACGAATTCCATACGTTCTCGAATACCATGGAAGAAGCCAGCGGCTAGCTCTTGTTTTAGTAAATGCCCCAATCAACTTTGAGGACCATTTATGAGATGTCAGTTCAGTTAATGCATGAAATAAACGTTGAATCGCCATAAATATCGCCAACTTTTCTTGGATTATAGAATGATTTAAGAAACATTATATGTTAGGCTTTCACGCCGCATCAATTATGATTTGCCTATCGTAATGATAGGCTTGCTTATTAGAATGTTCATTTCTCTTGAGCCCTTCTGGTGATGTATGATGTGTTGTAAGAAATATTGAATCATAGGAGAAAACTATTATTTTTATAATATTAACGGAATAGCCTTATCGTAAATTCGATATTATACTCAACTTATGATCTTGTATTGAGATTTTAAAATTTCAAGTAAATAGATAGCATTCAGGAACGAGGGCGGCTGTAATGGAGACGAAAATAGGCGTTTTAGCATTGCAAGGGGCAGTGGAAGAACATCTGAATATGATTCATAAAGTGGGTGCTGTTGGCATTGCCATCAAACGAAAAGAACAATTAACCGGTATAGATGGCATAATAATTCCTGGAGGTGAAAGCACAACAATAGGGAAAATGATGAGGAAATATGGGTTCATAGAGGAGGTTCGATCGTTTGCCATGTCTGGAAAACCTGTATTTGGTACTTGTGCAGGACTAGTTGTTCTTGCCAATGAAATAGATAGTGGTGAGGAAGCTCATCTTTCTCTCATGAATATGAAGGTATCTCGCAATGCCTTCGGACGGCAAAAAGAAAGCTTCGAAACAGTTCTGTCGAAAAAAGGTATCCCTCAATCTGTTCGGACCGTATTTATTCGGGCTCCTCTAATCCAAGAGGTAGGCACTGGTGTCGAGGTTTTGGCAACCTATCATGATCGAATTGTAGCAGCAAAACAAGGACTTTTACTCGCGACCTCTTTTCATCCTGAATTGACTGATGATACTGCATTACATTCCTATTTTCTACAAATGGTCCTTGAATCAAGAGATTGCGTGAAAGGATGAGAGACGGATGAAACCGAAAATGAATGTTCTTCATTTGCCTGTATACCAGCCGGGGAAACCGATTGAAGAAGTGAAACGTGAATTGGGTTTGGCAGAGGTGGTCAAGCTAGCCTCTAACGAAAATCCATTTGGCTGTTCACCAAGAGCGATTGAGGCAATCCGTATAGAAATGGAAAACATCCATTACTATCCGGACAGTGAAGCTGGTGCATTGCGGCTTAAGCTGGCTGAGATGCTTGGTGTTCAGCTTAATCAGATTATTTTTGGCGCAGGGTCGGATGAGGTGATTTTGATGCTGGCTCGAGCCTACTTGGTTGCCGGGGATGAGACGATGATGTCGATGAACACTTTTCCTCAATATAAACATAATTCAGAGATAGAAAACGCAATTTGCATTGAGATCCCGCATAAGGAAGGAAAACATGATCTCTATGGTATGCTGTCCAGAATGAGTGAGCGAACCAAAATTATCTGGATTTGCAATCCCAATAATCCGACGGGAACAATGGTTAGTCATGCTGAATTGGAGCGTTTTCTGCGCCTGGTTCCACCGAATGTGCTTGTCGTAGTGGACGAAGCCTATTCCGATTATGTCACTCATAAAAATTATCCGAACGGGCTTCGTCTGCTGAAGGACTATCCCAATCTTGTTCTTCTCAGAACATTTTCAAAAATATATGGATTGGCCTCCATACGAATTGGATACGGAGTCGGACACTCTGATGTGATCCGTACAATCAATCAGGTCAAAGAACCGTTTAATACGAGTCGATTCGCACAGGCAGCATCCTTGGCTGCGCTGGGAGATCAGGCTTTCGTTGAAAGATGCCGCATGCACAATCGGGAAGGGATCATTCAACTCTGTTCTGAATTTGACAAGATGGGATTGAGTTACTATGAACCGCATGGCAATTTTATTCTGGTTGATGTACAACGCTCGTCCAAAATGATGTTTGATGAGCTGCTTAAGAAAGGTGTTATCGTACGGGGAGGTCACGACCTAGGCTTTCCAACCCACATCAGAGTAACGGTTGGAAGTGCTGAACAGAACGACAAGTTTTTGAGATCGCTGCGAGAAGTCATGGCTGTTCTCTCAGTTATAGAGAATGATTGAAAGTAACATTTGTCCATAGCAGGAAGGAGACAAAAATAGTGAATATAACTTATAGGAACAATAGGGATGTGAAACTTGAAGATGTAATTCGTGTGTTTAGAAATAGCGGGATTGTACGCCCGATCGATCAGTCTGAACGAATTCAAGCTATGATAAGTCATGCAGATATCCTGCTCACTGCTTGGCTTGGGGATAGAATGATTGGCATCGCTCGAGCATTAACAGACTGGAGTTATTGTTGCTATCTGTCAGACCTCGCTATTGACAAAGATGTCCAGAAATCCGGGGTAGGAAGGGAACTTATTGCCAAAGTACGAGAAGAAATTGGGGAAGAAGTCGCCTTGATCTTACTGGCTGCACCGAGTGCTATGGAGTATTATCCAAAAGTAGGGTTTGAGAAAATAGAGAATGGTTTTGTGATTAAGCGTAAGAAATAAGGGCAGATGAAACGCTTCATTCTCATTCATCAGATACGCCCGATCAATTCTGAAAAAAAAGTTAACAAAGTCAAGAGCCACGAATCTTTTTGAAGTGACGGCGGCTCTTGTATTGATTTTACCTATACACTCTACAAGACCGTTTCAGCCAGTCGATACATGCCTTCCACGATAAGCCTTTCGTCTACCTTGGCAAAGCCCAATACCCACCCTTTGCGTCTGCTCTCCAAACAATAGGAATGAAGCTGGTGTACCCGAACTCCGCCATGAAGGGCTCGGAGGGTCATAGTATCCTCGTCAAACGATTCATCTGCTTCCAGTAGCACATGCAATCCGGTTTCAATCCCTCGCAACATGAACTTGTTTCCGAGACCACTGGCTATAATCGCCTTTTGCATGATTTCATGACGGCGTCTATAGATATTTCTGGCTCGTCGCATATGGCGCATAAAATACCCGTGTTCGATGAAGTATGCTAGTGCTGCTTGCTCCATTATCGGGAGATGGCGATAGGTGAATGCTTGTACGCGAGCCAGTTGTGCAATGACTTCGGTAGGTCCGATAATAGCGGATATGCGAATGCCCGGCATGGTCAATTTCGAGAAACTCGTTAAATAGAGACAATTTTGCGGAAGCTGGCTAAATAAAGTGAGCATCGGATCTCCGCGATACCGGAATTCACTGTCGTAATCATCCTCAACAATCCATGCACGTTGCGTGGCGGCTCTATGCAAAAGCTGCTGCCTGCGTGGTTCTGATAACATTACACCTACGGCACACTGATGAGCAGGGGTTACAAGTATGAGCTTCGCTTCAGGGGGTACTTTCTCTACGATGAGACCTTGCTCATCAACAGGAACAGGAGCAATCTTCATGTTCCGATATTTCATCGTCATCCAAGCAACGGGATAGCCGGGGTCCTCGACAGTTACGATGTCTCCTTTGGTCAAAAGTGTTTGTGCGATGAGATCAATACTGTGCTGAGCCCCGGATGTTAGCAAGATTTGATTCGTTTGAACATGAATCCCGCGTTCTAGTGATAAATGACGTTGGATCTGGCGGCGTAACGGCTCAAAGCCATATGCATCGCCGTAAAACCAAGAAGAGACATTTAATTGGGAAGAGGCATTCAAATACGATTTGCGCCACTCTTTTAGCAGCTGCGCATCAACAAAAGGCTGATAGGGGCTAAAATCGATGACTGACTCCTGGTTATCCTTACTTCTAAACCATTGCTGCGACTGTTCGACCAGCAACGGCAGTTCAGGAAGCTGTGGCGGATCTAGTGAGGGAGCGGATTTATCAGTGATCTGAATCCAATCATTGATACGTGTCCCCCCACGGCCTGATGTTACCGTATAACCGCGGGTTAGAAGTTCGTCATATACAATTTGGATGGTGGAACGAGACACTCCCAATTGCTGAGCAAGCTCTCGAGTAGGTGTTAGAAGTTCCCCTGGCTTCCAGATGCCATTGTTAATATGATCGATGGCCTGATCGAGCAATTGTTGCCATAGAGGTCTTTTATCATCTCGGTTTACTTTCAGCAATTCGACCCCCCCTTTACATATTGAAATGAAATTAGTGTTTTTTGGATTGTTTAAATGAACGGTTTTTGGATGTGTGTAACCAATCCATCTATTGATATACTAGCATAGTGTTTTTCATCCATGCAATGCCGTACAGTCTTCGCATAGTAGACGGTCGATGATTAAAGTATTATAGAGTTCTTTGGTCGTCATGGTTTGTTGCCTGAAGAAAACCGTTTGAGTCAAAAATATGTTGTCGATGTAGTTTTATATCTTGATTCGTCTCCCGAAGGGGGGCAGATGGTTTGGAGTTGACGATAAATTATGCCGATTTGTATGAGGTGATTAAAAAAGTAGTCGAGGGTCCACCAGTTGCCTTGGTAGAAGCTTTGGCTGAAAACATTGCATCCACCCTTCTGGATTCGTATTCCAGGATCAGCGAGGTTACGATTCGTGTGACCAAGCCGAATCCTCCGGTTGCTATTCATTTTTCAGGGCTTGCTGTTGAGATTCGTCGTAAACGAATGCAAGAACGTGGTATATAGTCGCATCAGCAAACTTGTTGATCTAAATCTTTGAGTGAGGTGATTCAAATGGCATCCATTGAAATTCTTTCATTGAATGTGG
Organism: Paenibacillus elgii; assembly: GCA_042219835.1. Taxonomy (GTDB): domain Bacteria; phylum Bacillota; class Bacilli; order Paenibacillales; family NBRC-103111; genus Paenibacillus_G; species Paenibacillus_G elgii_A. The sequence goes on from JBHJMN010000044.1 coordinate 21,326, forward strand.
GCATGCCCAAGCAGGTCCAATTTCAACAGAAAGATGTTTCCACAGGGATATTCAAAACGGCTACAGACGAAGCTTTGTATCTATCTTATCTAAACTTTGAAGGGGATGGGCAAGGAGATCTTGTTCATCATGGAGGCAGGGAGAAGGCTGTATGCGTTTATCCTTGCGAACACTATCCATTTTGGGAAGACGAATTGAAAAGACCGTTAGAGTACGGGGCCTTAGGGGAAAATTTAACGATAAAAGGCTTGTTGGAGACTGATGTGTGCATCGGGGACGTTTTTGAGCTTGGTAAAGCAATCGTTCAAGTTAGTCAGCCGAGACAGCCTTGTTACAAGTTGACGATCAGGCACGGTGTACCGGATATGCTCTTGAAGGTGCAGCAAACGGGCTACACGGGATTTTACTTCCGCGTTCTGGCAGAGGGGGTCGTCTCTAAAGACGACGGACTATCGCTTCTTCATCGTCATCCTAAGGAAATTACGGTTTCATTTGCCAATGGGATTATGCACCGAGAGAAGGATAATATCGAGGGCATCAAACAAATCCTCGAAGTGCAAGAATTGTCCTTGAATTGGAGAAATACGTTTTTAAAACGTTTGGCGGGAACCGAGACGGATTCTCGAGAAAGACTAACAGGTAACACGTAAGGCAATGAATCTGCAATGATTTGAAGAAAGGAATTGAACCTATAATGAATCGTTCTCGTTCTGAACAGCTTTACCAGGAAGCACTTCAGCACATCGCCGGCGGCGTCAACAGCCCTTCTCGTTCATTTAAGGCGGTAGGCGGCGGAGCGCCCGTATTTATGAAAAGGGCCAGAGGCGCTTACTTCTGGGATGAAGACGGCAACCGTTATATCGATTATTTGGCGGCCTTTGGCCCTATCATTACCGGACATGCCCATCCTCACATCACGGCGGCGATCACGCGCGTCGCAGAAAAGGGCTTGCTATACGGCACGCCTACCGAGCTCGAAATCGAAATGGCTCGAATGCTTAAAGAAGCCATTCCTTCCATGGAAAAGGTTCGTTTCGTCAATTCCGGTACCGAATCGATCATGACGACGATCCGCATCGCACGCGCTTATACGGGCAGGAGTAAAATTATCAAATTTGCTGGCTGCTACCACGGCCATTCGGATCTTGTGCTCGTTGCGGCAGGGTCCGGGCCTTCCACACTGGGGATGCCAGACAGTGCAGGCGTGCCGCTCAGTATCGCGCAGGAAGTCATTACCGTTCCGTTCAACGAATTGGATGGATTTCGTAAAGCGCTGGATACATGGGGCGAAAACGTCGCCGCCGTTATAGTCGAGCCGATCGTCGGAAATTTCGGTATGGTTATGCCGAAGCCTGGCTTCCTCGAGGGGCTCTGCCAAATGGCACATGATAACGGCTCGCTTGTCATTTACGACGAAATCATCGCCGCTTTCCGCTTCCATTACGGCTCTACCCAAACATTTGCCGACATTGCCAATCACGAGGCTATCAAACCTGACCTGATCGCGATCGGCAAAATCATCGGCGGCGGGCTGCCGATAGGCGCTTACGGCGGCAGTAAGGAAATTATGGAGCAGATCGCGCCGCTCGGCCCGGCTTACCAAGCGGGTACGATGGCCGGCAACCCGGCTTCAATCGCAGCCGGCATAGCTTGCCTTGAGGTTCTGCAGGGCGAAGGCGTTTATGAGGAAATGGATCGCCTTGCGGCCAAGCTAACGGAAGGGCTGCAGACTTCGGCATACCGTCATGGCGTGCCATTGACGATCAACCGCATTCGCGGTTCGCTGTCCATCCATTTTTGCGATCATCCGGTCACCAATTATGAAGAGGCGCAGGATACAGACGGCGAAGCATTTGCTGCTTTTTTTCGACATATGCTCGATCGCAACGTCAATCTGGCACCGTCGAAATATGAAGCTTGGTTTCTGACGACGGCCCATACGGAGCAGGATATCGACGACACGCTTGAGGCGGCCGAAGCCTCCTTTCGCGAAATGGGTCAAAAATAGTGACGACGAAGAAACAACACGGAAGATAGGAGTGATCCAATGAATGTGCAAGATCGTCTGTCCATGGTCGAACGTTGCATCCGCGAAGCTTGCGGGCGATGCGGCAGAAGCGAAGAGGAGATCCAGATCATAGCTGTGACGAAATATACGACGATGGAAACCGTGGAGCAAGTATTGTTGTCTGGTATAGGCCATGTCGGCGAAAGCCGTACGCAAGAAGCTCAATCTAAATGGGAGGCCTTCCATCCACGAGGAACGTGGCATTTTATCGGTCATTTGCAAACCAATAAAGTAAAAGATGTTATCGGTAAATTTGAGTATATACATTCATTAGACCGCTTATCCTTGATGAAAGAAATAGAGAAGAAGGCCGCTGATTTGAATATCGTCGTAAATTGTTTTATTCAGGTTAACGTTTCGGGGGAGGAGAGTAAACAAGGACTTTCTCCGGAAGCTTTATTTTCATTTGCGCAGGAAGTTTCACGGATGAAACAGATTCGAGTCGTGGGGTTGATGACGATGGCCCCGTACGAGCGTGATGCTGAAGCGACTAGACCGGTTTTTAGAGAATTGAAACGATTACGCGATGAACTTAATGCAAGAGATATTTTTTCCTATCCTGTGGAACATCTTTCCATGGGGATGTCCAATGATTTCGAAGTTGCGATCGAAGAAGGGGCTACCTGGTTAAGGCTTGGATCGGTATTAGTTGGAAAGGGATCGATTCAGGGGAAGGAAGCTTTGACATGATGACTGGAAAGCGGGGACGCTGGCTTCGCGACAAGCTCGGGCATGGCCGCGCTGCAGATCGTCTTCTCTTTGTTCAGTAGCGGAGATCATTTGCTCGTGTCGCTCGATCTGTACGGGGGAACCTACCGTCTGTTGGAGCAGGTGATGTCCAGATTCGGCGTGACGGCGACCTATGTCGATACGAAAGATCTGGATGCGCTTGAATCGCACCGCAAGCCAAATACGAAGGCGGTGCTGATTGAGACGCCTACCAACCCATTGATGGTGATTACGGATATTGTCAAGGTGGCGGCATGGGCGAAGCGTAGTGGTCTGCTCACGATTGTAGACAATACGCTGCTGACACCGTTTTTTCAGCGACCTATCGAGCTTGGCGCGGATATCGTCATTCACAGCGCAACCAAATATTTTTCCGGCCATAACGACGTGCTGGCGGGTCTCATCGTGACGAAGGGCGAGAGGCTGTCCTCGGATGTGGCGTCCCTGCACAACTCGATCGGCGCGGTACTCGCTCCCCAGGACTCTTGGCTGCTGATGCGCGGAATGAAGACGCTGGCGCTGCGGATGGAGCGTCATCAGGAGAACGCAACGAAGGTTGCAAAATGGCTTATGGATCATCCTTCCGTGGAAGAGGTTTATAATCCGGCGCTGCCGGATCAGCCCGGACATGAGATTCAGAAGGCACAGTCGTCCGGCAATACAGGCATTTTCTCCTTCAGAATGAAGGATGCCCGCACGATCGAGCCGATCCTGCGCCACATCAAGCTGATCGCTTTTGCGGAAAGCATGGGAGGCACAGAATCCCTTATGACCTACCCGGCGGTACAGACGCACGCGGACATTCCGGAAGAAATTCGCCGCGCGGTCGGCGTAGACGACCGGCTCCTGCGGTTTTCCGTCGGGCTTGAGCATGCGGACGATATTTTGGAGGATCTGCGGCAAGCGATCGAGGCTGCGGAACGGGAAATCAACGGGTAAAAATTATGGGAGGAAAACGCATGAAATACGATTTCGACAGACACATCGACCGGACGGGGACGGCCTCCTACAAGTGGGATCAATCCGAGAAGCTGTTCGGGCGCTCCAATATTTTGCCTTTGTGGATAGCGGACATGGATTTCGAACCCCCGAAGGAAGTCGTAGAGGCGATTAAACGTCGAGCGGAGCATGGCATTTACGGATATACGATGCGGCCGCAAAGCTATTACGATGCGATTGTCGGATGGCTGTCGCGACGCCATGGGTGGCGAATCGAGCAAGACTGGCTTTCATCCAGCCCAGGAGTCGTGCCTGCCCTGAGTCTGGCGGTGCAGACGTTCACGCAGCCGGGAGACGGCGTTATTTTGCAATCTCCGGTTTATTATCCGTTCTACGATGTCATTCGAATGAATGGGCGGGAGGTCGTGAACAATCCGCTAATCCTTCGGGACGGCCGATACGAGATGAATTTCGAGCTTCTTGAAAAGCAGGCCGCGGCCGGGGCGAAAGTGCTCCTGCTATGTACGCCGCACAATCCCGGCGGACGCGTGTGGAAGCGCGGGGAGTTGGAGCGGGTGGCGGAAATTTGCACAAAGCACGGACTGCTTGTCGTCGCGGACGAAATTCATCACGATCTCGTCTTCTCCGGGCATAGGCACGTGCCGTACGCCTCCTTGTCCGAGGCGTGCGCGCAGCACTCCATTATCTGCATTGCGCCGAGCAAAACGTTCAATCTCGCGGGCTTGCGGGCGGCAGCCGTCGTCATCCCGAATGCGGATATTCGCCGCCAATACAATGCGGCGCTTAAAACGCTGTCCATTCATATGGAGTCGTACTTCGGCCTGACCGCGACCGAGGCAAGCTATACGCACGGCGACGAATGGCTGGACCAACTACTCGTCTATTTGGAGGGTAATCGCGATGCGTTGCTCGCCTACGTGAAGGAGCATTTGCCGCAGGTGAAAGCGATGTCGCCGGAAGGAACGTATACGGTATGGCTGGACTGTACAGCGATCTCGGACAAGCCTGCGGAGCTGAAACAGCTCATGTTCGACAAGGCGGGCGTTGCCTTCATCGAAGGCTCCGTATTCGGCGAACAAGGAGCCGGTTACTTGCGCGTGAATCTGGCATGTCCGCGTGCTTTACTGCTGAAGGCGCTGGATAAGTTTTCCGGAGCGATTCAGGAGGAGAACGCAACCCGTTCATAATAAAAATAGACCGCAGGAATCCTGGTGATTCTTGTGGTTTTTTTTTACCTTCAAGACAGGGATGATGGGACTTGAGAATCTACACTATTTTATGGATTGCTCAAATACATCGTTTTTGGATATATAGAAACAAACCATACTTTGATAAACTGACGTTGTGTTTCTCAACTCGCGTGGGTATACAGACTACAAGCCCGCATTCACTATCATACAGTCTTCGCATAGAGAGGGAGGGAAGATCATGTTTAAAGTTTTGGTGTCAGATCCAATAAGCGATTTTGGATTGCAGCAGTTGACGCGTGCTGAAGATGTGGAGGTCGCCAAAATAACGGGGCTGAGCGAAGAGGAGCTCATTTCTGTCATTCATTCCTATGATGCGCTGCTTGTCCGTTCTCAAACGAAATTGACTAAGCGCATCATTGAGGCAGGCGTTCGTTTGCAAGTCATCGGTCGGGCAGGAGTTGGGGTGGACAACATTGATCTGGATGCTGCGACAAGCCGAGGGATTGTCGTGGTCAATGCACCCGACGGCAATACGGTCACGACGTGCGAGCATACTTTTGCGATGATGATGTCACTCGCCCGGCATATTCCGCAAGCCTATGCCAAAACCGTTGCCGGGCAGTGGGATCGCAAATCATTCCTTGGCGTTGAATTGCGAAACAAGACGCTTGGCGTGCTTGGGCTGGGCCGTATCGGGATCGAAGTAGCTAAACGCGCAGCTGCGTTTGGCATGACCGTTATCGGCTACGATCCCTTTTTATCGGAAGAAAGGGCGGGCAAGCTGGGGATCAAGCTAGCGACCGTAGATACCATCATCCGTACTGCCGATTTTATAACGGTGCATACGCCGCTAACGAATGAAACGCATCATATGATTGCGAAGCCGCAATTCGATGTCATGAAGCGGGGCATGCGGATCATCAACTGCGCGCGCGGGGGAATTATTGACGAGTCGGCGCTTGTTGAAGCGCTCGATGAAGGGATTGTGGCAGGCGCTGCTTTCGATGTATTTGAGCACGAGCCTCCGTCGCCGGATCACCCATTCCTAAGGCATCCGAAAATCATCGTTACCCCGCACTTGGGCGCGTCCACTGTGGAAGCGCAAGAGAATGTCGCTGTTGATGTTTCTGAACAAGTGATTCATATCCTGCGACAGGAACCGTTTAAAAATGCAGTCAATATGCCGGCCGTTCCGTCCGACCTGCTCAATCAATTACAGCCCTGGTTCACCTTGTGCGAACAACTGGGGAAATCGCTTGTCCAGATGACAGAAGGGGCGATACGAGAAGTTACGGTGGAATGCGCAGGCGAACTTGCAGATCTGGACACATCGCCACTACTTCCGTATGTGCTCAAGGGGATACTTTCGCATCATCTCGGCTCGGAACAGGTCAATGTCGTCAATGCCATTCACCTGGCGAAGCTTCGCGACATTCATCTTACGGTACGAAAATCGTTGTTCACCGAGAGCGCGTCCAGCGAGATTACCCTTCGACTAAAGACAACCATCGAAGAGAGATGGGTGACAGGGACATCACTGCCCAGCGTTGGCGGACGTCTTGTCCGAATTGGCCCCTATCCGGTTGAGCTTCCACCTGAAGGACATGTTTTGTTGATTTCACAGCAGGATAAGCCCGGTATCATTGGACGGGTGGGAACATTGCTTGGAGATAGCGGCATAAATATCGCCACGATGCAAGTGGGGCGAAACGAAGTTGGCGGCTCGGCAGTCATGATCTTAAAAATCGATAAAAAAGCATCAAGGAACGTGATGGAGTCCTTACTCGCGATACCGGAAATCAAGCGCGTGCGGGAAATTTCCTTTGACGAGTGCGGTGTAACAGGAGGGGAGGAGACATGAGCAATTTAGTTGAAGAGAATCTCAGAAGCGTAAGACAGCAGATGGGAATTAGCTTGCCAAGCATCGGGGCGTAAAACCGAGGACGTGAAATTGTTGCTCGCGACCAAAACCGTAACGCTTGAAAAATTGCAAATGGCGATGCAGGCGGGGGAGGTTCTGTTTGGGGAAAACAAAGCCCAGGAGCTTCGGGACAAATTCCCGCTTATGCAGCAATAGAACCGGGTGGAATGGCATTTTATCGGGCATTTGCAGACGAATAAGGTGAAGGATGTCGTCAAATATGTGACACTCATTCATTCTGTGGATCGTTTGAAATTGGGCCTACATCAGCAGCTTGTCAAAGAGAACAAGACGATGGATATTTTGGTGCAAATCAATACGTCCGACCCGAAATGACCGCTTCATGGATTTGGTCGATCTCCATTGGCGTGGGTATAACCGGGATCTGGCTAAGTTATCGTTACCGGGAACCGATCATTACAGCCTGGTCAACGCCATCGTAAGAAGCCATATCAGACGCGAGGCATACAACAAATCGAACAAAAATAACAGGAGGCGTGAACATGAACACGAACAGGAATACAGGTACAGAGCGGGTAAAAAGAGGGATGGCAGAAATGCAAAAAGGCGGCGTCATCATGGACGTGATGAATGCCGAGCAAGCTAAGATTGCGGAAGCGGCAGGAGCAACAGCTGTGATGGCGCTGGAGCGTGTGCCTTCCGATATTCGTGCGGCAGGCGGAGTAGCCCGTATGGCTGATCCGACCATTGTGGAAGAGGTAATGAAGGTTGTATCGATACCCGTGATGGCCAAAGCCCGCATCGGGCATTATGTAGAAGCCAAAGTACTCGAATCGCTAGGCGTAGATTATATTGATGAGAGCGAAGTGCTGACACCTGCTGACGAGGTTTTCCATATTAGCAAAAGTGAATTCACCGTTCCTTTTGTCTGCGGTGCCAAAGACCTTGGCGAAGCGCTGCGCCGCATTCAGGAAGGAGCCGCCATGCTTCGCACGAAGGGCGAACCAGGGACAGGCAACATTGTGGAAGCGGTACGTCACATGCGCTTGATCAACGGTCAAATTCGCAAAGTGCAGGGTTTGTCTAAAGACGAATTGTACCACGAAGCGAAGCTGCATGGCGTATCGTATGAACTGCTGCTGCAGGTTCACGAATCCGGCAAGCTGCCGGTGGTCAACTTTGCCGCAGGCGGGGTAGCCACGCCAGCCGATGCAGCGCTAATGATGCATCTGGGCGCTGACGGCGTCTTTGTAGGATCAGGTATTTTTAAGTCGGATAGCCCTGAGAAATTTGCGCGCGCGATTGTTGAAGCCACGACACACTACGAAGATTATGCGTTAATCGCAAGCGTATCGAAAAACTTGGGAACGCCGATGAAAGGAATTGAAATATCCAGTTTGCGGGAGCATGAACGGATGCAGGAACGCGGCCAGTAACAGGATTGAACTTGAGTAGATCAGGAATTCAGTGTATGGGAAAGCGGTGATCAATCTGAAAAAGAGTTATTTATTTCCTACCTATAATAAGTTCCCGCTCACACTGGTGAGAGGACACCAGACAACCTTATGGGATGCTGAAGGGAAATCGTATTTGGACTTTATGGCGGGACTTGCCGTTTGTAATTTAGGTCACGTCCCGGAACGGGTAAAGGCGCGGATTCAAGAGCAGTTGGAGCAATTATGGCATGTGTCCAATTTGTTTCATATCCCGGTTCAAGAAGAGCTTGCCGAGAAGCTTGTGACGATCAGTTGTGCGGAACTTGTATTTTTCTGTAACAGTGGCGCTGAAGCAAACGAAGCAGCGATCAAATGCGCTCGCCGGTATCACCAGCGCGTGCTGGGAAATAACCGCTACGAGATTATTACGTTTGAACAATCGTTCCATGGCCGTACAATGGCTACTTTGACAGCTACCGGACAAGAAAAGGTTAAGGATGGGTATCTTCCGTTGCCGGAAGGGTTTGTGCATGCTCGCTTTAACGATATTCAGAGCGTAAGAAACAGCATCACGGACAAAACGGCGGCTGTCATGCTGGAACTGGTGCAGGGAGAGAGCGGCGTTCATCTTGCCGAACCCAAATTCGTATTTGAGCTGGCTAAGCTATGCGAAGAGGAAGGAATTCTCCTGATCGTCGATGAAGTGCAAACCGGAATCGGGAGAACGGGGAGCCTGTTCGCTTATGAGCAGTATGGCATCGAACCGGATATCATTACACTGGCGAAGGGATTGGCCAGCGGTTTGCCGATCGGGGCGATGCTGGGGAAGGAGAAGCTGAGAGAGGCCTTTTCGGCCGGCAGCCATGCTTCCACGTTTGGCGGTTCGCCTCTTCCTATGGCAGCAGGACTGGCAACGATCGAAACATTACTGGAGGACGGATTGGCAAAGCAAGCGCAACAGACGGGAGCATATGCGCTGGATAAGCTGCGAAAGGAGTTAAAAGCTTATCCAGCCATCCGTGCCGTTCGAGGACTAGGATTGCTGATAGGTATTGAATTTGCCGAACCTGTTGCGCCGATCATTCAGAAGCTGCACCAGAATGGACTGCTTGTTCTAGCGGGAGGAACCCACGTCATCCGTTTTATGCCAAGCTTATACGTAACCTGCGATGAGATCGATCAAGCGATCGGCATTTTGAACAAGGTACTGAAAGAACGGGATGGCAGCGCAGGCGGGGCTACCATATAAGCAAACTTCTGGCAGGGCTACTTGTGCAAAAGGATCTCTGCCAGACGTTCAATCCCTTCTTCAATGGCGGCTTCGTCAACTTTAGCGAAACCCAGTACCCAGCCTTTTCGCTTGCTTTCCAAACCATACTGGCTGAGCGGATAGATGCGGATTCCTCTTTCCAGCGCAAGGCTCGTCACGGTTACCTCGTCAAACGATGGCTCAGCTTCAAGCAGCATATGCAGCCCTGTTTCTGCGCCGCTTAACGTGAAGCGTTCGCTCAAACCTGTCGCGACGATGGCTTTCGTCATGGCTGCGTGTCTGCGCCGGTATATATTCCGCACTTTTCTCATATGGCGCATGAAGTGACCGTGTTCGATAAAATGGGTGAGCGTTAATTGCTCCATAATCGGAAGATGACGATAGGTTAATTCATGCACGCGAGCGAGTTGACGAATGGCCTCTTTGGGACCAACGAGGGCCGACATCCGAATACCGGGAGCGATCATTTTGGAAAAACTCAACATATATAACGTGTTCTGAGGCCGCTGACTGAACAAAGTGGGAAGCGGGTCGCCACGATAGCGAAATTCGCTGTCGTAATCATCCTCGACGATCCAAAATGATTGCTCCGCAGCCAAATGCAGCAATTGTTGCCTGCGAGGTTCCGACATAATCACGCCAACCGCGCACTGGTGCGATGGCGTAACATACACAAGTCTGGATTCAGAGTGAATGCAGTCTACGCATAGCCCATGCTCGTCGACTGGAATAGATACAACTTGCATACGCCGGTACTTCATCGCCATCCAGGCAGCAGGAAAGCCGGGATCTTCAACCGAAACGGTTGCTCCTTCTTGCAACAGGGCTTGGGCAATCAAATCGAGGCTATGTTGTGCGCCTGAGGTCAGCAGAATTTGATCGACGCTCACATGAACTCCTCGTTCAAGCGACAAATAGCGCCCAATCTGTTCTCGCAGCGGCAGATATCCATAGGCGTCGCCGTAGGCCCAACTGTCCAGGTCTGTTTCTGTTGAAGCCTGTAAAAAGGATTGCCGCCAATTATTTAGAAAGTGCTCATCTAAATACGGTTCATGGGGACTGAAATCGATCTCATCTCTACCATTTTCTTTGTTTCCGAACCAGCTATGCAAATGGCCGATGGCGGTGTTTAATAGCGGCAATTCTGGCGGAACAGGCCCCAGGGCTGGAACTTCGTCTGCAGAGTGGGGCTTATACGTCCATTCACTAACTCTTGTTCCGCCGCGGCGAGAGGTTACGGTGTATCCGCGACTGAATAACTCCTCATACACACTTTGGATGGTTGAACGGGAAACCCCAATCAGTTGCGCGAGCTCGCGGGACGGGAGCAGCAATTCGCCAGGCGGCCATTTTCCGGTCGTAATATTATGGATCGCTTGGTCAAGCAACTGCTGCCAAATGGGACGTTCATCATCTCGGTTCACTTTGAGCATACAGCTCACCTCCAAAAGTTAAATGGGAATTATGGATTGTTCAAATATATAGTCTATGGATAGTTATTTGTAATCCATTGATTGCTATACTATCATGAAAATCGTTGCTGTTGCAACGCGTTGGTGGAAAGGAAGATGTCTGTGAAATTATTGGAACAACAGGACAAAGCAATTGCGAACGCCATTTGGCAAGAAGCAGCACGACAGCGGAATAAAATAGAGCTGATTGCTTCGGAAAATTTTGTGAGCCAAGCGGTTATGGAAGCAACGGGTACGGTATTGACCAATAAGTATGCCGAAGGATACCCGGGAAGAAGGTATTATGGCGGTTGTGAATATGTGGATCGGGTCGAGGAACTGGCTATAGAGCGTGCGAAAACTCTTTTTGGTGCAGAACATGTCAATGTGCAGCCTCACTCCGGCGCTCAGGCAAATATGGCGGTTTATTTTGCTTCCGTTGAACCAGGAGATACGATTTTAGGCATGAATCTATCTCATGGCGGCCATCTGACACACGGGAGCCCAGTCAATTTTTCCGGAAGATTCTACAATTTTGTGCCTTATGGTGTTGATGAAAAATCGGCGCGCATTGACATTGAACTTGTGCGAAAACTTGCGCTTAAGCACCGCCCGCGTATGATCGTTGCTGGTGCCAGCGCTTATCCGCGAACGATCGATTTTGAGCCGTTTGCTCAAATCGCAGCCGAAGTGGGAGCTCTTTTCTTTGTAGATATGGCGCATATTGCAGGAATTGTCGCGGCAGGATTCCATCCTAGCCCCATTCCGCATGCGCACTTTGTTACGACGACAACGCATAAAACGCTTCGAGGCCCAAGAGGCGGTATCATTATGTGCCACAAGCCGTGGGCGCAAGCGATTGATAAAGCGATCTTTCCTGGAGTCCAAGGCGGTCCTCTTATGCATGCCATCGCGGCAAAAGCGGTTGCGTTCGGCGAAGCGTTGCAACCAGAATTCAAATCTTATATCGAAAAAGTGCTGGTTAACGCCAAAGTATTGGCTGAGGCATTATTAAATGAAGGGTTAACTGTTGTATCGGAAGGGACGGACAATCATATTATTTTGCTCGATCTGCGCCCGAACGGATTAACTGGAAAAGAAGCTGAAAGCATACTCGATGAGGTGGGGATTACGGCGAATAAAAATGCGATTCCTCATGATACGGCAAGCCCGCTTGTGACGAGCGGCATTCGCTTCGGGACTCCAGCTATGACAACAAGAGGATTGGGACCCCAAGAAATGAAAGAAATTGCTCGGCTGATTGGACTTGCACTTAAAAATCCCGAGAGTTCAGTCGCCAAGAAGCAAATACGAAGAAGTGTGCAGGAAATCACGTCGCAATTCCCTTTATATGAAGGTCTACAGGAGTGATGAGCTGTGGCTAATACCTATAATTTTAATGCCGGTCCAGGAGCTTTGCCGACGGAAGTATTGCAGGAAGCACGAAAAGAACTGCGAAATTATCAAGGGATTGGCGCATCCATTCTGGAAATTTCCCATCGAAGCAAAGCATACGAAGCCATCCATCACGAAGCGCAACAGTTAATTAAAGAACTGATGGGTCTCTCTTCAGATTATGAGGTTTTATTTCTTCACGGAGGGGCAAGCCTGCAATTTTCGATGGTGCCGATCAACTTTTTGACAGAAGGAAAAGTAGCGGGGTATATACATTGTGGGACATGGTCGGGAAAGGCGTGGCAAGAAGCGCAGAAAATAGGGCAGACCCTCGTGTTGGCAAGCGGGGAGAAACAAAGTTTCAAACAGATGCCCGATCTAAGCAAATTGAATATTCCGAAGGAGATGGCGTATGTCCATCTCACATCCAACGAAACGATTGACGGCATACAATGCCGAAGCTTCCCTGATACCGGACATGTTCCCTTAATAGTGGATATGTCTAGCGATATTTTTTCCCGTCCCATTGAAGCATCCCGATTTTCATTGATATATGCAGGCGCTCAGAAAAATTTGGGACCTGCAGGCGTTACGATCGTCATTGTCCGCCGCTCTTTGCTGGAGCGCGTTCCGGAAACGATTCCCGATATATTAAGTTATCGCACACATGTCAACCATCATTCGCTCTACAATACACCGCCCGTTTTTTCTGTGTATATGGTGAATCTTGTGCTCAGGTGGATTGTGAATCGGGGCGGCGTACAAGGGATGGCTGTCCGCAACCAGCAGAAAGCGGAGCTGCTTTATCATGTGCTCGACAATAGCGGCGGATTTTATAAAGGATTGGCTTATAAGGACAGCAGATCGATGATGAACGTTACCTTTCGTGCATCCAGTCCAGAAATGGAGAATAAGTTACTTGTTGAGATGGAGCAGGAAGGATTTATGGGATTAAAAGGCCATCGAGACGCGGGGCATTTCCGAGCTTCCATTTATAATGCGGTACCTTATGAGCATTGCAAAGCACTGGCGGATTTTCTGACTGAGTTTCAAAAGAGGAACGGCTGAATAACCATTACATTTACCTATGATAACGATAAGCAATTTGAAATTGATGATGCCCATATTCGCTTCTATAATTAAATTAAGTAGCTAAGCTACATTAAAAACGAAGGAGCGAATGTCAATGGCACAAGCAGTTTTTTATCATGCAGGTTGTCCCGTTTGTGTAGATGCGGAGCAAGTGGTGGTTGATTATCTTGACAAATCAAAGATTACTACGGAAATTGTGCATCTCGGTACAGCGCGAAACCGGATCGAAGAAGCGGAAAAGGCGGGTGTTAAATCCGTTCCAGCCTTGGTGATTGGCGGAAATGTATATCATATCAATTTCGGCGCAAGTCTCGAGGACGTAAAAGGTTAAACATCACAAAAGAAGGTGCCTTAGCGGCGCCTTCTTTTGTTAACACATTCTGCTTTTATCCGACTTGCATTGCATGTAATATATAAGAGACAGCTATCCATATGAGAGGTACGACAAGCAATGATATTTGACCCTCAGCATCGAAAGGATAATCGCTCAGCGCGCATCGGCATGGCCTTGTTCCGAATGTCCCAGGCAATCAAAAAAGTGACACAGGCCGAAAGCGATACCCTGGGACTATCCCCTGTACAAATCCAGGCACTGCTGTTCGCTGCTCACACACGAAGCGATGTGGCCACGGTAGGCAACTTCGCCAATACAATCGGTACGACCCATGTAACGGCCGTGAAAATACTCAATGGATTAGTGAGAAGAGGGCTCATTGATAAATCGCAAAAAGTCGAAGATCGCCGAGTGACCTTACTTTCCTTAACTTCAAAGGGAAGAGAGATCGTTAATAAACTTGATAATTGGGGACACCTACTAGATGATGCCCTCCAGCCTATTTCGGAGGAGCTGCTGACGCATTTCGAGATAGGGCTTGGCTCTATTATTTCTAACTTGCAAAAAGAGGGGCATATCGTTGTATCGGAACCCTGTTTAGGTTGCATTCATTTTCTCCCGAATGCCGGTGATAAAACAGCGCCTCATTATTGCAAGATGATCCAAAAGTATCTTACCCACGAAGCCACACTCCAAGAATGCCCCGAACATACTTCCTCATTCAAAGTCTAGAATCGCAGTGGACGAACGCGATCCTTGCATCTGACTTTATTCCTTCCTTTTATCATAGGTAAATCCTATCGTTTTTATACAATTAGTTGAATTGAACAATGGTCCGGTTCAATTTAAAATTAACAATAAGTTGATCTTGATATCTCGTTTTGAAAGGAATTGAACAACAATATGGATCACCACCGTACACCTTTGTTTACTGCCTTGCTCGAGCATGCGAATCGAAACCCGATTCCTTTTCATATACCAGGCCATAAAAAAGGAGAAGGGATGGAAGCCGGGTTTAAAACATTTCTGGGCGAAAATGCCCTATCCATTGACTTGATCAATATTGCGCCATTGGATGATTTGCACCAGCCTACTGGCGTGATTGACGAAGCCCAACGCATGGCTGCCCATGCTTTTGACGCGGACTATACATTATTTTCCGTGCAAGGAACGAGTAGTGCGATTATAACGATGATTATGTCTGTGTGTGGGCCGGGCGATAAAATTATTGTGCCGCGCAACCTGCATAAGTCGATTTTATCTGCCATCATTTTTGCAGGAGCCAAGCCTGTATTTGTCACTCCTAGGAGAGATAAGCGATGGGGGATCGATCATGGCATCTCTATTCTTTCAGTGAAGAAAGCGATTGAAAGGCATACGGACGCCAAAGCGGTGCTCGTCATCAATCCAACCTATTTTGGTGTATGTACCGATCTGAAAGCTATCGTTGATTTAGCCCATGATTACGGCATACCGGTACTTGTTGACGAGGCGCACGGGGCACTGCTCCACTTTCATAACATGCTTCCGTTATCCGCCATGCAGGCTGGAGCAGATATGGCTGCAACAAGCATGCACAAGCTTGGTGGATCGCTGACACAAAGCTCGCTGCTCCATATCAAAAAAGGGCTTATCCAACGTGAAAAAGTACAAACCATCTTTAGCATGCTGACAACCACATCCACTTCTTATATTCTTTTGGCTTCCCTGGACGCAGCACGGAAGCATCTTGCCTTGAATGGCTCGAAAATGGCTGCAAAAGCAATTCAACTGGCAGAATACGCTAGAGTTCAAATCAACCAAATTCCCGGTCTGGCTTCCTTCGGCAGGGAGATTCTGTGGACGGATGCGGCCTTTGATTTCGACCCTACGAAGCTTACCATACATGTCCGAGAGCTAGGCATTACCGGATATGCTGCGGAAGAATGGCTGCGAAAGCACTTCAATATTGAAGTAGAACTGAGCGATTTGTACAACATTCTTTGCTTAATCACACCAGGTGATTCGACAGAAACGGTAGATTGCTTGCTGGACGCTTTAACTGAACTCGCCAAAGCTCATCAAAACTCAAAAGAGAAAGCTGAATCCATTGATGTCAAATTACCCGAAATTCCGCAGCTTGCTTTGACGCCAAGAGATGCCTTTTATGGGGAGGTTGAACTCATTCCCTTTGACCAATCTGCTGGGCGCATTATGGCAGAGTCTGTTTATGTGTATCCCCCGGGTATCCCTATTTTATTGCCTGGGGAAGTCATCGCGGAACAACATATCCGATACATTCATGAGCATCTGGAAGTCGGTTTGCCTGTAAGAGGGCCTCAAGATTTATCTGTAAAAAACATCAAGGTCGTTATCGAAACGAAGGCGATTTAGCCAAAGGGGGAGCATCTATGCATCTCAGCACAAAAAGGAAGGATTCCTGTTCCATAGCGGCATTCGAGCGAGCTAAACATGTAATACCCGGCGGGGTAAATAGCCCTGTTCGTGCATTTTCAACGGTAGACTTACCACCTGTTTTTGCGGCAAGAGGTCAAGGGGCGCGGGTATTCGATATCGACGGCAACGAATTTATCGATTATATCGGATCGTGGGGGCCTTTGATCCTTGGGCATGCTCATCCTGAAGTGGTGGAGGCGATCAAGGAAGCAGCGTTTCACGGAACCAGCTTTGGCTTGTCTACAGAGATTGAAACCAAAATGGCTGAACTGATATGCAGGAGTATGCCGTCCATTGAAATGGTGCGTATGGTGAATTCCGGTACGGAAGCTTCTATGAGCGCATTGCGATTGGCAAGAGGGTATACAAAGCGGCAAAAAATCGTAAAGTTTCAAGGCGGGTACCATGGACATGCCGATGCGCTATTGATCAAGTCAGGCTCGGGCGCCGCTACCCTGGGATTGCCGGATAGTCCGGGAGTACCCGATAGTGTTGCTGCCCATACACTTACAGCGCCCTATAATAGCATGGACAGCGTCCGCTTCCTATTTGAACAATATGGAGAACAAATTGCTGCTGTTATCGTCGAGCCTGTTGCGGGCAACATGGGGGTTATCCCGCCAGCTCCCGGATTTCTCCACAGGTTGCGCGAGATTACGAAGCAGTACGGCAGCTTGCTTATTTTTGATGAAGTAATGACGGGATATCGCGTAGGTTTTCATGGGGCGCAAGGGCTGTATGGAATCGATCCGGATCTCACCTGTCTTGGTAAGATCATCGGAGGCGGGTTGCCCGTCGGCGCTTACGGCGGTAAACGCGAGATTATGGAGCAGGTTGCTCCTGTCGGGTCAATCTATCAGGCGGGCACATTATCAGGCAATCCGCTTGCTATGGCAGCTGGGTACAGAACCTTGCGATTGCTTGAAGAGCCAGGATTGTATGAGGAGTTGGATAGAAAAGCGGCCAGATTGGCAGAAGGTTTTGCACAAAATGCCAAACTTGCAGGCATACCGCTAAAAATAAACAGGGTCGGCTCCATGTTTTCAGCCTTTTTTTCGGAGCAGGAGGTTGTGGACTACGATACAGCTAAAGGTTCAAATATGCAGTTATTTAAAGCATATTATGTAGCCATGCTGGAGCACGGCATTTTAACTGCCCCTACACCTTACGAGGTGAGTTTCGTTTCGGCAGCTCATTCCGACGAAGATATCGAAAGGACGATCAGCGCTCATTATCAAGCACTAAATAAAATCAGCAATAAAGGGTGATGATTTTGGATACTTCTAACATAAGAAAACTTTTCCCTATACTGGGTCAAACCATTAACGGTTATCCGCTTGCCTACCTGGATAGCGCAGCATCAGCGCAAAAACCGATTCAGGTGATAGAAACCTTAAAACACTATTACGAACAAGATAACGCGAACGTCCATCGGGGTGTTCATACGTTAGGCTCACGTGCAACAGAAGCTTATGAAGGGGCGCGAGCCAAAGTAGCCCGTTTTATCCATGCAGAATGGGGTGAGGAAATTATTTTTACGCGCGGGACAACTTCATCCATTAACCTTGTCGCCAGCAGCTATGCACGAGCGGTATGCAAAGAAGGCGATGAGATTGTTGTCTCTGCTATGGAGCATCACAGCAATCTCCTTCCTTGGCAGCAAGCGGCAAAGGCGACAGGTGCAGTGTTGAAATATATCCCGCTGCAAACTGACGGAACATTTTCAATAGAAGAAGCGGAGAACACGATTACGAATCGCACGAAAATCGTATCTATTTCACACATTTCCAACGTATTGGGTGTTGCCAATCCAGTGAAACAAATTGCGGCAATCGCCCATAATCGTGGGGCAGTCGTCATGGTAGATGGAGCCCAGAGCATTCCGCATATCAAGGTGGATGTTCAAGAGTTGGATTGTGACTTTTATGCCTTCTCGGGACATAAAATGTGCGGACCAACAGGCATCGGAGTGTTGTATGGAAAAAAGGCTTATCTCGAACAAATGGAGCCGATCGAATTTGGCGGAGAAATGATCGCGGATGTGGGTCTGTATGACGCATCTTGGAAGGAACTTCCTTGGAAGTTCGAAGGGGGGACTCCCATTATCGCAGGCGCAATTGGCTTGGGCGTGGCCATTGATTTTCTTGAGCAAATTGGGTTGGATGTCATCGAGGCGCATGACAAGCAATTGACCAGCTATGCGGTAGAACGAATGAAGCAAATCGAACATTTGACGATGTATGGTCCGGAGGAAGGTCGGTTTGGCTTGGTGACGTTTAATTTGGACACGATCCATCCGCATGATCTGGCTACGGTTCTGGACACGTATGGCGTAGCGATTCGTGCCGGGCATCATTGCTGTCAACCGTTGATGAGACATTTTGGAGCCAGTGCTACGGCTCGTGCCAGCTTTTATTTATATAATACGGAAGAGGATGTAGAGCAACTTCTTTTTGCACTGAACAAAACGAAAGAATACTTTAGGGAAGTGGAATAAGATGAGAATTCATTACTTGCAGCATGTTCCATTCGAATCGCCCGAACGAATATCGGATTGGGTTATGGACAAAGACTACAAGTTAACGGGCACTTTATTATACGAAAACACCCATTTCCCACTTCAGTCGGAGTTCGATATGCTCGTCATTTTGGGCGGCCCGATGGGTGTGTACGATGAGGAGAAGTTTCCATGGCTTGTCCGCGAGAAGGCGTTTATTAAAGAAACGATTCGGCAGCGGAAGATGGTACTCGGCATATGCTTGGGCGCGCAACTGATTGCTGAAGCGCTTGGCGGAAAAGTATACAGAAATCAGTACAAGGAAATTGGCTGGCATCCTGTAAAAATGACTGAAGATTCTCAGAGCTCTGTATTTTTCAAACAATTCCCGAAGGAGTATGTTCCTTTTCATTGGCATGGAGATACGTTTGAATTACCTGATGGAGTCAAGACGGTTGCAATCAGCCTTGGCTGCGTCAAACAGGCGTTCGAATACAACGGCCACGTGATCGGGCTGCAATTTCACTTGGAGAGCAGCAATGACAGCATCAAAAAGCTGATTGAATATTGTAGTGATGAAATCGAACTAGGTAGATATGTCCAACATCCAGATCAAATGATGGATCAGATGTCTCTGCTAGCACATTCAAATACCATTTTGGCACATTTGCTCGATACATTGGAACTGAACTATCGGACTCTTAATAAGGGGAATGAGTTGGTTTATAAAAGCAATGTATCCTATCCTATTATTGGCGACTAACGCCGTTAGTTTGTCGTTTATAAAAGTTTCTGCGATATGTGTTTATTGCAACAGAGGGGGAGAGAAGTCGCGATGGCTGAAAAGGAATTTGGGTCGGGGCATCTAGCCATGCCGGAAGATGATGGGAAGACCACGCATCTTAGTGGTCTACAAATCCCCAGTATCGGTCTGGCTGCAACTGATGGTTCTACTGTTGATCTTGCTGAAGGCGGCCTAACCGTTGTCTACGTGTATCCGCGTACTAGTCCCGCAATCGGCGGCGCTCTGGAAGGATGGGATGCAATCCCCGGCGCACGCGGCTGCACTGCGCAATCCTGCGCATTTCGCGATCATTTCGCTGAACTGGAGGGAATGGGTGTCGAGCGGTTGTTCGGTCTTTCTACTCAAGCTACGGACTACCAAAAAGAGGTCGCTGAGCGGCTTCATCTGCCTTTTCCTCTGTTGTCAGATAGTTCGCTCACCTTTTCTTGCGCTCTGGAACTCCCACTTTTTGAAGTGGGAGGAATGACGTTCATCAAAAGGCTAACCCTAATCATCGATAATGGAAGGGTCGAGCATGTGTTTTATCCAGTGTTTCAACCGGAGCGGAATGCCTCGGATGTGATGGTGTGGCTTTCATCGCGAAACACCTAAAGTCTGTTACGTTACAGGAAGTAGAATTGCTTAAAAGTTTCTGCTTTTAACAGTTGAAACTAATTGTTCCATAAATACACGACTGGCTGCACATAAATGTTTATTTTTACGATATACGACACCAATTTGCGTAGTGAGTACCGGATTTTTAAGCGGAATCGTGCAAATATGTGGATTGTCAATATAATCCAAGTAACCTTTTGGCAGGATAGTAACACCGACCCCTTTGCCAACCATTGTTATGATCGATTCCATTGTTGTCATTTCTAGCACTGGTTGGGGCGTGAATGCTAGTGATCGGCACTGTTCATTAATTACTTGCCGTAAGAAATAAGTATTCGGCAATAGAACAGAGGGCGTTTCCTTTAAAATATCAAGCGTCACAAACGCTGCTTGGGCGATGGGATGATCTACAGCTACCGCAAGGGCTAGATTTTCCTTATAAAGCGGGATGGTTTCAAGATCTTCATGCTCCATTGGCAAGAAAACAATTCCCAGATCAAGCTCATTTTGCAGCAGTCCGTTATAGATATCACCGGTTCGCAGCCCAAGCACAGAAAGCTCTACATTGGGGTAACTGTTATGGAATCCCATCACCGTTGGAGGAAGCAAGTAATTGACAACGGTCAGAAGCGCGCCGATTTTCAATGTACCTCTCTTTAAACCTTGCAGTTCGCTGATTACTGCCCGTGCCTGTGAGAGTTCATGAAACACATTATATCCATGATGTAGCAACGCTCGACCTGCTTCGGTAAGCATCGTTTTCTTGCCGACGCGATCAAAGAGAGGCATGCCGATCTCGTGTTCAAGTAAACGAATTTGCTGGCTAAGTGAGGGTTGGGTGATGCCGAGTTTTTCGGCAGCACGGGTAAAGTGCAATTCCTGACTTAAAGTCATGAAGTATTCCAATTGCTTCAGTTCCACTGGACTTCCTCCTTTGGTGTTACATTTATAATGATAGGAATTTTCTATTATTATACGATAAATGATACTCAATTGCTAATGGATTTATAGCGGGAATTGTGTGTGAAAAAAAGGAGGTTTTTAATATGATTCAAGCCGTTATATTTGATGTGGATGGGACTCTTCTTAATTCAGACCAAGCGATCATTTTGGCTTTGCAGCAAGTTTTAAGAGAAGAAAAGAAAATGGAGTACCCAAGTGAAGAATTGATTCCTGTATTGGGTATGACTAGTGAAAATAGTTTGAACTTCTTGGGGGTTTCGGATGTAAAGCGCGTTGCTGAAAAGCTAACGCTTTATGTAAAAAGGAATAATCATATGATGATCCTCTATCCTGGGGTTGAAGAGATGCTTAAAAAGTTGGTTGGAAAAGGCATTCATACGGGTGTTGTTACATCCAAAACACGCGAGGAATTCAAAGTTGACTTTATGCCTCATGGTATTAGCGAACTCTTCTCACACATTATTTGTGCAGACGACACGTCTAGGCATAAGCCTGAGCCTGACCCGCTGCTCAAGTATGTAGAACAAACCAAGATCAACCCGACGACAACGCTTTATGTCGGAGATACTGTGTTTGATCAGAAATGCGCGAACGGGGCTCAAATCGATTTCGCCTTAGCGATGTGGGGGGCCAAGCAACCAGAGCGTACTGTGGCAAAATACAGATTAAATCGACCTGATGATCTACTCCGCATTGTAGGTCTTGAATGATTCATTACCGCTCATGCATAGTATCGGCAAAACATTGGCTGTGATGCTTCACGCACCACAGCCAATGTCGTATTTTCGCCGTTCTGGATGGACGGTTTTGCGGTTGTCAGTGCGGCTTTGATGAATGAACAGAAGGGGGTAGTAGCGATGTCTCAGGATCGGTATAGCAGACAGCAGAATTTCCGGCCGATTGGTGCTGCTGGCCAACAGGCCTTGGGGGATGCGCATGTGTTGATCGTAGGTGCGGGCACGCTCTGCTCCGGTAATGCGGAAACGTTCGCTCGCTCGGGTGTTGGCACGATCACGATTATCGATCGCGACTATGTAGAGTGGAGTAATCTGCAGCGGCAGTCACTATACGCCGAGCAGGATGCTATCGATCAATTGCCCAAAGCCGTGACGGCAGCGAATCGGTTAAGGCAGATCAATTCTGATATTACGGTTCACGCGCATGTGATGGATTGCACAGCTTTGGATCTTCAAGTCTTGTTGAAGCGTAACAAAGTGGATTTGATCCTTGACGCGACGGATCATTTTGCGATTCGGTAAATATTGAACGATGTTGCTTATCGCTATCAGATTCCTTGGATTTATGGGGCCTGCTCTGGCAGTTATGGCGCCGTATGCAGCTTTATTCCAGGCACGACGCCTTCCTGCATTGCTTGATGGAACGGATGCCGATTGGCTCCACATCATGCGATCGGGAAGGCATTATTGCGCCAACGGTACAGATGGTTGTATCGATGCAGTCGGCCGAAGCGCTCAAGTGGCTGTCTAGGAACCGAAATCAGATGTCGGATCGGTTTACGGTCTTCGATCTGTGGTCGAATACGCATCAAGCGATACGACTCAATGGATCGGCAAAGCGCCACGCATGCCCGACGCGTGGGAACGATCCAAGCTATCCGTATTTGAAGCACGAGTCGGCGATCCAAGCTGAAGTGCTGTGCGGTCGGACCTCCGTTTGGGTACGGTATCCGCGCCAAGAGCCGCTCGATCTACAAGCGGTCGCTTGGCATGTGGAGCAGTTGCATGCGGACGTAAAGGCAAATCCTTATCTGCTGCAAATTCAAGACGGGGAATATCGCCTCGTTATTTTCCAGGATGGTCGCGCGCTGGTTCATGGCACTTCCGAACCGCTGGTAGCCAAGAAGTTATATCATCGCTATTTCATATAGGAAGGTGATCTTGTGAAAATATTATGTTTTGCCCATGTAAGTGAACAGTTAGGCGCATCCAGTTTGGAGCTTCATCTCGGTCCGATGACTGTCGATGCATTCTTAGAAGAATTCAAGCAGCGTTATCCTAATTTGCGTCTAGATCATGTGATGATCGCGGTGAACTAACAATTCGTAGATGAGACACATAGGATTGAGCCTCATGATACGGTGGCCCTGCTGCCTCCAGTCAGCGGTGGATAGAGAAGGGGCGATCACGATGAATCTTGAGAAACTGACGCATTTTGTGCTGGGACCGACCTATTTGGAAAAAGAAAGGTGGGAAGAGCGGCGATTATCAGCGTCAGCACTTGTAATCAAAATATGAGAGGAAGGGAGGCCCATATGAGCGGCGTACTATATGTTATAACCGATCAACCAATCAAGCCGGGAGACGTGTCGGAGAAAGTAAAGCGTCGGGAAGCAGGTGCGATTACGTTATTCCTAGGCACGGTCCGTGAAATTACCTATGGCAAACGCACTTTATATCTTGAATATGAAGCTTACCCGTCCATGGCAGCGAAACAATTGGAGCGAATTGGGCAGGAGGCGCGCGAACGTTGGACGGATACCGTCGTGGCGGTGACCCATCGTGTAGGACGTATTGAAATCTCCGATATCGCTGTTGTCATCGCTGTCTCCTCGCCGCATCGCAAAGCAGCCTACGAAGCGAATGAATATGTCATTGAACGGATTAAACAGATCGTACCGATCTGGAAGAAAGAATATGGCGAAGACGGCTCCGAATGGATTGGGGATCAGTTGAACCAACAGACCTATCCTGATGGACGACCGCTGCTCAGCGACATACCGTCAGAAGATGTAAACAGCGATAAATAACTAAGGTGTGAGGAGAGCCGATCCTCCATCTGTAAGGAGTGTGTACCGATGACAATGCCTCGCTTAGTCGATCCATTCGGACGTCAACATCATTATTTGCGCATTTCAGTGACGGATCGCTGTAATTTGCGTTGTATCTACTGCATGCCCGAGGAAGGCATGGAATTTGAACCGGCGGACAATATCCTTACCTACGAAGAGATTGTCGATGTCGTACGCGTCGTCGCGGAGATGGGCATACGCAAGATCCGCCTCACCGGCGGAGAGCCGCTTGTTCGCAAAGAGCTGGAGAAGCTTGTGGCGATGATATCCGGCATCCCTGACATCGAAGATATTGCGCTAACGACGAATGGCATCTTTCTCGCGCCGCGCGCCGCCCGGTTGAAGGCAGCTGGACTTACACGCGTGAACATTAGTATGGATTCCCTGCGGCCGGATCGGTTCAAATTGATTACGCGCGGCGGTGACGTTCGGAAAGTGCTCGATAGCATTGATGCCTGCGTGAAGGCTGGCTTAAGCCCGATCAAATTGAACGTTGTGCTGATGAAAGGGATTAACGACGACGAAATCGCGGATTTTATCACGCTAACACTGGACCGCGATATTCATGTCCGATTTATCGAATATATGCCAATCGGTCACAGTGATTCACAGTGGAAGAACTTGTACCTACCGCTCAACCGTATCAAGGAAGTTTGTGCGGAGCAGCAATGGCAGTACGAGGCTGAGACGACCATCCAAGGGAATGGTCCTTCGGAGAATTATCGTCTGCACGGTGCTGTAGGCAGTTTTGGCTTGATTCATCCAGTAAGCGAGCATTTCTGCCAGACGTGCAATCGTCTGCGCCTCACAGCAGACGGTTATATCAAGCCTTGCCTTGCTTGGACAGAGCAGTTCCAAGTACGCAGCGTGATCGGCGATGATGCGGCGATCCGGCAGCTTTTCCTCGATGCGCTCGGTACAAAGCCTGAAAATCATGAAATGTCCAAATTTCTGCAAGACGAACAAGACATTTCACATACACCCACGGCTCGCAGAATGTCTCAAATCGGAGGATAGGAGTTAGCAATATGATTCATCTTGAGCGACATTGAAAAAGAATAGAAGTATCGTTATTCCGCATGAGCATGGGGGCTACTAACCCGACGACATCACTTTATGTGAAGATACTGTATTTGATCAGATATGCGAGAACGGGGCTCAAATCGACTTTGCAAAAGCGATGTGAGAGTCAAGCAAACAGAACACACTGTCGCAAAAAGCAGATCGAATCGACCTAATGATCTGCTCCACATTGCCGGTCTTGATTGATTAATTGAAAGAATTGGAACAGAGGCATGCAGACTGAAATTTCAGTCTGCAGAACCATTTGTGATAGAGAAATGCTTATTATCATAGGAAAAACTAATCATTACTATTTAATTATTAGAATTGATCCTATGAAAGAAAACAGGTAAGATTTAATTATCAAAAATAAATATTTTATCATTTCCCATGGAGGTATAGCCAAAAGGTAAGGCAAGGGTCTGCAAAACCCTGACTTCTGGTTCGAATCCAGATACCTTCTCCAACATCATTTTTTTTCTGGAAGATATGAGGTGGAACAAAATGCAGAACAAAATGCAGAACAGCAGTGGAGCCTCAGGCCAGTCGTTAACAGAAATCCAACCCTGGAGAGATTGGATTTCTGTTATTAAACCAGGGATTTTGGTTTCTAATTTATTTTGTACGTTTGCTGGTTACTGTCTTGCTTCAAGATTGAAGTCTGGCGATTTAAATTTGATATTCATTCTGTTTGGAACAACATTTGTTGTTGCGGCTGCTTCGATGTTAAATAACTTCTTGGATCGTGGACGAGATTTAAAAATGGAACGGACTCGTGTTCGCCCGTTACCGAGCGGGCGGTTGAAACCTCGGAATGTATTGATAGTTGGGATTATAACGGGGTTCGTTGGATTGGCTACATTGTATATTTTCGTTAATCCATTAAGCGCAGCCTTGGGCTTCATTGGACTTTTTGTTTACGTAGTGATCTATACGGCTTGGCTTAAACCGACATCAACCTGGAGTACTTCAATCGGAGGTATTTCCGGATCTATGCCACCAATGATCGGCTACTGCGGTTTTTCAAATGAGCTGGAACTCGGCGCATGGCTTTTATTCTTGTTTCTTTTTTTATGGCAGCCACCTCATTTTTGGTCACTTGGGATTTTAAAAAAAGAAGAATACCGAGCAGCAGGGTATCCACTACTTCCCGTTATAAAAGGTGTATATCGCACAAAAATACAGATGCTACCGTATGTTGTGAGCTTATTTTTCGTTAATTATTTGTTATTTGATTATAACTACGTTGGTGCAGGATACTTGATCGTTTCTGGTGCGCTGTTAATAATTTGGTTGATCGCATGTCTACATGGGTTGATTACAAAAAATGAAGCGAGATGGGCTTCAAACAACTTTCGACTTTCTCTTTATTTCCTGACGTTTTCTTTGCTGATGATGATATTTGAGATTGCTCTATTTTAGTCATCTGATTGGGATAGGTGCAGCTTTCGGCACGTTTAATATGTAAGCGAACTTGCTCTATGTTATATTGTACAATATCCAAAACGTAAACAGCTACCACAGCCGCTTGAAGAAATGGATGGACCGCTTTAATGGTGTTGCAACTAAATATTTGCAAAATTATTTGGCTTGGTTTCGTTACTTAAACAGCAAGGAATATGAGAATACAGCATCGAATAAGAAAAATATGTTGGTGAAATCATACCTGTTTTCTGTGACCGACACGAATGACAAACTTCGGCTTTCTGCTTATACTTGTTAAACTGAACTAGCAGAAGAGTTTAACAAAATGTATTAACACCCAAATAATTATT
>JBHJMN010000045.1:0-46866 GCA_042219835.1 Paenibacillus elgii
CACATCCCTTTTGAAAAAAATTTCTACAACATAGGAAAATTGTCCCAATTCGAATTATACTTGAAATATATAGGAATATATAGAAATATAGGTTGAAAGTGAGAAGGCGAATGATGAAAGGAAGCAATCTATTAATCCGATTTGCATTCTACCATTTAGTAGTATATACCATATTATAGAGCACATACTTCTACTAGGAGAGGATTCCATGACTGCCCAACAACAAGCCGCAATGCAATCCATGATTGACTGGTTATCGGATGAACACGAGCTCGGCCGAAAACCCAGCAAAATTGAAATTGCAGGAGAATTTGATTTGCACGACATGCATTACTACATATTCAGGTACAAAAAAACATTGCTTGGAAAATGGCTCCTTGGCGTCTGCGGAGGCTACGAAGATCCGTCGGATACGGAGCATTGCGGCCATATATTCAGCGAGATGCAAACCTATGACCCGGCCACTGCGAAACAGGAAGCTATTGCTATGGTCGAAATGATCCGCGAGTACTGGATGAAGCAGGCTGCCGCTATTGAGGCTGCACAAACACAAGAAGGCGACGCGGAGTCTCAGGACGGTTCATCCGAGTCCAGCAATTTTGTCGGGTTCGTTCTGCTGAACTCTTCGGAGTGCGATCTTGATCAGGTGAAGGAGAACCTTTTGCAAGATTGGAATATCTCTTGTTCACCGCCGGAGGGAGAAGGCCACCCTGAGGAAGAAAAAGAAGGAATCCTTGTCTTTGAAGTGGACGGCTTCACTGCAGCCTTAAGCTTTGTCGATGCTCCTGTTCCAGACGGAGAGGCGGAGCATTATGCACAGAGCAATTACCTCTGGCAGAAGGCCACGGAGATCACCAAGACCCATGTGGCCCAAATTATTGTGGCTGTATTTACCCGCTCCGGCTCCCCGCTGGACAGCGGCGGTCTGTATATTAAGCTGGCGGCCAGCTGCTTGAAGCTTCCCAATGCTATCGGACTTTACTCATCCGGTACTGTGTTTCAACCGGAGCTTTTTCTGGAAATGGCCGAAATGATGAAGTCTGATGACAGTTTTCCTTTATTGAATCTGGTTCACTTTGGTCTGGTCGGAACCGAAACAGGAATGAACGGGTATACCCACGGGCTGAAATCCTTCGGCAAAGATGAAATCGAAGTGCTGGACAGTCAGGCCTCTCCTGCCGAGCTGCGTGACTTTCTGATTGACATTTCCGGTTATATTGTTGAACAAAACGTAACTTTAAGAGACGGAGAAACGATTGGCTTTACCGCAGAACAAAAGCTGCCGATTACCCGTTCCGAAGGCGTTTATGTCGACGGAGAGAGTCTCAAAATCAAGTACTAATCCCTTCTCCGGCGAGGGAAAGTATCTCCATCATCCATTTAGGCCGCTCTCAAGCGAGACCTACTCACAATGACAATCTTAGCGGAATCCCTTCCCTCCGCGGTTCTCAAAAAAACAAAAGCACCGACCATTTGGTCGATGCTTTTGTTTTTAAATGGAGACGAGGGGAGTCGAACCCCTGTCCGAAGATAACGCCACACAGGCTTCTACGGGTGTAGTCACAGTTTTGATGTCACCCGAGCGTCGCCCCGTAACCGGCTACGCGTTGGGTCAGCCTGATTATCTTCTTCAGCTAGCCGCAGGCGGAGACTAGACAGCGTATCCCACTAAAGTTGAGCCCCTATCCCGGCACATGGGCGATGCAGGGTAGAAGCACGCTCACAGGTTATTAAGCTGCGAAAGCGTAGGATTGTTGTTGTTTGCCATTTAATTGGCTTTAGCGTTGATAAAGCGGACGCGTCCCCACTACCCGCAACCCATGCTCGAACTATCCCCGTCGAATCCAAGAACGTCCCCGCATAGGTGGGCCTCCCATCAGATGGGAGACCCTAATTAAAAAGGTTATGAAATAAAATTTACCTACAACTTCTGCCGACTTCTGCTTGAAAAGTTTTGCACTTCCCCAAGTGCTCTTTCATTATAACATATCCTTGAGCAAAATGAAGAGGCGAGTTGTTGGAAGCGATACCAAAACCTAAACATATTGGCGCATTCCCGCCAAAACGTTACCGTGCGACCTTCTGCTTCTCGCGCAGCGCCCGCTGAATATCCCGCTGAGCATCGCGTTTCGCCGCCGTATCGCGCTTATCGTATTGCTTCTTCCCCTTACCCAAGCCAAGCAGTAGCTTCGCATAGCCATTGCGCACATATACCTTGAGCGGCACCAGCGTATAACCTTCCTGCTTCGATTGGCCCAGCAGTTTGTTAATCTCGACTTTCTTGAGAAGAAGCTTGCGGGCCCGCGTCGGATCGCTGGGGTTAAACCGGTTGCCTTGCTCGAACGGGCTGATGTGCATATTGTGCACGAATGCTTCGCCGTTGCGGATCGTCGCAAACGCGTCACCGATATTGGCTCGTCCGAGCCGCAGCGATTTGATCTCCGTCCCGGTCAGCACCAAGCCGCATTCGTAAGTATCCTCGATAAAATAATCGTGAGACGCTTTTTTGTTTTGCGCCAGCACTTTTCCATCGCTTTTTTTGCTCATGCCCCCGTAGCCGCTCCTTCCCATACCGATTTCCAAACAGAGGGATGGAGTCCATTGTACCAACTCCATCCCCGGAAATCAAGGGGAATTAGCGCTTGACGGTCTTTTTGCGCTTCTTCTTGGCGAAGCCGATACCCACGCCGCCGCCTTTGGCCGCCTTGCCCACGGCTTTGGCGCTTTTGCGCCCTGCCGCGCGGCCGGTCGCCGTGGCGCCTTCGCCGGTGCGCACCGCCTCCAGCGCGCGCGTCTTCGCCGCTGCCGGGCCCTTCCCACGCCCGCTGCCGCCTGCGCCGCGCTTCCCGGCGCGTTCGCCGCGTCCTGCGCGGACTCCGCCTGCGGCGGCTTTGCCTGCGCGGCCGGGACGACCGTCGCGCTTGTTCTTGCGCACGGCATCCAGCGCGTCGACCAAGCTCATCTTCTGCGGCCGCGGCTTCATATCAACCATCTCGAAATCGATGGTATGCTCCTCCATGTTTACCCGTGAGATGCGCACCTTCACTTCATCGCCAAGGCGATAAATTTTGGACGTGCGCTCGCCGATGAGCACGTGCTGAGCGTCGTGGAAGTGATAATAATCGTCCGTCAGATCGGATAGACGGATCAGCCCTTCCACGGTGTTTTCCAGCTCCACGAACATCCCGAAGCTCGTCACGCTGCTGATAATGCCGCCAAACTCCTCGCCGACTTTGTCGAGCATGAATTCGGCCTTCTTCAGCGCCTCCGTCTCCCGCTCCGCATCAACGGCCACCCGCTCCCGCTCAGACGATTGCTTCGCAATATCGTCCATCCGCGAAGCCAAGTACTCGTGCCGCGCTTCGCTGAGCGAGCCGCCTTCCAGCACCTCGCGAATGACGCGGTGAATGATGAGATCGGGGTAACGCCGGATCGGCGACGTGAAGTGCGAGTAAAATTCCGCGGCCAGACCGTAATGGCCCAGGCTTTGCGAATCGTACTTCGCCTGCTTCATCGAACGCAGCATCACCGTGCTGATGACCGTTTCTTCCTTCGTTCCCTTAATTTCCTCAAGCAGCGTCTGCAATGCCCGCGGATGCACCGAATTGCCTTTGCCGCGGACAACATAGCCGAAGTTCGTAATGAACTCCATAAAATGCTGCAGCTTCTCCCCGTCCGGGTCCTCGTGAATCCGGTACAGGAACGGCACCTTCAGCCAATGAAAATGCTCCGCTACCGTCTCGTTCGCCGCGAGCATGAACTCCTCAATGATCATTTCGGCGATCGTCCGGTCGCGCTTCACGATATCCGTCGGCTTGCCGTCCGCATCGACCAAAATTTTCGATTCCTGAAAATCGAAATCGATCGCACCGCGGCGCATCCGCTTCGAGCGCAGCTTCGTCGCCAGCTCTTCCATTAAACGGAAGTCTTCCATCAGGTACGCGTATTTCTCCAGCAGCTCCGGCTCGGGCGCTTCTTCAGTCAGCAGCTTGCGGACGTTCGTATACGTCATCCGCTCGCTTGTCTTGATCACGCTTGTAAAAATATCGTGGCGCACCACGTTCGCATCCGCGTCGAATTCCATCTCGCAGGACATCGTAAGCCGGTCCACCTGCGGATTCAGCGAGCAGATCCCATTGGACAGCCGGTGCGGCAGCATCGGAATGACCCGGTCCACCAAGTATACGCTGCACCCGCGATTGTACGATTCATTGTCCAGCGGCGAGCCCTCGCGCACATAATAGCTGACATCGGCGATATGCACGCCGAGCACATAGTTGCCGTTCGGCAGCCGCTCCACGTTGACGGCATCGTCCAAGTCTTTGGCGTCTTCTCCATCAATGGTGACGATACGCTTCCCGCGCAAATCGCGGCGGCCTTTCAAATCCCCTTCCGAGATCATGTCCGGCACAGCCGACGCCTCTTCCATTACCTCGTCCGGGAACGCTTCAGGCAGCTGGTGCTTGCGGATAATCGAGAGAATATCCACGCCCGGATCGTTTTTATGACCCAGAATCTCCACCACTGCGCCTTGCGCCGCCGCTCGTCCTTCCGGGTACGATACGATTTTCACCACGACCTTGTGCCCATCCATGGCGCCGCCAAACGATTCCTTCGGAATAAAAATATCCCGTACCACCCGCTTGTCGTCCGGAATGACAAACGCATACTCCTCATGAGACTGAAACAAACCGACGATCTGCGTATTGCCCCGGCTGACCACACGTACCACTTCGCCCTCCATCCGGCCGCCGGACGGACTCTTGGACGTGATCCGCACGAACACGATATCCCCGTTCATCGCCGTCCCCATATCGTTAGCATGGATATACACGTCCGGATGATCGCGATCGTCGGGAATGAGGAAGCCGAAGCCTTTGGCATGCGCCTGCAGCTTGCCGCGCAGCAGATTCATCCGCTCCGGCACCCCGTACCGTTCGTTGCGCGTACGAAGAATAAGTCCTTCATTCTCGAGCTCATTGAGCAGCTTCAGGAACGCTTTGAACTCCTGCGCGCTCTCCAGCACGAAGTGCTGCTCCAGCTCATGATACGTCATCGGCTTATAAGCCGTCTCTTTCATAAAATCTAGTAAAACTTCACGCGTTATCAATGTTCTCACCTGCCTTTTCTTTCTATAACCTATGTCTGAATTTCCACGACCGCCTGTTTCCATGTCCCGGCCTGGTCAAGCCTCGCCAAAAAACGGGGTATATCTTCGTATACCCGCTCCCGCCACTCGTCAAGCAGCAAGCCATGGGAGGAATGGGGGTAATACTCGATTTGACGGACACTCGAGGACGCATGCCGGTAAATGTACTCTGCGCTTTTCGGAAGGACTATCTCGTCTTCTTCTCCCTGCCCGACAAATAACGGCGCCGACACTTGGCCCAAGCCCGCCTGGCAACCATCGGATCATAGCTGCGCAGCACATGACCGGATCAATCGTTCCGGCCGGTACGGATCATATCCTCCGGTGTCGCGCCATGCCCCGGCAGCCGAACGGCATTAACAGTATAGCCCAGATCGTTCAAATCATAGCCGAGCCGCCGAAATTCCGACGGGGAACCCGTAAAGCCGTGAATGAGCAGCAGCTGCGTCGAAGCCCGTTCACCGGTACCTTCCAGCCAAAAAGGCACCGTTGTTTTATACTCGTTTCAAGCGCCCTGCCTCCGTCTAGCAGCCTTCGGGATTTTCCAGACCGTCTCTTCCTTCCTGGGCATGCGGTCCTCGCGAGATCTATCCATGTGAAAAGCTACAAAAAAACAGCAGGAGTAATATTCCCCTGCTGTCGCCTTTTTATGTTTACGCGCCTTTTACAAAGTACGCCACAACCAAAGATAAGACGAAGAATACAACGGCGAGACCCATAGTCAAACGGGACAAAAATAGTTCCAGCCCCCGCGCCTTCTTCTTTCCGAACAGATGCTCCGCCCCTCCGGAGATGGCACCGGACAAACCTGCGCTTTTTCCCGGCTGCAGCAAAACGGCCGCAATCAAGCCAAGCGAAGCGATGACCAGGATGATCTTCAATGCTAATTCCATGATTCCACCTCCTGCAAAAATAAACGGACTTGTCCGAAAATAGACAGCATGCTTAGTATACCACAAAAAATACGCACTGACAAATCCTGTTGGATCGCCCCATGCGCATTTTACAAAATCTTTATTCCCCGGACTGCTGACGGTAGGCAGGACGCGGGGATCGTGGCGATCGCGGAGATTTGCGTCCTCTAAGAAACCACTTCAGCGCCCGTACCGCGCACCACAAGGAAAACAGCGTCAACAGCAACGCCCACCCAATAGCCGGGATCGGAGTCACCAGACTGAGGTTCGTCGCATCGCCCGCCTTCGCCGGATCGTTCCAAGCATACAGGATCAACGAGAGCGGCCCGGAAACCGACTCTTCCAGCGTAAGGAATGCCAGCAGCAAGTAATACAGGTCGTTGAGCCAGCGAGGCATAAACGCCAGCATGATCGTATTCAAGATAATGAAACCGAGCAGCCAAAAGATTCCGAACTCGTTGCGCACGAACAAGATAAGTGCCACGATGGCGATCGCCGTCAATACCTGAAGTCCGAGCCGCTGCTTGTTGCTGGCTCGCATCCTGAACATGAAGAGCGCAAAAAGCGAGGCCGTCGTGTACCCTGCCAGCGCAATCGGAAGGAGACTCCATCGGCTCGTCACCTGCGAATACGTCACGCCGCTATGGTTGGCGAACAGCTCGATGTACATTACTTTACCGGAGAACGCCAACGTCACGATCGCATGGCCGAACTCGTGAATCATCGTATCGAGATTGCGGAAAAAATCACTGAAGGGAATCAAATGCGTAAGAAAGGCCGATAAAATCAAGAAAAATACGGTCTTTATCAGATTACTCATGTGATCCCCTCCGGGTAAGTATTAGCGTTTGAAGTGCAAAAATCGACAACCGTTGCCGTTTCCGTGATGTCTGCCTGCGGTGCTATGTTCCGGCGGACACACGGATCTCCAACTCCGGTTGTCGAAAGCAATTCAAACCTATTTTATTATTAAACTCTGTACTTTACAACTGCAAACTTATTTGAAGTTTTTCAGGTTATAAAATGCGGATTTACCTGCGTATTGAGCGACGCTTGCCAGTTGATCCTCGATGCGGAGCAATTGGTTGTACTTCGCTACGCGGTCGGTACGGGAAGGCGCACCGGTTTTGATTTGGCCTGCGTTCGTAGCCACGGCGATATCGGCGATCGTGCTGTCTTCGCTCTCACCGGAACGGTGGGAAATCACCGCTGTATAGCCGGCGCGTTTTGCCATTTCGATCGCGTCGAACGTCTCGGTCAAGGAACCGATTTGGTTCACTTTGACGAGGATGGAATTACCGATATTTTGCTCGATGCCTTGAGACAGACGGTTCGTGTTCGTTACGAACAAGTCGTCGCCGACGAGCTGCACTTTGTCGCCAAGCTTCTCAGTGAGCAGCTTCCAGCCTTCCCAATCGTCTTCGGAGCAACCGTCTTCGATCGTGATGATCGGGTATTTATCTACCCAGGAAGCGAGGAAGTCTACAAACTCGGCGGAAGTGAACGACTTGCCTTCGCCTTCAAGATGGTATTTGCCGTCTTTGAAGAACTCGGTGGAAGCTACGTCCATTCCCAAGAATACGTCGACGCCCGGCTTGTAGCCTGCGCGCTCGATCGCCGTGATGATCGTTTGAATCGCCGCTTCATTGGAGCTCAAGTTCGGAGCAAAGCCGCCCTCGTCGCCTACCGCCGTGTTCAAGCCTTGCTCTTTCAATACGTTTTTCAAGCTATGGAAAATTTCGGTGCCCGTACGCAGCGCTTCTTTGAAGGTCGGAGCGCCTACCGGCAATACCATAAACTCCTGCACATCCACATTGTTGTCCGCATGTGCTCCGCCGTTGATGATGTTCATCATCGGAACCGGAAGCGTCTTGGCGTTGAACCCGCCGAGGTATACGTACAACGGAATATCCAGCGCTTCAGCCGCTGCGCGGGCCACCGCCATGGATACGGCGAGAATGGCGTTCGCGCCAAGCTTCGCTTTGTTCGGCGTGCCGTCCAGCTCGATCATACGCTTGTCGATGCCGACTTGATCGAGGGCGTTCATGCCGATGATTTCCGGTGCGATCACGTCATTGACGTTCTCTACAGCTTTCAATACGCCTTTACCGAGGTAACGGCCTTTGTCGCCGTCGCGAAGCTCTACGGCTTCGTAAGCGCCGGTCGATGCGCCGGATGGAACGATAGCGCGGCCGCGCGCTCCGGATTCCAGATACACTTCTACTTCAACGGTCGGATTCCCGCGGGAATCAAGCACTTCACGAGCATATACATTGGAGATTACAGTCATTGCTAGAACACTCCTTCTCTTTTTTTAATCCATTTGCACAAGGGTTAACCGCGTGTTGCAACGATCGATTTCCCGGTCATTTCCGCCGGCTGCGTCAAGCCCAGAAGCTCTAGCATCGTCGGGGCGATATCCGCCAAAATACCATCGCTTCTTAGTGTAACATGACTATCGGTCACAATGAAAGGGACCGGATTCGTCGTATGCGCGGTATTGCGCGAACCGTCCGGATTCGTCACAATATCGGCGTTGCCGTGGTCGGCCGTAATCAGCGCGACCCCGCCCTTTGCCAGAATGGCATCGACGACTTTGCCGAGGCACTCGTCCGTCGCTTCGATCGCCTTGATCGTCGGCTCCAGCAGACCGGAGTGTCCGACCATGTCAGGGTTGGCAAAGTTTAGGATGATGACGTCCTGACGCTCGGCCTCGATCTCCTTCACCGCCGCTTCCGCTACCTCGTAAGCGCTCATCTCCGGCTTCAGGTCATACGTCGCAACCTTCGGAGAGCTGATGAGAATACGCGTTTCGCCTGGGAGCTCAACGTCGCGGCCGCCGCTGAAGAAGAACGTGACGTGCGGGTACTTTTCCGTCTCGGCAATGCGGAGCTGCTTCAGGTTGTTCTGCACCAGCACCTCGCCGAGCGTATTGTCCAGATTTTTCGGTTTATACGCAACGTAACCGCCTACGGTTTCGCTGAAGAGCGTCAGGCACACGTAGTACAAATCCTTCGGGCACTTGTCCCCGCGGTCAAAGCCGCGGAAGTCGCTGTTCGTGAATACCTGCGACAGCTGGATGGCCCGGTCCGGCCGGAAGTTGAAGAACACGACCGAATCGCCGGACTCTACCAGACCGACAGGCGTGCCGTCCTTCTTCACGATGACCGTCGGCATGACGAACTCGTCAAATACGGAACGGGAGTACGATTCCTTAATGGCGTTCATCGGGTCCTCGAAGGCTGGCCCTTCCCCGTATACCATCGCGCGGTACGACTTCTCTATACGCTCCCAGCGCTTGTCGCGGTCCATCGCATAGTAACGTCCTTGCACCGTGGCGATGCGGCCGACGCCGAGCTCCGCAATTTTGTTTTGCAGCTGTTCTATATAATTCACAGCGCTGTCCGGCGCGACATCACGGCCGTCCAAGAACGCGTGAACGTAGACTTCATGGAAGTCTTCCTTCTTGCACACTTCCAACAATGCGAACAGGTGTGCGATATGACTATGTACGCCGCCGTCGGACAGCAGACCGTACAAATGAAGCTTCTTGCCGTGCTCGCGGGCATGGCGTACAGCGCCGAGTATCGTTTCGTTCTCGAAAAACTCGCCTTCGCGAATGGACTTGGAAATCCGCGTCAAGTCTTGATACACGATCCGTCCGGCGCCGATGTTCAAATGGCCAACTTCGGAGTTGCCCATCTGCCCTTCCGGCAGCCCGACCGCTTCACCGCAAGCAGTCAGCGTCGTATGGGGAAACTGATTCAAATACCGGTCGTAATTCGGCTTGTTGGCCTGCGCTACCGCATTGCCTTGCGTGTCGTTGCGAAGGCCGAAGCCGTCCATAATGATCAGCGCTACTGGTTTCGGTCTGGCCATGTTACTCAGCCCCCTTGATTAAATCAATGTAGGATGCCGGTTCCAGACTCGCGCCCCCTACCAGCGCGCCGTCGATGTCCGGCTGCTGCATGTACTCAGCGATATTGTTCGGCTTCACGCTGCCGCCGTACTGAATCCGTACCGCCGCTGCCGTCTCGGCTCCATACAAGCCGGCAACCAGCTCGCGGATGTATCCGATTACGTCTTGTGCGTCCGCCGCAGTCGACGATTTGCCCGTTCCGATCGCCCAGATCGGCTCATAAGCGATGACGACTTTCGCCGCCTGCTCCGCGCTCAAGCCGGCAAACGCCGCTTCGGTCTGCACTTTGCATACGTTTTTCGTTTGGCCCGCTTCGCGCTCTTCCAGCTTCTCGCCGACGCATACGATCGGAGTCAGGCCGTGCTTGAACGACGCATGCACTTTTTTGTTCACCGTTTCGTCCGTTTCGGCAAAATAAGCCCGGCGCTCGGAGTGCCCGATAATCACGTACTCTACGCCGAGATCTTTCAGCATCACGCCGCTGATCTCGCCCGTAAACGCGCCGTTGTCTTCGAAATGCAGGTTTTGAGCGCCAACCTTGATCGTCGTGCCCTTCACCGCTTCTACCAAGGCAGGAAGGTTCGTGAACGGCGCGCAAATGACGCTCTCAACGCCCGCTGATTCCGCCTTGCCCTTCACCTCGCTGACGAAGGCCAGCGATTCCCCTACCGTTTTGAACATTTTCCAGTTGCCCGCAATAATTGGTTTGCGCATATGCCCCGCCTCCTACTTATCGTTCAAAGCCACGACGCCTGGAAGCGCCTTGCCTTCCATAAATTCAAGAGAAGCTCCGCCGCCGGTGGAGATGTGATCCATTTTGTCGCCGAGATGGAATTTCTCCACAGCCGCCGCCGAGTCGCCGCCGCCGATAACTGTATAGCCGGCCGTCGCCGCGCAAGCTTCCGCTACCGCTTTCGTTCCGTCTTCGAACGGCTTCAATTCGAATACGCCCATCGGTCCGTTCCATACGACCAGCTTGGATTCCGCAATTGTTTTGGCGAACATCTCGCGGGTTTTCGGTCCGATGTCGAAGCCTTCCCAATCCGCCGGAATTTGGTCGACATTTACAATTTTCGTATTCGCCGAAGCGCTGAAATCGTCACCGACCACAACGTCAACCGGCAGCAGGAAGTTCACGCCTTTTTCCTTCGCTTTGCGCTCGAATTCCTGCACCAGCTCCAGACGATCGTTGTCCACCAGGGATTTGCCGATCTCGTAGCCTTTCGCTTTGAAGAAGGTGTAGGACAGCCCGCCGCCGATGATGATGTTGTCTGCAATCTCGATCAGCTTCTCGATGACGGCGATTTTGTCTTTAACCTTCGCTCCGCCGACAATTGCGGTAAACGGACGATCCGGGTTGTTGAGCGCTTTGCCGAGAACGTCGAGTTCTTTTTCCATCAGCAATCCGGATACGGCCGGCAGATGATGCGCAATGCCTTCCGTAGAAGCATGAGCCCGGTGCGCGGCGCCGAACGCGTCGTTGACGTACAGATCCGCCAGCTCGGCAAAAGCTTTCGCCAGCTCCGGATCGTTCTTCTCTTCGCCCGCGTAGAAGCGCACGTTCTCAAGCAGCAGCACGTCACCGTCGTTCAGCTTGGCAATTTGCGCTTTGACTGCGTCGCCAATCGCTTCGTCCGCCTTCACAACCGGCTTGCCAAGCAGCTCGGATAAGCGTGCCGCAGCCGGAGTCAGCCGCATGTCTTCGACGACTTGTCCCTTCGGACGACCCAAATGGCTGGCCAGAATGACTTTCGCTCCGCGATCCGTCAAATACTTGATCGTCGGCAGCGTTTCGCGAATCCGCGTATCGTCGGTAATTTTCCCGTTCTCCAGCGGCACGTTGAAATCGACCCGGACAAATACGCGCTTACCGCTAACTTCTACGTCACGAACGCTTTTCTTATTCATCTTCCATGCCTCCCAGCGGTTTTGTCTTTCCTATCCACATACAAAAATTGTGGGGACGGTCCTTTCGGCTAAGAAAAATATCCCGCGCGGCAGCAGATGGGATGTGCCGTAGAGCGTTAGCCCGGCTCCTTTGAACTCTCGTTTCCTCAACACCCTTTAAATCAAGAAACGAGAGTTCAACAGAGCCCGGAGGTACATCCCATTTGCCCCGTCATAGCGAGATCTTTTTCAAATGCTTCTCAGAACATCACCACAATTTTACCATTACAGACCTTTTTTCGCGATAAAGTTTACCAGATCGATGACACGGTTGGAGTAGCCCCACTCGTTATCGTACCAGGATACCACTTTCACCATGTTGTCGCCGACAACCATCGTCGACAGCGCGTCGATTGTGGAAGAAGCCGGATCACCGTTGTAGTCGCTGGATACGAGCGGCTCTTCGGAGTAGTTCAGGATGCCTTTCAGCGGGCCGTTAGCGGCTTCTTTCAGAGCGCCGTTGACTTCGTCGACCGTTACGTTTTTGCTCAGCTCAACAACGAGGTCCGTAACCGATACGTTCGGCGTAGGAACGCGCATCGCCATACCGTTCAGCTTGCCTTTAAGCTCCGGCAGCACGAGGGAAACGGCTTTCGCAGCGCCCGTCGTCGAAGGAATGATATTTTCAGCGGCTGCACGAGCGCGGCGCAGGTCTTTATGCGGCAGGTCGAGCACTTGCTGGTCGTTCGTGTAGGAGTGAACCGTCGTCATCATGCCTTTCACGATACCGAATTTATCGTTAATCACTTTGGCGAAAGGAGCCAAGCAGTTCGTTGTGCAGGATGCGTTGGAGATGATCGTATGTTGAGCCGGATCGTATTTATCTTCGTTAACGCCCATAACGATCGTGATATCTTCGTTCGTCGCAGGTGCGGAGATGATAACTTTCTTCGCTCCGCCTTTCAGGTGAAGCTCGGCTTTCTCTTTTGCGGTAAAGATCCCTGTGGATTCAATGACGATTTCAACGCCGTTTGCCGCCCAAGGCAGGTTTTCCGGATTGCGCTCGGCGAATACTTTAACCGTTTTACCGTTCACGATGAGCGCGCCTTCGGTAGCTTCCACCGTAGCGTTCAGACGACCGTGAGTCGTGTCGTATTTGAGCAGGTGAGCCAGCGTCTTTACATCCGTCAAGTCGTTGATAGCAACGATTTCCACCTCAGGATTGCCAAGTGCTGCGCGGAATACGTTACGACCGATACGTCCAAAACCGTTAATACCAACTTTTACCATGTTGAAAGCCTCCTAGAAATGATTTGGTTTCCGCTGCTCCCGGCAAGGTTTCGTAGAATTACGACCGCGGCAGCGATATGTCAAGACAGGCAGAGCCCGTCAAGATAGCAAGCGATTGACAACTTCCAAAGCAGCCGCCTCATCGGTGACCAGCACGTCCTCATGACCGTGTTTCAATACCGAAGCGATTGACGCGCCCTTGCTTTTGCCTCCGGCAATTCCGATTACATGGTCCATGTTGTGAATATCTTCGATGCGCAGCCCGATAGTCGGCATTTTGTGCAAAATTTTTCCGTCCCGGTCAAAATAGTACCCGAGCGCTTCCGCAAGCGCGCCGTCATGCCGCAGGCTTTCGGTCGTCTCCGGGTCCACCTTGCGCCTTCTGGCCATTACCATAGCTTCTCCGATGCCGTGAACGACAATCCGCGCGCCGCGGATGAAGGCGATGATCTCCGCAATGTGGCTGTCCTGCATCAGCGATTGATACGCTTCCTCGCCGAGATGGTCCGGCACGTGCAGCAGCCGATAGCGGGCGCCGGCTTTCTTCGCCATCGTCGAAGCGATCGTGTTCGCCTGAAGCTCGACGCTTTCCCCGAGTCCTCCGCGAGCCGGTACGAACCAGCAGCCCTTCATCGGAGTCGCCGGCGTCAAATGATAGGCCACTTCAGCCATCGTAGAGCCGCCGGTTACGGCAATGGTTTCGTCCTCGCCAACCAGCTTCCGCAAGACGGAGGCGCCGGCACGGCCAAGCTCTTTCTTCGTATGAGGGGAAACGTCCGAATCGCCTGGGACGATGATCACCTGCTTCAAGCCGAAGTGCGAACGTATGCGTTCTTCCAGCTCGGTCAAACCGAACAAGTCTTTAACAACCGGTTCAAGCCGTTCCAACAGCTCTCTGCCCGCTCCGCTGATCCGCATGCCGGAAGCTTCGACTTCGATCAAGCCCTGTTCCTTCAGAAAATCCACTTCCGCACGGAGCACCCGCTCCGTCGCTCCCACCGACAGCGCCAGCGTCCGACGGCCCACCAAACCGGATATCATGATGTGATGCAGGATCGTATATCGCTTCTTCATGGTGTCAACCAGATCGGGCAAAAGCTGCTTTTGAATGTCGAGGATTTCTCTCATGGATTCACACCTGCTTAAGATCGCAGCTTTATTGGACTTTTTTTGTCCCAGTGCTGCATTTTAAGTCCCACATACTCTAAAAAAAGTACTAAGTTGTTTCACTTAGTATCCCCATTATAACCCATTCTTCTTCTCACATCAAGTGCCTTCGTCACCGTTCGACATTCCGTTAACCGTCCGCAACCGCTATTCTTGCGGCAATTTAGGTGTAGAAAATTTTTTTATTGAAAAAGGTTGCTTTTCTTGGGCTTATAGCTTATAATAATTTTTGCTGTCACTTATGCAACACAGCACACCAAACTGAATATGCGCCCGTGGTCCAATGGATATGACGTAGGCCTCCGGAGCCTGAGATCAAGGTTCGATTCCTTGCGGGCGCGCCATTCACACACAGTCAGTTTTAACAAAACTGATTTTTTTATTTCTTTGGTTTGACCTTTCTTGACCTTTGTTTGTTTTTCGTATATGATGGTTATAGTTTGAATATAAAAGGAGGCTGCAGCCGATGAGTTTTATTCCAATGGTCGTCGAACCGGATGCAAGAGGAGAACGCGCTTATGACATCTATTCGCGTCTGCTCAAGGACCGGATTATTTTTCTCGGAAGTCCGGTCAACGATGTTGTAGCCAATTCGATTATTGCCCAAATGCTGTTCCTGGCCGCAACCGATCCGGATAAAGACATCAGCTTGTATATCAATAGCCCTGGCGGCTCCATTACGTCGGGGATGGCGATCTATGACACGATGCAATTCATCAAACCGGACGTGTCCACGATCTGCGTCGGCATGGCGGCATCGATGGGCGCCTTCCTGCTTGCCGCGGGAGCGAAAGGCAAACGCTTGGCGCTGC
The DNA here is from genome assembly GCA_042219835.1 of Paenibacillus elgii. Lineage (GTDB taxonomy): Bacteria > Bacillota > Bacilli > Paenibacillales > NBRC-103111 > Paenibacillus_G > Paenibacillus_G elgii_A. The sequence continues at coordinate 15,139 of JBHJMN010000045.1, forward strand.
CGAACAGCGAGGTTATGATTCACCAGCCGCTTGGCGGAGCCGAAGGCCAAGCCAGCGATATCGAGATCCGCGCGAAGCGCATCCTGAAAATGCGTGACAAGCTGAACACGATTCTCGCCGAGCGCACAGGCCAGTCGTTCGAACGCATCGAGAAAGACACCGACCGCGACAACTTCATGTCCGCAGAGGAAGCGAAAAACTACGGCTTGATCGACAAAGTTATCGAACGCGTATAATCTGATCCGGTCAGCACGAAAAGCCCGGCCATTCCACGGCGCATCTTTGTATGCCCCCCGTGCGAATGGCCGGGCTTTTTAGCATATAACGACTGCGTGCCCCTGCATAAAAAAAGACCTTGCTCCGAAACCGTATTAGCAGCTACAGAGCAAGGCCTTGCCTTTTGCCTTTATTGGGCGCGTTCGTCGAGCGGATAGAAAATCAGATCAATAGGAAACGACGAACCCGCAGGCGGGCTGAACTCAATATCAAGCACATCTTCTTTACCCGTTGTTTTTGCCAGAATTTGCATGCCGTCAAATGCGGTCAAAACACCGGACACAGGTACCTGGCGAATTTCACCGTTGATTTTGAACGGTCCTTTGAAGTAGCCGCCCTTAGGCAAAATCATAACAGCCATCGCCCGCGGTTTCTCGGCATGAATTTTATAAATAACGCCCCAATTTCCGTCTTCCTTCACATCCATTTTACGCATCGGATCATATCCCGGCTGAAAAGGGTCGGTAATACCATCGCCGATAGTGATCCTGGACGGAGTCTTAAAGGAAGTCGCATCAACGTTCCATGTCTTCTCGGAAATCGGGAACGTACCTCTCACGTGCCCATTAAAAGGTAGCAACGGAAGGGCCAGCGAGTCTTGGGAAATTTCCCGATCTACTACGAACGAAAATTGTACCTTACCGTCCGTCTCGACATCGTAGAACAAGTTAACGCCCTGATCCGGATAGAAATCCGGCATTTGCTTGTAAATAAACGATTGGTGAGCCGGAATCGTCATCGTCTCGTTGATCTGGTCGTTCATCAGAAAATCGACCGTCGCTTCGCTGCCAATCAAAAGCGCGTACACCGAAGGCCATACTTCGCCTTTGTTCGTCGTTTTGATGGTAATCGGCTTGTCCGTCAAGTTTTTGGCGAGAATCGCTAGGCTGAGCTTTTCCTTCGACCCGTTGATGTGATCGGCATACAGACGTGCTTTGCCTTCCACTTCATCCTGGTATAATATGCCCCGCTCCGTGAACGTCTCCGGGCTATCGCTGACGAGCAGCTTGCGCGAACGATCTTCGCTCACCGTCTTCGGTAGCTGCGGCAGATCCCAGAAATTGCTCCAAAGCATGCTCCAATCGGTCTTGACGAAGGAGCCGACCGGCTTGATGAAGATCGGATATTCAACCTCGTTCAAATACGTATCTTTGCTAATGACAAGATTTCGGGTATAGGTTTCGCTCTTATTCCCGTGGTGATCCCATACCGTCAACGTGATCGGATATGTACCCGGGGTGAAAAAGGCTTCCTGCTTCCCTGTCCATTCGTACCGCCCAATGCCTTCCGAGTCCGGGTCATAGCTCAGATCCACGTATTTGACCGGCTCCCCCATCTTATAGCTCGGCTTGGCGAACGTAAACTTCGCCACCGGCTTGGAATTCCCTTTATTCGGATCGAAGATACCCGTCGGCGGCTTCACATGCAGTACTTCCACGCGGCGCAGCTCGTTGTTGTATATATACTTCGCTCCCATGTAATCAGCCAGCCAAGTCAGCTTAATCATCAAGCGGCCGTTCACAATGGCGGCTACGTCGTCGAACTTCATCCAGTAGCCGTTAATCCATGCCGACTTGTTGTCGATGTCGATCATAATGTTGTGGCTCGGCGTCTCCATGTTGATCTGACGCGTCTTGTCGTTCCATTCGACCTTCATCCCGAACGCATCGCCCAAAAACTTGGCGGGCACGAACATCTTGTCCTTCAGAATCGTCGCAGGCGCATCCAGCTTCACCTGCTTGCCATTCAAGAAGGCATCGGGCTTATCGATATACAGCAGCACATAGGTCGTTCCGGATGACATCGGCGCTTCTTTCTCTGGGGCGGACGACAACGGCGCCTCTTTTTCTGCTGCAGATGCCAGCGGCGCCATGCCAAATGACAGCAGCATGGCCATCACCAGCAGAACGACCCATTCTTTCTTCAACGGCTTCATTCCCTCTACTCCTCTTTCTGCGCTTTCTAAATGGTGCCCAATACAGAAAAAAACCTTTTCCGGTTCAAAGACACGTCAAATTAGACGCATCAGCCCAAAAAAGGTTGCGCTTTATTGCGGGTATCATATGTGACAAAATAAGGAACACCGCAAAGAAAAAAGCTTCCGGATCGGAAGCCCTGTGGCGGTTTATTGGTTTTCCAGCTCTTCCTTGCTGACCAATGTGACTAAAGCGTTTACAGCCTGTTCGGCGTCCGAACCTTCTGCACTTATGTGAACTTCGGTTCCTGTGCTGATAGCCAAACTCATAATGCCCATAATACTTTTGGCGTTGACCTTCTTCTCGTCCTTCTCCACAAAAATCTCCGAAGAAAACTTATTCGCTTCCTGCACGAAAAGCGCTGCCGGTCTGGCATGAAGACCTGTTTTCAACTTGACGACTACTGGGCGTCTCGACATGCAACCAATACCCCCTACAATCTTTGAATTCCTAAATAAGGAAGGGCGTAACGCCCTCAACGTAAACAAAACCATCGTCCTGCCGGACATAGACAAACGATTTACCAACGATTTCGGCATTGATGCGCAATCTGGAAGATAATCTATCCGAAATCGCTTGAAACAAACGATTTTTCAAACATTATATCATTTTTCGGCAGTTTGCACTAGAATTATTGCAAATTTACACAAAAAATCTATAATTGGCCGAATCTACTCACGATTTCCGCAGCTTTTCAGCCAATTCATCGATCTTGCGCAGCCGGTGGTTCACCCCGGACTTGCTGACTTTGCCTTTCAGCAGATCGCCGACCTCTTTAAGGTTCATATCCGGATGCTTCAGCCGGATCTCCGCCACCTCCCGAAGCTTGTCGGGCAGGTTGTCGAGCCCCACTTCCTTCTGCAGCAGCCGGATGTTGTCGATCTGCCGGACGGCGGCGCCGATCGTCTTGTTCAGATTGGCGGTCTCGCAGTTGACCAGACGGTTGACGGAATTGCGCATATCCTTCATAATCCGGACGTCCTCGAACCGGAGAAGCGCTTGGTGAGCGCCGATCAGGCTTAGAAACTCGATGATCCTCTCGCCTTCTTTGATGTACAGGACGAAGCCCTTTTTCCGCTCGATGCATCTGGCGTTCAAATCGAACTCATTGGCCAGCCGTACCAGAGCCTGACAGTGCTCCTCGTACATCGAATAAATTTCCAGATGGTACGACGTTCCCTCCGGATTGTTCACGGAGCCGCCCGCAAGGAACGCCCCACGCAAATAAGCGCGCTTGCAGCAGCTGCGTTTAATGATATCCGGCTCAATGCCGGGGGTGAACAAAAACCCTTCGGAGACGATATGCAGCTCCGACAGCAGGTCCTGCACTTGATTCGGCACGCGCACGATATACACGTTGTTTTTTTTGAGCCGCATTTTTTTGCGGACGAGCAGCTCGGTATGCACCTTGAACAATTTTTTGAGCAACGAATAAATGCGTCTGGCGATCGCGGCGTTTTCCGTCGAAATATCGAGCACGATCTTCTGGCTGGTTAACTGCACAGCCCCGTTCATACGGATAAGAGCGGACAGTTCGGCTTTCTCGCAGCAGCGATCCGACTCCATCATGGTCAGTTCTTTTTTCGTCTGGGCGGCGAAGGACATGGGAATCACCTCTTCTTGAACATCCAGCTCTCCACCAGTTGATAAATATGTTGACTCAGCTTCTCGGCGTCATGACGCAGATAAGTCCGGAACAGAACGAGTTGGTCGGCAATGACCTTATAGCCCTGCTTGGTCACTTCGTCCAAATCGAGCGGAACGATCTTGGCCCCCTGTTCAGCATACTTGCTCTGCACCTGCTCCGGGATGTCCCCGTTGTTCACAATCACGTAATCGAACAGGTCGGTGCCGATGTGGTCGCGCACCGCTTTGAGATGATCGCTGACCTTGTAATCGTCGGTTTCGCCCGGCTGCGTCATCACGTTGCAAATAAAAATTTTGAGCGCATTCGACTCGACGATTGTTTCCGCGATTTCCGGCACCAGCAGATTGGGCAAAATGCTCGTATACAAGCTTCCCGGACCGACCAGAATCGCGTCCGCCTCCCGCAGCGCCTCCAGCGCCTCCGGGAGCGCCCGAACGTCCTTCGGTTCGATCGACACCCGGCGTATAACGCCTCTTGCCTTCGGGATATTGGACTCTCCTTCGACGATCGAGCCGTCTTCCATAAGCGCCCGCAGCACGATCGAGTGATCGGAAGCCGGGAGAACGCGTCCCCGCACGGCGAGCACCCGGCTTAACTCGCGCACGCCGGTGACGAAATCGCCGGTGATGTCGCACATGGCTGCCAACATTAGGTTACCCAAACTGTGGCCTGCCAATCCGTTCCCTTTATCAAAACGGTAATCGAGCAGTTGACCGAGCAGCGGCTCTACGTCCGCCAGCGCAGACAAGACGTTGCGGATATCGCCCGGCGGGATTATTTCCAGCTCCGACCGTAAGATGCCCGAGCTTCCTCCGTCATCAGCTACGGTGACGACCGCCGTAATGTCCACGGGTTTATGCTTCAGCCCTCGGAGCATGACCGACAGCCCAGTCCCCCCGCCGATCACGACGATGCGCGGAATGTACGTTTCCCTCTCCCGGTCAAACGTCATTTCTTCACCTCAACCCGGTCGCGTTCGGAATCTCGGTGGCTGACTCGAACGACTTCCGTTTCACTATTGCCCATCATTTTACCGAGATATTCGGCAATCGCCACCGAACGGTGCTTTCCGCCCGTACAGCCGATGCCGATGACGATCTGGCTTTTGCCTTCTTTCCTGTACTGGGGAACGAGAAAGTAGAGCATGTCGAGCAGCTTTGCGAGAAATTCCTGCGTTTCGGTCCACTTCATAACATAATCGTACACATCCGGGTCTTGCCCGGTGTTGGGACGCAGATTATCCACATAATGCGGATTTGGCAAAAAGCGGACGTCAAAAATAAGATCAGCGTCGATCGGAATGCCGTACTTAAAACCGAACGAGATGACGTTGATCGAAATGCCGCTGTTTTCAAGATTGGTGAACCGGGATATGATTTTTTCCTTCAGCTGCGCCGGCTTCAGGTTGGATGTATCGATCACCTGTGTTGCCAGACCTTTGAGCTCCTCCAGCAGCTTGCGCTCTTGATGAATCCCTTCCAGCGGGGCGCCCGTCGGAGCCAGCGGGTGCTTGCGCCGGCTTTCTTTATAACGCTGCACAAGCGTCGCATCCATCGCGTCAAGGAACAAAATCTCGTATGTCAGCGTGTAATTCTCACCCAAGTAGCGCAGCGATTCGGACAATGAAGTGAAAAACTCTCTTCCTCGCAGGTCGATGACCAGCGCAACTTTGCCGATCCGGCCTTTGGACTGCTCGATCAGCTCGGCAAATTTGGGAATCAACACTGGAGGAAGGTTATCCACGCAAAAAAAGCCCAAGTCTTCCAAGCTCTGCACCGCAATCGTCTTGCCGGCACCGGACATGCCCGTAATAATAACCAGCTTTCCGAGAGTTTGCATTTCTTCCATGGCTGCTCCTCCTGGGGACGCTTGGAGATCCGGTGTATGGCTAGCGCGTCGGTAAAGGCCCTTCGGGTCCTGTTTAAATCGCGTTCCTATCAATTACTCGCTAAGGCGGGAACGCGATTTAAAAGGGACCACGTAAACTCTACGGGCTCTTCACCGCCGCTTTCGCCTACGGGATTCCTCGCTATATATCTGTTGGCGCTTTGCAATTTGTCGCGCCGGTTGTTTATACGTGAAAATCCGGCCCAGGTTTCCGGGCTTCAACGGATTCCCGACTGATGCGCCGGCTTCATGAGCTGTGCAGGTCCGTCGCCTGCCTTTAGCTGTGCAGGTTGAGGCCCGCTGCGCCGACGACGCCGGCATCGTTGCCGAGAACGGCCGGGACGATGTCCACGCCTTCTTTGGCCGTTTCCTGAGCATGCTCGTTGTAGTACTTGCGGATCGCATCAAACAGGATGTCGCCTGCCTTGGATACGCCGCCTCCGACGATAAAGCGCTGCGGGTTCAAAACAACGGAAATCGCCGCCATCGATTTACCGAGATACAGCGCGGCGCGGTTAATGATCCGCAGCGCCGTTTCGTCGCCCGTTTTGGCCGCATCAAACACGTCTTTCGCCATGATGTTCTCGGCAAGCGCCAGCGACGTGTGCTCGCCCCGCTCCACGGCTTCTTTGGCCATGCGGATGATGCCTGTTGCCGACGATACGGTCTCCAGACAGCCTTTCTTGCCGCAGCCGCATTCGATAGCTTCGAGGTCCGGCACAACAACCATATGGCCGAGCTCGCCGGCCATGCCGTTGTAGCCCTGGTAGATGCGGCCGTGGATAATGACCCCGCCGCCTACTCCGGTACCCAGCGTATAGCAGACGACATTCGGAATGCCCGCGCCTGCGCCGCTCCATGCTTCTCCGAGCGCAGCGACGTTGGCGTCATTGTCGATTTTGACTGTTTTTCCAAGCTTCTCTTCCAGAATTTTCTTGACCGGTACGTTGCGCCAGCCCAGGTTGGGCGACAGCTTGATGAAGCCTTCGGGAATGTCCATGAACCCGGCGATTCCCGCACCGATGCCAGCGACTTGCTCCCATTCGTATGGAGATTCGTCAACCAGCTTACGCACATACTGCGCGATGTTTTCCAGCACTACCTCTGCGCCATGTTCGGTACCGGTCGGGCCTTCGTACGTTTGCAGCAGCTTGCCCTGCGCATCGCACAATCCGACTTTAATCGCGGTTCCTCCCAAATCGACTCCTACGTAAACACGTTCTCCCATACCTGTCGAATCACCTCGTACCCTATCCGTTATCTATAAGCTCCTGTTCCAACTATAAGCCAACCTTCCTAGAAGGTCAAGATTAGCCAAGGGGAAGCCGAGCACTCCTCCAAGAGTGTGTCGAGAAAGTGTCGATGACCACTTTCCAGCCGCATAATCACAGAAAAGTACCCCGAGACGCTTAAGACGGAAGGTAATTTTTTTTAGATATAGAATTTATAAGTTATCAGCGGAGCTGATTGAATTCTATATCGCAAGAAAAGCTTCCACTTAAAACACGAATGTATCTTCCTCGAAAAGGCTTCGATAAGAAGCTTTTCTTAACGATATAGAATTTATTAATTTTCAGCGAAGCTGAACAAATTCTATATCACAAGAAAAACTTCCGCTAAACCGCGGTCACTCATCCATGAATAGACTTCGATAGAAGCTTTTCTTATAAGCATGAAAAAGGCGCAGAACGCAGGGTTCCACGCCTATATGGCGTTGTTACAGGGACTTGCTCCAGTCATGCGCCATATGCCCTTCCAGGAACTTCTCGCAGTCGAGCGCCGCCATACAGCCGCTGCCGGCCGCCGTAATCGCCTGGCGGTATTTGTTGTCCTGCACGTCGCCGCAGGCAAAGACGCCTTCGACGTTGGTCAGGGACGTACCCGGCTTGACCAAAATGTAACCGACTTCGTCCGTGACGATTTGCCCGCCGAGGAAGCTTGTGTTCGGCTTATGGCCGATCGACACAAAGATCCCGTCCGTTTCGATCAATTCCTCTTCACCGGTCTCATTGTTTTTCACCTTCAAGCCAGTCACGCCCTTTTCGCCGGACATGACTTCCAGAGGCGTGCGGTTCAGGCTCCATGTAATTTTCTCGTTTTGACGCGCGCGATCCTGCATGATTTTGGAGGCGCGCAGTTCGTTTCTGCGATGCACGATGCGCACTTCCGTCGCAAAACGCGTCAGGAAGCCCGCTTCCTCCATCGCCGAGTCACCGCCGCCCACAACAATGATCTTCTTGCCGCGGAAGAAGAAGCCGTCGCACGTAGCGCAAGTACTGACGCCGCGGCCGATGCTTTCCTTCTCGTTCGTAATGCCGAGCAGCTTCGCCGAAGCGCCGGTCGAGATGATCAGCGATTCGGCTTCGATATCGCCGAGGCCTTCCACATTCAGCTTGAACGGACGCTTGGACAGATCGACCTTGTTGACCCAGCCCGTTTTGAACTCGGCGCCGAAACGCTCCGCTTGCTTCCGCATGTTGTCCATGAGCTCCGGGCCCATGATTCCTTCGGGGAACCCCGGGAAGTTCTCGACTTCGGTGGTCGTCGTCAATTGTCCGCCCGGCTCCGGTCCTTCGATGACCAGCGGGTTCAGGTTGGCGCGGGCCAAATAAATGGCAGCCGTGAGTCCCGCCGGGCCGGTTCCGATTACGATCGATTTATACATAGAGCTTCCTCCTGTCGTATCTTCTTGATCTCTATATTAAGATTGAGACTCCATGCCGGTCAATTTTTTGAAAATGGCGTCCATTTTCTCTTTTAAACCGCAAGCTTCGTCGATCAGCTTCGCATTCTTGCTCACCGTCGCCACCGACACCCCGTAACGCTGCGCCGCCTCGTGATAACTGATCGGACGCCGGTGCATCTTGGCCGTCAAATATTCAAGCGCAGCCGCCCAGCCTTCGACCTTGGTCATCTTGGGCACGTTCGGGAACACCCTCGATAAATATTCTACCCAAAGCGTCTGCAAATCGTACTGCTGTACCATATCGTAACGCCGGGCCATATGCCGCAGCGCCGTTTCCATGATGGCCTGCCACTTGCTTTCCCATACCGGAAGCCCTGGGGAGAACGGTGAAGGCTCGACCGTCGTCGGCTTGCCGTTCAGCATGGCCGTCAACGGCTCCTTCATCCCGATGCTGCGCAGCACGAAGATCGCCACCTGCTTCAAATAATCGTCCTCGTCCGGCAGCATAATAAATTCCGTCAGCGCATCCTTTACTTCATCGTCCGCAATCAGACCGAACGCTTGGATCACCTGCAGCTTCGTATCTCCGTCTCCATGACGCAGCGCCCAGAAGAACGACGACCGGACAAGCGGATCGCGCTTCATATGCTCCGGCAGTCCGCCCTCGGCGCGTTCCAACCCGCGGAATTGTTCCTCGAACGGCAGATGGTAGTGATAGCTGACCGGAGGCTTTCTCGTTTCCTCCCGGTGCTTATCCAGCAAATTCAGATAGAACTTCGGGATATCCGAGCCCGGATCGAATTTCTCCGCCTGCTTCCACTGCCGCTGAGCTTCTTCGTACCGCCCCGTATTGTAAGCGGCTACGGCGGTGTAATGAAACAAGCAGGGATCCAGACCCGCTTCGCCCGTTTTCAACAGACGCTTGAACAGACGGAATGCTTTCTCATGCTCGCTTAAGATCCCCATCGTTGTGGCCAGCTTAAAGACGTGGTCCTGATGAAACGGGTACGTTTTGCGCAGCACTCCGAGCAGTTCCGCCAAGCTCTCCCGGTCGCCGAAATGCTGGTAGAAGATTGCCAGGTTACAGAGCGCATGCAAATTGCCGGGCTCCATCTCCAGCACCTGCCGGATCATGTCGACCGACTTGTCGAAATGTCCCATATAATAATAGGCCAAGGCCAAGTTGTTGCGCGCGGCCATAAAATCAGAATGCTTGCTGATGATATTTTCCAAAAGTCGAACCGCTTCGGAGAACTTTCCTTCCTCCAGCATCGAGCGCGCCCGGTCGTGATCGAACAAGCCTTCCCGGCTCTTGATCGTCGACAGCTTCGCTGGGCGGTCCAGCTCGTAGCTAAGCAGTTCCATCATTTCCTCGGACTCTTCCAAAAACTGTCCGGTCGGATCGTTCTCAAGGTAATGAATAATCGCTTTTTCCGCCGATTCGTAATTTTCCATGTTAGCAAAATTGTTCGCCATATAGAAGTAGCATTCCGTCATCGTCGGATCGATCCGGTCCAGTACGTGCTGCAAAATGCGGTTGGATTCCTCGTAATTTCCCATCTCGGACAGCAGCCCGGCCAAATTGCAGTGATTGACCGGATTTTCCGGCTCGTACTCAGCCGCACGACGAAAATATTTCAACGCCTTATCATAATGATAACGGTCCAAGGACTGAACGGCTTTTTCGAAAAAGAACGTGGCGTCCATTTTCATCGGTATGACATTGGTGCTGGGTTTCGGCAGCACACGTTTTTTCTTCTCCATAATTCAGGCACCTCCGTGACCCGTCCGGAATTACATGAGAAACCCGCCTGTGCATTTCAGAGCTTCATTTCTACATCGCCGGAGTAATAATGATTCCTAAGTATAACACAATCCGGCCCAAAACCGTAAGGTTTCGACAGCCGGAGTCGTGTGGTAATAATTATTATACGCCGCCGTATTTGAACAGCGAGCTGAGTGAGCCGCCGGACATGATGATGTTGATCGCGTCCGAAAGCAGATTGGCAACGGAAAGCACCCGGAATCTTTCAGGATGGTTGTCAGGAATGGCGATGGAGTCCGTAATGACGACTTCCTTAATGTTCGGATGATCCAGTCGCTGCAAGGCCGGGCCGGAGAATACCGGGTGCGTCGCACAGACGTAAGCGTCGTGAGCCCCGCGTTCCTTCAGTCCTTCCACGACGTTGACGATGGTCGAGCCGGTATCGATCAAATCCTCTATGATGATCGGCGTACGACCTGCTACGTCCCCGATAACATGCGTAATGACCGCTTCGTTGTGAGCCGGTCTTTTCTTGATCATCATGGCAAACGGCGCATCGAGAATGTTCGCCATCTTCTCGGCTGTCGTCGCGCGTCCCGCATCCGGGGAGACGATGATCGGGTTTTGGATATTAAGCTTTTTAATATAATCGCTAACCAAGTCCAGCGCCGTCAAATGGTCCACAGGGATGTTGAAGAAGCCTTGGATCGCCGGGGCATGCAGATCGATCGTGATGACACGGTCCGCACCCGCTGCCGTCAGCAGGTCCGCTACCAGCTTGGCCGAGATCGGTTCCCGAGGCGCGGCTTTGCGCTCTTGGCGGGAATAACCATAGTAAGGGACGACAAGATTGATCGTTCTCGCCGAAGCCCGTTTAGCGGCATCCATCATGACGAGAAGCTCCATGAAATTCTCGTTGATCGGATGAGAGAACGTTTGCACCAGAAAGACGTCGCAATTCCGAATGCTTTCTTCGTAGAGACAGTAAATTTCCCCGCTCTTGAATCGGGAAAGCTTGATTTTGCCGAGCGGCACTTTCAGCTCTTCGCATATGCGCTCCGCCAGTTTCGGGTTGGACGAACCCGAGAAAATCTTCATTTTGTCGCTGTACATGGTTACCTCCGCTTTTGCTTATGTTACAATGGGTCATTGACGTTGGATGGACCTTTTCAAAAAGGCTCCGGTTGGCCGGTTTACACAATATTTAAAATGCCCACGTCCCCATTATACATGAAATGAAGCGAATCCAATAGGCACCATGGCGCGTTTCCTGCTTTTAAATGTGGCTAATTCGTTAAATCCTGCCTGCCGTAGCAGGTCGGTGGCTTGGTCAAGGTACTGTGCGAGCCGGTCCGGCTGGTGCGCGTCCGAGCCGAGTGTCGCAGGAATTCCCAGCTCTCGGGCGTACTTCAGCATCCGGAGGCTTGGGAACATTTCCTCTACCGGCATGCGCAAGCCCGAAGCGTTCAGCTCGATGGCCATGCCTGCCTCCCGGACAGCGTCCATCGCCTGACGCTCCAAATGCTCCACACTCTGCTCCGGCTTGAAGCCGAACCGCTTGATCACGTCGATATGCCCGATGTAGTCGTAGAAGCCGGTCCGGCATGCTTTGCAAACGGCGTCGTAATATTGCACGTAGACCTCGTAGGCGTCCCGCTCCTTCCAGCCGTCCGTCTGCCGGTAATCCGTAATGTCCCATTCCCCAAGAAAATGAACGGACCCGATCACATAATCCCAAGGATACGCGTTGATGATCCGCTCGATTTCCGCTTCGTAGCCTTCGATATAGTCCCCTTCGAGTCCGACCCGGATATCGATCTGATCTTTGTACTTATGCTGCAAACGCAGCGCTTCCTCCACATAGTTCGGCAGTTCGTCCATCGGCATGGCCATGCCCGGGTAATAGGAAGCCGGGTCCACATGCAGCAAGGGCATGTGATCGGATAGCCCCAGTTGGTCCAGTCCGATCTCAATGCCCTTCAGCACGTATTCCTCCAGCTCTCCCAACGCATGCCCGCACCGCACATGGTGCGTATGATAATCGATGCGCATTCGAGTGAATTCTCCTTTTAGGCGACGGAGGGCGGCATGGTCACCAGCATACCCCTCCTTCGGCGCCATTATTTTTTGTGCCGGCGGTCCAGCTCGCGCATCACCTCATCGAGCGGCAGCTTCGCTTCGCGCAGCAGCACCATCAGGTGGAAAATAAGGTCGCTCGCTTCGTACCGCAGCTCGTCGTTGTCGCGGTTTTTCGCCGCGATGATCACCTCGGCCGTTTCCTCGCCGACTTTTTTCAATATTTTATCGATGCCTTTTTCAAACAGGTACGTCGTATAAGCCCCTTCCGGCCGTTCCGCGTCGCGCTGCGCGATCACCGACTCCAGACGGCCGAGCATAGCAAAACGGTCCGCAGACGGCGAATCTGCCGCAGCTTCCCCGCCGTCCGCCAAAGCTCCGAGCTTCACTTCGTTGTAGAAGCAGCTGTATCGCCCGGTATGGCAGGCAGGCCCCGCTTGATCCACAAGCACCAGCAGCGTGTCGCCGTCGCAATCGTATCTCAAAGCCTTGACCTTTTGCACATGGCCGGACGTCGCGCCCTTATGCCACAGCTCGCTGCGTGAACGGCTCCAAAACCACGTTTCGCCCGATTCCAGCGTCAGCTTCAGCGACTCCTGATTCATGTAGGCCATCATCAGCACGTCCTTGCTTGCCGCATCCTGTACGATGGCCGGCACAAGGCCGTTCGCGTCCCATTTGATCGCCGCCGTTAACTCCTCTAAGGTTCCTGCTGTTTGCCCGCTCACCGGACCTCCACTCCTTTATGCCTGAGGTCGTCTTTAACCTCTTCGATCGTCATCTCTTTATAGTGAAAAATTGTGGCGGCCAGCCCCGCGTCCGCCTTGCCTTCCGCAAACACGTCGTAGAAGTGCTCCTTCTTGCCCGCTCCGCCGGAGGCGATGACCGGGATCGATACGAGCTCCGAAACCGCCCGCGTGAGCCGCAGGTCAAACCCGTCCTTCGTGCCGTCCGCATCCATGCTCGTCAACAAAATTTCACCGGCTCCGAGCTCTTCGATCCGCTTGGCCCATTCGAGCGCCCGGATGCCCGTGCCGTTGCGTCCGCCGTGGGTGAACACTTCCCATTCGTTCCACTCCGGGTTATACCGGGCGTCGATCGCGACGACGATGCACTGCGAGCCGAAACGGCGCGCGCCGTCGGATACAAGCTGAGGATTGCGGACCGCGGCCGTGTTGATCCCGATTTTGTCCGCGCCCGCCCGCAGCAGCCGTTTCATGTCGTCCACGCTCGAAATTCCGCCGCCGACCGTGAACGGAATCGTAATTTGGCCGGCCGTCTGCTGCACGACGTTGACCATCGTCGCCCGTCCCTCATGGGAGGCGGAGATGTCCAGGAACACCAGTTCGTCCGCTCCTTCGCGATCGTAGATCGATGCGAGCTCGACCGGATCGCCGGCATCGCGCAAATTGACAAAATTGACTCCTTTGACGACCCGTCCGTCCTTCACGTCAAGACAAGGGATGATCCGTTTGGCCAGCATATGTCGTCCTCCTTTCTGCCTTTACACCCGTCCGTGCGCTTCCTCCAGCTTGATGCTGCCGGTGTACAGCGCCTTGCCGACGATGGCCCCGCCTACGCCGTCCGCCGCATGCTTCGCCAGCCGCTCCAAATCCTCGTAACGGCTTACTCCGCCGGAAGCGATCACCGACTGCCCCGATACCTTCGCCAAATGGACGATCGCTTCCACGTTCGGGCCGCCCATCATGCCATCACGCGAAATATCGGTGAAAATAAACGTCTTCGCGCCTTCCTTCGCCAGCTCTGCGGCAAGCTCATCCGCTTTGACCGCGGACGTTTCCAGCCAGCCGCGGGTCGCCACATATCCGTCTCGGGCATCGATGCCGATGGCGACTTTATCCCCGTGCTTCTGAAGCACCCGGCTCACGAATTCGCGGTTTTCGATGGCCGCCGTGCCGAGAATGATCCGCGAAACGCCGAGCGACAAAATATGATTCACGTCCGCTTCCGTGCGCAAGCCGCCTCCGAGCTGCACCGGAACGTTCACGGCCTTGGCGATCTCACCGATCAGCTTGTCGTTGACCGGATAGCCCGCCTTCGCTCCGTCCAGATCGACGAGATGAATCCATTTGGCTCCTTGGGCTTCCCAAGCTTTGGCGACCTCCAGCGGATTTTCGTTATACACGGTTTCCTGATTGTAATCGCCTTGGATCAGGCGCACGCACTTGCCCCCGCGAATGTCGATGGCGGGATAAATAATGAATGAAGACATGAAAACGTTCCTCCAACCTTGGAAATATGAATCGCATCGGCCGTTTGGAAACCCGGCGAGCCGGAGCCAAGCGCACGGCCTGTCTACTTACGCGTACACAGCGCAAGAAAATTGCCAAGCAGCTTCATGCCGACGCTGCCGCTTTTTTCGGGGTGAAACTGCATCCCGAACACGTTATTGCGACCGACGATGGCCGTCACCTGCTGATAGTAATCCGTTACCGCCAGCAGATCGCCCGGCTGCTCCGGCTTTACATGAAATGAGTGAACGAAGTACACATGCCCCTCTTCTACCGCTTCAAACAGCGGGCTTGCCTGCCGGAATTCGAGTTTGTTCCACCCCATGTGAGGCACCTTGTAATCGCCGCGGAAGCGGACGACGTCTCCGGGCAGCAGGTTCAGCCCCTCATGCAGACCGTGCTCCTCGCTGCGGCTAAACAAGAGCTGCATGCCCAAGCAGATGCCAAGCAGCGGCTTGCCGCTGTCCGCATAACGCTTCACGGCCGCAGCCAGCTTCGATTCGCGCAGATGGTCCATCGCATCGCCGAACGCCCCGACGCCGGGAAGAATAGCTCCGTCCGCCTGAAGCAGCTCCTGCTCGTCCGAAACGATTACGCCGCGATAGCCGAGCCGTTCCACCGCCGAAGCGACGCTGTGCAGGTTGCCCATCCCGTAATCGATGATGGCGATCATGGATTACAGGACCCCTTTCGTCGACGGCACGCCCTGTACGCGGGGATCGATGCTCGTCGCCTCGTCAAGCGCCCGTCCGAGCGCCTTGAATACCGCTTCGACCATATGGTGCGTGTTATGCCCGTAGTGCACGATGACATGCAGCGTAATCCGCGCCTCCAGCGCAAATTTCCACAAAAATTCATGCACCAGCTCCGTCGTAAAGCTGCCGACCGTCGCCGACGGATATTGGGCCCGATATTCCAGATGCGGCCGGTTGCTGATATCGATCGCCACCTGTGCCAGCGCTTCGTCCATCGGGATGAATACGTTGGCGTAGCGCTTGATTCCCCTCTTGTCGCCAAGCGCCTCGCGCAGCGTCTGTCCGAGGCAGATGCCGATATCCTCGACTGTATGATGATCGTCGATATCCACGTCGCCTTTGGCATCCACTTTCAAATCGAATTGTCCGTGCTTCGTGAACAGATCGAGCATATGATTCAAGAACGGCACATCCGTTTCGATCTCGGATACGCCAGTACCGTCCACGTTAAATGCGAGCCGGATGTCCGTCTCGTTCGTTTTGCGCGCGATTTCGGCCTGCCGCCCGGCCCCTTGCTGGTTTTGCTCAGCCACGCTGGTCCCCTTCTTTCTTCAAGCGAATTTCGATTGCCTGCGCATGCGCGTCCAGCCCTTCGTGACGGGCCAGCGTTATAATCTTCTCCCCATCGCGCAGCAGTGCTTCTTTGCTATAATAGATGACGCTCGATTTTTTCAGAAAATCGTCGACGTTCAGCGGTGACGAGAACCGTGCCGTGCCATTCGTCGGCAGCACGTGGTTCGGTCCCGCAAAATAGTCCCCCACCGGCTCCGAGCTGTAAGGCCCGAGGAAAATCGCCCCGGCGTTCTCGATCCGGCTCAAATAATCGAACGGCTCGCGCACGATGATTTCCAAATGCTCCGGCGCCAGCCGGTTCACGGCGCGGACGCCTTCCTCGAGGCTATCCACGGTCAAAATCGCGCCGTAATCGCGAATCGATTGTGCGGCAATGTCGCGGCGCGGCAGCTCGCTCAACTGGCGGTCCACCTCCAGGCGGACCGCTTCAGCCAGCTCCTGCGACGGAGTGATGAGAATGGCCGAGGCCATCTCGTCGTGCTCGGCCTGCGACAGCAGGTCGGCCGCCACATAAGCGGCGTCCGCCGTCTCGTCGGCCAAGACAACGATCTCGCTCGGCCCGGCGATGCTGTCGATATCCACCGCGCCGAACACGCTGCGCTTCGCCAGCGCGACGTAGATGTTGCCGGGGCCGACGATTTTGTCCGCCGCCGGAATCGACTCCGTCCCGTACGCCAGCGCAGCTACCGCCTGCGCGCCGCCGACGCGGTAGATTTCGCGCACGCCCGCTTCCGCGGCTGCAACGAGAATATGCGGGTTGATGCCCTTCACCCCGGCCGTAGCCGGAGGCGTCACCATCACGATTTCGGGCACGCCCGCAACCTGTGCCGGGATCGCGTTCATCAGCACCGACGACGGATACGCCGCCTTGCCGCCGGGCACATACAGCCCGACCCGGCGCAGCGGGCGGATCACTTGGCCGAGAATGCTGCCGTCGGCTTGCAGATCCATCCACGAGTTGCGCATTTGCTTCTCATGGAAGCGACGCACGTTCGCGGCTGCTTCGCGCAGCGCCGCCAAGAAGCTCTCGTCCACCTGCGCATAGGCGGCTTCGATCTCCTCCGGCGCAACGCGCAGCTCATCGACTTTGACCCCGTCAAACTGCTGTGCGAACTTGCGCAGTGCGGCATCCCCGTCCCGGCACACCTCTTCGATGATGCGCTTTACGCTTTCGTTTTGCTCGGGCGTGCCGTATTCCACCTCCCGCTGCAGCGAAAATTCCGATGCGGGCATCACTCTCATGACCGCGGCCTCCTTTGATGTATGCGAATTCTGTTTCTCTTTCCGTCAATATAATCGGCCTATGAAGCTAAACCGTTGCCGTCACAGCGGCAATGACCGCTGCAGCCGGTCACAGAGCGCCTGAATGGCGTCATTTTTCATCCGGTAGCTGACGCGGTTAGCAATGAGCCGGCTTGTAATCGCAAAAATTTGCTCATGCTCGGCCAGCCCGTTTTCCCGGATCGTGCTGCCGGTCTCCACCATATCGACGATCCGGTCGGCCAAACCGATCAGCGGCGCCAGCTCGATCGAGCCGTTCAGCTTGATGACCTCCACCTGCTGCCCCTGCTCCCGAAAATATTGCGAGGCCACATTCGGATATTTCGTCGCCACCCGCGGGTTCAGCACTGGCTGCCAGTCCGGCAGCCCGATGACAGACATGCGGCAGCGTGCAATTCCGAGATCGAGCAGCTCGTATACGTCCCGGTTCTCCTCCATCAGCACGTCTTTGCCGACGACGCCGATATCCGCCACGCCATATTCGACGTAGGTTGGCACATCGACCGGCTTCGCCATAATGAATTCCATCCGCGCCTCCGGCACGGCAATAATCAGCTTGCGCGAATCGTCCGTCTCCTCGGGGATGGTGAGCCCCGCTTCGCGAAACAGCTTGGAAGCCTGCTTATAAATACGCCCTTTGGGCATTGCCACCTTCAATAAGTCCTGCATGCGCTGCCCCTCCTTACTCCGTAAACGATATGATGTCGCCATAGCGGGAGCCGTGCGCTTGCAGCGCGCCGTCTGCTTGCCGTACCGCATTCAGCCCTTGTTGTCCGTCTTCTAGAAGACGCGTCTCCGCAATAAAGCCTTCTCGCGAGCGGTACTCCCTTGCCTTAGCCAGCGCTGCCGCCCGATGACGCTCCGTGTAGACGATCAGCACCCGCTGCGGGGCTTCTTCCGTTTTGCTTTTTCCGATCACTTCCAAGATCCGGTTCGTCTTTAGCCCGAAGCCCGTCGCCGGCGCCGGACGTCCGAACTGCGCCAGCAGGTTGTCGTACCGTCCCCCGCTGCATACGGGAAAGCCCAGATCCGCAGCGTAGCCCTCGAACGTCATCCCCGTATAGTACGAGAAATCGCCGATCATCGTCAGATCGATCAGCACATGTTCACAGACGCCATACGCTTCCAGCACGTCCCAGATTTCGCATAGATGCGCAATCGCATGCTGGGCGACGGGGTCCTTTGTCGCCTGTCGCGCTTGATTGCAGATTTCCCGCCCGCCGCGCAGCCGGAGAATGCCTTCCAGCTCCTGCTGCACTTCGCAAGGAAGGCCTAGCGACTTGATCGTCTCCCGGTAGCCGACGTGATCGCGGCTGAGCAGACACGCTTTCAGCGCGGTCTGTGCATCCTGGCGCTGCTGCAGCATCTCTTGGAACAAGCCGTTGAGGAAGCCTACATGGCCGAGGGCGATCTTGAACTGCTGCACGCCGGCCGCTTGCAAGCAAGCGATGGCCAAGGCGATCACCTCGGCATCGCCTTCGCTGGAAGCATCGCCTATGAGCTCCACGCCCGCCTGGAAAAATTCTGCATCCCGTCCCGCCTCGGCTTCGAACGCTCGAAATACGTTCGCTTGATACGAGAGCCGCAGCGGAAACGGATGCTCCTTGAGCAGCGAGGAAGCAACCCGGGCGATTGGCGCCGTCATATCGGAACGCATCACAAGCGTCGTGCCATTCCGGTCCAGCAGCTTGAACAGCTTTTTGTCCTCCGTCGAGCTGGCGACCCCAACGGTATCGTAATACTCCAGAGTAGGAGTAATAATTTCTCTAAAGCCCCAGCGCTCCATGCACTGCATGACTTTATATTCGATGCGGCGGAGCTTGGCCGCCGCTTCGGGGAGGTAATCTTTTACGCCTGTCGGCTTTTCAAACACCTTCGGTTTGGACACCGTCTTCACCCTGCTATCTCTAATTTTACTTTAGCGCGCTACCATGCTACCAAAATAAAGAATGTAATCGTAAGTTTATCACGGGAACGCTTGATTCGTCAATGATCCGATTGCATGGACCCGGTTGCGCGAATAAAGGCAAGAGCATATAATAAACAATACAAGGGAGCAACGGCGGCTACCGTTCTCCCTTGGTACAATAACCGCTTCAAAGGCGGTCGGCTGAATAAGGAATGATCGCGAAATAGACCGTATTCCCTGTGTGATGGGCGGTCTATTTCTTTTTGTTTTGGATAAGAGCGACAATGATGTTAACTATCAGCGTGAGCAGCGCAATAAGCAGCATCCCGAAGCCGATCATTAAAGTCAGCGTGTCCTTAGCCTCCACAGGCATCACCTCCCTTCCGGGAGATTAGCCGACCGCCCTTGCAAGCCTTTTTATTGTACAAGCCGTATTATAGAACATATTGTTAACTTTTGCAAAATGTTAAATTTGCAATCTGTAAAACGTGCCGACTCATCTATCCTGCTCCGTCATGCGCACATCCTCCCGAATCACCTGAAGCGGATTCCCCGCCACAAAGCTATACGGCTCCACATCCTTATGCACGACCGAGCCCGCGCCCACGATCGCATGATCGCCAATCGTCACTCCGGGCAAAATCGTCGTATTCGCTCCGATCATCACATGCGACCCGATTTTCACCCGCCCTAGCCGGTATTCCTTGATCAAATATTCGTGCGTCAAAATCGTCGAATTGTAACCGATAATCGTATTGTCTCCGATCTCGATCTTCTCTGGAAAAAACACATCCACCATCACCATTAACGCAAAGGAGGCATGCTCCCCTACCTTCATCCCAAGCACGTGGCGGTAGATCCACCGTTTCATCGGCAAGGAGGGCGCATACCTGGAGATTTGGATAAAAATAAAATTTCGAACCGCCTTGAAACGGCTGATCGTCTTATAAACCTGCCAGAGCGAGTTCGGCCCTTCCACCGGATATTTGTCCGTGTTTCTCAAGCGCTACTTCCCCTCGATCCCGACAATCGGCACAATATCGCGCATATCCTGAATGATATGGGTCGGCTTATACTGTTTCAAATATTCGGTCCCTTTCAGCGACCAAGCGACCGCTACCGACGGAATGCCCGCATTGTGCGCCGCTTCGATGTCATAGTGGCTGTCGCCGACCATCAGCGCGGACGAGAGTTCGCCGCCGAGCTCCCGGACCGCTTTATGAATCCCTTCCGGGTCCGGCTTCGCTTTCCCGACGTCGTCCACCGTTACGATCGTGCCGAAGTAGTCGTACAGCCCCGTCAGCTTCAGCCCCATTTCCGTCGTCTGCCGGATTTTGCTTGTCACCACGCCCAGCTTGACACCGGCGGCATGAAGCTTGGCCAGCGTCTCGCGAACATAAGGAAATTCCCGCACCAGTTCGTCATGATGCGCAATGTTAAACGCCCGGTACTTTTGCACCAAATCGTCCACCTGCTCCCGTCCGGAGAAGAACACCATTTGCTCGATTAACGGCCGTCCCATGTTCGGCACAATGTGTTCCCGGGTTACCGGCTCTGCGGTTATTCCCTCAAACGTATGCAAGAAAGACTGAATGATCAACTCGTTCGTATCGACAATCGTTCCGTCCAGATCAAATAACACGGTTTGTATCATGCTGCTACTCCTTTGCCTTTATGTCTGCTTCCTTGATGCCATCCGGCTGAGTGTCTGCATCGCCGGCTTTGCCCGCTTCCTCCGGGGCTTGTCCGATCCTTACAATCGGATCGCTATAGCGCTCCGAAGCTGCGCCCGTTCGGCGGCGAACGATGATCAGCGCAAACGCGGCAAGCACGATCAGCACCGCCAGGAGCTGCGAAATCCGCACATTGCCTCCGTAGGTCATGAATCCGGGCTCGAACCCGAAAGCTTTCATCGGCGACCACATGCCGTTCATCAGCGCGGCCAGCCAGCTTGGTCCCGTAAAATCAAGGCTGTCCGTCCGCAGGCCTTCTACGAAAAACCGCCCGATCGAATACCAGATGAAATAACTGAAAAAGAGCTCTCCCGCCCGTAAAAACGAACGCCGACGCAGCACGAATAGCAGGAGGAGTCCCACGACGTTCCAAAGCGACTCATATAAAAACGTCGGATGGTAATACTGGCCTTCAATAAGCATTTGATTGACGATCCAATCCGGCAGATGAAGGTTGTTCCTGAGGAACGACTCCGCTACCGGCCCGCCGTGCGCTTCCTGATTAATGAAATTGCCCCAGCGTCCAATCGCTTGTCCGATGATTAATCCCGGTGCGCAAATATCGGCAATGCGCCAGAACGAGTAGCCTTTCCGCCGCACATAAATGACCGCCGCGATAATAGCGCCGATCAACGCTCCGTAGATGGCAATACCGCCTTCCCAAACGGCAAAGACTTTCCACAGATTATCTTGGTAATCCTCCCATTTGAAAGCGACATAGTAAATTCTTGCGCCAACGATCGCCGACGGCACCCCGATCAGCACCAGATCCATGAAGAAGTCCGGGGACATGCGGAACCGTTTCCCTTCTCGAATCGCGAGCAGCAGACCGACCAACGCCGCCGTCCCTAAGATGATGCCGTACCAACGGACGCTTAACGGACCGATTGAAAAAGCAATCGGATTAATCGCGAGAAACATGCTTGTAACTCCTTCCTTATGCCAAAAATTGTCCACCCGTCAAATCGGGCTTCCCTTACAAATCGTCCATGTCCTCGGCCAGCGACTCGGTCAATTTATTCGTAAACTGCAGGGCGGCGTTATAACCCATCCGTTTCAAGCGGTAGTTCATCGCCGCAACTTCAATAATAACCGCCAAGTTTCGTCCCGGGCGAACCGGAATCGTCACGAGCGGTATGTTCGTATCAATAATCTGGGTCGTTTCCTCGTCCAGGCCGAGCCGGTCGTACTGCTTGTCCTGCTGCCATGTCTCCAGCTTAACGACCACAGATATTTTCTTCTCGGTACGTACCGCACCGGCGCCAAACAGCGTCATGACGTTAATAATCCCGATGCCGCGGATTTCAAGCAGGTGCCGAATTAATTCGGGCGCGTTGCCGATCAGCTGATGGTCGGCCGTTTGACGGATTTCCACCGCATCGTCCGCGATCAACCGGTGGCCCCGCTTCACCAGCTCCAATGCCGTTTCGCTTTTGCCGATCCCGCTGGACCCGGAAATCAGCATGCCGATACCATATACGTCGACCAGCACCCCATGAATCGTCGTCGTAGGGGCAAGCCGGTTTTCTAGAAAATTCGTTACGCGGCTGGCCAAAATCGTCGTCGCCATCGCCGTCTTAACAACCGTGATCTGATGGTCGTTCGCCGCCGCCAGCAGCTCGATCGGCGCGTCCATCCCGCGGCTGATAATAATGCAAGGCGTTTCCTCCGGCGCGCACAGCCGGCGCATCCGGTCCATCCGCTCCTCCGACGACAACCCGTCGAAGAACGTCAGCTCCGTTTTGCCGAGAATTTGGACCCGGTCCGTCGGATGGAATTCGTAATATCCAGCCATCTCAAGCCCGGGACGGTACAAATCCGCCGTGACGATCGGACGCTTCAGTCCCTCTTCGCCGCAAATAATTTCCAGATGGAACTCTCTCACCAAATCCGATACTTTCACTTTTTTCGGCATCGTGATCTTTCTCCTTTTTATCCCAATATCCTCATCCTAAAGGAATCAGCCGCATAAATCAACCGGAAGAGGCCGTGCGAAGCCCTCTCACCTGCTGGACGAACCGGTCCAGCGCAAGCGTCCCCGCCCGCTCCTCGCCTTGAATCAGCGATAACAAACGGGTCAGCCGCTGGCCGCGAATTCGCAGCTCCTTCAGTTCCTCCGTCGCAACCATTCGTCCTACAGTCCAGCGCGACAATACGGCAATACCCAGTCCCGCCGCAACCGTCTCCTTGACGCCTTGCGTGCTGCTCAGCACGTAAGCTCGCTGCACCCGCAGTCCCCACTCGCGGATCAGCCGGTCGCTGTAGGCCCGGGTACCGGAACCAACCTCGCGGAAAATCCAGACTTGATCCTGCAAAGCCTCCGGCGTCACTTCCCGGTAAGCCGCAAGCGGATGGCCCGCCGGAACGGCCACGATCATTTCGTCCTCCATGAACGTCTCCGAACGAATCCCCGGCCGCTGCAGCTCTCCTTCGACCAGCCCGACCTCCAGCTCGTGCGCCTGCACAAGCCGCTCGATTTCATCCGTATTGCCGACGGTGACCTGTACCTCCACCCCCGGATACAGCCGTGCATAGCTCGCCAGCAGCTTAGGCAGAAGAAACTCTCCGATCGTGAAGCTTGCCCCGACGCTCAAACTGCCGGAGACGACCTGGTTCAGCCTCTCGATCTCATGCTTCGCCGTCTCGTATTGCAGCAGTATCGCCTTCGCTTGACGATACAAGATTTCCCCCGCCTCCGTCAGCTTCACCCGCTTCGACGAACGATGAAGCAGCTTCGTACCGAACTCATTTTCCAAGCTGCGTATATGCATGCTGACTCCCGGCTGAGACAAATGCAGCAGCTCTGCGGCACGTGAAAAATGCTGCAGCTCCGCTACCGTCACAAACACTTTTAGTTGCTCGATACTCATGAAATCCCCACTCCCCAGTTCTTCGTACAGCCGCGCTGTCCGGACGAACCCTTCATTCGCAGAGGCTACGCCTAGCATATCGCGATTTACCTTCCAATGCCAGCCGCAGCAAAAAGGCCAGCCCGTCAGGACTGACCTTTTATTCCGTTCGATACGCATTAAACGTTCAGCAAAATGGAATTCGTCGTTTCTTTATCGAAGAAGTGAACTTTGTTCATATCCACAGCAAGCTTTATGCTGGAACCTTCTTTAGCGTTTGATCGGCCGTCTACACGAACCACGACGATTTGGCTGCCGATTCCGCTGAGGTGCAAGAGCATTTCATGACCAAGGTTCTCCGCTACTTCGACATGAGCGTTGATGATCGTGTTCGGAGAAGCTTCCATAAAGATCGCTTCTTCGTGGAAATCTTCCGGACGTACGCCCAGCACGACTTCCTTGCTGGCATAGCCTTTCTCGCGGAGGATTTTGGCTTTGCCTTCCGGTACTTCGACATTAAAGCCCGATGCTTTAAAGTACAAGCTACCGCCTTGCTCAGCGAATGCGCCATGCACGAAGTTCATGGACGGGGAACCGATAAAGCCCGCTACGAACATGTTTACCGGATAGTTGTAGATATCCTCCGGAGATGCCGCTTGTTGAATGATGCCTTTATCCATAACGACGATCCGGTCGCCCATCGTCATCGCTTCCGTTTGGTCATGCGTTACATAGATGGTCGTCGTTTCGAGACGTTTTACGAGCTTCGTAATTTCGGCGCGCATTTGTACGCGCAGCTTCGCGTCCAAGTTGGACAGCGGTTCGTCCATCAGGAACACTTGCGGCTCACGGACAATCGCCCGGCCCAAGGCAACGCGCTGACGCTGACCGCCGGAGAGCGCCTTCGGCTTACGGTCGAGCAGGTGCTCGATATCGAGAATTTTGGCCGCTTCGCGCACGCGAGCGTCAATGTCGGTTTTTTTGAATTTACGCAGCTTCAAGCCGAATGCCATGTTTTGATATACGTTCATATGGGGATACAAAGCGTAGGACTGGAATACCATCGCAATATCGCGGTCTTTCGGAGCGACGTCGTTCACGAGACGGTCACCGATATACAGTTCGCCTTCCGTGATTTCCTCCAACCCGGCGATCATCCGCAGCGTCGTGGATTTACCGCAACCGGAAGCGCCTACCAGAACCAGAAATTCCTTGTCCTGAATATCAAGATGGAAGTCTTTTACCGTTGCTTCTTCTGCGCCCGGATATTTTTTGACGATGTGGTTCAAACGTACACCTGCCATGATTGATTCCCCCTACGAATTAGTATCGTGTTCATTGGTTAAATCATACCGTAACAAGGCGTATCATGACTATGCACAATCCTCACAAAAAAATTACTTTCTTTTCGTTACTTTGTACAATAGCATGGCAATCTTCACAAGCACGGCGTTGTTGAACGTCCGCACGTCCAATCCCGTCTCCTGCTTGAATTTGTCCAAGCGGTACAACAGCGTATTGCGGTGAATATACAGCTTCTTGGCCGTTTCGCTGACGTTGCAGTCCAGCTGGAAAAACTGTTCGAGCGTCGTCATCGTCTCCGCATCGAACGCCACGTCGAGCCGTTTCAGCACGTTCTCGAGAAAGCTCGCCTTCTCCGCTTCCGGCACCAAATGCACCAGTCTTTCCAACTGGAGTTCCCATGGCATATGCATATTACTGCCCACGTGATACGTGCGTCCCAGCATCATCGTCTCCCTGAGCTGAAGCACCGCGGCATATAACGATTTCACCGGCATAATCGGGTAGTGGATGGCCAAGTGGCATTCGCCTACCCATTCATTCTCGAGCATTTCGTGCAAGCCGTAGCCGATGGCCGAAAGCCGGTCTTCCAGCGTTTCGCCATCCGAGTCTTCCTTATCGTCGCCAGCATCCATCGACAATATTTTCTCCGAGCCGAGAATGAGCCATTCTTTGTCCGTCAGAGGAATCAGGGTCATATCCGCATCGAAGAACGATTCCAGCAGCTTCTTCAGCTCCCGGTCGTGCGCCCGCCGCGAGGTGGTGTAGTCCCCATACAACAATAGCGGAATTTTTTTGGAATAGAGCGACAGCTGCGACACCAGGGAATCGGGCATCTCGGCCTGCGCCAAGCCAAGCTCCTGCTGTGTGCGAAGCCAGTCGCGCACCATCCCTGCTTTGCGCTCCTCCTCGTTGACGAGCGCCGGAGACTTTTTCTCCTGCGTTTTGCGGCTTTCCAGCGTAAGCTCCACAAGACGCCGTTCCACAGGGGATACGGCATCTGCTTGTATGCTCAGAAGCAGCGCCTCCTGCTCTTCTTTTTGCGCCAAAAAAAGAAGCCTGTCCTCTTTGATCAAGCTTCCGCCTTCGGACCCCGGCTCTGCTTTGTGCTTCTTTGCTTCGCGCCGCCACGCTTCCCAGGCCCATCTGGTGGTTTGAACCGGAGTATTCAGTATGGCCTCAAGCTGCTCCCTAACTTGTTCCCAATCCATCTCCTCGCTCCCAACCTTATATCTGTATTCAAAATAATAGTTGCATCTATTGTAACACAATCGGGCCCAAGAACCGCAAGAAAAGGAACTGGCTTAAGGACGTAAATCATTAATCGCGTTTAGCTGCGGATAAGAGCTTACGATACGGTAATACTATATATATATATTTTCCATCGTCATCCATTCTTGATTTGCAAAGAGAAGGAGGATTGTACCATTCCCGAGCTGCGTTATGGCTGCACCACTATCCCGCTGGAACTGCCTTCGGGCAAGACGTACGATACATTGACGTACGGGCTCGAAGCTTTAGAAACATCTCCCGAATGGTCCCAAAACCGGATTCGCGAAGCATTGGCGTCGCCTATCGGAAGCAAGAGACTCCGTGAGCTTGCCAAGGGGACAAGTCGGGCCGTCATTCTGATCAGCGATGCTACCCGTTTGTGCCCTAACGGGTTGCTTTTGCCTCCGCTGTTGGAAGAGCTGAATGCAGCTGGCCTTCATGATGATCAGGTCGATATTGTCGTGGCGCTGGGCGCCCATCGCAAGCACACGCCCGATGAACTGAAGCGGCTGGTCGGCGCTGAAATTTACGCGAGAGTCCGCGTGCATAATCATTCGGCCGCATCGGAGGATTGCGTTTATATGGGGACTACGTCGCTCGGCACCCCGATCGAGATCAACCGCATGGTCGCCGAGACGCCGCTGCGCATTGCGACGGGCAATATCGAGCCTCATGCGATGGTAGGCATCTCCGGAGGCGTCAAAGCGCTCGTACCCGGAGTGGCATCCAAACGCACGATTGAAAGCCATCATGCGTTGTCGTTAACGTACACGGCTGTTCCCGGCAACCCGACTAATCCGCTGCACCTCGATTTAGAGGAAGCCGAGCGGTTCGTCCCTCTCCATTTCCTGCTCAATGTGATCGTCGACCACGATCGTCATGTGCTGAAAGCCGTGGCCGGGCATACCGCGGAAGCACATAAGAAAGGAACCGAGTTTGCTGCCAGCTGGTTTACCCGGCGGGTAGCCGAGTTGTACGATATCGTCGTCGTTTCGGCCGGAGGAGCTCCGAAAGATTTGCAAATGTATCAAGCCATAAAAGCGCTTCGTAATGCCGCCGCTTTCGTAAAGCCGGGAGGCGCCCTGCTTCTTGTGGCGGAGTGTCCCGAAGGGATGGGAAACGGCTTATTTCAGCATTGGGTCGAGACGATGGGCGATCTCCGAAAGATGACGGACAAGCTGCGTGAACGATTCGTCCTGGGTGCCCACAAAATCTTGCATGTGGAAGAAGTGCTCCGCCACGCCCGGGTGTTTGTCCGTTCCTCATTGCCCCGTCACTTGGTTGAATTGCTAGGCTTTTATCCGGTCGACGATTTGAGCGCTACGACCCAAGCTCTGCTGCAAGACCCCGATGCGAAGCTGGCTCTCATGCCATTCGGCTCGCTAACCTATCCGCGACATCATCGCTAACAGAAACGGAGGAAGATTCGTATGAACTGGATCGGATGGCCCTTGGCACGCGTCGTCTTTTTGTTCGTAGGCGTCGCTTTCTTTGCCATTTGGATACAAGTGACCATCTCACATTACCGCCAAAACTTTCACCATAAAGCCATGTGGGTTCCCGTCGTCTCTGCCCCTATATTCAGCCTGCTTGCCGTAACGCTTGCCTATTACCGGTTGGATTGGCTGCTTTTACTTTTTTCCTATCTTATGTGGTTCGGTGTTGTTGCGGGCGGCATCGGGTTTTACTTTCATTTCCACGGGGTAGGCGTTCGCGTCGGCGGTTATACGATGCGCAACTTTCTTGTCGGTCCTCCTGTCGTGCTTCCAGTCATGTTCAGCGCGCTAAGCGTCCTTGGACTTCTCGCCTATTATTGGAGGTAAAACGATGAAAAAGCTCACAAGGTACCCTTCCTACGATGTCATGCACGAAAAAGACGCTTGGGACGATCATACCCAGCGAATCGTGCTTTCCCGTTTGCACACTACCGGCGATTATGTGTTCCTGACGACCGTCGAGGCCGAACATTTGCGGGCCTGGTGCTCTCTCTTGGTCGATGACGACCGTCCGGAAATCATTCAGTTCGTATTGGATCATATCGACCGCACGCTGGCGGGCGGACAAGAAAGCCAGCGTAAAAGCGGCGAGCCTGAAGCTGCCGTGTTGGTGCGCGAAGGGCTTCATGCCCTGGATACCGCATGCCAAACGATCCATACCGAGCGCTTCTTTCACCTTGAACCGAAGCGAAAAAAACAGCTTATGCTTGATGTCAGCCGTAATCAAGCGGTGCCTCTCGAAGTGTGGCAGCACGTGCCGCAAGCCGCGTTGTTCAAGAAATTGCTGAACCTCACTGTCGAGGCTTATTATTCTCATCCTGAAATATGGTCGGAGATCGGATACGGAGGTCCCGCTTATCCCCGCGGCTATGTACGTATGCATCCGGGGCAGCTTGATCCATGGGAACCTAAGGAGGAGAAAAGACAGGATGAAGCGTAAATATGAGGGCGAGACGGTCGATGTCGTCATTGTCGGAGCCGGGGCTGCCGGCGGCGTGCTGGCCAAAGAGCTGAGCGAAGCCGGTATGAGCGTCGTCGTGCTGGAAGCCGGACCGTTTCGGGATCCACAGCGCGATCTGGCCAGCGATGAGCTCGCCATGCAAAGTTTAGGCTGGCAGGAGGCACGTATCGTGGATGGTCATGACCCGCTGCAAATGGGCCATAACAATTCCGGCTGGGGGGTTGGCGGGGGAACGACGCATTTTACCGGAGTCTTTTTGCGTTTTCATGAAAGCGATTTTCGAACGAAAACGCTCGACGGCGTCGGAGAGGATTGGCCGATCGGATATTCCGATCTCGAGCCCTACTATAGGAAGATCGAGAAGGAGATCGCCGTCTCGGGTCCAAGAGATTTCCCATGGGGCGAGTTTCACGGCCCCTATCCTTATCCTGAACGCGATCCGATCAGCCCTAACGCGCAGGTATTTGCCAGAGGCTGCGAAAAGCTCGGCATTCGCTGGGTCGTCAGCCCGCTTGCCATTTTGTCCGCGCCCTTCGAAGGCCGCCCGCCTTGCATTAACCGCGGGTTTTGCAACCAAGGCTGTATGCCGAACGCCAAGTTCAGCACTCTGATTGTCCATATTCCCAAGGCGATTGAGGCCGGTGCGGAAGTTCTAGCCGATTGCAGGGTCACTCAGGTGAATACAAACGCCAGCGACCGGGCCACGGGAGTGACGTTTATTCATAACGATGTGACCTATGAACAGCGGGCGCGGCTGGTTATTTTGTCCGCCTATGTCGTAGAGACTCCGAGGCTGCTCCTGAGTTCAGCGAACAGCCGGTTTCCGAATGGACTCGCCAACAGTAGCGGATGGGTAGGGAAAGCATTCATGACCCACAGCAGTCACGATGTCTATGCGCGATTTGAAGAGGAGGTCCGCCTGTATAAAGGAACCCCAGTGCTTGCAACGACGCAGGACTTTTACACCACTTCCCCGGAACGCGATTTTGCCCGCGGCTATACGCTGCACGCTCACGGGGTCCGGCCCGTGAGCTTTGCCAGTGGGATTACCCAATCGGGTAAGAATGGTCCGGTTTGGGGGACACGTTTGCGGGAAACGGTACTCGACTACAATTACTTCGGGCGAGTCACGTTAGTCGGGGAAGTTCTCCCGAATCCGGACAACGCCATTACCTTGAGCGATGAAAAGGATGCTTTCGGCATGCCTCGCGCGAAAGTCACTTTCAGCTATGGAGAAAACGACAATCGGCTTATTCGGCACGCGATCGGAACGATGAGTGAAATTTTAAGCGCTGCAGGAGGCAAGCCCGAATTCGTCGTACCCGATACGGCGCATTTGATGGGAGGCTGCCGTATGGGCAACGATCCTGATACGTCCGTCGTGAACTCTTACGGGCAAACGCACGATATTCCGAATCTGTTCATATGCGACGCCAGTATTTTCGTAACATCCGGAGGCGGCAATCCGACCAATACGGTGATGGCGCTAGCGGCCCGAACTGCCGATTATATCAAGGCGACCATGAAGCGAATGGAACTATGACTATACCCTGCCCATCCTTTACGTTAAAATAAACACATGCCGTGTTTATAAGTAAGAAGGAGGGAGAATCGTTGGCTATAGTCGAAGTAACCGTCATTCCCATCGGAACCGAAACGACCAGCTTAAGCGAATATGTAGCCGATCTGCACCGCCTGCTGGAACAAGCCCCGGAACCAATTCATTTTCAAATGACGCCGATGAGCACCGTCATCGAAGGAGAATTATCGGATTTATTTCAAGTGCTTCAGCGGCTGCACAAAGCCCCGTTCGAGCATGGAGCTAAACGCGTGTCCACATCGATCAAAATCGATGACCGTCGGGACAAAAACGCTTCAATGGACCAGAAGCTTCGCTCCGTCCGCGACAAACTTCAATCATGAAGTAAAATAAGAAAGTACAATGCAAAAAAGAGACCCCTTGAGGTCTCTTTACTTGTCACCTAAATGGTGAGCCATGTAGGACTCGAACCTACGACACCCTGATTAAAAGTCAGGTGCTCTACCAACTGAGCTAATGGCTCGTGAGAATAACTGGTGGAGGCTGATGGATTCGAACCACCGAACTCGTCAGAGAACAGATTTACAGTCTGCTGCGTTTGGCCACTTCGCTAAGCCTCCGTGTAACGGCTATAAGGCCTATGGTGGCTCGGGACGGAATCGAACCGCCGACACGAGGATTTTCAGTCCTCTGCTCTACCGACTGAGCTACCGAGCCTTATGTATGCGGTTAGCTTGTCCCTTAAAGTTCAAGCATATCCTATTCGATAAGATAAATCATGGCGGAGCCGACGGGATACTCTTCGTTTCACTTCGAGACTGCGAAGTAAAGCTATCGAAGTAAATGCTCCGACGAACCCAAGGGTTCTCATCCCTTACAGGGAAGATAAATCATGGCGGAGCCGACGGGATTCGAACCCGCGGTCTCCTGCGTGACAGGCAGGCATGTTAGGCCTCTACACCACGGCTCCACACTATAATATTGAAACAACTGGTGCCGCCGAGAGGACTTGAACCCCCAACCTACTGATTACAAGTCAGTTGCTCTACCAATTGAGCTACAGCGGCATATGGTGGAGGCTGACGGGATCGAACCGCCGACCCTCTGCTTGTAAGGCAGATGCTCTCCCAGCTGAGCTAAGCCTCCATGGAATAAATATGAATGGTAGCGGCGGAGGGGATCGAACCCCCGACCTTACGGGTATGAACCGTACGCTCTAGCCAGCTGAGCTACGCCGCCATATATAAAACGGAGAGAGAGGGATTCGAACCCTCGCACCACTTACGCAGTCTAACCCCTTAGCAGAGGGTCCCCTTGAGCCACTTGGGTATCTCTCCAAGCTAAAACTTTCAAGGCTTGTACCCTGAAAACTGGACGAAACAAAGCATTCCGATATATCTTTTTTCGCTCCACTGACTGCGTCAAAGGTCGTTCCCAAAAGATATATCTTCACTGGTAACACCAAACCTTAGTCGCTTCCGAAGCAGCTTT
>JBHJMN010000046.1:0-46402 GCA_042219835.1 Paenibacillus elgii
TGCACAAAACAGAAATGGCCTGCGTGCGAATCCCACGGCTTTAGCCGTGTTGGAGGCTCAAGCTTGTGTTAAACCCAGCCTCTCCAGCGCATGGCTTCCGCCACTTTGCGGAGACCTGCCATATAGGCGGCCAGCCTCATGTCCACCTTGCTCTCCAACGCGATCTGATGGACCTCGCGAAAGGCTTTGACCAAAACGTGGTCCAGCTTCCGATAAACTTCCGCTTCAGACCAATAACAGCCTTGGTTGTTTTGAACCTGCTCGAAGTATGAAGCGACAACGTCGCCTGCGCTTGCCAGCACATCGGGGACGAGCAGCACGCCTCGGGAGGCAAGAATTTCCGTGGCCTTCGCGGTCGTCGGTCCGTTCGCCGCTTCAATGACGATTTTCGCCTGAATGTCCGCCGCGTTCTCTTCCGTAATCTGATTCTCGAAGGCGGCCGGGACGAGAATATCGCAAGCCTGCACAAGCAGCTCCCGGTTGGAGATCGCGCTTGCGAGCAGATGAGTGACCGCGCCGAACGCATCCCGTTTTTCCACCAAATAATCGACATCCAGCCCGTCCGGGTGATACAGAGCGCCGCCGGCGTCCGAAATCCCGACAATTTTCGCTCCGGCGTCGTGCAGAAATTTGGCCAGATAGCCTCCGGCATGGCCGAACCCTTAAACGATCACCTTCGCGCAGCATGATCGTCACGCCTTTGAGCGTCGAAACCCCCTCGCCCGTCGAACTGCCTAATACGAGCGGCTTGCCGGTAATAAAACCGGGCGAATCGAATTCGCGGAGACGGCTGTACTCGTCCATCATCCAAGCCATTGTTTGCGCATTCGTGTACATATCCGGGGCCAAAATATCCTTTGCCGGGCCAACGATCCGGCTGATCGCCCAGACGTACTCGCGGCTCAGCCGCTCCAGCTCAGCAGCGGACATGGTGCGCGGATCGCACTCGATGCCTCCCATGCCTCCGCCGTACAGGAGGTCGGTCAGGCCGCATTGGATGCTCATCCGCATTGATAGAGCGGTTACTTCCTCCGGCGTCACCATGGGATGAAGCCGGATGCCGCCCTTGGTCGGCCCCACCGCATCGTTATGCTGGGCCCGGTACCCGGTGAAGACCCGGATGGAGCAGTCGTCTATACGTATAGGAATACGAACCGTCATTAAGCGAAGGGGCCGCTTCAGCAGCTCGTAAAACGATTCTGCGCAGCCCATATGCTCCAGCGCCTTCTTGACGAGCTGCTGCGTTCGCTCCAAAACGTCAGGTTGTTCCGTATGCGGTACCGTTTCGACTGCCATCGTTCCACCTCCGGCCTCTGCGTTATGGCTGCCATTACTTGTAGTTTATACCAGCTAAAGCGCTCGATCTATTCGACCGACGAATCCAAAATGAGCGCGCTTTTTTATACACAATGTATAAATCCCAGCTTGCCCGAAATTACGGGCCGTGATATAACTGACTCAAGCCAATCCGCACAGAAAAGGGGATCATTCGTATGGGAATTAGCATTCAAGAAGCGATTCAGCTGCCCGTCATGTCGCAGACGAAATTGGTCGCCGGATTCGACGGCATGAACAATATCATCAAATGGGTCACAATCGTCGAAGTCATCGAAGACATCGACCGGCTGCAGGAAGGCGAGTTCCTGATTACGACCGGCTTCGGCCTGATGGAAAGCGAAGAGAAACGCAGCCAGTTCCACAAGCTGCTGTCCAACAAGAAGCTGTCCGGCGTTGCGATGTACACCGGGTTTTACTTGCGCGAAATTCCCCAATCGTTCATCGACATTGCGAACCGCTCCGCCCTTCCGCTGCTGGAAATCCCGACGGATATCAACTTTTCGGTCATTACCAAGGCGATTCTGGAGCAGATCGTCAACAACCAGTTCCGCATGTTCGAGCATTCGATCAACATCCACAAGGAATTTACCCGTCTGGTCTTGGACAACCAAGACATCCAAGCGATCACCGAGACACTATCGCGGCTGACGGACGGCAGCATCGTGCTGTTCGATGCGGATGCCTCCATCGTCTCGGATCGGATCGTTCATGATGCGGTCCGCCGAATCGGTCAGGATCGGCTCCAGCTTTTTTCCGAGCCGTTGCAACCGCCTTTTGAACAGCAGCTTCTTCACTTCCAGAATCATGAAAGCGAATACATAATTTCGCTCTATCCGGTCATGGCGAATCAGACGAACTACGGCTGGATTGCGGCCATCAAGGAGAAAGAACGCTGGAAAGACATCGACCAGATCGCGGTCGAGCATGCGGCAACCGTGTATGCGATCGAGTTTCTGCGGCATAAAGCGATTTTGGATACGGAAATCCGTTTTCAAGGCGAATTTCTCGATCAAGTGTTAAGCAAAAATGTTACCAATAAAGCCGAAGTGATCGAGCGCGGGAAAAAGCTGGGCTTCGATCCGAGCGGCAGTCAGGCCGTGCTGCAAATCAAGGTGGAGAACCTTCCACCCGACCTCGAACGCCGCACACTGGACGACATGCTGGATAGGCTGTATCTGGTCGTGAACCAGACGATGAGCAAGCATAACCGCCAGTTTCTGCTGCGCAACCGGCTGGACGGCTGCGTCGTCCTCATGGAAACGGGAAGCAAAGGAACGGCTCCCGAAGCCGCAGAGGAAGCTTCGCTTCTGGCCGTACGGGACATCGCCGACAAATGGAGCGCGTTCTATCCTGAATACCCGCTGCGGATCGGCATCGGCAAAAGCTATACTGACCTTGCCGACCTGGCCAAAAGCGCGCAGGAAGCGCACCGGGCTCTCGTTTTCGCCAAGCTGCTGCACAAGCCGAAGTCCGTCGTCCATTACGACGATCTGGGACTGTACCATTTCCTGATCCAGATGCAGGAGTTCGGCATGGACTTGCGGCAATTTGCCGAGGAGCAGCTCGGAGCCTTGATGCAGAACAAACGCCAGGGAGCCGACCTGCTTCAAACGCTGGAAACGTACCTGTACCATAACCAAAGCCTGCACGTGACCGCGGCCGAGCTGTTCATTCACCGTCATACGCTGAAATACCGGCTGAACCAGATCGAGAAGAAAACCCGGCGCAATCTTCAATCGTCGGAGGACCGTTTGAAGCTGGAGATCGCGATTATGGCCTACAAGCTGACCGTTTCTTCCGAAGAGCTGTAGCGGGCGCTCGGCTTGTGGTTGCCGAGCGGAGGGATAGCGATTTTGAACAAATCATCTCCGATTTCGAGGGTCGAAAGCTGTGGAAACCGTTGGGAGGGAACAAAAATAAGCCCCTCCCCTAGGAACGGGCTTCAGAAACGCTAAAGTAAAAATCTCAGAAAATAGAGGCGCGGTATATCCCGTAATAGTTTACGTTCGCCTTTGAAACCCGTGAAAATACCGCTAATTCTAATCAAGTTCACGGGTAGATAGGGGGTCCCCGGAAAGTAATCGGAATAAGCCTCTAAGTATTGCTTCACTTTCTGGGGAAGGGCAGCGGCTGGAGGGATATACCCCACCTGCGTATGCTGACAATTTTCTACGCGTCATCCAAGCTCCTTTAACGCTTGCTTCCGGAACTCGTTCGGCGTCATCTGCTCCTGCTTCTTGAAGACGCGGCTGAAATATTTTTCGTCATGGTACCCGACCATTTGCGCAATCTGAGCGACTTTGAGGTAGGGGCTGATGAGCAGCAGCTTCGCTTTCTCCACCCGAATCCGGTTCACGAAATCGATCATCGTTTCCTGAAATTCCATTTTGAACTTGCGGGAAATGTATTCGCGGTTTAAATGAAACCGTGCGGAGATGTCCTGCAGCGTAATGTCCTGGGTATAGTGCGTCTCGATGTAACGGGCGATTTCGCGCATCGGGCTGCTGTTTACCACCTGCATGGAAATTAAAATTTGCGACAGCTCGATCAGCCGGTCCGTCATCGTCTGCTGCAGCTGCAACAAAGAAAGCCTTCCGTCCTCGTCGAGCGGAACGATAAATGGACCATTCTCTTGAGGCCATCGCAGCGATTCATGACATGCTTGGAAAAATTCTTCCACCCATCCGGCCCTCGCTACGTTGAATTCGTCCCACCACATTTTCAGCTGTTCCATCGTAATCACGGGCATGGTGCGAATGTCTTGAAACCATTCGCCGACCGCATGCCGGATTTGCTCGTGATTACCGCTTCTTACCGCCAGCCGGGTCTTCTCTTCATATTTGCCAAAGCGCACCGAACCGATACGCGGCGCCGCCGGTGACGGATGATATTCGTGGATACGCGCAGCGAAATCGAGCAGGTTCCGTCCATTTAACGCTTCCAGCGCCTGCGTATACGCTTGGCTAAGGCCTTCCGGGAAGGCGCATGCCGAGCTGATGCCGAAATCGACCGCGCCTTTCAGCGTCCGATCGAGACCGTCCGAAATTTTCCGCAGCCATCTTGCGGCCGAACCGGGCTCGTCCCAGAGCATGAGGACGATTTCGTAAGGCTTGTTCCAATTGCGGAAAGCCGTGCCTTGGCCCGACGTTTGCACAAAATCGTTGCAAATATTCAGCACGGAAAAGAAAAGCAAGTCCACGCTGGCCTTGTACTTGTCCCGGATCGGCCGCTGCATCGTATTCAGGTCGAGAATGGCGACACGGCAGGAACGTACGTCCGTAAGCACGGGAAATTCGCGAAGATACGATTCCCCAGGCTGCGGCGCGCTGCCCGAAGCGGCGTCTATCAATAACCGGGACAGCAGCTTGTCGCGGTACATCGGCTTTAGCTGGTTGACTTCCTTGTTCTTCTCGTGGAACTGAAGCTTGGCCCGGTTGGCTTCGTTCCAGCTGGTAACCGCTTTGCCAACCGCTTCCTGCAGATGACCGCGGTCGATCGGCTTCAGCAAATAGTCGGTTCCTCCGTACTTGACGGTGTGACGCACAAACTCGAAGTCATTAAAGCCGCTGACGACAATCTTTTTGCAGTCCGCCGCGTGAATTTCCATCCATTCCATCAGCTCAAGGCCCGATTTCACAGGCATCATAATATCTGTGATGACCAACTGGGGCCGCTGTTCCCGGATCAGCTCCACCGCCTCTGTGCCGTCCTCCGCTTCCAGCACCGTGTGAAAGCCGAAGACTTCCCAATCGATCAGCTTGCGGACGGTTTTGCGGACATGCTTTTCATCATCGACGAGCAACACTTTCATAGCGCAGTCACCTCTTGATGTGTAGTAGGTACCGTCATCGTGATTTTCAGACCTTGCGGCTCGTTCAGTTCAAGCTGCAGGCCGGCCTCCTCCCCGTAGTAGAGGCGAAGCCGGAACATAACGTTCATCAGCCCGATCCGCTCTCCGCTGTCGGACGGCTCTGGTTTTGTACCGGACAAATTGCTGTTCAAGGCGGCAAGCCGCTCCTCGGAAATGCCCGTTCCGTTGTCTTCTACGACAACTTGCAGCTTCCCGTCAAGCAACGATGTGCCGATTTTTAATACGCCCGTCTGATGCGCCTTATGAAATCCGTGTTTAAAATAGTTTTCCACGAGCGGCTGAATGATCATTTTCGGAATCGGAACCGAGCCGGCCGCTTCGTCCAAAGCGTACTCGATCTTCAATTTCTCCTCAAACCGCTGCCGCTGCAGCAGCAGGTAATGCTCGACATAAGCGAGCTCCTGCGATAAGGGCACGATCGTATCTTTCGTATTCATGCTGTAGTGCATCATGCGGCCCAAGGATGAGACCAGCTCGTACACCTCGGGCGCATCGTTATCCAGCGCGGAAGCGCCGATGGACTGCAGCGCGTTGTTGATGAAATGCGGATTGACCTGCGCCTGCAGCATTTTGAGCTGCGTCGTCTTGTTGGCGAGCTTCAGCTTATATTCGCGGAAAATGAGATCGTTGATCGTCTCCATCATCGTGCGGAACTTTTTGGCGAGAATACCGAATTCGTCATTGCGGACGATCTCAATCCGTTCCTCAAGTTGGCCCGATTGAATCTTGCTCATGCTTCGGATCAGCTGCTTGATCGGATGCGTGAACCGGATCGATACATACAAGACAGCCGTGGTCGCGACGGATAAGGACAATACGGCGATGACGGTATTAATCATGGTCAGCGTGCGGGCATGCCCGTACAAATAATCGCCCGGTATTCGCTTCACAACCGTCCACTCCAAGTAAGGCTGCTTGATTTTATCGAATAAAATGATGCCGTCGTACCCGGATACGTCTTTTTCCATACTTCCCGACGTTGCGTTATCGCCCAGCATGCGCCGGACCCAGGATTGCTCCAGCTTCTTGCCGATTTCCGATTCGTCCGACGCATAGATCGCCGTCCCGTCGCTGTCCAAAATGTACATGTCCTCGTGAGCCGCATCGTACAATTGAGCGCATAATTTGCGCAGGACGTCCACCTGAACGTCAATCCCCAGCAAGCCGATCTGCTCCGAGGTCGGCACCCGAAACAAAGGGCGGTAGATGGAAAAAACAAGCTCCGGCTTCGTTTGCGGAAATTGCTGCAGGCCGTAGTCGTTGCTCCAATGCGTCGGAATTGTTTTGGCGGTATATGGGGCGATGTTCAGTACTGTCGGCGAAGCTTTTGCTTGTCCCCGCAGGAAATTGTCCTTGTTCATTAAGAACGAGTCTTGTCCGTTATTCAAATACAAATACACTTGATAAATATTGTTCGTTGCTTTGGAAACGAGCTGCAGCGCGGTGTAAACGTAAGATTGATCCACAGGGTCGGCTACGCCGCTGGATAAAATTCTCTCCAGCTTTTTGTTGGAGTACAGAATAAGCGAAGCGTTGTTGACGGCGCCGAGGAAATTGGAGAGGTTCGATTTCCCTTCGGACAGCAGCCGCGTATTTTCCATGATGGTCCGTTCCTTCACAGATTCTTTGGTATAAAAATAGGTGACGACGATCGACGCGGACGTAGGAATCACAATCGAAATCAGCATCAGAGCGATCAGCTTGTACCGTACGCTTGTAAGCAGCAGACGCATTGTCGTTCCGCCTTTCTCATCCCGCTTTTCGTGTTGTCAGCGCTTTCATTCTAACACTGCAGAGTCAAAATCGTCCACCTATCTTCTCAATTTCCTGAGTGGGAATGATTAGGCTCCGCCGATACAATAAAGTTACTTTCAACACATCCTAGACTGAGGGGGGGAACCTGTTATGAAAAGATGGCTGACCTCGCAAGCGGCGCAGCAGACGGTCTTCGTCGGGCCCGCGCTGCTCGTTTATGCCATTATCATGGTGCTGCCATTCCTGCTTGGCCTTTATTATTCGTTCTCCAACTGGAACGGCGTGTCCAGTCAGATTGACTGGGTCGGCTTGCAAAACTACCGTACGATTATTACCGACGATCCGGATTTCGGCCGTGCGTTTTGGTTTACCGCCCGTTTCACCGTAGCTGTCGTCCTCATCAGCAATGGGCTCGGTTTCCTCATCGCCTATTTGCTGTCGAAGCCGCTGAAAACCCGTAATCTGCTGCGGACGATCTTCTTCATGCCTAACGTACTCGGCGGCTTGCTGCTAGGCTTTATTTGGCAGTTCATCTTCACGCAAAGCTTTGCTTCGATCGGACGGGCAACCGGGCTTGGTTTTTTCAATTTATCCTGGCTGGGGACGGAGGCGACAGCGTTCTGGGCGCTGGTGATTGTTAGCGTCTGGCAGGGGGCCGGGTATCTGATGGTCATCTACATCGCCGGACTGACGAACGTGCCGAAGGATATGCTGGAAGCCGCCGCGATTGACGGGGCGACAAGCCTGCAAGCCTTGCGTCATATCGTACTGCCGCTCATCATGCCGGCCGTCACCGTCTGTTTGTTCCTCAGCATCTCGTGGGCCTTTAAATCGTTCGATCTTAACTTTTCGTTGACTCAGGGCGGACCGTACAAATCCACCGAATCGATCGCCATGAACATTTACTTCGAAGCGTTCAAAAACAACCGCTACGGATTGGGGACGGCCAAGGCATTTGTCTTTTTTGTCGTCGTCACCGTCATTACGTTGATTCAGGTCACGATGACGAAGAAAAAGGAGGTCGAGATGTAATGAAAGCCGAATCGTACGGACCGAAGTGGTTCACCGCCGAATTGATCATCCTGCTCGCAGCGCTGTTGTTCCTCTCCCCGTTTTATTTTGTGCTTGCGAATTCGTTTAAAGGCTTCGCCGAGCTGCTGGCGGATACCTCCGGACTGCCGAAAAGCCTCAACTGGCACAACTACGAACGGGCTTGGGAAGTATTGAAATTTCCCCGCGCCTTGCGCAATTCACTGCTGATCACCGTATTCAGCAACCTGTGCATGATCGTCGTGTCTTCCATGGCCGCCTACCGTTTGCTGCGCCGTCCGACGAAGGGGAACCGGATTTTGTTCTCCCTGTTCATCGCCTCCATGGTCGTTCCGTTTCAAGCGGTGATGATTCCGCTCGTGAAGGTCGGCAACTGGCTGCATTTTTTGAATAGCTTGCCTGGAATTGTTTTATGCTACACAGGACTCGGCGTTTCGTTCGCGCTTTTTTTGTACCACGGATTTATGAAATCAATCCCGCTCGAAATCGAGGAAGCGGCGATCGTGGACGGCTGTACGCCTTACGGCATCTTTTGGCGGATTGTCTTTCCGCTGCTGAAGCCGATGACTATCACCGTCATCGTCCTTCAAAGCTTATGGATGTGGAACGATTTCCTGCTGCCGCTGCTTATCTTGCAGAAACCGGAGCTCCAGACGATTCAATTGGCGACCAACTCGCTGTTCGGCCAATTCATGAAGCAGTGGGATTTGGCGCTTGCGGCGCTCGTGATGGGCATCGTCCCGATTCTCGTCTTCTTCCTGATTTTGCAGCGGCATATTATTCAAGGCATTACCGCAGGCGCGGTCAAGGGATAGCAAAGAACGCAAATTTGTCCACCTAAACAGTCAATGCGATGAGTGTTGAAGCCGTGGAATCTGCCCTAGAATGGGCTCATGTAGCGCTACTACATCGATGAAGGGGGAGGCAGACAGGATGAAAAAGTGGCTATCGGTTGTAGGTCTCGCGGCTTTGATGGGCACCGTATTGAGCGGCTGCGGCGGCAAAGAAGAGGCGGGGAAGGAGGCGGGGAAAGGGCAAGAGAACCCGGCAGGCGTCGTAACGGTGAAAATTTTAAATTTCAAGGTGGAAATTGCCGAGCAGTTCAACAAGCTCAAAGACGAGTACGAAAAAACGCACCCCGGCGTCAAGCTGCAAATCGATACGATGCTGGGAGGTGACGATTATGCGACGCAGTTGAAAGCGCGGTTCGCTTCCGGCGAGATGCCGGATATCTTCAACAACGAAGGCTACCAGCAGATGGACGCGTGGGTCGAATACTTGGAAGACCTCTCCGACCAGCCTTGGGTGAAAGACGAGATCCCGCTTGCCAAAGAGCCGACGACCCGGAACGGCAAAGTGTACGGCATGCCTGTCGGGCTGGAAGGACTCGGGCTGCTGGTGAACAAGGATATGTTCGCGAAAGCGGGCATTACGGAGACTCCGAAGACGTTGACTCAGCTGGAAGAAGTGGCCAAAAAGCTTCAGGCGGCCGGCAATCAGCCGTTTATCAATGAATTTGACAACTGGTTTCCGCTCGGTTTCCACAGCGCGAATAACGCGTTTGCCAAGCAGCCGGACCCGAATGCGTTTATTAAAGGCTTAAACGACGGTTCAGCCAAAATTACCGGAAACGCCGTCTTCAAAGATTGGACGCATCTGCTCGACGTCATGATCAAATACGGCAACAAAAACAGTCTGACAACCGATTATAACAGCGCTTCCACGCAATTCGCGACCGGCAAAGCGGCGATGGATCAGGGCGGGAACTGGCTCCAGCCCGTTATCGACAAGCTCAATCCGGGCATGAATGTCGGCATCATCCCGATGCCGATCAACGACGACCCGGCGATGAACGATAAATTGTTCGTCGGTCCGGCCAACAACTGGGTCATCTACAACAAATCCCCGGTCAAGAAGGAAGCGAAGGAGTTTTTGAATTGGCTCGTCTCCTCCGAAACCGGACAGAAGTATTTGACCAAAGAGTTCAAATTCATCCCGGCGTTCTCAAACATCAAGACGAACCCAACCGATCTTGGAAGCATCGGCGCGGAAGTGCTGCAATATATCGATCAAGGCAAAATTCTCGGCTGGCACTGGGCGAAATATCCGGACGGAGCCGCGCAGGAATTCGGGGCCTCAATGCAGAGATATATCGCGGGCAAAATCAACGGCGATCAAATGCTGGGCGAGTTCCAGTCTGCCTGGGACAAAATGAAAAAGAAATAATTCAACCATCATTCAGGAGGGTGTAAAATCATGAGCTTACAATTCGGACTTCAGCTTTACTCCGTCAGAGACGAACTGGAAAAGGATTATTGGGGCACGCTGGAGAAGCTGGCGGAAATCGGCTATCGCAACCTGGAAATCGCCAATCACAACGCGGAAGACGGTCTGGAGCCGAACGCCACGGAGCTGCGCAAACGATTGGACGCGCTAGGCATGAAGGTCGTTTCCAGCCACATCAGCCCGCTCGACCGGTACGAAGAGATCATCGCCTATAATCAAGAGCTCGGCAGCACCGCCATCGCCCTGAGCATCGCCTTCTTCAAAAACAAGCAGGAAGTGCTCGAGTGCTGCCAGCTGCTGAACCGGCACGGCGAAGCCTACAAAAAAGGCGGATTGGATTTTTATTATCAT
This sequence comes from Paenibacillus elgii, assembly GCA_042219835.1. Classification (GTDB taxonomy): domain Bacteria; phylum Bacillota; class Bacilli; order Paenibacillales; family NBRC-103111; genus Paenibacillus_G; species Paenibacillus_G elgii_A. Next base: position 10,652 of record JBHJMN010000046.1, read on the forward strand.
AACCATTTTCAGGAATTCCAACAATTCGATGGACAATACGTGCTCGACATTATTCTTGAAAACACGGACAAGGATCTCGTCAAAATCGAATTCGATACGTATTGGGCGGTCCGGGGCGGAGTCGATCCCATTCCGTACCTGCAAAAGCTTGGAGACCGCTGCGACCTGATCCATCAGAAAGATTTGCCGGCCAGCGCCAACCCGGTCAATCTGCTGAAAGTTCTCGGCGAAGATTCGGACATCTCCTTCGAACGGTTCCTTACGCTGCACCAAGCCGATCAATTTGCGGAAGTCGGCGAAGGCATCCTGAACATCGAAGAAATTCTGAACACGGTGAAACAGATCGGCGCAGCGAAATACGTCTTCGTCGAGCAGGATTTGACGACCCGTAATCAACTGGAGAGCGTCGCCATCAGTTACCGGAACATCTCTAAGCTGTTCAAGGCGTAAGGCCCAAGATTCGAGGTTTGGGAGGAATCAGCGTGAGAAAAGTAAAAGTAGGCATTATCGGCTGCGGCAACATTAGCCCAATTTATTTTGAAGCGGGGAAAAAGTTTGATATTCTGGATATCGTCGCATGCTCTGATCTGGACTTGGACAGGGCGAGAGCAAGAGCGGAAGAATTCGGCGTTCCGAAAGCCTGCACGGTTGACGAGCTGCTTGCCGACCCGGAGATCGAAATCGTTATCAACCTGACGATTCCAGCCGCGCATGCGGAGATTCATCTTCGAGCGCTCGAAGCGGGAAAACATACGTACGGGGAAAAGCCGCTTGCGATCCGCTTGGAAGACGGTCAAGCCATACTGGCTGCGGCTAAACGGAAAAATCGGCTGGTCGGTTCGGCGCCCGATACGTTCCTGGGCGGGGGCATTCAAACCTGCCGCAAGCTGATCGATGACGGCTGGATCGGCAAGCCGATCGCGGCCACGGCCTTTATGATGGGCTCCGGACCCGAAAGCTGGCATCCGAATCCGGGATTTCTATACCAAGTCGGCGCGGGGCCGATGTTCGACATGGGACCTTATTATTTAACGGCGCTCATTCACCTCATCGGTCCGGTCCGCCGCGTATCCGGTTCGGCGCAAACGACCTATCCGGAACGAACGATTACGAACGACATCGACTACGGAAAAAAAATTCCGGTCGAGGTTCCGACACATATTGCGGGAACGATCGATTTCGAGAACGGCGCGGTAGGCACGATCATTACGAGCGTAGATATCTGGGGGACGAAGCTGCCGCATATCGAGATTTACGGCTCGACCGGCACGCTGATTGTCCCGGACCCCAATACGTTCGGCGGTCCGGTCTATATCAAACGGCATAATCAAACGGATTTTATGGAAATCCCGTTGACGCACGGGTTCACGGAAAACAGCCGGGGGCTGGGCGTCATGGATATGGCTTATGCGTTGATTCACGGAAGAGATCACCGCGCCAACGGCGATCTGGCCTTTCATGTGCTTGAATTGATGCACGGCTTCCACTTGTCCTCCGAAAAGGGCGAGCATTACCATGTCGCAAGCAGCTGTAAGCAACCGGCTGCATTACCGACCGATCTTCCGAAAAATGCGCTGAACGGCTAAGCTTCGCTGCTTGGCCCGTGCAGCTGGGTACCGATTTTGCCGGCTTTGCTCGCCTTTGCCGAACCGATCTCGGTATTGCAATGGATGGGTGTCGGCTACAAAACAAAATCCGGCAGGGCTTGGCCGCTAAGGCCTTCCCGCCGGATTGATTCATTGCTTCACATAAAAAGAGGGCCGCCAAGGCGACCCGCTGATAAATCTATCGATTACACTTTCCCTGTGCTCTTCTCTCCCAGCAGCGAATTCAGCTGCTCCAGCAGGTTGCCGCCGCCGGTGAGCGAGATCGTGCCAATCTTCTCGCAGATTTTCTCCAGGAACTCCAGCTCCTTCAAGCGATACAGCGTCTGGTTCTCGTCCATCAGCTTTGCGGTATTGAGCAGGCTGCGCGTCGATGCCGTTTCCTCGCGGCGGGTGATCAGGTTGGCTTGAGCTTTCTTCTCGGCAAGGAGCACCGTGTTCAAGATGTCCTTGATATCACCGGGCAGGATAATATCCTTCACGCCGGACGATATGAAGGCGACACCGTAATCCTGGCTCTTCTCGTTCAACCGGGACAACACAAACGCCGCGATTTCCTGCTTCATTTTCAGCAGATCGTCCAGCTTCAAGGTGCCAACGTACTCGCGCAAAATGAGCTGCAGCTGGATATACATTTGATCCTCGAACGATTTGATCTCCAAAGCGCGCAGAGGGTTCACGATTTTATACTGGCACACGAAATTGAGCCGCAAGGTCACTTTGTCCTCGGTCATCATCTCCTGCCCGGTCATGTCCATTTGCTGCTGGCGCAGGTCAACGGTCTTCACGGTGACGGCGGTAGGCCCTTTCCAAAAATAATATTTGCCAGGCTTGAGCTCTTTTTGCATCACATGGTTATAGAACAGAATACCCGATTCATAGCTGTTCACCTCGAACGTCTGGCAATACCCCATCAGCTTGGGCCGGACCGCCAGATCGACCTCCGCAGGCAGCTCGGGCTGGCGAATATCCACCCGAACATAGGCGTGCTTCTTCAACATGTTCCAGAACACATATCTTCCGGCCGTCAGCAGCCCGGCGAATTTGCCGTCCTCGTAATGCAGCACATATTCGTGGTCCTGCACTTCGATGACATCCAGCTCCCGCAAGAGCTGGTCATCGTGCAGAAACAGCTGCAAGTCCTTCCCCTCCACCGCAAAAGGCTTCGTGATATCCAGAATCACGACCGTCTCGTCGGAAAAAGGCGAGAGGCGGTACGTGCCGGGCTGCAAATATTTATCGTAGCTTCCTTTACGGAACAGCAAGCCACGCTCGTCGGTTTGAATCGTTACTTTTTTAAACATGGTAAATCCTCCTTCATCAGCTCATCACTAAGCTGCCTTTCATGGGTTGGTAACCTGCGAAAGGAACCCTCCTGCGCCCCTGACGGAATCCCGCTTAAGAACGGAGGAGCCGGAGCTTCCGGCCTTGAAGCTGACGAACTTCGGATCGGCTCCATTGCAGCCGTTCTCCCGTCCGCTTTCTCCTTAGCAGTCGCGCCGGTTTCTCCGTCCGGTATCCGCGGATTGCAAAGCCCGGCCGCAGTGTGCTGTGAAAGCCACTGAGGATTCCTTTGAAGGCCACAGCATGTCATTTTCGCTCGATTTTCATTCGAGTGCTCCCCACGGAGCGTAATCGTCCCACACGATTTGGGATTCGAACCCAAAAATAAATGGTAGATTTATGCCGGACCGGCCGTACAGGATACTGGCGCATAGGATGCGCAGGCACTGCGGGACTGTAGGAAATCCCAGCCTTGGTACGCCTTCCGTACATCAACCTAAATGTATGATAGAGCGTCTCAGACGCGTATCACCGTTAGTTCCCCGTTCCACCCTCGCCGCTTTGTCTGAATCAGCACCCGGTCGTTACAATAACAAAAATTGGTACTCTTGTAAGATGTTCTGGGCTTAAATCGTCGATGCAGGAATTGAACCTGCCGGACATGGCCCCTCACATCCACCAAGGAGTCCAACTTGCCCAGTTGGCGGGTGGCGCTCGCCTTCAGACAAAAGGCTACCAACTAACTCGGATATTCGTTGCTTACAGCAGATCGGTTTTCCAGTTCATTTCCTGAATACCCATATCCAGCTCCCGGTAAGCTTTCGAGTACTGATCGACCTGCTTTTGCAGCTCGGCAATGTGAACCGTCGGAATGAATTTCACTTCCGAACTGCTATACCTGTCTTGCTTCACGGCCGCGGCATTGATGACCTCTTGGATCATCGTTCGGCGCATCGCCAGAATATCGCGATTAGCCAAAGCATCGGCAAGCGTAACCCCATCGTGCAGCACCCTTTGGGCGTTCGTCCGGTTGATCGCGGTCATCAAGGACTCCAGCTCTTGCAGCGTGTCGTTCAATTCTTGGAACAACTCCTTCGGTTCCTCCGGCGGATGCTCTCCTTCCTGCACCTTGGCACTACGGTTCAGGCGGACTTTCAATTGTTCGATGCGCTTTTGGCAATCGGCTCTATTCATTAAAGCTTCGGCTAATTTCATCGCTATCACCTTTAGGTATTGAATTTATTTTTATGGTTGGCAACACCTTATGTATCTTATCTTCGCTGATTTGCGGCGAAACGAACATGGTGAAAGTATTACGACGATTGGGAAGTTTTTCATGAAATAAAAAAAGACCGGAGATACGGCTCCGATCTTGTCATCCAGGGAAACGAATTCGGGATTCTAATGCAGTTTTTTATTCAACGCTTCAATCTCCAGCTCTGATAGATCCGTTACTTCGGCAATCAAAGAGACGGGCAAGCCTTTTTGCAGCATACTTGCCGCAATCTCCAACTTTCCTTCCAGCTTCCCTTCCAATTTGCCCTCAAGCCTGCCTTCCTCCCTGCCCCGCGATTCCGCATAATCCAACGCGGACTGCTCGTCGAGCAGCGCCTTTTTCCGCATCTCGTACAGCGCCCGAGCCTCCTTATTCTGGCTTAAAAATTCCAGCGTCGTCATTGCCTTTTTCAGCCCCGGTGTATCCATCGCAAGATCCTCCCATCGTTCTTTGGGTGCGCCGTCAATGAACATTAGCCAGTTCACCAGCCGATCGTCCATTTTATGAGGCTTCAAACTGAGCTTCGGCAGCTCCATAAAATGAATTTCGATGTCGTCAAGCAGCAGTTCGCCCGTATGGTCTTCCCGCAGGTGATAGATGTTATGGAACCGATCGTTCGCGATTTGATTAAAGGTCAGGATATTGATCGAGATGACCTTTTTCAAGCTTTTGTAGAACTGGCCTTCCCCTAACTGCTCCTCATACATCTTCGCCGCGTAGTACAAGCTGCGCTTCGGCATGTCGTATTTATTGCTGACCTGGATTTCCAGATTCACCTGTTTGCCGTCTTCGTTCTGAGCGCGGACATCGAGAATGGCCTGTTTGTCGGTCAGCGCATTTTTATCCAGCTGGGGGTTAAGCAAGGTCAGGCTGACAAACGGCTTCGGCTCGGTTTCCCGCAGCGCTTCGTTCAGGAAATTCAACAGCACTTCGTCCTTATTTTCTTCGCTGCCAAAAATTTGTTTGAACACGAAATCAACGGATGGTTCCAGCAGTTCGGTCATTCGTTCTCAGCTCCAACGGCTTGCTTTTCGCCTCAGTTTTCTACTTCCATTATACCACAAAAGGGGCAGACCGTAGACAGGTGAGCCGCCTACGGCTGCAAGAAATGCCCTCAACACGCGCCAATGTCCTCCGGACACGCAAGCTTTACACAGCCCACTCCTTCCCTTACAGCCTGGGATCGATTTCTTTCTCCCGGGCCACTTCAAACAGAAGGTTGGCGACGATTTCGTTGTACGTCTCATGGTCCGGCGCGATTTCATCGAACCTCACGGACAGCATCTTACTGCCGAGCCTATATTCGTTCATGGAGGTGCGCAGCTTCGAGTGAATGTTTTTCTGCTTCATGAGCTTGCCGTACTTGTGCGGGAACCGGTAATCGTATCCATAGATGATCGATAAATACTCCGGATTGCGGACCTTCATATACGGGACCGAGCGGTCTTCCATGACCTCCGGCTTGATCACGACGCCTTCCATATGGTTCCCGACGGTTAACGTCGCGAAAAACTGCTCCGCCTTCTCGCTGCTTTCCGGCTCGGACAGATCCAGCACAACAAACTCGTCGTCCGACAGAAAACGGTACATCTCCGAAGTGCTCCAATCCGGCAACTGCTCCTCGCCGCTGTCATACACCACTTTCAACAAGGCAAAAGGCTTGTACTCCAGCTCTCCGTCCCCCGCATACAGCTCCAATTGCTTCTTATACGTTTCATAGGCAGCCGCATGCTCCTCCAGCGGCACGTAGGTTTCCAAAATGTCATGGACAACTTTATAGTTTTGATACACGCTTGCCCCGTATTTGTCACTCAGGGCGGCTTTGGAGAGGTGGAATTGGTCCTTTTCAAACCCGCTGGCATGGTACTCCTCCGTCAGCTTGCCGAAAGCTTGTTCAAAACCGTTGCGCTTCAGAAAATCCAACTCGCTCTCCAATGCTTTCCCGATCGGCTTAAACTGCCGCTTGATCAGTCCGTCCCCGAGCGCTTTCCACGGCAGCAGCTCTCCGTCCAAAAGCATCATGGCGACGCTATTCTGCTCCATGTAGCCGCCGAATTTTTGCAGCAGCCGGTCGTAAATGCCGGTCAGATCCACCTGATTGATCTTGTACCCGTTCCGGCTGACGGCAAAGCACTGCCCCCGGTCCTTATGCAAATAAATGTTGCATCGGGAGCCCATATATTTCGGCTGCAGCACCACCTGACGGACTCCGCGTTCGGCAAAATAATCCAAGCCGCGTTGCAAAGACTCCAGCTCTCCTGCGGCTACGTCCTTATCGGCGGGAGACATCGTTCCCGAGATAAAGTTGATCTTATTGCGCGATACATAGCGCAGTCTGCGAATTTCCTCGTCACCCAGCTCTTGTACGGATACTTTTTTCTCTTCGCGGAACAGGGTCGGAAGCTCGTCCGTCGTGACTGCCTGCCCGGACTTGTGGGCTTTAAAGAAAGGCTTGAACGAAATGCTGACCGAGGTCAGCGCGTTCCCGTGCACGCATCCCGTATCGAGGTGAAGCTTGCTTTTGATCCGGAACGCCTGCTTCGCCGCAATGTGCCCGAACACGTGGTACGGATGATTTTTCACTGCCTCTTCGGTAAGAAAATCCAGCTGTTCCTCCAGCGGCGCCTCCCGGTTGATGCGGAAGCTGCGCTGATGACGCATCGAATTTGCATCCAGCTTTCCGATATATTTGTTACGGCACGGCGCATGGGTCACGTAGAAGGACGCCCCCTTGGTACCGATCGACCGGTAAAACGGCTTCGAAATGGAAACGAGATGATTAAACTTCTCCAGCAGCTCCGCATCGGTACGCAGCACTTCCGTCGAATCGAAATACGTCCGAAGCAGTTCCGAATCAACCCCCTGAATTTCGCCTCGTAAATATTTATAGACGAAATTCTCATGATTCCCGAGGACGAATAAGAAATGCTCCTGATTATCGTACAAAAACTCCACGATCTCTCTGGTACGCTTTCCCTTGTCGATCCAGTCGCCGGCTAACAGCACCTTCGTATCCCGCATTTTATCCGTTACCGTCAGCTTCCCCGCTTCGATCTGGTAGCCGTAGCTCAGCAGCAGACCTTGCAGCGCATCCGCACACTCGTGAACGTCGCCAACGATAATCACCTTTTGATCCTGTGGAAGAATAGTCGACAGGTACTCCTCTTGATCTTCAATGACGACTCTGTAATCGGGATTGGCCCGCTGCTCCGTTACCGAGTAAAAATCTTTGGCGCGCACTTTATGAATTTTGGCGTACTTTTCCTTGGCCAGCGATCCGAGAACGTCCTTGCGCAGCCGGTTAACGTGGCTGGTGATCAGCTTCTTCGACCGCTCGGAGGCGTAATAATCCTCCCGCTTGCGGTAATCGAACAGGATGACCTCCAGGTTGTAGTTATTCTCGCCTGCAATCTCGCGAACCTTCGCCCGGAAGTCCTCTGACAACCCGGTCGTATCCACGATCACGAATTCCGCATTGACGGGATACGAGGTCACCATCTTCAGCTTCTCGAACAACAGATGAAACGCCTGCCCGCTCGCCTCCAGCATCAATTGATCGTATTTATCGTAGGCAAAGCCAAGAACCTCTTGGCGGATACTGTCGGAAGACAGATATTGGATGTTGGCTTTAAAATGTTTCGACTCGTCCTCGAACCGCAGCCCGGGAATCAGCACTTCGTTGGCGAATGTCGTTTTCCCACATTCCGTCGATCCGATCATCATAAAAATGGTATGAACCCTCGTTTGGATCTCCATTGGCTAGGCCCCCTTTTTCTTAAGAATGACGCCTTGCGTCGTCTGGATGCTGTTGACCCCGTCACCGACGGAGACGAATTCATAGTGCAGGCTCGTTTCCCCGATGATCTCCAGAAACCACTCTTGGAACTCTTCCTGCCCCATCTCCCACTTGTGGTCGTCGTGCCGAAACCCGCTTAAGTCGTAGAACGGATTGAAGTCCGAATTCGGCGTCGTAATAATAAAATGCTCAAAATTCACCTGCTTGCAGATCCGTTCGATCAGCGCCTTGGCCTCGTCCTGACTCATATGCTCGATAACTTCCGTCAGGATGACATCGACCTGCTCGCCGTTGTATTCCTCCAAGAAATGATCGATCGAACGCAGCGTAATCAGGTTGTCGAGCTCCCGTGCTTGAGCCTTGCGGCTGACGGATTCCAGCAGTTGTTCGTCGATATCGACAGCGTAGTAGCTGCCCTCGATTTTCGAGGCAAAAGGAAGCGCATAGAAGCCTTCCCCGCAGCCGACGTCCAGAATCGATTTATTAAAAGGCAGGGCGTTAGCAATATAGTTTCTTCGTTGAAGAGCGGTGCCTCCGTAATCGAACCGAATGGCGTACCGGCTTGTTTTCTCAAGCTCGCCTTTGTATTTTTTGAACCGTTCCCTGGAGGACAAGAAATTCCGGACAAACAAGCTGCGGATGTAGAACGGCGTGTCAATCGCTTGAATGCTCTTAATGTATTTATCCAGAATGCTATCGGAAATATCGATGTTTTCGTTGCCGAACATGGACAGGAACAAGCACAGCACGCTCACGACATGCAGCAGATGATGGAGGCTTTTGCGCGTTGTAATTGTGAGCGAGTAGCTTTTGTGAGCGTGATGCTTAAGCTCAAACGTAAAATCGGTCAGATGCTTCTCAAAAAACTCGATGTACCGCACCAGCTCGATATGAATCATGTTGATATGGAACGAATGCTCGTAGCCTTCGACGTCCCGCTCGTCCTGCGCTTTCAATGGCGCAGAGAAAAATTCGTTCAGCGCGTTCAGCGGAAACAACGGCGTATTATAGCGGGATACGTTCAAATATTCAAAATCCTCATGCTCATGCTGCTTATAGGAAATCTCATTGTCCGCATCCTTAAAGTACACGTTGTAGGTAAAGTCGTCCGTGTACCAGCCGTAGGCCATCCCCTTTCGGATCGAACGAAGAATCATGCCGGACTCCGGATTTTTTTTGATGATAAACGAAAGCTTCGGGTTGGTGGATCTCACTTGAATGATCGCCATCTGCATCTTCCCCTTGGAATGAAATTGTGACCGGTCGCGGTAAGCATAAAAAAAGACCACGGACTCAGAGATCCATGGCCGGATTAGATAAACGAGCCTGATGTCAACTAAATTGGAGTCGGCATAAAGCTTCACTTAAAGACAGACCGGGAAGGCCGATGAGGGTGTGCTGCTGCATAATGCTGTTGGTGAAAGGTATTGTACTTGTCATTATTGGAACTGTAATCATACTTTTGACCCTTAATCACCCTCATCCGACCTCCTTTGATAATAGTTAGTGAAATCATAAGCGGCGGTCCATATTTTGTCAAGAAAATCTCTAGGTTTTAACATTTTTTCGAGTGGATATTGACATAGGGTACTGCTATCGTTATATAATGTCATTATGATATTATCAATTAGCAAATATCGTAATAGTCAATACTCAAGCGACTACAAGGCTGGCCCACCCTTGGGAGCGTAGACGATGATGGCAACGGCATTTCCTCCTCAAGCCTGTAATGCTGAAAACAGTGAAATTATAAAGTGAAAGCGAGATCTGATGATGACAGAGAAATTTACGTTTTTTTACCATACCGAATCCCCCTTTTCCCAGTGGCATCCTTCACGGTTTGTTGTGAAAGGAGTGAGGTTCAACTGTGCGGAGCAGTACATGATGTATCAAAAAGCAATACTGTTCGGGGATCAAAAGACGGCGAAAAAAATTTTACAGGCCAAAACGCCCCGCGAGCAAAAGAAGCTGGGTCGTTTGGTCCAGAACTTTGACAAGGATCAATGGGACAATTACGGAAAGAAAATTGTTTACGATGGCAACTATGCGAAATTTACACAAAACCCGCATCTGCTGGAGCAATTGCTTGAGACAAAAGGAACAACCTTGGTCGAAGCGAGCCCTACGGACCGGATCTGGGGAGTAGGGTTATCCGAAGACGACCCGAGGATTCAAAGCCGAAGAACCTGGCAGGGCAAAAATGCGCTGGGGCACATTTTGACACAGCTGCGCGAGAACCTGTTAAAGGAGAATCCAGAATCAACCTGAACAGAATGAATGGAGTGAACGAAGATGAAAGCATCTAGTCATAGCAGAGAAATCCGATCCAAGATCGCCAATGAAACCTTGGATATTTTGGAGCAGGGCTTCTACACCAGCCCCTCCGGAACAAAAGTAGTCATCCGGGACGAAGTGGAAACGGCCGTTGCGAAGTCTATTCTCTACGCGCCTGATCAGCTGCCGAATATTTTGAAAGAAGCAAGTGCCCTCATCGACCGTAAAGCAGAGAACGCCCCTCGCATTGAGGTGACGAACGAATCGACCTTGGGAGCGGCGCAACGGCTCGTAGCGCAAGAAGGAATTACGGAGACTGTCTGCCTGAACTTTGCCTCCGCGAAAAATCCCGGTGGAGGCTTCCTTAGGGGAAGTCAGGCGCAGGAAGAAAGTCTGGCCCGCTCCTCCGCCTTATATCCGTGCATTTCCCAGATGACCCCAATGTACGACCATAACCGGAGCCTTAAGACCTGCCTTTATTCGGATTATATGATCTACTCTCCGAAAGTGCCGGTCTTCCGGGAGGATCGCGGCAGCCTCCTGCCGGAGCCTTACTTGGTGTCTATCCTCACCGCTCCTGCGGTAAATGCCGGGGTCGTAAGGGAGCGAGAACCGGAAAATACCGCAAAGATCGATACGGTCATGCTGGAGCGGATTCGCTTTATTTTAGCGGTTGCGGCTACCCACGGACAGCGCGCCATTATTCTCGGCGCCTTTGGATGCGGCGTCTTCCGAAATGACCCGAAGGATGTCGCCCGCCTTTTCAAGCAAGCGCTAATCGACGAAGGTCGTGCCGTCTGGTTTGACAAAATTGTCTTCGCCATTCTCGATAACTCGGCAGACAAGCGGACGTTGAATAAATTCAATACGGCATTGAAGCTATAGCAACTTTTTTCAAGGATGATCGTTTAATATAGATAAGATACCATTAAATGGGGTGAATGAATGAAAACATTGGACGGCCTCTAACTTCCCAGAAGGAGGTTAGATAATATTGAGCCGAAGTGTAAAAAAATCCCCTGCATGGACCGATCATCGCACACCCGGTACTCGTTGGGCTAAACAGCAGGCCAGCAAAGCGGCGCGCCGCTATGCCGGTGACATGCAGAATGGAAAATGGTACCGAAAACTATATTGCTCTTGGAACATTTGCGACTACCGATTTTTCAAAACACGGCAGCAGGCCATCCACGAATGGGAAACTTCTCCGTGGCCCCGGGACAGACAAATGTCTCGAAAAGAAGCGGTGCTAGACTGGTTTAAATTTTATAAAAGGAAATAAGTGAAAGCGTCGGCCCGGGAAGTGCCGGCGCTTTTGTATTTTCCGCCCCGCGACACTAGCGCGACCTCCAGATACCGTTTAAAACGCATACGCTTTTTGCGTGATCGTGCGCTCGCATTGTTCAAGCTCGTCTACCGTACGGTGCAAATAATCGATGCATCTTCTTAAATCCTGGTTATAGCCCACTTTGTAATCGATCCAAGTTACCGATATGCGCGTCTGCCAGTCGGCAAGACTTGCCAGCGTATCGAGTCTGCCGTCCACATGGACGATCTGGTTTTGAACCGCTTGTAAGCGGGAAGCCAATTTTCTTAGCTCCATCATGTTCACGCGAATATCCTCATGCTGTATGCCGGATTGTTTCCACGTATACCAAGAATCCTTGACGAACTTCGAGACCCTGCTGACGATATCTTGCACTTCAGCATAAACCCGCTGCTTAAAGTCGTGAAACCTCTCTTTCAGGATGGCTCCAAGTCCGGCCTGTTCAAACAGATCGTCGAACTTGCGAATCACCCACGTTTTAAACTGAGTAATCTTATCATCCACCACTTCGGCAGCCATCTGGGCAGCTGTTACAAACGCGGCAGCTACAAACGTAATTTCTACAGCTTTGAGTATCGCTCCTACGGTAACCATCGTTTGGGGAATATTGGTGGCCGCTAGAATACCTGCCGTTTTCATTAATGGAACCGGATCGATATCGCCATTCCAAACGGCAAAAATGAGCTCCGTCGTTTCGTAAAGCATCGGGTTAGGCAGCATTTGAATCCCTTGCGTAAGATTGGACAGCATTCGATATTCAAAATCCTTGTTTTGGACATTGTCCCTGATTAAGGTACCATTGTCGTTCACAAGATGCTTAAGGGCATGATGGTCCATATTTAATAAATCAGGCAGCGTTCCTTTTTTTGCCGAAGTTTCGATCATAATCGGTTTCGTCGGATTGTAGAAAAGGGAAGACACGGCATCGTATCTGTTCTGAAACTCCTGAATTTTCTCCCTCATATGCCGGATCGAATGTTGATAGGTAACGGTAAATTCTTTGTTAAAGCCGGGGGCGTTAAACGTAGAACAATTGGCTATTTTTTCTTGAGTTACGCCAGGCGCCGTTAGAGTTGCATAGAGGGCAAGGTTCCCTCCGAGAGAATGACCCGTTACCGTGATATTATTGTACAGCTTCGCTTGCGATTCTATATATAATCTGGCTTTATGCTGCTGGACGCTTTCCTCTTCATACGAAGTCGACGTATTGTTTTTCCAATCGTTCCGAAACTCTTTTTTGGTGATATCTTCGCTTCCTCGGAAGGCAAACACCGCTTGACCGGGCTCCGGCTCGAACGTGTATGCCACAAAACCTGTTTCTGCATTATCGTCATCAATATGGCTTATTTTCCAATTGTAATATTTCGAAGGTTCCTGAGATAAACTTTCAATTGAACGCTTAAATGCTTCAAACTGTTCTTTTGTTTTAAATTGGCCTTCGACATCTTTAAATGATGATTCCAGCTCTTTCTTGTAGGTTCTTGCGAGTTCGCCTACGGTAAGTTCCCCGGAAAGCAGACTTTTGCTTAAATCCGTATGATTCTTTATATTCAAGTACACCAGTTCTGAAAGTATGGCTTTATCAACTTCGGTAATGGTCGTGGTCATTGTATCCCCCTTCCTTACGGTTTCTTGTATTCCCAATCAAAATGACTCAAAATCTCTTGGACGGAGTACACCTTTTTAGCATCAAAAAATTTTGCAAACGTATGCGTATAACTCATTTCTTTCTGAGTGTAATAATGGAGTGCTTCCCCCACTGTATAAAACTCCGTGCTAACATGCTCAAAAGGAGACGGTTTTAAATAAAATACTGAAATAAACCCATGCTGAAATTCTTCTAATGCCAATATTTTGTCTACCAATTTGTCTACCTTTTCGGCCTGGCGTCCCTTATTAACATTGGGTTCGCTTTTAATGAACAGATCAACGGCTAGTCCATTAATCGCTTCAGACTTAAAGTAATCTTCAATACTGATGTTCTTGTTATTTAAATCGCGGGCCGGAAAAGATAAGCCACCCGAATCCAAATGCGTCTTGACCCAGATGTCCTTCTGCTCAAAAACTTCTTGAGATACCTTCATCATCTTTTCGTCGAACTTGTCGGCCATAATCATGTTCATGTAGTTGTCCCATACTTTGCTAAAATCTTTCGTGATTTCAACTCTAAACCGATGCCTTGGGGAATGTTTGGGATACGCCTCCGCTTTGATCGTATCGGTTGAAAATATCCCTGTCCCATATCCGCCTCCGACGTTTTCAATCACGAACTCTTCGCCATACTTTTCATTTAAATACAGCGTCATTTTTTCTCCCGCATCTTTGTATTCCCGACCGCATCCCATAAGCGTGACTAGCGATAGCAGCATCACGATTTGAAGCACCAGCCTTCCATTCAAGTTCATTTCCCGCTCTGTACCCTCCATGAAAACAAAAATTGAAGACAGATTGCTTCCCGTCATCTCAATCGATACAGCATTTGAACGACCTCACCGTATTCGCTTGAAATTTGTGTCAATCTTCTGGAGCAATATTCTATGCTAATTCCTTTCGAACCTTTTAATTCCAACGCTACGCTTTCCAATTCTCCTCTGATTCTGTTGAGTTCTTCAATAATGGCGGTTGCTTCCCATTCTGCTGCCTCGTTCATGCACATCCCTCTTTGTTTCCATAGATTGTAGACGACGGAGAGCGACAGGAACTCCCTGTCACCCTCCATACCGCATCATGTATTATTTAAATTGGCTGGCGTTGCTGTTAATGGTCGTTTCGGTTGCATCGTAGTTCGAAACCGTATTATCCAAAAAAGCCGCATAAGAGTCGACAACCGCCCGATAATCGCTAAACTTTTGGGAATTCGCGTTGAATTTGTCCTGAATGGTTCGGGAGGCATCGCTATCCCAAGAGCTCGTCAAGCTGTTCATTTCTTTCTTAATCTCTTCGAGCTTGGCGGTCAAGCTGCCGTTAAGTGTTCGGATCGTTGTCGCGGTTTGCGTCACCTCTGCGGTAGATATGCTGATTCCTTCAATAGACATAGGGGTTGGCCTCCTTAAAGGGAATGGATTAGTTCGCTAATTTTTTGGCGGAGTTTGCAATTTCGGTTTGCGTTGTCCGATACGTTTGGGCGCTATGCTTTAAAAACTCGGAATATTGCTCCATCAGCTTTTTCATATTTTCAAAATCATCGCGGAAGCCTTCGATTTGCGTCGTATAAGCGACGTTATCCTGCCCCTTCCACGCATTGCCCATGGCCTTCACTTCATAAAACAGTTGATCGTACAAACGCTGATACTCGGCAGCATGCCCATCCATGTTTTTAGCTGCAGCTTCCAGCTTTGCAGGATCTACGACAATTTTTCTTGCCATGCAAATTCTCCTCTCGGTAATATAAAGGTTTTATATTAACATCAGCCTGGAACCGTGATGAAGCCCCGTTTCTTGAGCTGACATGCCAATATCCAAAACGGACCCGGTTGTTCGCTCGCATAAAACCGTATCGCGGGTTGCAGCAAAATAACCGTTCGATAACTCGGCAATCGCACCCGTTAATAACGTCTCGATTTCCCAAAGCTTGGTCGTGAGAGGGATGTATACGTCATAGGTCCGGGCTAAAGCCGGTACAAAAACCTCAATCAGTATTTTATCCATTGGAATCGTCCTCCTTGAGATGCAAGGGCGAAGTCACCAGCTTCATGAGAACCGGTTTCCCGTTCGTCACGATATAGCCGAAATCTTCTCCAATATCCTGGTACAGCTCGCTTGTGAGCTTCCCGATCTTGAGCTGATATTGATCCGCTATGCCGTTCCCCAGCCAAATCCCCTCGTTGGGGATTACCTTCGTCTTAAACCAAGCTTCGTAGGATACGGATGAAATCGACGAAACGCGTTCGCAGATAATGAAATTCACCTGATATGCCGCCTCGCCTTTCTCCAGAAGAACCCGGAGCTTGTCCTTGGAATCCTCGGAAATTCGCGAGTTCAAGCTTGCCAGAGAGTGAATGATCCAAGTCTGTTTGGCAAAGGCCGGAACCGGATCGCCGGCGGCCATTGCATCCTTGTACGTATTGTTGCGGTGGACAAGGGTGTTAAATAACTGTATAACGATTTGGTCCCAATCCGTTGGATTTCCGTAATGGGTATAGTTCTTGGACTCGTCATCCACCAGCTTATTGTCCGGATCAATGACGGCAACTTCAGCTTCCGCTTTAGTCGACAGGACCTCGGCCAGTCCTTGGATAAAACCCGCATTGTCGTTGTTTTGAGACAGCACAAGCTGGATGTCATGCTGGTCAAAGTGAAAGCAGGCTGTCTGCAGACTGTTCTTCTCCACCCCCACCGGAATCTTCCCGGCCCTGCCGTGCTTGATCTCATCCATTAAGAAATTCGCATCAATGAGCTCAGGCAGGATCGGAATTCTTCTTGCGACCGGCTCCGTCCATCCGGCGGCGTAATCTTCGCCATACTTGCGAACAAGCTCGAAACGGTTTTCCACATCGCGATGCGGGTGCGCAATTTGAAATTCATATACCCGATCCGATTTCATAATGCCTCTCCCCTTAAACTTGGAGGGATAGACGCCTTCCACATTCCCGAGCACACTGGAATAGTCGGCGGTATCGTTAAGCTGCAGCACGTACAATTGTTTAAAGTTCTGCAAAACCCGGTACCGGACCGCGCCTGTATTCAATGCGGACAAGATAAAGTAAATCCCGTACTTCAAGCCTTCCCTCGTTAAATAGGCCACCGCTTCTTCCTTATCCTCGAACAGCTCCGCGAACGCCGAGTAGTTATGAATGACAACGACAATAGAGGGAATGGCAGTCTCTTCCGATCTTATGTAAGATTGGTAATCGCCGCCATATTCTGCGAACCGCTTTTTCCGGTCCGCGGTCTCTTGATACAGCATCTTGAACAAATTATTGACTTTCTCCGCTTCATGCGAGAGCACGACATCACCCACATGCGGCGCTTTGGCGAAGACGCGCAAGGTCTCGGAAGCGAAATCCAGAATGTATACATGGAGCTCGGACGGCGTATGCTCCTCCATCAGCGAATATAATAACGTGGTCAAGAAGGTCGTTTTCCCGCTTCCTGCCGCACCGTAAATGACAGCATTTCCTTCCTTGGATAGCGGAAATGTCATCGTAAACTGCCGCTGGTTGGCAGGGTCGTCCACTTGGCCGATCACGGGATTCAGCACACCCTGGGCTTGTTGCGAAACCGGATGACTCTCTCTGAGCTCGTCAAGATAAATGAATTCCGGAAGCGGGTCCAGCCAGAGCGGACGGACGCGAATGCGTTCTTCTTGGGCAATGGCCGCCAAGTAGCGGTTCACCTCATCCAATTGCTTGGCCGGGTTGGGAAATCGTGTCTTTCGTTTATCGATCTTGACTTGTTTCACGACACGTCCCAGGTTATCGATGACGGTCACGCTCTCATCCTTGGCTTTCTCAAGCCGATCCGTCGAATAATAAGGCGCCCCTCCCCACGCGGATTGACCAAGCTCGAACAGTTCGTTGAAGCCGACCTGGACATAGAAGCGCCCGGTTACGGACAGCTCGGCCGCATCCGGCCTTTTGATCACGTCCATACTATCGGCTTTCTCCTGCACCTTAAGACAGATTCGAAACTTGCTGTTGCTCCAGATCTGATCATCCACCACGCCGGATGGCTTTTGGGTTGCCAAGATCAAGTGAATGCCCAAGCTTCTGCCGATACGCGCCGCGCTGACCAATTGCTCCATAAACTCAGGCTGCTGCGTCTTCAATTCCGCGAACTCATCCGAAATGATAAACAAGTGCTGCAATGGCTCCGTGACTTTCCCATCCCGGAACAGCCTCTGATATTTGTAGATGTCCATGTTGCTTATGTTCAACCGCTTGCTCGTTTCGCTAAAGATCGCTTGTCTCCGCTTTAACTCGCTTTGGATGGAAACCAAGGACCGCTTCACCGCCGCACCATCCAAGTTCGTAATCGTTCCCGCCAGATGAGGCAAATTCGCGAATGCGCCAGCCATACCGCCGCCTTTGTAGTCGATCAGAATAAAAGCCACCTCATGCGGATGATAGTTTACGGCGAGAGAAAGAATGAACGTCATAATAAATTCGCTTTTCCCGGAGCCGGTCATCCCCGCAATCAAGCCATGCGGACCGTGATATTTCTCATGCAGGTCCAGGTAAAACCGTTCTCCGGTCGTATCTACCCCGATCGGAGTTTGGAGGGATAAGGCTGGATCGTTATCCCGCCACCTCGTCAGCGCATTCAGATGCTCGACCTTGCCTACCTCGAACAAATCCAGAATTGTCAGCATGGCAGGCAGCGTATAGCCCGATCCCGAACGATCCAATTGAATATTGGCCAGATGTACGGCAAGCTGGAGCTCGTCCTGAATGGTATACGGATGAGGTTGAAACGCAATATGCTTCCCGGAAGTATCGTCCTTGTCAAATATTTTTGAATGATTTCCTTCAAATTCCACGACCAGCGAGCACTCTTTGGGCAAGTTTTTCAACTCGTCGTAAAGATGAATCACACTAAGGCCTATATTGTTTTTTTGCTTCCGTATCCCATTCATCATCTCCGCCTTGCCGGCCAGGCTCTTATCGATTGCGAAGACGACATAATGAGGTATGACCTCCTTAAGCTCTTCCTCCGAAGCGATGCTCTCTCTTCTGGCAATTTCTTTTTCCAAAAAGACAGAAAGCTCCTTTACCTCGCCCGGCTCCGTCGCGATAAAGCGAATGGACTTATCGTCGCTCCAAACGTGAGGCAGCCATTTCGCGAACTCCCACGTTTTTCCTTCCTTCTTGTCATAGATGAAGACCAGCTTTAATTCATCATAGCTATGGAGCGCCGCAAGCTGAACAATCAATCCTTTGACCGCAGCCACAACTTCAACCCTTGTGCCGATCATCCCGCTAATCCAATCTTCCGTTAGCGAAAGCGGAATAGGAACCTGCTCCAACAGTTTTGGTTCCTCCATGAGCTGATACAGCTCCTCTTGAAGCCCGTCGTCTTCGAGGGAAAATCTTTTCTCTGGAAATTTCAGCAGAACCTGAAGCGGCAGATTGCCCAGTCCAAGACGAACCTTCAAAAAATCGTTCTGCCTGCGGGTTCGCTCCCACAGGGTCCGCTTGCGCAGCTTGATTCGCGAAACACACTCCTCAAGAGTAACCAGATTTTCATGCAGCACCTGACGCTGGCGTTCCCCGGCATCCCGTATCTTCTGACGAATCTCTTGAATATAAAGCTTGTATTTCTCCTGCCTGATTCTCTCCTGCTTGAGTCTCTTCTTAGCTTCGTGCCGTCTTGTCAATACGGGCCATAGAATCGTACCCAGCAGCACGCTGAATGACATGACGAGAGTCGGCATGGCGTTCATGATTTTGCCGCTGGATTGCAACGCGTTGTGCAGAGAATATAGCCCGGTGAACAATGACGCCATACCCATCGTAATGGATGGACCGAGCATGAGCATAAGCGGAGTTTGTTCCAGATTCACCTGGGACGGCGGTGCGTCAATCTTGATCTCGACACGGTCCATGTCCGTGATAAACCTTGGAGAACGGTAAAACAAATCGCCTTCCGGCGCCTCTTCGTCGATTTCATCCTCTGTATTCGGAAGCGCAGGATACGACTTGACGCATAGTCTAAGGACATCGGGATTACAGCTCACCTGACCGTCCGGATTATTCACAGCAACAATTCCGCTGCCGACAATGATCTTCAAGCCGACAATATAGATCATATCTCCCGGTTTAAGGATCTGCTCCGTCGTCCTCTTCCCGTTCACAAACGTTCCGTTCGAGCTGCCCGTATCGCGTATCGTTATGGACGTTTCGGAAACGAACAGCTCCGCATGCACGGACGACGTGTACCTGTTCGCATACCTGATCTCGCTGCCGTCCCCACGGCCAATCTTTATTTTCCCTCTACTCGGCAAGCTGTACCTTTGGAATACTCTGCGATCGACAGATACCGGTTCGGCGAAAAGAATCGCAATTTCATCCGTTTTCTTCAGAAGGATGCTGTAGATGGTCAGAGGCTCGACGGCAAGCTCCTTTACTTTGCGGCTGCCGGCATCCATAACGACCGCATGTCGATTCGACTTGAGAATCCATTGGCCTTCCACGCCTTCGACCCCGATCACCCGTTCCTCATACCCCAGAAGATTCGTTTGAGTGACCCAATATTGCCCGGACTTCTTGTCAGGCAGCACGCACGTATAGACTTCATTTTCCTTTAGCAAGGACAGCTGCATAGGTCACTCTCCTTCTTTAGAACAGATGATCTGAACACAAAAAAACCGCCCTATCCATGGTTAATACACATGAATAAGGCGGTGCTTCCGCTTTCGATCATTGGTTGTATAATAGCATTTTCTGCCAAAGTCTGCAATAGTGATTTTGATTTAACCGAGGCATGCTTTTTTCTCCATATTTCCCTAAATTTCCTTCACATACGAACTGGAATAAGAAGGAATTTACCATTGGATTGTCGAATTAGTTTAATCCTAAATACCATGCCCAATATAAAAATAGCATAACCGAGGGGGCTCGTTCGATGCGTTGGACTGTCAGTAGAAAGCTTGCTTTGGGGTTTATTGCCATGTTGCTTCTTACTACGATCACCGCCGTTCTTGCTTTAAGCCGAATGATGTATATCCAAAACCGCGTTGAACAAGTGACCGAAAACTCGATGCCAAAGGTGAATGGAATCAACCGGATTTACTTCGAGACGGAGTATGTGCTTAATCTGGTGTTCCGTCACAAAGATAGTACCGATACTACGGCGCGCAAAACCCTGGAGGATGAAATCGGCGCAAGCTACGCCTTGGTCGAATCGACCATGCAGCAGTACGAGTCCCAGATGACAGCCGACGAAGAACGAAAGGATTTTGTTTCCTTCAAGGAAAATTGGGAAGAATTCAAAAAAAACACGCAAAAAACGTTAGTCTCCAGCCGCAGTAACCCTCAGCAAGCCATGATCCTGATCGATGCCGGCCACCGAATTTTTGACGAAATGCAGGAGCATTTGACCAGTCTGGTCGAATGGAACCAGAAGCAGGCTGAAACCTCCGCACTGGAAGCAAAAAAAGCCTATAAGGATAGCTTGATATGGGTGTATGTCATTCTCGGGATCAGCGTGGCTGTCGCCTTCGGAATCAGCATGCTGTTCCTCCTCCTGATAGCCCGCCCGCTGCGTCTGGTTACCGGCAGTATCGTACGGGTCGCAGACGGCGACCTGACCGTTCCGCCGCTGTCCGTGAAAAGCCGCGATGAGACCGGCCAACTGGCCGACTCCCTGAACCGCATGGTCCGCGAGCTTCATTCGGCGGTCGGCCGATCTTCAGAAGCTTCGCACCAGGTCACGCAGCTCGCCCACTCGCTGGCGGCCGATGCCGGTCAAACGACGATCGCCGCGCAGCAGATTGCCGACGCCTCCCGGCAGGTAGCCGGTGGAGCGCAGGCACAGCTGACCACTTCAAAAGAAACCGCCGTCGTCATGGAAGAAATGGCGGCAGGGATCGGCCGGATATCGGAGGCGACCTCGGACATGGCGGAGCAGTTCCAAACGACAGCCGCCAATGCGGTGAAAGGCACGGAATCGATGGATGAAGCTGAAGAGCAGATGAACGCCATTTCCACAACAGCCAAGCAGACCTCGGAACGTATGGAACGGCTAAGCAAACGGTCCGACGAAATCGGAGGCATTGTCAAATTGATCTCCGAGATCGCTTACCAGACGAATTTGCTGGCATTGAACGCTTCGATTGAAGCGGCAAGAGCCGGGGAAAGCGGCAGAGGCTTCGCTGTCGTCGCGGCCGAGGTGAAGAAGCTGGCCACCCAATCCGAAGCGGCCGCCAAGGAAATTGCCCAGCGCATCCACTTGATTCAAGAGGAAACAAAAGAAACGGCCGGGGCGATTCGCGAAGTTACGGAGCAGGTCACGGCAGGCATCCATCTGGTGAGCGACTCCGGCCGCAGCTTCCGGGACATTGCCGCTTCGATCGAGCAGCTAAACGGACATATTCGGGAAGTGTCCACCACGGCGGAAGAAATGGCGGTAACCACCGAGCAGATTACCGCCTCGGTCACGTCCACGGCGATGATCGCCCAAACCTCCAGCGACAGCACGGAAAGCGTCGCCGCCGCTTCGAACGAGCAGTTCGCTTCGATGGAACGCATCTCCGGCAGCGCGGAGTCGCTTACTCTGCTTGCGGGAGAGCTTCGCGAGAGCATTCGCCGCTTCCAGCTGTAGGGCCGTTCGCAAAAAAGCACCTGCTTTTGCAAGCAAGTGCTTCTGCCAACCTATAATACTTCCGACAACATGGGGATCGCATCCTGCGCCCCCAAACGGGTCACTACAATGGACGAGGCGCGCTGGGCGATATCCACCGCTTCGTCCATGCTTTTGCCGGCGATGATCATCGCGGCCAGCGTACCGGAGAACGTATCCCCGGCCGCCGTCGTGTCGACGGCTTCAACCTTGCGCGCTTCCTTGTATACGTTCTCCGTTCCGTTAAAATATACGATGCCCTTTTCTCCGAGCGTAATGAGCGGATAACGGATTCCTTTGGCTCGCAGCTTGTTCAAAGCCTCCAAAGCATCGTCGGTGCTCTGGATCTCGACACCCGTGTAGATTCGGCATTCGATTTCGTTTGGCGTAAAATAATCCACTCCCTGCAAAACTGCATCCTCGATCGGAACCGCAGGCGCCGGATTCAGGAAAATCGGCACTTGGCCTTTTACCAAACGAATCACCTCGTAAACCGTCTCCATCGGAATTTCCAGCTGCAGCATAACGGCCGCAGCCGAAAGCAGCTCCTGCTTGTAGCCTTGAATATAGCCGGGAGAGACTTCGTTGTTGGCGCCGCCATCGAGTATGATGCTGTTATTTCCGTTGCATACGGTGATGGCCGCCACGCCTGTCGTCACGTCCGGCTCGCGATTGAGGAAGTCCGTGCGCACACCGAAGCCGCTAAGCCGATCGATCAGGGACTGGCCGAAAATATCGTCGCCCACCTTCCCCATAAACCACGTTTCCGCGCCCATCTTGGCGCAAGCTACCGCCTGATTGGCCCCTTTGCCGCCGGAAGCGAGGAAAAATCCATCGCCACGCATCGTCTCCCCGATCTCGGGAAGACGGCTCGTCCGCATGACCATATCCATATTTGCACTGCCGACAACCATAATTTTCATCAAAATTCGCCCTCTTCGTTACAAATTCACTGGACTTCTAGAGCTCCGTGACTCGAATATTGCTGTAATAGGCTCTCGCCGCGCCAAGGGTGCTGACTCCGTACATGCCGTAGCCGAACGTACCGTCCGTATGCTGCAGGATTGGCTCTCCGTTGATGAACAGCGTGATGACCTGCCCTTGCACCGTCACCTTGAATTCATAGTTCTGACCAAGCTGCCAGGGGTAACTGACTCCGGTTAGTTTAGTATAACCGAAATCGTTCAGGTAAAGGGAGACTTGATCTTTTCCGTCAAAGCCCGCGTGATACCCGCGCATCGCTCCTTGGGCGCGAACCGCCACCAGATGCGAATCGCCGATTTGCGGATTAAGGTCCAAGGTTACGGTATAATCGGTGGCAAAATAGTCGCCCGTGTACGCTTCGCTAGGCTCGGCGCTTGTCAGATACATCGAACCGTCCACCAGGCTCCATGCGCCGTTATTGTGGGCAAAAGGCGTCACGCAGCCAAAATCGACGGACTGTTTATGGAAATCGATCGTATAGTCCGCTTTGCCGGAAATGCGGAATTCGTCGATAAAGATGCGGCCGAGGCTTTTCGGCTTGCGCGTCGAATACGATTCGAGCACGATGCCGATCTCGTCGATCAGTTCGCCTTCCGAATCGGGAATGACGAACTCCACCTCGATCCACTCCTGATGTACGAGCTTGATATAGCCTTGGACGAGCTCCTTCATGCTATTGTGCAGCCGGACGTAAGGCGCAATGCCCATCGTCTCGTTGCCGCCCCATTGATCCAGATAAATGTTCATCGACACTTTCTGACCCGAATACGCTCTTGGCGCGAACGTCGGCGAATACCGCTCGTCGCTGAAATCGGCGCGGGTGTAGAAGGGTTTGTAAAAGATTTTGGACTTCTCGCCGCGGGTCATGCGGTCAAAGACGACTTCAAGCGAGCCGGTTCCGCGGAAAGCTTGCTCCGTCGAATGCCGCGCCTGGCAGAAGAACGGATCGGATACCCGGATATTGTGCGTCGCCCCTGGAAGCTCGAAATCAAAATAGATGTCGCGCTCCGTAAAGCTGTCGACGAGTTCTTGCGGGCACGGCTCCTTCGCCAGTCGGTAGCCCAGAATCGTCAATTCCTTGGCATACGTAGGAATATCCAAAATGTTCAAGTAGCCGGAGATGCCCGACATCACGATGGAGTCGTTGATCGGCTTGCGGTACTTGTCCGCAATGCCTTCCAGGCCGCAGGCGACGCCGAGCACGGTACCGACGTTGCCCGCATTGCAGTCGGTATCCCAGCCGCACATCGTGGCGATTTCTACCGTCCGGTTGAAGTCCCCTTGACCGTAAATCATCGCCAGCACGCAGACGCCGGCATTCGGAATAATGTGGCATACGCCCGTATATTTGTCGTAGCCCCAGTCTCTCTCAAGCATGTCGCGACATGCCCGGAAGTCGTTCGGCTGCTGCGCGTGGAATTCCAGCACCGCTCTCGCCACCTGCGCGTAGAGCGAATCCGCAGGAATTTGACCGAGCCCCGCTTCGATAATCTCGCGGATATCCGACGTTTCGAATGCCTTGGAGATCGCCGCGCAGAAAAATCTCGCGCCCAGCACCCCTTCGCCGTCGTGCGATACGCGGGCCGCCGCTTCGCCGAAATCGGCGGCTTTCTTCGGATGGCAAGGATTGACCAAGCCCCACGTATCGATAAAAATTTGCCCACCGATCTGCTCGGCGATAATAAGCCCATTCTGCTCGATCGAGCCGGATTGCGGGGCCGGAATTCCTTTTTTCAGGTTGATATAAGCCGTATGCTCCGTGCTGACGCCATAGCCGCCCCACCAGAACATCCCGATCCCTTCGCGGGCGTAATTCAGCCAAGCGCGGGCCACATCGTTCGGGGTAATATCGCGGTCGACCGCGTCGTCATACAACGCCCGCAGAAAATAATACGGACCGTTCGCGTCGTCATCGGCAGCGAAATTTTTGAATTCCTTCACGTAATCCGTAATCTCGCCGTACGTATGTTTGATCCGCTCATAAGTCCAGATCGTCGGCTCCACCGGCGCGCCCAGCCTTATGCCGATATTCATGCCCAAATAACCTGCGTAAACTTTCTCTAAGTAATTCGAAGGAATCATGTTCCGTGCACCGCCTTTAAAAATGATGTTCACCGGATCTCCAAAAACTTTTGCCGCTTGCTGTTTAATTCCAGATCCTCTTGAATAATCCCCGCGGCCGCTTCGATAAACCGGTCGCAGCTCCCGGCCATATCCTGCTTATTCGTCTCTTCCAGCACGGCGACTTCGTCGGCCGGGATCGCCGCCACGCCCTGCATCGCGCCTAGAATGGCGCCGATCATGACGCCGATCGAATCCGTATCGCGACCGGAGCTTACGCCGTCCTTGACGGTCTCCAGGAAATTGCCGTCGTGCAGGACCATATACGCAAGCGCCATCGGCAGCTCCTCGATGGAGAACAACCGGCTTGGCGTGTAATGATTGGAAGGGATGCCGACTTTATAGATGCTCCGGTTGACGTCGTCGCGCATCGGAGAGTAGACCGCCATCACTTCGTGTAAAGCATGGACAACCTTGTCCCGGTCCGCTCTATCCGCTCGCAGGAGCAGGGCCTTCTCACAAAGATCATAAATGGCCCGCTTCGTGCCGTCCTTGGCATAATACACCGCGGTCTCCGCCACATCATAGACCGTTGCGTCCGGCTCGAACGCCTTGGCGACGCAGGAGGCCATCACGCCGGCCGCTTCCAGCCCGTAGCTGATTTGATGGCCGGAGGCAAACAAGATTGCCTCATCGTACGCTCCCTTCGGGTTGCAGGCGTTCACGATCCCGACGGGAGCGATATACATCGCCGCTCCGCAGTTGACCATATTACCGTATCCACCTTCGCGGGGCTCGCAGTTCGCAAGCACGTGCCGGTTGAAAATATGCTTCTCGGGATAAAACAACCGGTCCAAAATAAGCGCTTCCCGGCCAAACTCCGGAATATACCTCGGCCGGAAAGCAATTTCCTTCACAAATTCGTTCGCCATATCGTAGGCGTCCAGATGCCGGCGCTCCGTGCAGTACACGTTCATCAGCGCCAGCGTCATGAGCGTGTCGTCCGTCACGATGCCCTGCCCGCGCATTCTGCCGAGCCGCGTCGTTTCCGGCCAATCCGCCTTCCACCATTTCGTCTTCGTCGTTTCGACGCGCCCGTATTTTTCTTTGATTTGACCATAGGTCATTTTCTCGACAACTGCGCCCATCGCATCGCCGTACGCCGTCCCGAAGACGACGCCCTTCACCCGATCCGCAAAAGACAGCATCGGTTCCTCTCCCCTCCGCAGGAAGTGCGAGGCCTCCGCCCCGCACTGTACCGGCCGTTTATTTTATCGTTTGGTTGGCGTAATCCGTCATTTCCTTGCCGCCTGCGGCGTTCCAGGCTTGCACGAACTGGTCGAAATCTGCGATCGTTTTCTTACCCGTCACCACATTGGCGGCAAATTCTTTGTAGAGCGCGTTGCAGGCGTCCCACTTGGCCGCAAGCTCCGCAGGGATAATGAAGCTGTTGTCTTTTTGGGACAGCTTGGACATCATCTCCAGCGATTTCGCCGCCGGCTCGGACAAGTAAGGCGTCGACGGATCGAACTCCGGCTTGAAGTTCACAGTCGACTCGACAAACCGCGGATACCACTCGGCCGATTTTGCCGTCAGCTTGATTTTGTTGTCGACGACGGTGTATTGCTCGCCTTCGATGCCAAGCTTATCCAGCAGTTGGCCTTTAGGGCTGGCCAGGTATTCCAAGACGGCGAAGGCCATCTCTTTGTTTTTGGCCGTCTTGGCAATCGCGAAGCCACGGCTCTCCTTGCTTACGTCCACCGGGGTGTACCCTTGGCCTTTCCCTTTTGCCGGCGGCAGAGGCATGACCTTTGCAGCGGCTCCGTTTTGAGACGTCGATTTCGTGTTATAAAGGTCGATGACTTTCCCTTGCGTCCCTGCGATAACCGTAGCTTGACCGTCGTAGAACGCTTTTTCCTTCGTATCCCATTTTTTGGTCAGGAACTCGGGATCGAGCAGGCCGTCCTTGTACAGCTTCGCAAAAAACTCAAGCTTGTCTTTTTCGAAGGAGGTCGTTTTGCCGAACGCGTACTTGCCGTTCTCGCCTTTCAGCCAAGTGGAAGTCAGTCCGAACGCCTGCCCGAATGTGGCGTCAAGCTCGTCGAGCGTACCGGCTGTCGTATACGCGAATTTCGCGCCGTTCTTGTCCTTCAGCTCTTTGAAGAAGGCATGGTAGTTGTCCACGGTCGGGTTGACCAGCAATTCCTTGCCGGATGCCGTCTTGTCAAACCAGTCCTGACGCACGACCGGAACCGAGCTGCTCGTCGGCGATAGCCACACCAGATACGGATAGTTCTTCGTTCTTTCCTGGTTGTACGGGTTCATGGACGCTTTCACATGCGTCGATTTTTCGATGTACGGCGTCAAGTCTTCCAAAATTTTTTGGGTGACCGCGAACTGATAGTCGCCGCCTTGAAAATAGATCAGGTCGGGAATGTTGCCGCTTTGCAGCAGCAAGCCCAGCTTCTCGGAGTAGGTGCCGCTCTGTACGGGAACGAGCTGCAGCTTCACGTTTTTGCCTTCGGCTTTCATGCCGTCTTCGATGCCTTTGAGCAATTTATCATCGGGCTGCAGGTCCTTGTCGACAATCGTAATCGTGACCTGCTGGTCGCCGGACGGCGCCGCGGCCGAATCACCCGGAGCTTTCGAGCTGCCGGAGCTGCACGCGGTGGAGACGACCAGCAAGCTTGCGGCGAGCAGGGTGAACATTTTTCTCATTTCTATTTCCTCCCCAATGTCTTGTGTGGTTTATTCTTTGACGCCGCCATCCATTACTCCGCTGGTGTAATACTTCAGAATAATAGGATAGAGCATAAGAATCGGAATCATGGCGATGACAATTGTAGCCGCTTTCAACGAAGAGAAGTCGAGCTGCGCGATATTGTTGTTTTGGAGCAGATTCGCTGCGCCGACCAGCGTCGAAGTGTCCCGCTCCACGACGAATTGTCTAAGCAGCACCTGCAGCACCGTATTCTCGCGGCTGGACAAGAAAATGCTGGATTTGAAAAACTCGTTCCACTTCGCGATCGCGTAGAACATCCCGATCGTCAGCAGCGGTATGCGCGCCAGCGGCATAACGATGCGGATAAACAAGGTCATATGCCCAGCGCCGTCGATTCTGGCCGCTTCCAGCAGGGACTCCGGAATTTCTTCCAAAAAACGCATCATTATAATCAAGTAGTACACGTTGATCATCCGGTACAGCACCATCGACCATAAGCTGTCGAGCAGATGCAGATCCTTCATGACCATATATTCCTGAACGATCCCCGGTTCAAAGATCATAATGACGATCAGAAAAATCATAATCGGGGTTTTGCCGACCAAGTTTTTTCGCGTTAGGACGTAAGCGGCAATCGTCGTAAAAAAGATACATAAGCCGGTGCCCACCACCGTAATAAACAGCGAATTCATCAGCGCCTTGCCGACAATCGGATTGCCGAGAACGACTTGAAAGTTGATCAGCGAGAACCCCTTGGGCAGCAGATCATAGCCTTTCAGCTGATGAACCCGGTCCGGATGCGATAACGCTCTGGCGAACAAGTTTACAATCGGCACGAACATCGTCAGTGTCAGCAGCGTCAGCAGCAGGCCGATCAACGTTTTGGAAACGGTTAATTTTTTGCCAACCATCTTGGCACCCCCTTACCATGCGCCTTTCGAGGTCAATTTCTTCGATATAAAATGAGTGGACAGCACGAGCACGACGCCAATCAAGCTCTTGAACAGGTTGGCCGCTGTAGCGAACGAATACTGCCCGTTGATCAAGCCGACACGGTAGACGTACGTATCGATAATATCGATCTGGCTGTTGACGGAATCGTTGGTGAAGTTCAGCACCTGATCGAGTCCGGCATTCATAATGAAGCCGACATTCAGGATAAAAATCGTGACCATCGGAACGTACAGATGCGGCAGCACGACTCGGGTGACAATGTGCCAGCGCGACGCTCCGTCGACATAAGCCGCTTCATACAAGCTTGGGCTGATGCCCATAATCGCGGCCAGAAAAATAATCGAGTCCCAGCCGATACTGCGCCAGGCTTCGCTGGCAATCAGCACCCACCGGATGCTTCCTTTATCCGTCAGGAAATCTTGCGGCGGAAAGCCGAGCGCCTTGATCAGCTCGTTCACCGCTCCCGTGGACGGGGACAGAAATTCGAACCAGATGCCCGCGATGACGACCCACGACAGAAAGTGGGGCAAGTACGAAACGACCTGCACAGCCTTGCGGAACTTGCCGTTCGCAAACTCGTTGAGCATCAGCGCGAACAGGATCGGAATCGGAAAAATTAGAAACATTTTCATCGCGCTAATGATTAAAGTATTGGCCAGTACGTTGGAAAAAATGGGCGTACTGAACAGCTCGCGAAAATATTTGAGTCCCACGTACACGTTGTCTCCGAGAATGCGGTATTCGTAAAAGGCCAGCTTCATCCCGATAATCGGCCACACATGGAAAATGACGAAATACGCCAGACACGGGAGAAGCATGAGATAAAGCACTTTATCGGCCCATATTCGATCCAGCTTCGAATACGCTTTCATTTGTTACACCTCCTGACGGATCACAAGCTGATCTCCAGTTCCATCAACGGCGCATGCTGCTGCGCCCCGTACACGTCCCGGTCCAGGAAGGCGCCTGACGAAACTTTTCTCGCAAACGTAATTTTAAACCCGAGCGCCTGATCGAAGAAGACGATCTGCGTAATGTGATCTTGCTCAATATTGTAGAGCCGCGATACGAGCTCTTTATTGATCAGGCCTTGCTCTTTGATTTTGTAATAAATGACTGGGTCGTCGAACAGCACGTCAACCGTAATTTCAAAGGGGCCGCTGTTTTTACTGCGCAGGACGGCCGCCGCATCGAATAATTTCATCGCTTTTTACACCTCTTCATAATCGGTCCGGAACATTTCGAATCCGTCCGAGACTTCCATCAGGTGGTAAACGGAGAACTCGTATACCGCGCCGAACGGCACATCGCTGGGTGCAAACGGAAACGCCAAATTCCCTGCGGTCGCTTTTCTTCCTTCGTAGCCGTAATGCAGGAACGTCGATCTCACCGAGCTGCATACCGCATTGGCCAGCTCCTGCGTCTTGGCGACGACCTCGAACACGACGCCCAGCTCATGCGCCGGCTTGCGCTGCGGCTCCAGCTCGCCTAGCACGCCGTTGAGGCCGTAGTTAATAAAATGAATCTTGTAATCGTCCGGCGAAATCTCGCTGTAATACTCGCACACCTGCTGTTTGACCAGCTCTTCGACCTCTTCGATCTTCGCAATCAGCAGCGGATCACGGACCCCCGCGATGACAAACGTACGGTAAGCTACTTTCATCGCGCCTTCCAGCTTGATCTTGTACACCGGAGTCTCGGCGATTTGGCTACCGTGCACTTCGACGCTGCCGTCCCCAAGCTCGGTAAAGACACAATGCTCCAGATTGAGCACCAAGCCGGGTCCGTGCAATATGTACGGATGGTCCTTCTCATAAAACGTGTGCGCCGCCACCGACACCGCGGTACATTTACGGGCTTCATTGAGCGGCTGCACGATAAACGAATCCGCTTTCATAGTACCGAGCATGCAATCCTTCGTCGTTCCCGGCTCGGCGGACAGCGCCGCGCACTCCAAAATTTTGCCGAGATGGTAAGCAAGCGCCGGATCGTAGCCATGATGCATGGCGACGGCCGCGAAGGGCGACGGGTCGTAAGCGCGGCCGCAAATAATAATGTCTGCCGCCTCCTCCAGCGCGGCAACAATCGGTTCGTGCCCCATCTGCGCCACGATGCGGTCGGTCGCCGCAAGCCGCTCCGGCGTCAGCGGCGCAACGGTCAGGCCCAGCGGCTCACATTGGCCTGCCTCCAGCTTTGCCGCCACTACCTCGCGGGGAATGTCCGCCCAGATGGTCGCTAGCTTGAGGCCGCGAATCTCGTGCTCTTCCAGAATCTCCAGAACGATCGACCGGGTCCACTCCACATGAACCTCCGCGCCGCTTCCTCCGGCCGACCCGATAATGATCGGGATGCCTGCTTTGACGCCCTCGGTGATGATGATCTCGAGATCCTTCTTGCAGGCTTGTTTGCTGACAATCGCCGTGCCTGCGCCTAATTTATGAGGCCCTGCGTCGGTAGAGCCGGCGTCCACCACGATCGCATCCGGGCCGCAAGCCATCCCGTTCATAAAGGAGGATTTCGGAAATCCGTAACCCAGCATCCCGCAAGGGGCCAAAATTTTGAACTCGTCTTTTGTCATATGACTCCTCCGTCTTATCCGCTAACGATGATCTGTATTTCAGCAACACACACAAATTTTGGATATTGGGTAATTGGGTGATCCAATTAAAGCGTCAAAAGGATGTTGATCATCCGTTTGACTCCACTTTGTTCGCAGAAATATTTTGCTTCACCTGCTGGAGATGATGCAGGAGCGCCGCTTTGGCTTTCGCCGGACTTTTTTCCTTAATCGCTTGAAGAATGGCGTAATGTTCCTTGTACACTTCGCTTTTGCGGCCGGGGATATCGACCGTCTTGGTCAGCGTTTTTTGCAAAAGATCGATATGCAGATCGATCAGATTCACCAGCACGACGTTATGCGTTGCTTTGGCGATCGAGAGGTGGAACGCCTGATCGGGATTGATGGGATCATCGGAGCTGCTGTCGATCGTCCCCCAGCGCTCAAGAGCGCTTTCAACTTCCGCAATATCCTGCTCGGTCGCCCGTATCGCCGCCAGCTCCACGATACCTGTCTCGAAAATTTCCCTTGCCTCCAGCAGCTCGATAATCGTCGCCCGCTCGATATTTTCGAGGATGCGCTTCGTATCTTCCGCCTTCGTCAGATTTCTGCTGAGGAAACGGCCGCCTCCCGGACGGGTTTCGATCAGTCCCTCCCGCTCCAGAATGCGGAAAGCTTCGCGCAGCGTCCCGCGGCTGATGCCGAACGCCTGGGCGAGCTCGCGTTCCGTAGGCAGCACGTCCCCCGGAGCAAGGTTGCCTTCGAGAATGATATTTTCAATCTGCTCGATGACATCTTCGTAGACCCGATGATATTTTATTTTCTTAATGGTCATTGTCCGTTACCTTTCCACGAATAACGTTACTTCCGGATAATTGGATCACCCAATTGCCCACACCTTTATACTAAGCGCAATAATTAGGCGTGTCAAGAAAAGAATAGCTTTAAGTTTGAAGACCAGGGGGCGTGCCCCTGATCTTCTTCAAACATCACGCTGCCTCCATTGTTGATACCATGAGGCAATATCCGTATGGACTGTCGACTCCAGTTCCCGCTCCATTTTCAAGGTCAGAAGCCAATATTGTTCTTCGACCCTGCCTCTGTCCCCCAATGCATCATAGAGCTTCATCAGGATGAAGTAGCTTTCCTCCTCATCCGGGAACAGCTCTTGAATGCGTAGATTGACCTGAATGGCCGCTTGTATTTTTCCTTGTCCCCTATAAAATCCGCTCAAGCTTCTCGCATGGTGCAGCCACAGCAGGCGAAGCCGTTCCCGTTCGTGTTCGGCCCACATGTACTCGTAGTCTCCGAGATAGTGCCCTGGATACAACTGAAGAGCATGCTCGTGCGTCTCCATCGAATGAACGTCGAGAACTCCCAATTGCTTGACGCGAGCTTCCCACTCCTCCGTGTCTATTCTTGCCTTGCCCACGGTAAGCCTGTATCCGGCTTCCAAATCGGCGCTGGCGATGGATACCGTTCCCATCCCGCTCGTTTTCAAGGTTTGACGGATATGGTAAATCGTCGTATACAGCTGCTGCGCCGCTCTGGACACATCAAAATCCGGCCATAGAAGCTCAATTAACGTGCCCCTTTCCACCGTTCGGTACCGATGATGCAGCAAATAGGCAAACAGCTCCTGTGCCTTGCTCGTACGCCATTTAACGGTTTGTGAATCGTTGCCGGGAAGTTGAAAACGGATCTGATTAAAACAGTAAATCCACGGCGCTTGGGATTCCCGGCCCGTTTCTTTGTTCGCGTTCAGCTTTCCTCTCAAACGCTGTACCGTCTGCTGCAAACGATCCGTTCGAGCAGGCTTCAAAATATAATCCAGCGCGTAGAGTTTAAAAGCGTGAATCGCATACTGGTCGTGACCGGTCACAAAAATAATCTCGATCTCGGGAACGGCCAATTGCAGCTGTTCTCCCAACTGCAAACCATTGATCCCGGGCATATGGATATCGAGAAACACAACATCGGGCCGATGCTTGATTGCCATGTCAACCGCTTGGCTCGGGTCCATACACGTTTCGACGACTTCAACACCACCCACATCGCATTCCAGCTTTTTCTTGAGATGCCTCAAAGCCAATCGTTCATCGTCGACCAGG
Organism: Paenibacillus elgii; assembly: GCA_042219835.1. Taxonomy (GTDB): domain Bacteria; phylum Bacillota; class Bacilli; order Paenibacillales; family NBRC-103111; genus Paenibacillus_G; species Paenibacillus_G elgii_A. The sequence goes on from JBHJMN010000046.1 coordinate 43,880, forward strand.
ATCGCTCTCAACCTCGATCTCGCTCCTTTTCCATTTCGCTTTTCGGCTAAAGACTTTATAAAGAACAACCACCGCCGGTTTCGAAGCGCCGGCGGTGGTTGTTTAGCTTACGGATCAATCGATAAGATGCGTTACTTTCAACAGCCTTTGAATAAGCGCGGCAGTTTCCGCACGCGTCATGCTGTCTTGCGGCTTCAGCAGCTGCCCGTCTTTTCCTTCGACGATTCCGGCTGCAATCATCATAGCTACAGCTTCCTTCGCCCAAGCAGAGACGTTCTTCGCATCGCTGAATGCCGAGAGTCGCGCATCAAGCTCACTCGAATTGATGTCTTTTTGCGGATTGATCACGCGATAAGCGCGGGCAATCATGGCAATCCCTTGCTCTCTGGTGATCTGCTGATCAGCTCGGAACGAGCCGTCTTCATAGCCAAGCACGATGCCGAATTCATTGGCAATGGTTACGGCATTATGGTGCCAAGCCGACGAAGCCACGTCATGGAATGTGCTCTGCGGAGCATCCTGGCGCAAGAGACCCAGACCGGAGACGACAATAGCTGCAAATTCAGAACGGCTCACATTGCGATCCGGCGACCACGTATTGTTCCCCGTTCCTGCAAGATCCAGTCTCGCTGCAATGTTGTTCACTTCCGATTTGGCCCAATGGTTTCTTACATCATCGAAGTCCTGTGGGTTCCAGATGACGGAATACGTGCCATGGCTGCGCAAATCGTTGATCAGTGCAAAATATCGGTTGTCAATTTTCGTAACGACCGTCGGAACATGGAATACGGTTCCGTCCGGGTACACAATAACGCCTGTCGTGATTCGATTCGGATCGACGCCTTCGGGCAGCGCAATGTATTTCGCGGCATATCCGTTCAATTGTCCCGCTCTAACCGTCTGTCCCTCACGGGTGAAGGTCAAATCGAGATTGACCGGATCAACGAGCAGCTGATACCCTTCTGCCGTTGCCTTGCTGCGGGCGCTTTCGATCTGTACGGCCGAAGCACGCTTAATGTCAACATGGACCGCAATATCGCCAAGCGCTGCATTATTCCATTGCTTCGCGATGGCATTCAAGTCCAACTGTTTTCCAGGAACCGGGTAGATCGCGAGCGGACTGCTAATTTCCAAGCTCGAGCCGGTATCAGCCAACCGCTTGACCGTCGTTCCCGTCAAGCCATCCACCCGGGCATCGCCTTCCGGAATGCGGATAGCGAGCTTCTGTCCGTTGCCTTGCGACAACAGATCGTTCAGCTTGCCTGCATCGACTTGAATCTTCGTATGCGTGCGGCCATCGGATTGCTCTGTCGTTCCCTTTGCGAACGAAACGTCCTTGCCGTTCACGCTCGTTCCGATACCTGCTGGTGTAGAAATACTTCCGCCTCCGCCTCCCCAACTACCACTGCTTCCGCTCGATGCAGTGTTGGAGTCGGACGCTCTTGTTACGGTAACCGTGTATTGCTTGATTACGCCGTTCCGATCGGTTACTTTAACGACGATCGTATTGGCGCCAACATTCAGCCCATAATCCGGGCTTGCCTTTCCATTGGTCAAGGCTGTAAACTCCCCGCCGTTGACACTAATTTCGACAGTTGCCTTCGGATCAAGCGTGACCGGAGTCCATCCAAGCTGGTAAACGCTGCTCGATACGCTCATCGTGTAGGCTTCCTTGTCCGGATCGAAGGCCGGATTGAGACTTCCGGTAGAAGGTGCCAGCGAAGCCAGCTTACTGGAGACGCGCAAAATTTCCACCGTATACGTATACTTCTTCCCGTTCGGGTCGGCCACTTCCAGCTTGATCACATTTTGGCCTTCCTTAAGAGGCAGACTTCCCCAATCCTTTGAGTTAACCTCTTGGCCATTTAAGGTGACCGTAATCTTGCTATTTGGATGGAGCGCTTGCGGAACGATGCCGACACCGTAGACGGCATTCGATACCACTGCTTCATAATACGATTTCTTTCCGTCAAATACCGGGGACAAGACGACTGGATTGCCGTTCTTCAAATCGACAACATCCAGCTTTCCAAGCACGATATCCGACAGGTCTAATTGCTTGCGCGCTTCAGTCAGTTTAGCCAAAGCCGTATCAACTTCCGCTTGCGTGGCGTTTGCATTGTCCAGCACCGTTTTCGCGTTAGCCAGCGCACTTTGCAACGCTTGCCAACTCTCCGACGTATAGCTCTCTGCTTTCAGGTTTTCGTCGTTAATTTGATTCGCTTTCGCTTGCAGTGCGGCTTTGTCAACACTTGCACTTACAAGGACAAGGCCCTTCCGTGCTGTTTCCAACGCTTCCTTTGCCGCGTCAACTTCCGCTTGCGTGGCGTTTGGATTACCCAGCACCGTCTTCGCGTTAGCCAGCGCACTTTGCAACGCTTCCCAGCTCGCAGGCGTATAGCTCTCTGCTTTCAGGTTTTCGCCAACAATTTGATTCTCTTTCGCTTTCAGTGCCTCTTTGTTCACACTTGCACTTGCAGGAACAAGGCCATTTCGTGCTGTTTCCAGCTCTTTCTTTGCCGC
>JBHJMN010000047.1:0-44332 GCA_042219835.1 Paenibacillus elgii
GACTTTATAAACGGAAGAGCAAAGCGAATGTATGGGGTAGGGGGAACAAGTGAAATCTGATATGAGCAACAGATTCCTGCGCTTCAAATTGAACAAATTGCTTTGAATGATTTTCCGATTCAGCTTGGTTCTATACAAGAGCCAAATTAACACAAGCGATGCGGATCATCAACATCGCTTGTTTTTGCTATCTATGAGAAAGTTTCGGTTTTTTCTTCACATGTTCATCATCCAGAAACCCAATAAAATCAACGCTTCACGCTAAGTTCCACCGAAAACCAAATAGCCCTCTTTCCGCGCTTCCCCGTAAGGAAAGCGGAAAAAGAAGGCTGGTGTGGTTGCTTCGCGAATGCCTCAAATCTGCAGTTCCCCAAGCTTGATCAACTCGACAACTGCTTGCGAACGGCCTTTGACATTTAACTTTTGCATGACATTAGAAATATGGTTACGGACTGTCTTTTCACTAATAAACAGCTGCTGTGCGATATCTTTTGTCGTTTTGTCCTGCACCAGCAGTTCAAAGACCTCACGTTCGCGATTGGTGAGCAAAAATTTACTTTTGTGATCGCTGCCTTTCAAAGTGTCACCCCTCCTTGCCCGGGCTTTGTTTTCATTACAAGGTCTAGGGATACAGTCAAATTCAGTTTATGAAAGGCAGCACTTGCTGGTGCGTTTGCACTTAAAAATGGGCTTCCTGCTACGCTTTCAGAGCAATCCGCAGCGTCTTGATCTCGTACGGCTTCATGAATAGCTTAACCTCATGCGAACCGTGCTCCACCGCTTGCGGCTGCTCCTCCATCAGGGTCGTCTCTTCCACGGAAACGAACTCCCCGATCCGCGCATCCGCATCAAGCCGGACGTCTCCCCGAATGCCGCCGTATTCGTACAAGCGGACGATGAATGTCTCGTCGTCTTCGGCTTTTTTGACGGTATCGATCATGACATGGGAGCCATCGACGCGGAACAGTCCCAACTGCTCAGGAAGGTCGTCCGTCTGCGCCGCTCCGGTCAACCGCACCGGAAGCAGCGGCATGTTGAGCTCGCACGCCTGACGGTGCGTGTCCGCCTCCAACCAACCGTTTTTATGCGGATAAAGCGAATACGTAAATTCATGCAGCCCTTGATCGGCTTCCGGATCTGGCGATACCGCCGACTTAATGAGACTGAGACGCAGCACATGATTGCGGATATCGTGGCCGTACTTGCAATCGTTCAGCAAGCTGACGCCATAGCCTCCTTCGGACAGATCGACCCAGCGCTGCGCCACCGATTCGAACCGCGCCCAATCCCAGCTCGTGTTCCAGTGCGTCGGCCGTTCCACGTTGCCGAATTGGATCTCGTACGTCGCCTTTGTCGACCGCACGTCGACCGGGAACGCCGCTTTGAGCAGGTGCTGCTTCTCGCGCCAGTCGACCCGGGTACAAAAATCGATTCGCGGATGGTCGCGGTACAGCGTCATTTTCTGCTCGATGACGGAGCGGTGGTAACGCCATACAAGCTTAAGCACGGCACGCAGCGGTCCCTGCTCCTCCACAACCGCTTCGGTCAGTTCCTCGACGGTCCAGCTCTTCTCTTGATAGTAGATGTCGATATCCCAAGCGTCGTGCGCCATCGGCTTATCTTCGAACACCTGCAGCACGTTGGCCGCTTCGCCCGGCTTGAGCACTTCCCGCGCGTTTCGCTTATCGTACAAGGATACGATCTGGCCACTGCCGTTAAGCTCAATCCGGTAAAAAGGCGTCTCCAGCAGCCGTTCGCCGATGCTCCACTCGTCGCTGCTTGCCGCCGAAGCGCTGTTCGTGCTTTTGCCTACAATAGTCGTATACCCTAATGAAGGAACGTTCGGCGTATGAACGAGCATCGAGACGGGCTGTCCGTCAGCCCCGCGAACAAGCTGACTTTCCAGCGCTTCGCCGCCTGGCAAAGACCACGTTAATTGCTCGGCAGAAGCTGGAAGGGCGTCCAAAGGAATTTCCACAAGCGACGACCGTTCCCAGCCTAACGGGTTGATCACCCGATAACCGACAACCTCTTCCGCAGCAATAGCTCCGTCTTGCCCAACACCGCCTGCGAACGCCCGAGTACCTTGCTCCAAAGCCGCGACCGCCAGTTGCTCCGCTTCCGCGTACTCTTCCCGGCTATCCTCGTATACTTCGCCGATCGAGGAGCCTGGGATAATATCGTGGAACTGGTTGCGAAGCGTAATGATCCAGCTCTTCCGCAGCGTTTCAACCGGATACGCATGCCCGCCGTTCAGCAGCATCGCAAGGCTATTGACGAATTCCGCTTGGTGCAGCAGCGTCTCCATCCGGCGGTTCATCCGCTTGTTGTAGGCTTGCGACGTATACGTGCCCCGATGGTATTCCAGGTACAGCTCCCCGTCCCATAACGGCAGGCGCGGATGATCGGATACCCGGTCATCGAGCGCTTCGAAAAACTCCTCCACCCGGCCTTGGCGCACCTGCGGCATCGCCGGCATGTCCTCGTAGCGCCGCACCGCCTCCAGCATGTCGCGCGTCGGTCCGCCTCCTCCATCGCCCCATCCGTAGGCGAGCAGCAGTTGGTCGTTCAGTTCCTTTTGCCGGTAGTTGTCCCACAGCCCTTGTACACTGGACCCGGTCACATTGCCATTGTAGGTGTAATACCAACTGCCGTCGTTGTTGGGCGTCGTAATAAAATGAGTCAACAGCTCCGTACCGTCAATGCCCCGCCAATGGAACGTATCGTGCGGGAAGCGGTTATATTGGCTCCAGCTGATTTTGGTCGTCATAAAGTAATCGATGCCGGCTTTCTTCAAAATTTGCGGCAGCGCCCAGCTGTAGCCGAACACGTCGGGCAGCCACAAAATCCGGTTGTCCACGCCGAACTCTTCGCGGAAAAACCGTTTGCCGTAAAGCAGCTGCCGGACGAGCGATTCGCCGGAAGGAATGTTGCAGTCCGACTCCAGCCACATCGCTCCGGATGCTTCCCAGCGGTTCTCCGCGACGCGCTGCTTGATTTTCTCGTAGATGGCCGGATAGTCTTCCTTCAAATAAGCGTAAAGCTGCGGCTGGGATTGGAAAAAGATATATTCCGGATAGCGGTCCATCAACTGCAGCACGGTCGACCAAGAGCGGCCGGATTTCTCGCGCGTATGCTTCAATCTCCACAGCCAGGCGACGTCGATATGGCAATGTCCGACCGCCGTTACCTGAGGCCGCTCCCCGCGCGGCTGTTCTTCCAGCCGCTGCTTGAGCAGCGCCAAAGCCTGTTCCGTCGCAGCGTAAAAACCGTCCGAGCCCGGCGCGCGCCAATCCAGCAGCCGGAACGCATCGTCGAGCGCCGAAAGCATGCCATGCTTCTCGCTGCTGCGGTCCTCCAGGCAGCGCACTGCTTGCAGCACATGCAGCGCCGTATAGTACAGGTCGTCCGTGGCCGGGTCCAGCCAAGCGAGATCCAGCTCGTCGATCCGGTGATCAAACGGCTGATGTCCCGCATCCGGCGGCGTCAGGCCGCTCCAGGCTTGAATGATCAGCTCCGTGCCGCCCTTATTGACGGCTTTAGCCGGGATAAACAGCTCCCCATGGTTCCGGTCCAGCGCCTGCACCGGCTCCCCGTCCAAATAAGCAAGCGCCTCGTAGCCGCTGCAATTGCCCCCGCCCGTGCTGCCGAGCCGGATCAGGCCTACGACGTCCCGGTCCTTCCATGCCTCCGGGAACGTCAGCGCGCCCACGAACCAAGCGGTCTGGTCGCGTCCTCCCCAGCGGATGCCGACCGATACTGGTGTTCCAGCTTGCTCCTGAGCCTCCTGCGGGGAAGCTGCTTGCTCCACAATGCGAATACCGGTCAGCGGGAACCGATCCCGGTATCTGGCGTGCGCCAATTCGTTAATGCGGCGCTCCAGCTTTTCTTCTACGAATCTCATGTCCGATCTCCTTTTCCATCGTTAAGATATACCTTCAATGTACGATATATCAAATATATTATCAATATGCATATTTGCTATAAAATTTTGATTAAACCCACGGCAAAAAGCCCCCGCCAAGCGTACATCTTGGCGGAGGCTTGCAAACGCAGCATGATTATGAGGACAGCTATTACAATAAAGTTCCGCTTCTGCAGCGCAATCTGCCACGGATTCGCTAAAAGCTAGGACGGTTTAACCGGACCGGTCGAACCTCTAACGATAAGCTCCGGTCTTAAGATGATTTTCGTGTACTGCCCGTTGTCCTTAGCCTGCGGGCGATCCAGCAGCCGGATCAAAATTTCCGCGGCTTGGCTTCCAATCTCTCCTTCCGATTGGGCAACGTGCGTATACCGTCCGGGCTCTTCCAGCCCCGGGGAAGGATCGTCGAACGTCAGGATGGACAGATCGTCGGGCACGTGAAGCCCAAGCCGCCGGGACAGGATCGCTAGATGAATGCCGAGCTTCGCGTTCAGCGCGATATAAGCCGTAGCCAAGTTGCTCTGCAAATGCCGGTACAGCGGGTGCTGCTCGTCCAGACAGACGTCGTCGATCCGAAAGTCCGTCAAGATCAGCGAAGGATCGATCATCGCGCCTTGCCCTTTCAGCGCCTCCATGTACCCGGCAATACGCTCGTCTACGGATACGGTGGGCAGCGGCGAGTCCGAGCAAATTGCGATTTTCCGGTGCCCGAGCTCCCACAAATGCGAGACAGCCAATTTGGCGCCAAGCGAGCTGTCCGAACAAACGAAATTCGTCTCCACCCCGGGCAAGTAACGGTCAATTAATACGAACGGAAACTTGTTGATTTTGAGCGCCAATATTTCTTCGTTATACATCTCCGCATCGACCGGGAAAATAATCAGGCCGGCCGCCCCCATGCGGGTCAGCTCGACGATCGCTTCCCGCTCCCTCTCCTTGGAATTGTGCGTCAGGACGGTAGCCAGATAATAGCCGGTATCGTTCAGCGCGCTCACGATTCCCTGCACCAGCCGCAGCGCGAAATAATCGGCCATCGACGGAATGAGCAGACCGATCATTCTGCGTACACCGGCCGCCGGCCGATCGGCTTGGGAAGCGGCGGCAGGGTTCTGTACTCCCGTCACGACCTGTGTACCGTCCGCTTGAGCTTGAGGGCTGATCGAAGCGCCCTCTCCGCTGCCGACGAAGCTGCCGCGTCCGGGAATGCGGTAAATCCAGCCGTCCTTGGCGAGCTGGGCAAGCGCATTGGCTACCGTAATCCGGCTGACGTTGAACTTTGCGATCAGCTCCTTCTCGGAAGGAATCCGGTCCCCGTCGGCCAGTTTGCCGGAGGAGATGAGCTGCTTGAAGTGCTCCTGAATTTGCACGTACAAGGGCTGTCTTTCACTCTGCATGCGTCACGACCTCTGCTATCGATATTATCATTATGTCAATTATATCAATCCCACGAAGGCGTGACAATCCATTCTAAGGACGCCAATCGATGCCCCGTTGCCTCGTGAAATTTAAAAAAGCGGGACCCTAAGGCCCCGCTCCGCTTACCGCTATCGCTTATTTAAACGCAGGTACGACTGCGCCTTTGTACTTGTCTTCGATAAACTTCTTCACGTCTTCGGACGTGAGGGCTTTAGCCAGCTTCTGCATCGCCTCGGAATCTTTGTTGTCCGGACGGGATACGAGAATGTTCACGTACGGGGAATCGTTCGCTTCGATGAACAGCGCATCCTTCGTCGGAACAAGCTTCGCTTCGAGTGCATAGTTCGTATTGATGAGCGCCAGATCGACTTCACCCAAGGTACGCGGCAGCATAGCGGCCTCCAGCTCTTTGAATTTCAGGTTCTTCTTGTTTTCGACGACGTCTCTGACCGTTCCTTTGACGCCAACGCCTTCTTTGAGCTTGATCAGGTTGTTTCTCTCCATCAGTGCGAGCGCGCGGCCACCGTTGGACGGATCGCTCGGAATCGCAACGGTTGCGCCGTCTTTCAGCTCGTCAATCTTTTTAATTTTTTGCGAGTAGCCGCCGAACGGCTCGATATGAACACCGGTTACTGTAACGAGATTCATGCTTTTGTCTTTATTGAATTGCTCCAGATATGGCGTGTGCTGGAAGAAGTTCGCATCCAGCTGCTTCTCGAACACTTGTACGTTCGGCTGTACATAATCGGTGAATTCCTTCACTTCCAGATTGACGCCTTGCTCTTTCAGCTTCGCTTTGATCGAATTCAAAATTTCCCCATGTGGCGAGGCGGTTGCGCCGACCTTCAGCGTCACTTCTTTTTTCTCGGGAGCCGGTGTCGCTCCTCCCGTTTGCGGAGCTGCCGATTTGGTGCCGCAAGCAGCGAGCGAGAAAGCCATCACGACGGACAATGCGGTGATCATCATTTTTTTCATAGTAAGATTCCTCCACCTTTTCCTATAGTATCGATTCCTTTGTATAGTAAAATCCTTATTTTCGCTGAAATTTCCGGACAAGCCGGTCGCCCAGCGACTGCAGGATTTGAACCAGCACGAGCAAAAGCAGCACGGTAACGATCATCACGACTGTTTGGAAACGCTGGTAGCCGAACCGGATCGCCAGGTCGCCAAGACCGCCGCCTCCGATGACCCCCGACATGGCCGTATACGATACGAGCGTGACCGCCGTAATCGTCGCCCCGGCGATCAAGCCCGGACGCGCTTCGGGCAGCATGACCCGCGATACGATCTGCCAGTACGTCGCGCCCATCGATTGCGCGGCTTCCACGACGCCGCGGTCCACCTCGCGCAGCGACGTCTCCACCAGGCGGGCGAAGAACGGTGCCGCGGCAATGACCAGCGGCGGGATCGAGCCCGATACCCCGAGGGACGTGCCAACGACGAGCCTGGTGAAGGGAATCAGCATAATCATTAGAATCACGAACGGCACTGAGCGCAGCACGTTGACCACGAGCGACAGCAGCGCGTACACGACAGGCTGTCCAAGAAGCTGCCCCCGCGAAGTTAAGAAGAGGATGATGCCGAGCGGCAGACCGATCAGCACGGTAAACACCATGGACAGACCAAGCATCGTCAACGTATCGTAGGTCGCCTCTCCGATCGCTCTCCAATCGAGATTAAGCAGTTCATCCATGCTGAATCACCTCCACATCCAATCCGCGGCCGCGCAGCAAAGCGATAGCCTGCTCCGCGACGCCTTCCTGACCGTGCAGCTCAACGACAAGCTGGCCATAAGGGGTATCCTTGAGCTTCGATACCGTCCCTTGCAGAATAACGAACGGCACGTTCTTCTCGCGCATCGTTTCGTACAGCACCGGCTGGTAGGTCTGTTCGCCGATGTACGTCACCCGGACAAGTGTCCGATTGCCTGCCGCTGCGCTCCCGGAAGTCTCCAGTCCGATCGCAGCCACATCGGAAACCTGGGCGACGAACTCCCTGGTCGTCCGATGCTGCGGCTTCAGGAACACGTCGGTCACCGGTCCCTCTTCCACGATCTCTCCGCCGTCAATGACCGCGACCCGGTCGCAAATCGTGCGAATCACGTTCATCTCGTGCGTAATCAGGACGATCGTAATGCCGAGCTGCCGGTTAATATCCAGCAGCAGCGACAAAATCGCGCCGGTCGTCTGCGGATCGAGCGCCGACGTCGCCTCGTCGCACAGCAGCACCTTCGGATTCGTCGCCAGTGCGCGGGCGATACCGACCCGCTGCTTCTGGCCGCCCGACAGCTGCGCCGGATATTTGCTGCCGTGGCCAGTTAATCCGACGAGTCCGATCAACTCCTCCACCCGGCGGGCGATCTGTTCTTTCGGCAGCTTGGCGAGCCGCAAAGGGAACGCAATATTATCCGCTACCGTCGCGGACGACAGCAGGTTGAAATGCTGAAAAATCATCCCGATCGAGCGCCGCTCCAATTGCAGCTTAGCGGTGCCCAGCTTCGTCATCTCGACGCCATCCACGACGACTTCTCCAGCGGTCGGGCGCTCCAGCATGTTGATCGTGCGGATCAGCGTACTTTTGCCTGCCCCCGAATGGCCAATGATGCCGAAAATCTCGCCTTTGCGGATCGTCAAATCGATATTCCGCAGCGCCGTAACCTGTTTGCCCCCGACATCGTAGTTTTTCGCAATGCCTTTCAAATGAATCAAATCGTATTCCTCCCCGGAATAAACGGCCCTTGTTCAGGTTAAACGGGCGCGTTCGCTTGCGCAAAAAAACCCTGCACGACGAGGTACAGGGTTAGCGGTTTAACTCATGTCCCTCTCATCTGCCAGAACCTTGGTTTGGTTCTGGAGGAATTGGCACCTGATTTCCTACAATTCCGAATTTCCGAACTGTTAAGGAACGGTTGCCGGGCTTCATCGGGCCTTGTCCCTCCGCCTCTCTTGATAAGAAGTGCTTCTATGAAATTGAATGAAACGTTCGATCCAATGGGTTGAAACGATGTTAGTGTACAAAATTATTCATGTAAAGTCAATAAGAACATACGGAATTTCCGCTTGTCAAAATATTGTAACCTGCGAAGCTGTCCGCATTACTCGTTCAGTGGCAGCTCCAGGCGAAAAATAAACCGCCCCTGCTCGTGCCGGAACGCCAACCGTCCTCCGTGCAGCCCGGCAATGTTACGCGCGATAGACAGCCCGAGTCCGGCGCCGTCCGGCAATGAATCTCCCGTCCGCGATTCGTCCGCCTTATAGAACCGCTCGAACAGCAATTCCTCCTGCGCCTTCGCAATCGGCCGCCCTTCGTTCTCGAATTCGATGGCCGCGCGCTCCGGGTAAGCCGATAGCGTCACAGTGACACGGCCGGGGGCGACGGAATATTTAACGGCGTTCATCAGCAGATTGTCCAGCGCGCGAACGAGCTTTTCCGCATCTGCAAGGAGGTACAACGGGGCTGGCGGGAGCCGGCTTTCAATGGCAATCTGACGCTGCTCCGCGATCGGCTCGAATTCGCTGACCAATTGCTCCAGCAAATGGTGAATATCGATTTCGCGCCGTTCCAGCTTGGTCTCTCCCCCGGAAAGCCGGGTGTATTCGAATAAGTCGTCGATCAGCTTTTTAAGCTGATTCGCTTTATTGTAAGCGCTTGTCAAATACCGTTCCCGCTCGGCGGCATTCGTTTGCACAGGATTCATCAGCAGGTTCAAATACCCGATGACGCTTGTGAGCGGAGTCCGCAGATCGTGGGAGACGTTCGTGATCAAGTCCATTTTCGATTTTTCCAGACGCCGTTCCTTCTCCTGCTGCCGGGCCAGCTGCTCCGCCATGGAATTGATATTGGCCGCGACCAAGCCAAGCTCGTCCCGGCTGTTCGTCGCCAGCCGCACGGACAGCTCGCCGTGGGCGATATCGTTCAAGCCGCGATTGATGTAGCGAATCTGCCTCATTTTACGCCAGGTCAGCGCGTAGAAGAACAGCACGAACAGGACGATAAACAATAAAAATTTGAACATCTGGTTAAGCTCGTACGCATTCCCCGGCTGCGGAACCAGCTTGCTGGAAACGATCAAATAGACGGCCTGGTCCCGATACTGCGCCGGCAGCACCGCCGTGTACGCCGCGCCCGGCTGTCTGTTGCTTGCTTGTTTGGCCGACATCAGCAGCTCGTACAAGCTCAGCTTGCTTGCCGGAGCTTCGGAAGAGCGAAAAAGCACACGTCCGGATTCGTCCGTTACGTATGCTGTCAGCTTGCCTCCCTCTCCTGCCTGTTCGACCAGCGAAGCCGCCGTCCGTTCGTCCAAGCCCGGCCCGCTCAAGGCCGCCCATTCCTTGTCGAGCTTGGCCAGCCGTTCGTTCACCGTCCTTCGGATCGAATCGTAATTGTCCGCATCGTCCGGCTGAAATCCCTGGTAAGCCCTTTCCAATAAAGTCGAGGTCAGCGTGCTCAGCACAAGGCACCCGACGAAGGTCAGCATCAGCTTTACGCGAAGCGTGACCGAAAACGGCCGTTTCGGCAAACGCACCCTACTCAATTTTATAGCCCACTCCCCATACGGTTTTAATATACCGGGGTTCCCGCGGGATGTCTTCGATCTTTTCCCGCAGATTGCGGATATGCACCATAACGGTATTGTCGGAATGGAAAGCGCCTTCTTTCCACACCTGCTCATAGATCGCATCGACGGAGAATACTTGGCCCCGGTTTTTCGCCAGCAGCGCCAGTATCGCGAATTCGATTGGCGTGAGATTGACCTTTTTGCCGCGAACCGTCACCATGTGACAGGCCGGATCAACGACGAGGTCGCCGACCTCCACCCGGTTGCGCTCCGCTTTCTTGCCGATCATGTGCTGCCGTCTCAGGCAGGCCTTGACCCGGGCGACCAGTTCCAGCGGGTTAAACGGTTTCACGACGTAGTCGTCCGCACCCGTGGACAAACCGGTGATTTTGTCAAGATCCTCGCCCTTGGCCGATAACATAATGATAGGAACGTCGCTCTTCTCCCGGATTTTCATGCAAGCGCGAATGCCGTCCATCTGGGGCATCATAATATCCAAAATGATGATGTCCACCTTCTCCCGCTCAGCCAGCTTCAAGGCTTGCTTTCCGTCCTCGGCTTCCAGTACGCGGTAGCCTTCGTTCCGCAAATAAATTTGAATGATATCCCGGATATCCGGATCGTCGTCAGCTACCAATACGCTGTTCGCCTGCTGCAACGGAATCACCCTCCTGCAACTTTTTTGCGCTGCGCGAGCTTGACAAGAATCCATGCGGCAGCAAGCGCCAGCGGAATCCACAGCAGCTTGAGCCCGTAGCTATAGATGAGCATGCCGATTTCTTGGGCGTGACCGGCCGTCAGCCGTCCGATGAAGAAAAAGGCGAAAGTCCATACGAACCCCGTCGTGTAGGAAAGAAGAGCATAGCGGCGGAACGACATTTTGTTCATTCCGACGAGGTAAGGCAGGACGTGGCGGACAACGGGGAAAAAATAGCTGATGACCAGAGCCATGCTGCCGTATTTTTGATTCAGCTTTTCCGATAGCTCCATGGCTTTATCTATTTTCTTCTTTTTCCGAAGACGCTCCAATACCGGGGCGCCTGCGTACCGTCCGAGCACGTATCCGAGCGATAATCCCGATACGACGCCGAGATAGGTTAAGAGAAAGGCGGGCACGGGATGCAGCAGGCCGCTGGCCGTCACCGCGCCGCCGGTCATCACAACGACTTCGTCGGGAATCGGCATCCCTATAATACCGAGCCACAGCGCGAAAAACAAAGCCAAATACCCGAACTGCCCGATCCATAGCATCAGCGTATCGTAAGTCATTGCGCCGTTCCTCCCGGCTTCCGGCACACATACACGAATGCAGGAGGAAAATTAAACGGGACAAAGCGGATCGTCTCAATGTCAAAATCTTGTTCGAGCTGGGACTTCATTTGCAGCGAATATTGAAACGCGATGAACCGGCCGCCCGGCTTAAGGGACGACGTGATTTGTTCGATCAGCCGATCGCGCAATTGTTGCGGGAAGTTATAGAAGGGCAGACCGCTGATGATGGCATCCAATCCCTCGATTCTCTGCTGATTCAGCACCTGCCCCATGCTACAGGCGTCGGCATGACAGGAAAACTCCGGGAACTGCGCCTTCAGCTGCTCCCTCAGTAGTTGTTCCTTTTCAAACAAAAGCACCTTCGTCTTCGGCCCCTTGGCTTGCCGGATGAACCGCGTTAGCGCGCCTGTTCCGGCTCCAAGCTCCGCTATTACCTGCGCTTGAGCCCAAGGAACAGGCTTGGTCATTGCACGAGCCAAAAATCGGGAGCTGGGCGTAATGCTGCCCATTTGTTTCGGAGATTGAATAAATTTATTTAAAAAAAGCACCTTTTCTTGAACGTTGGCGTGAAAACTCATGAGTGCATTGTCCTCCTCATTGCTCTAAGTTTAACAATTAGACGCGGTTTGAACCAGTATCCCTTCATTTATTACTATATCAAACGAAAGTAAGAGTCGGTTTGTTTCGTCTAATGGGATTTGATGTTCTTAGGATACCCAAAATATCTTTAGAACAAATGGAGGTTTTTCTGAAAAATTTCTTAAGAAGAAGCCAGGCTCCCTAAGGATTCAAGCAGGAGCACTGGCTGTCTGGCTGCAGGGACTAAGCGCGTTCCGCAGCCGGGGCTTCAAGAACGGCGGTGCAGTATTTGCAGCGGGATGCTTTTTTGGGGATTTCGGACAAGCATTCCGGACATTCCTTGACGTTTTCTTTCGGGTCGGGCTTGACCTCTTCTTTGCGGCGGAACCGGTTGATCTGCTTGACGGCGACAAAGATGACGAAAGAGACGATCAGAAAATCAAGCAGCGTGCTGAGGAACAATCCGTAGTTAAACGTGGCTGCTCCGGCTGCCTTAGCTTCGGATAAGGTCGCAGAAGGCTTATCGTCCAAACGAATATATAGGTCGGTGAAATTCACCTTGCCGAGAAGCAGCCCGATCGGAGGCATAACCAGATCGTTAACGATCGACGTGACGACTTTGCCGAACGCGCCTCCGATAATCACCCCGATCGCGAGGTCGATCATATTCCCTTTTATCGCAAACTCTTTAAACTCTTTTAAAATTTTTGACGGCATCCTAGAGCTGTCTCCTTTTTAACTTGGTGTAATTAGAATGGCGTTTTCACCAGTTTAACCGTTTTGCGGGGGAAAAGACAAGCCAAAAAGCCCGTTTTCTATCGAAATGATAGAAACGGGCCTTGCATATAGACGTCCGATTGTTGACGGACTAGGCTTTTCTGCGCATCAGCGAAACGATCAGCGCTGCGGCTCCAAGCACGACGCCCGCGATGGACAAGTAAAGCGGCGTTTGGGACGCGGCAGGAGCTTCGGACGGAGCCTTATTCGCCGCTGGTGCGGCTGGCGTCGTCGTATGGCCGTGGCTGTCCGTTCCGGCTTCGGCCGGTTTCGCGTTCACTTTCGTCACGGAAGCCGGTTTATCCGAGCCGTCGGCACCGACCCATTCGACGACACTGCCGTCTTTGTAGGTCTGGTATGCCTTCCACGTAATCGCGGTAGCGGTATCCGCTACTTTTCCCTGCATGTAAAATTCGCCGAATTCCGTGGCCCCCAGTCCTTCGCCGGAGGCTGTCCATACCACGCCGGTAATTTTATTGTTCGCATCCTTCGTCAGCTCGTATTTCCAGCCCGGCTTCGGCTCGAAGCGGGAAATCGATACGGAGTCAAGCGGAAACTTCACTTCGATTTTAACCGTCGGAATATCCTTCTCCGTCGGCACCCGAACGGCAAACTTCTCATAGCTTCCCTGCGTCGTCTCTTTCGGCAGCACCGTCACATGCGCGCTGGCGAAGCCTCCTCCGAGCATGGAAGCAAGCAGTCCGAGTGCGAGCGCAAAATGCAATTTTTTCATAACTAAAAGCCCCTTTCTTTATAAGCGATCAGTTTATCCTACTGTACTTTAAAGTAAACTGCTTATCGGAAGAATGGCTCGATCGGGCTATTTTCCCCCTTGTTTTTGTCCGATCTGTGTCAATCCGTGACGTACCGCATAGGCCGTCAATTGCACCCGGTTGTCGAGCGACAGCTTGAACAAAATATTTTTGATATGGTTCTTGACGGTGTTCTCCGTAATCATAAGCGTCTCGGCGATCTGGCGGTTGCTCTGCCCGCTGGCGACGCAGCTCAATATTTCGCATTCACGCTGCGAGAGTATGCACAGCCCGATATCGCTGGCCGCAGATTCGCCGGCCGAACGGAACGAATGAAACAACCGGTCCGCCATGCCGCGGGAAATTTCGCTGTTCTCGTCGAGCAAGCCGCGCAAGTAAGCGATCCAATCGTCGGGGTCCATGTTTTTGAGCAGATACCCTTGCGCCCCATGCCGGATAGCCGTGAACAAATCGGCCACGTCGTCGGACACCGTAAGCATGACGACGCGGATGTGCGGATACTGCTGTTTAATCCGTTTGGTCGCTTCAAGGCCGCTCATCCCCGGCATCTGAATGTCCATCAGTACCAGATCCGGCAGCAGCCGGCCGCACAGCTCGACGGCCTCGGCGCCGCTGCAGGCTTCCCCTAACCATTCGAAGCCGTCCTCCCCGTCGATCAGCGTGCGGATGGCGCGGCGCGCTAGCGGATGATCGTCGGCAATCAGCACCCGGTAATTCATCATCACAGCTTCACCTCCCGCAGCGGTCCGGTAACGATCAACTCCAGCCCCTGCCCTTCCTTCGCCCGAATTTCCAGCTCCGCCCCCAGCTCCTGCGCCCGCTTGCGCATAATTGATACGCCGTACCGGTTCGGACGCTGTCCCACATCGCCTTCCATGCCTTTACCGTTGTCGGCAATGCGCAGTCTCCAGCTTTGCCCGTCCTGCGTCGGGCCAAGCTCCACCTCTGCGTGGTCGGCATACGAATGCTTGCGGATGTTCGTGAACGCCTCTCGGATAATGGAGAACAAAGGCACCTCCGCCGACGGCGATATCTCTTCCTCCGGAACCGTAATCCGTTGGTTGACGGCGATACCGCTCATGCCGCTCCATTCCTCCAGCCACGTCCGCAGACGCGAGCCGAAATCGGCTCCCTCCTCCGGCGTCGTCCGCAGGTTGAAGATCGCCTGCCGCAGATGGTGATCGATTTCGGAAACGGCCGAGCGCGCCTCATCGATCTGACCTTTTTTCAACTGCACGTTCAGGAAAAACAAAATTTGCGCGATATTGTCATGCAGCTCCTGAGCGAGCCGCTCACGTTCCTCGTACACCGCCCGCTTCGATTGTTCGACGGCCAGCTTCGCGTTCATGGCCTGGATGCGGTTGAACATCCAGTTGCCGAATAAGAACGACAGCAGCAGCGTAAGCAGCGTCATGTAGAAATTGCCCGTTTCCATAGACAGCACGTCCAGCAGGAAGTCATGGCGTATATACTCGAACCCGCCAATGACCAGAGGCGGGAGCAGAATCGTTAATATTTTTAGCATACGCATCGACATAAAATCTTTCCATCGCCTTTCCACCTAAAATACCGATCGCCGTTTCGTATCTATTATATACCGAATTCGTCGCAAGCTTCGAATCAAATTCGCCGGAATGTGATTTTAGGTTTTCAACAAAAAAGAAAACGCTTTCAAATAGAATATTATCTTCTTTACTGGCTCAAAGTAACAACCTAAACGGGTTGAACAGGTTTTTACTTTCTCTTTTTATAGGCCCTCTTGCTACCTTGGCTTTAGTAATTGATTTTAAGAGGAGGAACTAGAACAAGGGTCACTATCGCGCATACTGCGCGATTGACCCTTGTATGTTGTCGGTTGCCCGGACGCCTTCCGCAGTTCGTTCACCAGCCGGTGGATACAATCGGCCTGTTTTTGATGCGCTGCAGCCGATGGGTATATATAATTACATGACAATTGCCGCATGTCACTCGTCCATACATTTTCTTTGTACTCGAATATCCTAAGTTTGAGAGTTACCGGGAAAGCTAAAAACGGAACTCAATCCCATTTAGAGGAGTGATGGTCATGGGCGGTGCTGGAGTTGGCGGTGCAGGGTTTACTTCCACAGGTGTTATTCTTGTTCTTTTCATTCTGCTTGTTATCGTCGCTTGCAGTATCTGTTTTATTTAAGCAAACCAATGTAGAAGGGCCGCAGACAGCGGCCTTTTCTATACTTGGCCTAGTTGAACTGTTCTTCAGTTCTTTTACTACTGACTCCTCCCTTTAAGTGATTCCGTTACATAAAGCCTAAAAAGAAATTCATGCCAGAATTGATCAAATGAAATTGTCTCCCTCTGAACATCACTCAAGTTTTGATATCGATTGCCACAATCTTTTCCGGAGTCTTTCCCGTTCGGCATCTGACTCCAATTGATCCCCCTCTCTGCCCGCATGAGCTGATGGTGATTTTAACTTACAACATCAGTCTATGGGGATTTATCCAAAGGAAACACGGTAATTGCCCAAAGAGGAAAAATAAAAAGATCCCACCAGCAAACGATATCGCTCCCACCTTACAGTATCGATTTCTAATTTCCCTTGGTTATATATAATTACATGACAATTGCCGCATGTCACTCGTCCATACATTTTCTCTGTACTCGAATATCCTGAGATTGAGAGTTACCGGGAAGGCTAAAAACGGTACTCAATCACATTCAGAGGAGTGTTGACAAATGAGTTTTGCTGGAGGTTTCGGCGGCTTTACTTCCACTGGTGTTATTCTGGTTCTTTTCATTCTGCTCGTTATCGTTGCTTGCAGTATCTGTTTTATTTAAGCAAACCAATGCTGAAGAGCCGCCAGCAGGCGGCTCCTTCCATACCTAGTCTGGTTGAAACGTTCTTCAATTTTTTTACTGCTGACTCCTCCCTGCAAGCAATTCTGTTACATAATGCCTAAGATGAAATTCATACCAGAATTGATCAAATGAAATTGAAGGTTGTTACGAACGTTACATCCGATTGAGGATTCTGAACAGGAAGCTGTTTCTCCCGATGACGCTTGCCGATAATGTCGCGTAACAAAACCATAAAAAAATGCCGCTCACCATATTCATGTGCGATTACCTCTTTATCTGATCTTCATCTGCTCCTCGTTCCTTGGTCTTTCTCTCTTTTTTCTCCGTCACCGGCTTGATTCCCCCTCTGCTTACAATTTGTACGAAAGTACAAGGGATAGGAGACGTTTCAACGGTCCCGCCAGTTTAATATAATATGTTACCTTACGTTGGCGTTTCTCTGCCAGAATGAAGGGACTGGGACGGACGAGTCTGCAAAGGAGGATAAATCATGAACATTATCATCATGGCCGGCGGACAAGGAACAAGATTTTGGCCGCGAAGCACGAAGTCCAAACCGAAACAGTTTCTTGCCTTGACCTCTAAGGAGACTATGCTGCAGCAAACCTACCGCAGATTTCTCCAATATGTGCCAAGCACGTCCATTTATGTCTTAACGACCAAGCAATACAGCGATATGGTTCGCGAACAGCTTCCTGAACTGCAGGGCGAACATATCCTGTTGGAACCCGAACCGAAAGATACCGCTCCTTGTATCGCCTTATCGGCGTTGCATTTTTTGCAAAAAGGCGAGGATGACGTACTAGTCACGACCCCGTCTGACCAATACATTCCGGAAGGAGACAGCCTGTGGGAAGCGCTGAAGCAAGCGGAAAGCATCGCCGTTTCGGGCTGCTCCATCGTCACCCTGGGCATTGTGCCAACTCGTCCGGAAACCGGGTACGGTTATATCCTGACGGAAGAACCGGCGGAAGAAGGGCGCGCGCTTGCGGCGAAAGCTTTTATCGAGAAGCCTCCTACGGAACGGGCCAAGCAATTGATAGAGCAAAAGAATGTGTTCTGGAACAGCGGGATTTTCATATGGAAGCCTTCGACCATCGCCTACTTCATGAGCCGCAACCAACAGGAGATGTGGTCGCTGCTCGAAGGATGCGGCGGGCAGTGGGATAACGTGTACTCGCGCTTGCCCAAATTATCCGTCGATTACGCCATCCTGGAGAAAGCTTCATCAATCTATACGATCCCCGTTCATTTCAAATGGGACGATATTGGCTCCTGGACCTCGTTAGAACGCGTGTATCAAGCGGATGAACAAGGTAATATCTTGATGGGGGACGCCTCCACTCTCTTTACACACAACAGCATCGTCTACACGGAAAACCTCAAAACCGTCGTCATTGGAGTAAAGGATTTAATCATCGTCTCTACCCCTGACGGATTGCTCGTATGCGATAAAGCCTACGAGCAGCACATCCGGGACGCGCAGAAGTTCATGTAACACGAAAGTTAAAGGCAATAACGCTTCCTCCGCTTTGGGCGGAATGGAGGCGTCTTTTTTATTTTAGGTATTATTGACTTGAATAATTTTCAATCCTGCAGGTTAAATTATGTTTCATGACTAAATCGAAAGATGGTGAAATCCATTACTATTTCAGTCTCGCCTCAGCTATACCACTGGTTCGTTCGTCCGAAATGGTTTACCAAAAAATATATTCACGACCACGTTCAATCCTATTTTCGATTCGAAGGCCAATCCGTACTGGATTTCGGCTCGGGTACCGGGGCGAATTGTTCCATGTTCCATCCGTTATATTACGTTGGGATGGACCCGGATGCCGGGAGAGTTAGGTATGCTCAGCGAATATATCCTCGTCATCAATTTCAGGTGCTGGAAAATAACAACATTCCGTTTCCGCATGAATCGGTCGATTACATACTGATTATTGCCGTACTGCATCATATTTCTTCAGAGGAAATCTCAAGATATATGAAGGAATTTCAACGTATTCTTAAACCTAACGGAACAATTATCGTGATGGAGCCTTGTTTGTGCAAGAGTAAACCTTTATGCAACAGATTTATGAAATGGTACGACAAAGGGGAATATATTCGTGATGAGGCACAATATTTGCGATTATTTCAAGATCACGGTTATGATTGCACCGTTCTAAAACGATTCCGAAAGTGCTTTCTATATCACGAGCTATTTTTTTCGGTCAAGCCCAAACTGCAAAATGAAAACCTCACCCGAATAGGCGAGGTCAGAAAGCCCTTTTGAAACTCATTGTTTTTTATACGCCATAATCCGGCGGTACATGGTTCTATCTTTTAGCTTAAGAAAATGGGACATGGACGGATACAGATTGGCTTCAATGATCCATGGATGGCCTTTCAAATCAAATCCAACATCTAATCCGTATATCCGATGGTATGGAAATAGATTACTTAATCTCCTGGCCGCTCTTAAAGAAATTCGCTTCATCTTCCACCGCAATCTTGTAGAAGAGAGAGGATGGATAGTCGATTTTCGAATGGCCGTCTTCACGGGAAGCAACCTTCCTTTGCTTCTCTCGTTATTCGAGACAACATAGCCTCTGCCTGCAACTTTGGCGATCTCCGCTGTTAGTTTCCATTTCCCAGAGGTCTTTTTCCGCTGCAGGATGACCCGCATATCAAAAGGACAGCCGCCGATGGTCGGACGATCAATTCTGTGTTGAATCATATAACGGGCGTACCCGATTTTTTTTTGTATAAATTTATACGTCTTGTCTTTCCCCTGTATGTTGATTTTGATATTCTCAAAGTGCAAAGCATACGTATGGCCGCCTAGCGAAGATACTTGAATGATACCGCGCCCCCGGCTGCCTCTTACCGGTTTCAAAATGACGTGCCGATATTTGGAAATAAGCTCCCAAAGAGCCGATTTCGACATCAGTTTCGTTCTCGGTACGTAGGGCGCCAACCGTTTGTAATTTTTCAAGAAGCGATATTTCAACCACTTATCTTTTGTCGCTGACATCCTCCGTCCCCTCCTCCCGTTTTGCAAAACCGATGCTTGTGAGATAATGCTCAAGCCGTTCCAGAAACGTTTCGATATCGGTATAAGCAATATCCCCCATCGTTGCGATTCTGAAGGTATTCAACCGATCGAGTTTACCGGGGTAAATGGTGATCCCTTCGCTGTAAAAATAATCGTGCATCTCTTGAAAATGAAAGGCGGCGCAATCCGGTTCGAGGATGGAAGTGACGATTTTGGCATGATATGGTTCGGGGACGAGGTAAGTTAACCCTAACCGGGTAATGCCGTTAATGAGCGTGTTCCACGATTTCACATACCTTGCGTATCGTTCCTTCACGCCTTCCTGCTTTAATTCCTCAATCGCTTGTTTAAGGGCATACAAGGTCTGGACAGGCGGCGTAAACCGCATTTGCCGAAATTCTGAAAAGTATTTATATTGGGCGTAAAGATTCAAATAAAAGTTTCTCGGCTTCCTGTGCTTCAAGCTCTCCAATTTGTTTTTTTCCGCTACGATAAAGGAAACGCCCGCCATGCCTTGAAGATTTTTATTGGAGCTTGCGGCCAAATAACGGATATGCATTTCCTCCATGCGAATCGGAACAGCCGCAAAAGAACTCATGGCATCCACGACCATGTCGATTCGATATCGGCTGCATAATTCGCCAATCGCTTTAATATCGTTAAGCAGACCAGTTGTCGTCTCATGATGCACGACGGCGAGATGCGAAATCGGCCGGTCGGAGGCTTGAATGAACTTTTCCAGAGCATCCAAATCGATCGCGTCATCGGAAGGGCTTTTAAATTCCAGATAATGGAGTCCGTATACTTCCGCAATCTCACATATCCGTTTCCCGTACGCCCCGTTATTGATGACGACGATGGCATCTTGTTCCCCGAGGACCGAGCTGATCATCGATTCAACCGCCGCCGTGCCGGAGCCGCCGAACAAAACCGTCGTATACTGATCCGGATCGGCAACCAAGCGGGTGAGCTCTGTGGAAATATCAGCCATCAAAGCGCCGAATTCCGCTTCGCGGGGACAAATATCCGGCACCACCTGCGAGAGCTTCACGCTATCGCTTGTTGTCGCCGGTCCGGGGTTAAGCAAAATCATTCTCTTCACAGCCCGCATCACCTTCCTCTTCCCTGCTGCCAAAGGATGCCTATTTCAAAAACCGCTGCAGTCGTTCTTTTACTTCGTAAGGTTTGATATGAGGACGCCCAAGCTGCTCCTTGGAGTTTTTAGCTATTTTCATATATAGAAAAGTCAAGCCTTTCGTTTGTTTCCATTCGCTCAAGGAAGCCTCTAATTCTTCTAAATTATGAATATAGAGCGACTTCGTGTAGCCGCAGGAAGCGGCAATGGCGACGAAATCGCTGTTATGGGATACCGTGCTTTGTCCTCCTGTCGAATCGTGTGCGTTGTTATCAAGCAGAATATGAATCATATTGGACGGATGGTAATAACCGTTTGTAGCCAAGCTTCCCATTCGCATAAGCAAGGAACCGTCTCCGTCGATCACGACAATATCCCTGCTGCTTTGGGTCAAGGCCATCCCAAGTCCAAAAGAACCGATGCAGCCCATGGAGCCTACCATATACAGGTTGTGGTCGGCATCTTCGATTTCGTATAATTCCCGCCCGGTTTTTCCGGTTGTGGCAAGCTGTACGGTCTGGCTGTCCTTCAAAGCATTGATGACGGTCAAAGCCTCATACCGGGTCGGCATTTGAAGCTCCGCATGACGATGTGTTGTGAGTTGATTTACATGGATTGACGATTGATGCTTTTGCAGCCTCTCTTCCTCGAACGTCCCTTTTCGAACGACAAAGAAAAAAGAACAGTTGTTCGCGATATGCTCGTCAGCCTGTAACAGTTGACGTTTAGCCTCCTCCAAATCGTCAGACAAATACTGCCACTCCACTTGCATCAAATCCAGCAGCCCGGTTGTGATTCTGCCCATCAGCTCATGCTGAGGCTCATCGGGAATACCCGGCTCCCCGCGGAGACTGACAAATCCAAGCAGCGGAATCCGGAACGGATAGGTAAGCGAGGTCAAGGGGGATACGGCATTGGTCAGGCCCGAATTTTGCATGAGAACAACCGACTTCTTCCCCCCCACATACGCGCCGGATGCAATGGCTACCGCATCTCCCTCATTCGCTGCTGCAACGTATTCGCATTCGTTGATCGCATAGTTGATCAAATTTTTCAAAAAAGAGCACGGAACGCCGCTGAACAACTGAAATCCTAAATTTTTCATTTCCTGTCCAAATAATTTCGTGTTGATCATGAGCGTTCGTCCGAATCTTTGTCCGTCGAAGGAAGATATGTTTGCTCTGCCGCCTGAAGCTCGCCGGCCCTTTGGAGCCTGAATACTTCCTCAAGCGTAGCAACACCTTCTTCTACATGAATAAGACTCTTCTCCTGAAAAATTTGTCCGGACACTTTTTTCATCGCCTCAATCGATGCCCGCAAATTGTGGTTTGCCCAGATGACGAGGCTGATTCCGAGCTCCTGGAACCGGACGGTCGGCGTCGTGTAATATTTGGTAGGCACGATCACGACCGGCAATCTTCCGCCCCATTCCTTCATAAACGATTCGATTTCCGCGATGTCCGACCGCTTGCTGTGAATGAGAACAGCATCGGCACCCGCCTGCCGGTAAGCCTCCGCTCGCCGTAATGCCTCTTCCAGCCCCCAGCCTGTAATGAACGCTTCCACTCTTGCCACGACGACAAAATCTTCGTCCGATTGCGTATCTTTCATAGCTTTAATTTTGCCGCAAAATTCATCCACATCGGCAAGCGGCTGAGCTGTGGCATGAATGAAGGAGTTGGTTTTCGGAAAAAGCTTATCCTCGATACAAACTCCTGCAATTTGGCGCTGCTCCAATTTTTTCACCAATCTTCTGGCATTGTTGAAGTTTCCGTAGCCGGTATCCCCGTCTAGCAAGATTGGAACAGAAGTCGCGTCGCTCATAAATTCCAAAACATCCAGCACCTGCGTCCAGGAAGCTTCATTGTTGTCCCTTACTCCCATGGCTGCGGAGATGGACAATCCGCTGGCCCAAATTCCTTTGAACCCGGCCTCTTCGGCAATGGCAGCCGACAGCCCGCTATGGGCTTCCATGATGAACTCCAAATTAGGCGAGATGATCATTTGTTTTAGTTGTTCTGTCTTTTTCATAGGCTGATTTCCTTTCTAATTTATAAATACCGTCTTCGAATCAAGCGCTTGTTTTTCATAATTTTATACAGCGGGGTCTTGTTGGAAAGTTGAGTGAACAACATATGACCGGGCCTCGAATTGGCTTCGATAATCCATATACGGCCGTTTTTCTCAATCCCAAGATCAACTCCCAGTTCACGAATCGAATGCCGTTTGTTGATGGTTCTGGCCATGAGATGGGAAATCTTTTTTATTTTTTTTAGCGTGTAATTTACTTTTTTGCTTTTCTTAAAAAGCCTCGACAGCACTCGTTTAAGCTTCACTCCATGTCCGCCTTTGTGATAATTTGTAACAAAGCGATGCGGAGCGGCCACACGGGCAGCCATGCCGGAAATGCCCCATTTCTTCTTCGGTTTCTGCATGTAGATTCTGGCGTCAAAAATCGAGCCCTTGTATTTCGCCAAACGAAGTCCTCTCTGTACAAGATATTGCCCGGATGGTTGCAAACAAGACTGAATCGCCTTATACAAAGAGGCGGAACCGACGTATGTGCGTTTAAGACCGCACCGGACCTCGTAGCCGCTTCGCACCCTCTTGACTCTGACGATACCGGTTCCCCCGCTTCCATGATTGGGTTTGATGAAGATCGTCGAGTACGATCTCAGCATCTGCAAAGCCCTCGCAGGTGTAAACCAGTGCGTTTCAGGCAGATGGCGCCGCAAAACGGAATGTCGCAGCATTTCCCTATGTTTTTTCATTTTTCCGATTCCCACGGGCATCCTCTTTTCACCTTCATATTTTCTTAACATTGTATGATCCATATCAATTTCAAACACGGTGTAAACCTATAGTTCATCATTTTTTTTGTCAAGCATTTTACCAAGCATGTTTGAAATAAAAAAAAACCGATGATTCCTAAATAACTAGGAATATCGGTTAACCTGTCGTCATTATGAATTCGATCCATCGAAGCCTCTTAAATATTGTTCAAACATATCAAGAATGACTAGAAAATGCTCGGCTTCCCTAAATACATGATCAGCTAACAGCGGATGGATAATGCTTTTTATACGACAGTCGTTTATTAAATCGCGGGCTGTTTTCTTAAAATCGCGCAAAGACTTGACGGATACTTTATTCTGATCGACAAATTGGCTTAGCAGCGGAACCGTCTGGGATTGGGGGCGCATGGAGCTTAAATCGATGGCTTGAAAGACAAGCTGGTCAAAATCATGGCTGAAGTCTCGCGCTTGTTCCACCAGCTTTCGTTCGGACGGATCAAGCAAATGACCGATAAATTTGGCATGATCGGCCATGATTTTTAAGAAAAATACGTTTTCGTCGATAATGGCATCGGGAAGCGGTTCCAGCCTTCCGGCATTCAGCTCAGCCAATCGATTCCTAAAATAGTTTGCTTCGCGGCTGATATGATCAACTAATAGCGGGAAGTTATTTGCCCCAGGTAATTGGCAGCTCAGGATCAAACCCAATACTTTTCTTTTAAAAGCCCAAATATGGCTAGCCGCTGTGTACACTTCCACATTAAATTGGCCAATCGTCTGCGGGTCTGTATCCGCTCCAAAAGCGTGCGATCTTCGTTCAATTTCTTCAAATATGACGTAAAATTGATTAGCCTCATAAATCAACTGGGTATCTTCACATCTGAACCCTAGCCTAAGAAAAAAGGAATGTTCCTTCATAATACGGGACCAAAACCTTATTTCTTCTAACGAACGGGCAACGAACAGATCCGACATAGGCATTCCTCCCGGCATTTAATTGCTTCTATAATACCTATGCCATCAGCTCGTTTTTAAGATCAAGGACAAGAGCCAATTTTTTCGCCTGATGAGATAAGCGTCTATGAGCTTCCATTGACAGGGGCATATCATTTAACTATGGTAAAAAATATGCCAATCATGGTGCAGAAAGGGGCAACCGCTTGATGAAAGGAGTCATTCTTGCCGGAGGATCAGGTACCCGGCTAAAGCCGATGACCCGGTTTCTTAATAAGCATCTCTTGCCTGTCGGTCCTTACCCGATGATTCATTATGCGATTTCCAAAATGGCCGAGGCGGGAATCTCCGATATTTTGCTCGTTACAGGAAAACATTCCGGCGGACTGTTTATGGACTATATCGGCAGCGGCCAGGAGTGGAACGTCCGTATGTCGTTTAAAGTGCAGGAAGAGCCGGGAGGCATCGCTCAGGCTCTTGCCCTAGCGGAGGACTTCGTGAAGCCCGGGGAAAAATTCGTCGTGCTTCTCGGCGACAACCTGTTCGAAGACTCGCTAACAGCAGAATTCGCCCGCTTCAGGGAACAGCCGGAGCAAGCCCGCGTGTTCTTAAAAGAAGTTGAAGATCCCCGTAGGTACGGCGTGCCGGTCATGGACCGCTCGCGCATTGTGCGGATTGAGGAGAAGCCGGAATTGCCAAAATCGTCTTACTGTGTAACCGGCATTTATATGTATGACGCCGGGGTGTTTGACATCATCCGAACGATCCGGCCTTCCGCGAGAGGCGAAATGGAAATTACCGAAGTGAACAATTGGTATGCGGCCCGCGGCATGCT
Source organism: Paenibacillus elgii (assembly GCA_042219835.1). Taxonomy (GTDB): domain Bacteria; phylum Bacillota; class Bacilli; order Paenibacillales; family NBRC-103111; genus Paenibacillus_G; species Paenibacillus_G elgii_A. The sequence goes on from JBHJMN010000047.1 coordinate 24,898, forward strand.
CTCCTACGGCATTCTGAGCGGATGGTGGATCGATGCGGGAACCCACCTTTCGTTCGGAGAGGCCGCCCAACGAATGGCAGGGGAGGCTACGCCATGAGGCGGCTCCTTGTAACCGGCGGGATGGGGTTCATCGGCAGCAATTTCGTGCGTTATTGGCGGGAGCGCCATCCCGAGGATATTGTCATCAATCTTGATCTGCTGACCTACGCGGGAAATTTACGCAATCTGGCCGATTTGGAAGAGGGGCCGCATTATCGTTTCGTTTGCGGCGATATTGCCGATACGGACTTGATCGCCAAGGTGATGGCGGAAGCGCAGATCGATACGGTCGTGCATTTTGCCGCCGAATCCCACGTGGACCGCAGCATTGAGGACCCGCAAAGCTTCGTTCGAACGAATGTTCTTGGCACGCAAGTGCTGCTGGAAGCGGCACGGCGGCACAGCGTCACCCGGTTTATTCAAATTTCCACCGACGAGGTGTATGGTACGCTTGGGCCGGAGGGGCTCTTTACGGAGACGACGCCGCTTGCTCCCAACAGTCCTTACTCGGCAAGCAAGGCTGGGGCGGATCTGTTGGCCCGCGCGTACTTCGAAACATACGGCTTCCCTGTGATCGTCACCCGCTGCTCGAATAACTACGGACCGTTCCAGTTTCCGGAGAAGCTGATCCCGACCCTCATCACCCGGGCTCTCCGGGATGAGCCGCTTCCCATCTACGGCGACGGCCTGAACGTGCGCGATTGGCTGCATGTATACGATCACTGTTCTGCAATCGAAAGGGTGATTGAGGCGGGGGTTCCGGGGGAGATATACAACATCGGGGGCAGCAACGAAAAAACGAACCTGGAGCTCGTTCACCGCGTTTTGCAGGAGCTGGGTAAGCCGGCCTCGCTGATCCGGTTTGTTCCCGACCGGTTGGGACATGATCGGCGTTATGCGATCGATTCAAGCAAAATACGCTCGCAGCTCGGGTGGAATCCGGCCTACCGGTTTGAACACGGCATTGTACAAACCGTGCAATGGTACGTGAGCCACGCGGAATGGTGGCAAAGCGAAGGAGGACGTTGAACCCCATGCTGATCAGCACGATAGTCAGCGGAGCCGATCTGCCCAAGGCGGTCTTGATGGCCCAGTCGGTCAAACACCATATGCAAAATGCCGTCGTCGTCGTCTGTCTGGCGGAGGAGGCTCCTCCCCGGATCGATTCCATCCCGTACGTAGATGTGCTTATTCTTGCCAAGCATCTCGGGGCCCCCGATTTTTACCAGCACCTCTTCAAATTCACTTCTATGCAATGCGCATCGGCGCTCAAAGGGCAATTGTTCCGCTATTTGCTCGGCTCCTTTCCGAATGAAAGGCACTTTATCTATGTGGACAACAACATGTATATCACAGGCCCGTTCAGCGAGCTTTCCGCCTTGCTCCAAACAAGCCATATTATTTTGTGCCCGCATTTGCTCGAACCTGTCGGATGCAATGCAGCCTCCGAAATCGGCGCCTTGCGGGACGGAACGTTTCACGGAGGGCTTGTCGCTGTCAAACGTTCGGATGAGGGGGAACGTTTCGTAAGCTGGTGGGCCGACGTGATCGCAAGCCATTATGAGGACCCGTTGAAATGCGTCTTTATGGACCAGAAATGGCTCAATTTTGTCCCGGCTTGCTTTGATGCAGCCGTCATGAGACATCCCGGCTATAACGTCGGCTACTGGAACCTCCATGAGAGCAAGAGGAGGATCGTCCGGGCTCCCCAAGGCTACGAGGTCGGCGGACTGCCCTTGAGATGCATCAATTTATTCAATCTGATGGGGCTGCTCGATCAAAGCTTGAACGCCTTTATCCCCGATCAAAGCAACCCTGTCTACAAATTAAGGCGCATGTATACGACAGGACTTGCGGCGATGAGCGGGATCATTCCAGCCCAGACGTCGTGGAGCTATGACTTTTATCAGAGCGGCGAGCGCATTTCCGATGCTGCGAGGGCAACGTACAAAGCGATGCCGACGGAGAAGCAACGCGATTTGAACCCGTTTACCGTTTCAAACCAATTTTACGTATAATCCCGATTCGCAGAAAAAGGAGTGTACGGCTATGATTGTGTGCACGGTAACCTGCGCAGACAACCTGCATGAAGCCGCCGTTATGGCCAAGTACGTCAAGGAGCATATGAGCGGAACCAAGGTCATCGTCTGCCTCGCGGAAAAGAAGATACACCCGTCTGCCTCTAAAATCCGGTATTTCGACCAGATCGTGCTGGCAGCGAATTTGGGCATCCCGAATTTTGCCCAATATTTGTTCAAATATGTTTTGTTTGAAGGCGTCACCTCGCTGAAACCGCATCTGTTGAAATATTTGATGAGCTATTATCCGAATGAACAGCAATTTGTGTATCTGGACTCGGATATGAAACTGTTCCGCTCGCCCCGGGAGCTGATGGACGCGTTGGACTCCAATCGGATCGTACTGGTGCCGCAGCAGCTTGAAGCGGATAGTCTGTGGGATGTGCATCTGTTTAACGGATCGATCAATTCCGGTATGGTCGGAGTAACAAGATCCAAGGAAGCCATGAGGTTTATCGAATGGTGGGCGGAAAGAACATACCATTATTGCTATTTCAACCACCAATTTTTCGCCGATCAAAAGTGGCTCGATCTGGCCCCGTCCTTTTTTGACGTGCATATGTTTAAGCATCCCGGCTACAATGTGGCATTTTGGAACATCCACGAACAAGCGAGGAAGGGGCTTCATCTGGACGCCGGTCATCTCTGGCTGACCGACGAACCGCTCTGCATATTCCACTACTCGCATTACGAAAACTTCCTTCCGTCGAGTCTGAACAAATGGGTGGCCGACCGGGAGAGCTCAAGAATTATAATGGAAACGTACGCCCAAGATTTGGCTGAAACAGGCATTCAGAATATTAGCCAGACCCCCTGGAGCTACAACTTCTACGATAACGGGGAACGCATTACGCCCGAGAGCCGAGCGAAATTTAAAAGCAACCCTTATTTTCAGGAGATGATGACGAATCCATTCGCCGCTTCCAATAAAGTGTTCAGATGATCTGTTAAAAAGGGGCACGAAACGGGGGGAGGTTATGCAAATTATCGTCACGGGGGCTACCGGCTTTATCGGCAGCTACCTGTGTCATTATTTGAAAGCCCGAGGGCATTCGGTGATCCCATTTTCCCGGACGCTCACCGAAGCGTTCGTTAAGGAGCTTCAGCCGGACCGTTATATCGAATGCGATGTCACTTCGGAAAAGCTGAGGCATTTGAGAGCATCGGCGGACATGATCATCCATCTCGCGTCCGCCAACGAAGTCATTTCGCGCAGCTTCCGGTCCGGTATCGAGATTTCCGTCGTCGGGACCAAACAGCTGCTCGACTTTGCCGTGCGCAGCGGGATCGGGCGGTTTATGTTTTTCTCGACGCTGCAGGTATACGGCGCCGAACCGGAGGGGATGATCGCCGAAACGACGCCGGTTCGCCCGCAAAACGATTATGCGCTGAACCATCTGTTTGCCGAGCAATATGTCGCCATGTATGCGCAAAAAGGGTTGCTGCGAGGCGCTGTAATCCGGCCCAGCAACGTGTATGGCCGCTTCCTTTCGCCGACGGTCAGCCGATGGACGATGGTTCCGGCCTGTTTTTGCAAAGAGGCGCTGGATTCCGGGACGATCACGATCCGCTCTTCCGGCAAGCAGCTCCGCAGCTTCATCAGTTTAGAAAACGTAGCCAGAGCCTGCGAAGCCATCATCGGCCGATTTCCGGATGAAAACGAGATTTTTAACGTCGGGGCAAATCAGACGTTCTCCATTCTGGATATAGCCCGCAAGGTACAGCGCATCTACCGGGAGCTCTTCTCGGAAGAAACGGAGCTGATCGTCGCAGGAGACGAGCCGCAAAAGCCGAACCGATTCTCGGTATCGATCTCCAAGCTGACGCATCTCGGCTACCGCTCGGATGAAAGCTGTACCTTGGAAGAGACCATTCGCTGGCTGTTCGAATATTTGCGCAGCAACGGACATTAGTCCGTTGCTGCATTTTTGCCCGACGGACCAAAATCCCCCAAAGGGGGCTCATGCCAATTTTTCGCAAGGTAGGTATTGAACTACGAAGCGGATGCGGTAAATGCATACTTATAAGGGGACGGGGCGTTCACCCTATTGTTTACTTTTATTACCGTACAAAGGAGTGTGTGGAAGAGATGAAGGCTCGCAGCCGCACGAAAAAAAAGAGTTCCCGGATAAAGCGTAGACTTAAGCGGAAAACCGGCATAAGATCGGGCAGACGAGCGAGAAGGCCGAAAAAACGCACGCCCGTCCTGCGAAGAAAAGGCCGGCTGCGCCGAAAAAGAAGAGCGAGAAGAAAGCGGCTCGCGCCGCCTGTTCTTGCCCCGGCCTTGGCGGTAACGGAAGAACCGCCCCCCCCTGCCGCCCCTGTCTATAGGGGAGGACGCTCCATGATCGTATGTACCGTCACCTCGGCAAGCAACCTGCACCGGGCGAAAGTAATGGCTCGCTCGATCAAGGAGCATGAACCGCAGGCCAAGGTGGTTGTTTGTCTGGTCGAGAAATCTGTTCATCCGCTGGCCCATTTCCCGTATTTTGACGAAGTCGTGCTGGCCAAGGATCTCGGCGTACCGGATTTTCCGAAGATGATATTCAAATATACGGCTAGCGAAGGAACGACCGCTATGAAGCCGTATCTGCTTCAATACGCCATGCGGCGCTATGCGGACGAACGCGTTTTGCTTTATCTGGATACGGATATGAGGGTATACCATCCGTTAGACGAATTGTTTGAGATGCTGGAGAAGCACTCCATTCTGATCACGCCGCATGCGTTGGACCAGAAAGGGCATAATGACGACTATTTGCTGGCCGGTACTTATAACTCGGGGATTTTGGCGTTCACCCGATCGGAGGAAACCGAACGCTTCCTTACCTGGTGGAGCGACCGGCTGTACGATTACTGTTACTACGACAACAAATATTTTGCGGATCAAACATGGCTCGATTTTGCCCCGGTCTATTTCAACGCGCATATTTGGCGGCATCCCGGCTACAACATGGCTGTCTGGAACCTGGTAGAACGCAATTTTACCCATATCAAAAACGGATATCACTACGTGAATAACCGGCCGCTTTGCATATTCCATTATTCCGGGTTATGGGGGTACCTGCAGAAAACCATCAAGAAATGCTATCCGGCTTCTTCGAATCCGATGTATGGTTTGCTTGCCGCTTACGAGCAGGAGCTGGAGGAGATGGGCAGAAGCAAAGCAAAGGATATTTTATGGAGCTACGATTTCTTTTCCAGCAATGAATTTATCGAACAGGCGACCAAACAAAAATACAAGGAAGACCCGGGTAAATACCAAGACATGGCCGATCCGTTCGAAGCGTCCAACAGCCATTTTTAAACAAAAGGAAGGACGCAGGTCTGACATACAAAGGCTCACGTCATTGACGGGATAAATGCACCGACAAATGACGTGAGCGTTGACAGTCAGCTCGTTCAATTTCTATCGATCCTCGATGAAGTATTTCCGCAATGACCGCTTCTCATCGGGGGTCACCGCCTGCACGCCGATATTCGTCAATTTGCCGGAAGGAGATTTCCTCGATATCTCGGCCTTCCTTGAAAGCGCGCATCCATTCCGTAATTTTCCCGATCGCCGTCTGCAAGTTCCAACGCGGATGCCAGCCAAGCTCAAGCTTCGCTTTGGTGCAGTCCAGCTTCAGATAATGGGCCTCATGCAGACTATCCGCTTTGTGGAACACATAAGAGGCGTCTTCTCCCCAGTCGCTGCACATTTGCCGGACGATCCATTCGACCGGTTTCGCGTCATCGTCGCCAGGGCCGAAGTTCCACCCTTGGGCATACTTCGCCCCGTTTTCCGTGAGCCGCTCAGCAAGCAGTAAGTATCCGCTGAGTGGCTCAAGTACGTGCTGCCAAGGGCGGATCGCCTGGGGATGGCGGATGATGACCGGATCGCCGCTCGTCAATGCGCGAAAGCAGTCGGGAATAAGCCGGTCCGCCGCCCAATCGCCGCCCCCGATGACATTGCCGGCCCGGGCGGTAGCCACGCCAACGCCGTGCTGCGCATAATCGGCAGGGTGGAAGAAGGAGCTGCGGTAAGCCGCCGTGACAAGTTCAGAACAGGCCTTGCTGCTCGAATATGGATCAAAGCCGCCGAGCGGCTCGTACTCCCGATAGCCCCAGGGCCATTCCTTGTTTTCGTAGCATTTGTCTGTGGTTACATTAACGATCGCCTTAACGGCTCCGCCCTGCTGCTTCACCTGCCGAACCGTGTCCAGCAAATACACGGTACCGAGCACGTTCGTTTCGTATGTCTCCACCGGAATTCGGTACGAGTCGCGGACAAGAGGTTGCGCTGCCATGTGGATGACGATGTGCGGATCGGCTTGACGCAGCGCTTCGAGCAGACGGCTGTGGTCCCGGATATCGCCAATGATCGAGTTCACGTACCGGGTGATGCCAGCTTCCTCGAACAAGCTCGGGCAGGTCGGCGGCTTCAGCGCGTAGCCGGTGATTTCGGCGCCGAGCAAGTGAAGCCACATGCAAAGCCAGCTGCCTTTAAAACCGGTATGGCCAGTGACGAAAACGCGTTTCTTTTCCCAAAAAGGGGGCGATGCAGGCGGTTTAACGGTCGTGTGGGCGGTTATTTTTTCCACGGCGCATTCCCCGTTTTCCACAGTTGTTCCAGAACGTTCTTATCCCGCAGCGTATCCATCGGGTGCCAGAACCCGTCGAATTTATAAGCGACGAGCTCGCGGTCCTTAGCCAAGCCTTCTAGCGGCTCCTCTTCAAGGATGGTATGATCGCCTTCGATACATTCGAGCACCCCCGGTTCCATCACGAAAAATCCGCTGTTAATCCAGCTGTTTTCCCCCTTCGGCTTCTCCTGAAACCTTTCGACGACGTTGCGGTCGTTAATTCGCAGTACGCCGAACCGGCCTGAAGGCTGGGTGGCCGTTACGGTAGCCAGCTTACCGTGCGACTTATGAAACTGGACCAGTTTGTTGATGTCGATCGAAGCAAGACCGTCGCCATAGGTCAGCATAAACGTCTCGTTTTTGATATAATCGGCCACCCGCTTGACTCTGCCGCCGGTAAGTGTATCCAATCCGGTATCTACAAGCGTCACTTTCCATGGCTCGGCGACGCTGCGATGAATGATTGCTTCATTCCCCCCCCTGAAATCAAACGTGACATGAGATTGGTTCATAAGGTAATGCGAAAAATATTCAATGACGACTTCCTTTTTGTACCCGAGACAAATGATAAAATCATTGAATCCGTAGTGGGAGTAAATTTTCATAATATGCCACAACATGGGCTTTTCCCCGATTTCAATCATTGGCTTAGGTTTGGAATGGGACTCTTCGCTGATTCGCGTGCCGAATCCGCCAGCCAAGATGACAACCTTCATTCGGTCTTCTTCCTTTCCTTAAAATAGTAGTCATCGCCTTATGAGTAATCTATGTGCGTGTATCAAGCATTGCTTGTTGAACAAACCTATCTTTGCGAAGATATGCGTTTGTCTTCCGGTTAAACGTCTAAAGGGATGAGGGCGCAGGTTCATACCTTGATTATGCAAAGGCAAAGGCAAATTCTCTTTTCCTTTTCGTTTTGTAACGAAGGTATAGGATTGATCACGATGTATCCCTCGCTGTTTTACAGTTTCCGAGCTATAGAATAAAAAAGAGGCTGTCGAGAGAAATCCTCGACAGCCAGTTCATATTGGCGAAACTTATCTGTTATAAATGAAGGTCATTACAGCCCGGATGCGTCAGTTTTGCTAAGCCGGCCCTTGTTCGCCCTGAGGTCCTTGAGGTCCTTGAGCGCCGGTTGCTCCTTGCGGCCCTTGGTCGCCTTGCGGTCCTTGAGCGCCAGTCGCACCTTGCGGCCCTTGGTCGCCTTGCGGTCCTTGAGCGCCAGTTGCGCCAGTTGCGCCAGTTACACCTTGTGGCCCTTGAGCGCCTGTGGCACCAGTCGCTCCTTGCGGCCCTTGGTCACCCTGCAGTCCTTGAGTACCTGTTGCTCCTTGCGGCCCTTGGTCGCCCTGCGGTCCTTGAGCGCCTGTTGCTCCTTGCGGCCCTTGATCGCCTTGCGGTCCTTGAGCGCCTGTTGCTCCTTGCGGTCCTTGAGCGCCTGTTGCTCCTTGCGGTCCTTGGTCACCCTGAGGTCCTTGAGCGCCAGTCACACCTTGTGGCCCTTGGTCGCCCTGCGGTCCTTGAGCACCTGTTGCTCCTTGCGGTCCTTGGTCACCCTGAGGTCCTTGAGCGCCAGTCACACCTTGCGGCCCTTGGTCGCCTTGCGGTCCTTGAGCGCCAGTCACACCTTGCGGCCCTTGATCGCCTTGCGGTCCTTGAGCGCCAGTCACACCTTGCGGCCCTTGGTCGCCTTGCGGTCCTTGAGCACCTGTTGCTCCTTGCGGCCCTTGGTCGCCTTGCGGTCCTTGAGCACCTGTTGCTCCTTGTGGCCCTTGGTCGCCTTGCGGTCCTTGAGCACCTGTTGCTCCTTGCGGCCCTTGGTCGCCTTGCGGTCCTTGAGCACCTGTTGCTCCTTGCGGCCCTTGAGCACCTGTTGCTCCTTGCGGCCCTTGGTCGCCTTGCGGTCCTTGAGCGCCTGTTACACCTTGCGGCCCTTGGTCGCCCTGCGGTCCTTGTGGTCCTTGGTCACCCTGAGGTCCTTGGTCACCCTGAGGTCCTTGGTCGCCTGTTGCTCCTTGCGGCCCTTGATCGCCTTGAGGTCCTTGTGGTCCTTGGTCACCCTGAGGTCCTTGGTCGCCTGTTGCTCCTTGCGGCCCTTGATCGCCTTGAGGTCCTTGCGGTCCTTGGTCACCCTGAGGTCCTTGGTCGCCTGTTGCTCCTTGCGGTCCTTGATCGCCTTGAGGTCCTTGCGGTCCTTGGTCACCTTGTGGTCCCTGTTCGCCTTGAGGTCCTTGAGGCCCTTGATCACCTTGAGGTCCTTGTTCGCCCTGAGGTCCTTGCGGTCCTTGGTCACCTTGTGGTCCCTGTTCGCCCTGAGGTCCTTGGTCGCCCTGAGGTCCTTGCGGCCCTTGGTCGCCTTGCGGTCCTTGAGCGCCAGTCGCACCTTGCGGCCCTTGGTCGCCTTGCGGTCCTTGAGCGCCTGTTGCTCCTTGTGGCCCTTGGTCTCCTTGCGGTCCTTGAGAGCCAGTCGCACCTTGTGGCCCTTGGTCGCCTTGCGGTCCTTGAGCACCTGTTACACCTTGTGGCCCTTGGTCGCCTTGCGGTCCTTGAGCGCCTGTTGCTCCTTGTGGCCCTTGGTCGCCTTGCGGTCCTTGGTCGCCTTGCGGTCCTTGGTCGCCTTGCGGTCCTTGGTCACCCTGAGGTCCTTGTGGCCCTTGGTCGCCTTGCGGTCCTTGAGCGCCAGTCGCACCTTGCGGTCCTTGGTCGCCCTGAGGTCCTTGCGGTCCTTGGTCACCTTGCGGCCCCTGTTCGCCTTGAGGTCCTTGGTCACCCTGAGGTCCTTGTGGCCCTTGGTCGCCTTGCGGTCCTTGGTCACCTTGCGGTCCTTGGTCGCCCTGAGGTCCTTGCGGCCCTTGGTCGCCTTGCGGTCCTTGGTCGCCTTGCGGTCCTTGGTCGCCCTGAGGTCCTTGCGGCCCTTGGTCACCTTGCGGTCCTTGGTCACCTTGCGGTCCTTGGTCGCCCTGAGGTCCTTGCGGTCCTTGGTCGCCTTGCGGTCCTTGGTCGCCCTGAGGTCCTTGCGGCCCTTGGTCGCCCTGAGGTCCTTGCGGCCCTTGGTCACCTTGCGGTCCTTGGTCGCCCTGAGGTCCTTGCGGCCCTTGGTCGCCTTGCGGTCCTTGATCGCCCTGAGGTCCTTGCGGTCCTTGGTCACCTTGCGGCCCCTGTTCGCCCTGAGGTCCTTGCGGCCCTTGGTCGCCTTGCGGCCCCTGTTCGCCCTGAGGTCCTTGCGGCCCTTGGTCACCTTGCGGTCCCTGTTCGCCCTGAGGTCCTTGTGGCCCTTGGTCGCCTTGCGGTCCTTGGTCGCCCTGAGGTCCTTGCGGTCCTTGGTCGCCTTGCGGTCCTTGAGTGCCTGTTGCTCCTTGCGGCCCTTGAACGCCTTGAGATCCTTGAGCGCCTGTGGCTCCTTGCGGCCCTTGAACGCCTTGAGATCCTTGAGCGCCTGTGGCTCCTTGCGGCCCTTGAACGCCTTGAGGTCCTTGAGCGCCTGTTGCTCCTTGCGGTCCTTGAACGCCTTGAGATCCTTGAGCGCCTGTGGCTCCTTGCGGCCCTTGAACGCCTTGAGGTCCTTGAACGCCTTGAACTCCGCGAGGTCCTTGAGTACCTTGAGGTCCTTGTGGTCCTTGAGCGCCTGTTACACCTTGAACGCCGCGAGGTCCTTGAGCGCCTTGAGGCCCTTGAGTGCCTTGAGGTCCTTGGAAGCCTTGAACTCCGCGCTGTCCTTGAGGCCCTTGAGGTCCTTGAGCGCCTTGAGCGCCACGAGGTCCTTGAGTGCCTTGAGGTCCTTGGAAGCCTTGAACTCCGCGCTGTCCTTGAGGTCCTTGAGGTCCTTGAGTACCTTGAGGTCCTGTCGGCCCTTGAGCGCCTTGATTACCTTGAGGTCCTTGAATGCCGCGCTGTCCCTGAGGTCCTTGAGGTCCTTGTGTACCACGAGGTCCTTGAGGTCCTTGAGGTCCTCCTCCCTGAGGTCCTTGAGTGCCTTGAGGTCCTTGAGGTCCTTGAGGCCCAACTGCTCCATCTGTCCGTGCAGCCTCAAAATGAGTAAAGACGGGATCAGCTTCCACTGTAACCGTTCCGGCATTGGGTTGAATAAATACCCTCGTGCTGTCACCTGGAGCGAAATTCATCTGAGCGGTGAGGTTTATTGAGAAAGGCAGCTCCGGATGATCCGTATTTCGGATGAATATCTTCCCGGATTGGTTAGGTCCTTCCAATGCGAGTGCAATGAATTCAACGGAAGGGTCCGCCGTGAGCATAAGGCTGACGCTAATCGTATACACGCCGCCCTGGCTTGAGACGAAAGTAGAAGCCACTGGGTTGTACTCGCCGTTCAAATCATAATCAACGATTGGAAAGGCTACGAAGAACGGTCCGGATGGTGTAAAATTTTGGTCTGTACTTGCACGAGCTCTAAATGCGGATTCGGCCAACTAGATATCACCTCCGTATATGATGTAGCTTCACTCTCAAAAACTTAAGAACGTGAAGCCTTTAATATAGTATGTGATGATACGCAGCGAGCCTCGGCGTTTGTAGAGGTGAAATCGTATATTTTACAAAAAAGCCGTCTGCCAAAAGGCAGCCGGCTTTTTTGCTTCTAATCGCGGTTCGGTGAACTGTCATTCATTGTTCGGAACAGTCTGCTTGGTCCCGATATACAGCGTATCTTTCTCGGACAAACCGTACAGGCTTGCTTCCTCGACGCCGTATTTTTCCGCCAAATTAAATAAAACGACATGAAACCCGGCCGCTTCTAACCGGTCAACGAAGCCTTTGCGATTATAAATGCGTACATGATCATCCTGGCCGAAGTGTTCTTTTCTTGCCTGCGGCGAGGTCACCGTCGGGTCCTCCAGAATCTCCTCGAAGTTTACAGCGATCGGCACTTGCAGAATACTCCAGCCGTCCGGCTTCAATACGCGGTAGATTTCCGCCATCGCTTTGTGATCCTCGGGGATATGTTCCAGCACATGGCTGCAAATAACGGCATCGAACGTTTCGTCAGCGAAAGACATGGCCGTTAAGTCTATCCGCTCCATTTCCGCATCCTGAGGCATTAAATCGCCGCATATATACGAAATGTTTGGGTGTCCTTTTAACCATTTCCTTAAATTTCTCTCGGGCGCAATGTGCAGTAATTTGTGCGGCCTTATGAGCAGCTCCGTTTCCCGTTCCATATAGAATTTATACAACCTTTCCCTGTCGAAAGAAGAGCACACGGGACATATGGCGGTCCGCTTGTTCCACATTTCATATTGACACTTGGGAAAATCGTAAATATCCGGCCACGGGCGAAAACGTTCAATCGTATTATTGCAATAAGGACAATAGTAAGGACCTTGATGTTTGAGATGGTCAGCCAAATGATTTTTCTCCCTTCCTATCTCTTGTCAAACCGTTTTTTGATGACGGCCGGCACCCCCGCAGCCATCGTAAAGTCGGGGATATCGCCTCTGACGAAGGCTCCGCCGCCAATCATAGACCAGCATCCGATGTGGCATTTCTCCCGAACCGAGGAGCCGATACCGATGTAGGCTCCTTCGCCAACGGTCACGTTGCCCGCCAGATTTACCCCCGGGGCGAGGGTGACATAATCGTCAATGACCGTATCATGACTGATGTTGGCGCTTCGATTAACAATCACATGGCATCCGATCCGGATATTATCGGTAAGGATGGCCCCTTCGCAGATCATGCTGCCTTGCCCCACGGTATTTCTCCTCGACAAACGGACACGCGGATGGACCAGCGGATCTGCGATGCGGAAGCCCGATCGGATGGTATCGTAAGCGAACCGCTTCTTCAATGCCGGGTCCCCGACCCCGGCGCATACGATCTCGACCTCATGCCGCATCGCTTCGATATCGTCAAGCGTTCCCAATACGGGAACTCCATTCACCAGTTGGCCCTTCATTGCAGGCCGTTCGTCCAGAAACCCCAGCACCTGTCCTCCCATCTCTTCGCAAAGCCAGTTGACCTCGCGGGCGTGTCCGCCCGATCCCCAGATGATGATCTTTCTCATGTGGCATTCCCCTCGGTAATGCTTCCAAGCACCTTCACAATTCGCCCAACGGTATCCTCCTTCATTTCCTCCCAGAGCGGCAGGCTGACAATACGGTCTGCAATCCGTTCCGTCATCTGAAGATCGGAATGGGGGTAGCCTTGAAACTGCTTCTGCTGATGGCATGCCGGGGAGAAGTAAGTCCGGGCTTCAATCGAATGGGAGGCTAACCGCCGGATGACTTCCCGGTTGCCGAGAGAGTCCGGGCTCAGCAGAGAGAAAAATTGCAGGGGCACCTGGCCTTGCATCTTTTGGGCAGACCATCCCCGCCGCAATAAATCCTGCTGCTGCAGTTCACGGCGATAGGTGTTAATGATCGTTTTTCTTCTCTCCTGCACTGCCTGGAACCCTTCGAGAGTGGCCAAGGCGATAGCGGCGGTATATTCGGATATTTTGCTGTTTAAGCCTGACATCACGGATTCTCTGGAGCTGGAGAAGCCGAAGTTTCCGGCCCGGCGGATTCGCTGAATGAGCTCCTGGTCCGCGCTATACACTAACCCGCCTTCCCCGACGCCAAACGTTTTGGTCGCGTGAAAGCTGAACACCACGGCTCCGCCAAAGCCTTTGCCAAATTGTACATCATCCTCCGCAACGGTCGTTCCAAAGCTGGCAGCCGCATCGATGACGACCGGAATTCCTTCTTGCAGCAGCTTGTTGTATATGGATAAATCGATAGCCGAGCCGAAAGTGGCGTAAGGAACGACGACCGCGATCTGCTCGCCCAGCCGCTCGATGGTCTCCTCTAGTTGCGCTCTGTTCATTTGCCAATCGTCCGGTTCAATATCCAGAAAATATGGCTCAAGCCCGCACCACTCGGCGGCAAGCGGGGTCGCTGCAAAAGTAAAGCTGGGCATCACCGCATATTTGCCCCGAGGCCGCTTGCATTGCGATATCGCCAGCATCAGCCCGAGTGTAGCGTTATGCACCGTCACGGCCGAGCCGATGCCGCCGAACATTTGGGCGATCACCCGCGTTTCAAACAGATGATTTAAGGGTCCGTAATTGGAGTAAATCCGGCTTGCTTCTATTTGTTCAAAATAAGAAAGCAGCCGCTCCTTTTTGACTAAATTCGGTCGCAAGAACGGAATTTCATACATGAGACAACCTCTTCTCGCTGGAATCCGCTTCCAATCAAAATGTGTATACCTTATCGTATGAGCCCCATGAACGAGAGGAACGGCGAATACCCGGCTCCGCCTCATTCTATCGTATTCAAGATCGTATCGATCCGTTGAATGTCCGCTGCAAATTGCGGGTATCCTTGCACACGTTTGCGGTAAGCAAGAAGAGCGGTTTTGTACAACTCCTCCGTTTCAAGAAACCCGTCTTCCCTGGAGGCGATCGTGATATCGAGCCATTCGCTGAACGCTTTGAAGCCAAGCGTGCTGTTGTTTTGGCTGGCATGTAACCGAAAGTAGCTGAGCGCTTCCGGAATATAAACCGCTTTTCCTTTGGACAATAAAGATAACCAGGCAGCCATATCGTTGACTAGCGAATATTGCTTCCCGCGGTATACCCCGAACGGTTCGGTAAGGTCCGCTTTTTTAAACAAAACGGTCGTCGGCTCGCCGATCACATTTAAGCATCGGGTTAATGCGATGTTCCCCAGCGTTTTCCCATCCATCACTCTCGTCTCTTCGTACAGTCTGACCGTTGCGGCGATGGGCGCAAGAAAGCTCCCCGATTCATTGATGGTTTGCCGGTAGGATGTGACCAGCGTGATGTTGTCGAATTCGTTAAAAAAATAGAGCATTTTGGCGATCTTCTCTTTATGAAATACGTCGTCATCCATCAAGTAATTGATATATTCCCCCGAGGCCAGATCGAAGCATTTGTGCCAGTTTTCAAGAAAAAGGTTTTTCTCGTTTTTATGGTATTTGATCTGGGGATAAGACGGCAGATAAGCCGCTTCCAGCATTTGCTGCACTTCGTTATTGGAGCTGTCGTCGCAGATGACGATTTCGATATTCGGGTAGGTTTGTCCGAGCACGCTGTCGATGGCGAGTTTTAGCGTATGGGGCCGATTATAAGCGGGAATAACGACACTAACCAACGGATGTTTCAAGATAACTCCACCTTTCTTTTAAAATGAGCCCGCATTGTACGATAGGATGGCTACCTCCCAGAGTATGCGCTATCAAGCGAAATGTGCGTTCAAAACAAGGCTTTAGGCGGACAAATATTCGAGCGGAGGAATACACTGCGTATGTGAAAAAAAGAGAATGGATCGGACCTAGGCTCAGCTTATGTTCGACATCTGGGAAAGGGGAATCAACTTGTCATCGGACTTCATTCCTTTATTGACGGTTCATCTGTTTGTGTCAGACAAGATTTCGAAGAATAAATTGAAAGAACCGATCTTGAGGCTGGAAGAAAACCACATCACTGTGAAAATGTATGGGCCTGATGATCCATTAGTCGATGCCGGCCCCCGGAAGCCGCGCGTCTATGCTTCCATAGGAGATGAATGGAAACCTTTTACAACCCTAAGCTCGCTGCCTGTTCAGGAAAAAAAACGTTGGCTGCATTTCCATTCGCCGGACGAACTCGAATCGAATAAATTGTTTTATTGCTGGCTCAGAGGGACAGATCCTCTTCCTGAAAACAAAACCGTTCCTCCTACCCGTTTTTCTTCCGATACGCCTCTGATCTCCGTGTTCACGGCCAGCTACAGGTCGAAAGAAAGAATTCAACGTCCTTATCGATCGCTATTAAATCAGACTTACCCGAACTGGGAATGGGTCATTGTGGACGATTCCGAAGATGACGAGGAGACTTACAAGAATGACTTGCTTCCTTTGAAGGACCCTCGCGTGCGCAGATATCGCCAGGATTCCCGCAATGGCTATATCGGGGCGCTCAAAAGGTATGCCGCAGGCCTTTGTACAGGGGAAATCTTAGTCGAAGTGGATCATGACGACGAGTTGACGCCTGATTGCCTGGAGAAGATCGTTCGGGCATTTCAGCAAAATCCCGAATGCGGCTTGGTTTACGGGGATTGCACCGAGGTGTACGCAGAGAACCTTCATGCGCATTGGTACGGCTGGGATTGCGGTTTTGGATACAGTACATTTTATCGGGTCTGGCTGCATGAAATGAACCGCTGGCAAAATGCGCACAGACATACGACGATCAACGGCAATACGGTCCGCCATTTGGTCGGGTTGCCGAATCATCCTCGCGCATGGTCCCGGGATTGTTATCATTTGGTCGGGGGGCACCGGGATGAGTTGCTGGTGGCCGACGATTACGACATGCTGATTCGGACGTTTCTTTGTTCCAAGTTTGCGGCCGTTCCCGATTTACTCTATATCCAATATCGGAATGAAAGAGGAAACAACACCACTTTTCTAAGAAATAAGCAGATTCAGATTTTGGTCAGAGAACTGGAACGGGTTTACCACGATAGAATTCATTCGAGGCTGACCGAGCTAGGGCTGCCGGAGCATCTGCCATACAACCGGATATGGGAGACTTCCGTACACGATCCCGCCCGCAAAACGGCTCATGTCATTCATGAAGACACTTCCCGAGTTTCGATCTTGTTCCCGATTCCTTACTCTCATCCGGAAACGGAGCATACACAATTAAGGAAGACCCTCCAAAAGGGTATGGAGTCGGGCTTTAAGAATACCGAGGTTATCGTTGCGGGCCGTATCCCCAAGGAAGTGGAGTTTTTCGCTTCCCAAGCGCCTGCGGGGGCGATCCGCTGGTGGCCGATGGAGCCGGACGATTCATTGGAGACTTGTATCCAGTACGCGAAGTATTGTGCATCCTGTAAAGAGAAAGTGGTTGTGGTGCTTTAAGAGGCCGGGCAGCCTAAAACATTCAAACAGAGAAAGCTTACGTGTCGTGATCTCGTAAACCCTGACACGCTGACGCCACGCAGTTAAAAGGCCACCCAGAAGTTTCTGGATGGCCTTTCGCTTTACCCATGCTCGAATTGACCAGTATTCGAATTTTGTACCAACGATTTCGGCATGCTGTTCTTTTTACCAAATATGTTGAGCGACACTTTTCCTTATATGTCTACACCTTTTATTAAAAACACATAGAATTAATGGCAATATATTGAAAAAATAGTTGTATTTTCGAAAAATGATGTGTTATTATTTTACTATTAAGGGAGGTTAATACATGATTATACATCCCAACATGAAATTAGAGGATATTTTGTCGAAGGACAAGCCGTTGTCATCCTCTCATATGTATTCGATAGCAGAGCATCTTTTTAAGTTTGGGAGAAAAAAAGATGCCGTGCCTTTTTTTCGCTATGTCGTAAATCATGAACAAGAATGTGATCATGAACAATTCATCATGAGTCAGTACCGTTTATTTCTGGCTTTAATAGGGATCGGCGCAGAGGAAAATAAAGAAGCCTTGCTTCGTTTCGAGTCTTACTATAACCAGTTGCCGGAACATATCCGGTTAGATGCTATCCTGCAAATGGCAAACGTTTACTATACGTTTTGGGATTGGGACAAAGTTGAAAGCTATGCGGATGAATTACATACCTTGGCAAAAAAGCGATACGATCAAAAACTAAGAAATGATCATTTTGAAGATGGGCAAACGGAACGTCATTTGGTGGTATATTATGGACAAGGATTCCTCCTGAAAGGGATCGCATTAACCATGCAAGGAAAATACGAAGAAGCGAAACCGTATGTGAAAGAGTATTCCGATCTTGGATGGTTTAAGTTTCTGAACGAAACCGGAGGAAGGGAGGTTGAGAAATTTCGAATTTGGGGTAAGGGGAACATGTATACGCTGGAGCTCATGACTGGAAACAAAAACGTTCTGCACGATTTTTCCAAATTCTTAGATGAACACCCGGAATATACTTTACCTTACATGCTAAGTATTATGGAAGCCGCCAACAAATTTAATCTTCTCGTCGATGAAATCATAGAACGTTTCTGCCAAAGAATCCCTCCTTTAAATTCGTCTATAACCTATATTAACGGCACGCAATTATTTCACTATTGGTATGAGAAATCAATCTACAGCTTTAATAATGGAAAAATTGGAGACGGGATCAACGAACTGTTGTATGCTTTGTACCTTTCCCGCAAAATGCAGTACTATTCCGGATTTGAGCGATGTATTCCGTTATTCGAAGAACATGACGAAAACGCGACAGAAAAGCAAAAAAGGGAGTACAAAAACATATTGAATGGAGTGTCTGAACGATGAAAAAAATATTACTGTCGCTGCTCATGGCGCTAATGTTAATTAGTGGCGGACACTTGACAGAAGAACTTACCATGACAACAGATCAGTTTGGTTACCATGGTGGAGTTGGTGGCTAACGTTATAAAAGAAGTAAAAAGGGGCCGTTCCAGAAGCCATCAAACATATGGCTGTGGGAGGGCCCTTTTTTTACAGATCATAAAATATTGGAGCATTATCCGCTCTCAAGGTCGTACTCATCTTATCGCTCCTTTCATGTTAAATTCCAACCTAACCTAATCAGGATATCAATTGATCTTCTACAGTTCCGTTTGGCTTCACGACGTATTGATGAACCTCTGTTCCCTGTACATATGAAACTGAATACAAATGAATCTTTTTGTTTTTCCATGCTATAAATACATCAGTACCTAACTTTCCTTCCTTCAGACCATCCTTATCGACTACATAATCAGGAAAAGCGGATTGTTTCGTCAGTTGCGATCGCTTTTTGCTTCACTGGTTCTTTTACGTCCTTAGGAGTTGGGAACGAAGTTTGACATGCCGAAGTTAACATGATGATGGCTCCAAGAAACAAATAGTAAACTGATTTGAACATCAAAATCTCCTGTCATGTGAGGAGGAGATTTTTCCAAATTGATTGAAATTACTCAAAAATACTACCTGTCGTGGTTCCATCTGGAAAGGCATTGAACACATGTATTTGCGGCTGTTTTTCGCCGTTTAGTTTAGTGAACCACAAGTTTATTTTAGTTAACTTTCCATTTGAATCCCAAGTTAAGAATAACTGAGCACCAACTTTTCCTTCTAATAATCCAGCTTCGTCGCCTTGTTCGATACTTGAATAACGGTAATCGCTTGCTGCCTTTACGTCAAAACGCCAAAGTTCCCCACCCTCGTTATTTTTCTTAACAACTTGTGGGTTTCTTTCGAGTAACTTTTTTAAATCTGATTGAGATAGACGGTAATCCAGTTTATACTGAACTTTCCAAATAAATCTCGTCAATTCATCTGCTTCTTTTGGATCAATGGCAATGGAGATAACTTGATTTTTCTCATCATACCTAACCCCTAGCCCCATGGATTCAGATACATAATGAACGGGCACATAAGCATGACCATTTACATTCAATATTTGATACTCTTGGGGAAGTGGTTTTATTTGACCGTTTAATTCAAGCTCTACTGGAAAAAGGTATGCTTTAATATATTCTGATGCATATACGGTTGGATAAGCAAACGATAAAGTGCAATTACCGCAAATACAATTGATCTTTTCATAATTAATCCCCCCATTAATAAGTGTTTGATTCATATTTTTTAAATTTCTCAGCCTCCTTTTTCTGTACGTTTTTTGTTTCGTTAGTTTGAGGTTATCAACGATAAAGATTGCTAAAGGTTTTTGTAACTCTTGTTGCACTAATATCACCACTAAATACCGGATG
>JBHJMN010000048.1:0-43957 GCA_042219835.1 Paenibacillus elgii
ACCATCCCTCACCAACAGAGCCACCGATTCTACGTGAACGGTATGCGGAAACATATCCACCGGCTGCACCTCCGCCGTGCGGTACCCGCCATCCTCCAGCACGCGCAGGTCGCGCGCCAGCGTCGACGGGTTGCACGAGACATACACCACGCGCTCCGGGCGCATGGCGAGGATCGTCTCCAGCAGCGCGGCGTCGCAGCCTTTGCGCGGCGGGTCGACGACGATCACGTCAGGCGCGATGCCCTGTCGCTTCCACTCGGGGATGACAACCTCCGCCCCGCCGACCTCGAACCGCACGTTGCGGATCTCGTTCACCAGCGCGTTGCGCTTCGCGTCCTCGATCGCCTCGGGGACGATCTCGACGCCGTACACCTCCCGGGCCTTCTGCGCGAGGAAGAGCGAGATCGTGCCGATGCCGCAGTAGGCATCGATCACGGTCTCTTCGCCGCTCAGCCCGGCGTAGTCCAGCGCCTTCCGGTACAGCACCTCGGTCTGAACCGGGTTGACCTGATAGAACGAACGCGCCGAGATCGCGAAGCGGACATCTCCGATCGTATCGTAGATGACCTCGCTGCCCCAGAGCACCCGCGTCTCGTCGCCGAAGATCACGTTCGTCTGCTGCCGGTTGACGTTCTGGCAGATGCTCCGCACGTCCGGGATCGCCTCGCGGATCAGCCCGACCAGCTCGTCCCTACGCGGAATGTCGCGGCCGTTCGTGACAAGCACGACCATAATCTCGCCCGTGTTGAAGCCGTAACGGGCGATGACGTGGCGCAGCAGCCCCTTGCCCGTCTCCTCGTTGTACGGCCGGATGCCGAGCTCCCTGGCGATCCGTTTGACTGCCGCGACGACGTCGTCGTTGTTCTCATGCTGGATCAGGCACGCCTCCATGTCGATAATCCGGTGGCTGCCCTGCGCGTAGAAGCCGCCGATCAGACCGCCCTCTTCGCCCGCGGCGAGGCCGATCGGCACCTGCGCCTTGTTGCGGTACCGCCACGGGTCGCTCATGCCGAGCGTCGGATGCACAACGATACCCGCATCCCTCGCGCCGCCACTCCCAGCTCCCACGCCTACACCCGCCACAGCCCCCGCTCCAACGCGCATCTCTGCCCCAGCATCCGCCATAGCCGCCGCACCTACGCGTATCTCGGCTACGCCGCTCTCCGCCTTGGCTTCGGCCACTCGCAGCTTCCCGATCCGCTCCAAATTGTCGATGACAAGCTGGCGCTTCCAGCGGAGCTGCGCGTCGTAGCTCAAGTGCTGGAGCTGGCAGCCGCCGCACTGCTTGTAGATCGGACAGGGCGCGTCGATCCGGTCCGGGCTCGCCTCGATAATCTCCAGCAGCTTGGCATAGCCGTACTGCTTCTTCACCTTGAGCACCTTGGCCCGAACTTTCTCGCCGGGCAGGGCACCCTGAATAAAAAGGGTAAAGCCGTTCACACGGCCTACCCCTTCTCCGTCATGCCCCAAGCCGACAATGTCGGCGATATATTCTTCGTTCTTCGCAACGGGCAGGCCGCTGAGATCAGCAGCGGGCGCGCCTAGGCGTCGTTTATTATTCCTGTTCATGTTCGTCCACTCCGGGTCTCGTTTTCCATGGCAGCTTCATCATGTTGATCGGAGGCGACTTGTACGTCGACTGGCCCGTCTCGTCGATGAAGATGTGCAGATGCTGCGGCAGGTTCGTGAAAATGCACGGCAGCGTGCCGCCCAGCTCCCCGTCCAGGTTCACCTGCACGTAATCGGGGGATGTCACTTGAATTTGATTCGTTTGAAGGTAGATCAGGTTCGGATCGGACAAATGCTCGCCGCGCAGCGCCAGCGAGACGACGCGGATAAATTCCGCGAGGTTGCATTTGCGCAGGATCAGCACGTCGAACAGACCGTCGCTGAGCGACGCGTCCGGCGCCAGACGCTCGAAGCCGCCGACGGAGTTGCTGTTCGAGATGAGGAAGAGCATCACTTCCTCGTGCATCTCCACCTCCGCCGTCTTGATGTACAGCTCAATCGGGCGCAGTCGCGGCAGCTTCTCCAGCCCTTTCATGTAGTAGGCCATCTGGCCGATCATCGTCTTCAGCTTGCTCGGTACCTCATAGGTCAGTTCGGTCAGCGATCCGCCGCCAGCGATGTTGATGAAGTAGCGCTGGTTCACCTTTCCGACATCGATCACCCGCGAGTGCTGGCGCAGAATAACGTCCACCGCGCCTTCCCAGTTCCGTGGAATGTTCAGCGCCCGGGCAAAATCGTTCGTCGTCCCGAGTGGCAATATCCCGAGCGGCGGCCGGTTCGGCTTCTCCGCCAAGCCGTTGATCACCTCGTACAGCGTGCCGTCGCCTCCGGCCGCGATGACGATGTCGAACCCCCGTTCCACCGCCTCCGCTGCCGCGAGCGTCGCGTCGCCTTCCCCAATCGTCGCATGCGTGCTCGTCTCCAGCCCGCCGCGTTCCAGCCGCTGCAATACTTCCGGCAGCCGCTTCTTCATTTCCTCCCGGCCGGAGGACGGATTATATATGAGCCTTGCCCGTTTGACTGGCTGTGCCATTCTCTTTCTCACCCGTTCGCATAAGAAATCGTATGAAAGCATGTTTGACCATGGGTCGTTTGACCGCAAAAAAACTGCTAAGGCCGCGCTCGCATTCCGTCCTTCATCGGATCGACAAAAGGTCTGATCTGCCGCTCAATCCACCGGGAAATGCCGGGATGCGGCAGCAACGCTTCTCCGTTGTAACGATACGAGTACCCCTGCAAACGCTCCGGGATGACTTCTTCGGTAAAATACCCCTCGCTCAGGAACAGCGGCGCCACAATGACCGTATGCCCCGGCTTGCACTTCCGCCAGTGCTCCATCCGGTCCGGAATCTGGTTAGGCAGCAGCATCGCCGAAGCCGCTTCGTCGAAGCTTCCGAGCCGCTTCAGCCGCTCCGCCAGCCGCTCCAGTCCTCGCCTCCAGCGCTGATGGAAGCCGTTCTCGATGCTTCCGTGGCCGACGAGCAGCACCATTTCGCGTCCCGGGTCCGTTGATAGCGCTTTGATTTTCGCATAGACGATCTCGGCGATCACCGGGTCGTCATCGATCGGCGTCGTCAAGTGAATGCGCGCCCGGATGGCGAACGGCTTCATGTCTGTCGGCAGCTGCGGCGCTTTCTTGGCGCCCAGCGCATAAGCGATCTCGTCGATATGCGTGCTGCCGGACGAGACGAAGAGCGGAACGACAACGATATTCGTCACGCCGAGCGACTCCAAATGCGTGATGCCGTCCTGGATCAAGCGTCCTTCCACAATTTCCAGAAAAGAGGAAAAGACCGGTACTTCCGCGGGGAGCCGCACAGCGCCGACCGCCTCGTCCACCAAGCGGACCCACGACTCGCTCCGGGACCCGTGACTTATCACTAATATACCGTATTTTACCACACCGTATCCCTCCTGGGTGAAAAAGATCGTGTCCCGCAGCAACGGCTTTCAGTCGCGCGAACACGAAAAATCCCACTCCACCGGCCCGGCGAGAAGGATTTGTTCGAGTGCTCCGTTGTAATCGAATCCGGACGCCGTAAGAGGTAACGTTCGTTTTACCTTCCCAGGCGCTCCAGCGTCATTTTGTAGCCGTCGTTGCCGTAGTTCAAGCAGCGCTTGACACGCGAGATCGTCGCCGTACTGGCGCCGGTCTCCGCTTCAATCTGGTTGTAGGTGTTGCCCTTGCGCAGCATGCGGGCTACCTCAAGCCGCTGCGACAGCGACTGGATTTCGTTCACCGTGCACAAGTCGTCAAAAAACACATAGCATTCCTCTATATCCTTGAGTGCCAGGATCGCCTCGAATAATTGGTCGATCGCTTTATCATTCAACTTTTTCAGCTGCATTACGAATTTTCAACCCCTTGATGGTCTGCTAAGATCGATGAATTCCAAAGTCCATAAACTAATTTCGACATCTGGGAGTGAAATCCTCCCTTTAAGTTAGCAAAACGTTGCTATTTTTATGCGGTAGTGGGCTAAACCGAAACTGGGCAAAAATCATAAAAACCGTGACAGGAGTCCAATCCAACCATTCGCCCACCACATACAGTATACTAGGAAACCGCCTATAGAGGAAAGTGCGACAAAGTTAACTTTGCGACATTACTATGAATAAAAGGGTTGTGAAACGATGAGCTATCCAAGACGAATGAATGGCAACCGAGGCATGACGCCCTATCCGCGTGCCGTCACGTACGCGCCTCCGCATGCAGCGCCCCAAGTGTACGCTCCGGGTCAGCAGCAAGTATTTACGCGCAGTCTTACGCCGGCTGCAGGTATGGGCGCGGGCAATCCTTTCGGGGATTTCGGAGAATTCGGCGGCAACCCGCTGGCCCTGCAGCCGGCGGCCGGGCAGGAAGGCGGAGGTCTTCTCTCCTCCATGTTCGGAGGCGGCGGCGCAACGGGCACAGCAGGGAGCGGCGGCTTTAACGTCGAGCAGATCAAAGCCGTCATCGACAAGCTCGGCGGTGTGGAAGGCATCGTCGAAACCTTCAACAAAATGCAAAAGATGGTGCAGAGCCTTCAGCAATTCGCCCCGATGATAAAGCTACTGTTCAATTCCTTTGGCAAAAAAGATTCGGCCGCCTCCAAGAGCGGGGGCAACAGATCGGGCAGGAGACGGCGCAGGAGACGGAGAACGGCGCAAGGACGCAAACGGTCGCACAAATAGCCGCCCGTCCCGTCGCCCCCTGGCAGCAAGAGCTCGAAAAACAAGCAAAACCGGCTGTGCTTGCCGTATGAATACGGTTTGGGCGCAGCCGGTGTTTGGCTTGTACCGACGCTGCGCCGCAATTCCGCACCGGGTACGCGTATGCTTTGCAGCTCGCCGCCATACCTTGCCGAAGCTTGCGTACAAAACTTTGCTATCCGATCGATTTACTGCTAAACTAACATAAGTAGTATACATCATGTAACCAGCTAACCATAGTATAGATAAAATCGCAAAGGATGTGGAAAACGTATGCTGTTTACTTCTTACCCGCTGCAAAAGCTGACGCTCAAAAACCGGATTGTTATGTCGCCGATGTGTATGTATTCCTGCCACGATGAATCGGGTCGCGTCACGGACTGGCACAAAATCCATTATCCGGCCCGCGCCGTGGGCCAAGTCGGACTCATCATCGTGGAAGCGTCGGCCATCGCGCCTCAGGGACGCATCTCGCCTTATGACCTCGGCATTTGGAGCGACGATCAGGTGCCGGGCCTGCGCGAGCTGACTGGGCTTGTGCACGGACAAGGCTCCCATATCGGCATCCAGCTTGCCCATGCCGGACGTAAAGCCGTGCTGGACGGGCCCATTATCGCGCCGTCGGCGATCCCGTTCGACGACAAGTCGAAGACGCCGGAAGCGATGACCGCGCAGCAAATCGCCGGAACCGTCGAAGCGTTCAAGGCGGCCGCGGCGCGGGCGAAGGAAGCGGACTTCGACGTCGTCGAGATCCATGCCGCGCACGGCTACCTGATCAACGAGTTCCTGTCGCCGCTGTCGAACCGCCGCGAGGACGAATATGGCGGAGACCGCGACGGACGCTACCGGTTCCTGCGCGAGATCATCGACAGCGTCAAGACCGTATGGGACGGACCGCTGCTGGTCCGCATCTCTGCGCACGATTACCATCCGGAAGGCCTTACGCCGGAAGATTACGTCTACTACGCCCGCTTGATGAAGGCGCAAGGCGTCGACTTGATCGACGTCAGCTCCGGCGCCGTCGTTGGCGGTCCGCCGAAGGTGTATCCGGGCTACCAGGTTCCGTTTGCGGAGCAGATCCGCCGCAGCGCGGACGTGCCGACCGGAGCCGTCGGCTTAATTACGCAGGCCGAGCAGGCGGAGGAGATTTTGCAGAACGGCCGCGCCGACCTGATCTTCCTCGGCCGCGAGCTGCTGCGCGATCCGTTCTGGGCCCGCACCGCCGCCAAACAGCTGCGCGCAGAGCTCACGCCGCCCAAGCAATATACGCGCGGCTGGTAAGCCTTAGCCCAACGCGTCACAGCATGAGCCCGAACCGCAAAAAGCCGGCAGGCTCCCGCGACGCTGTAAGCTCGTCGCAGGACCGGTCCGGCTTTTTTCTCATGCTGAACTATTGATCTGGCTGTTTATATCGAACAGGCGCGTCAAGCTTCGAAGACGGTGTGCGGTCCGGCTGAGGCGACGGCGGACCCGTCCGCCGCCAGGGAGCGTCCCCGGCCGTCCAGGCAGTGCTCATGACTGCATTCGCTGTAATAGACCGTAACCTTCCGCGTTTCCTGCGTACCGATGACTTGATGGCAATGCTTGCACAGAATCGTTCCGAGGTGCAGCTCCTTCTCCATTACACGACGGCTTCTTTCCACGCTTCATCGCTCTCCTTTTTCATGGTTTCGGAAACAATTTTCGCCAAATCCATTACCCGGCTCGCATACGCCCATTCGTTATCGTACCAAGCCAGCACTTTAATCTGATCTCCAGCCACCATCAACGACTGGCCGTCAATGACCGCCGATTGATCGCAACCGATAAAATCCGAAGAGACGAGCGGCTCGTTGCTGTAGCCCATATAGCGGGCCATCGGGCCTTCCGCAGCTTGGCGGAACGCCGACTGCACTTCCTCCAGCTGAACCGGCCGCTTCACCTGTACAGTGAGGTCGACCAGCGAGACGTCCGGCGTCGGGACGCGGACCGAGATGCCGTTCACGTGCGGCGCAAGATGCGGCAGCACGTCGATGAGCGCTTTGCCTACGCCCGTGCTCGTCGGAATGATCGACTGCGTGCAGGCGCGCGCGCGGCGCAAATCGGAATGCGGATTGTCCATGTGCTTCTGGTCGTTCGTGTACGAATGAACGGTCGTCATCCAGCCACTCTTCACCTGAAACGCCTGATCCAGCACATGCAGCACGGGAGCGACGCAGTTCGTCGTGCAGGACGCGGCGGAAAGCAGCGTGTGCTCCTTGGCATTGTAGCGGTTATCGTTGACGCCCATGACGACCGTCAGGTCCATGCGCTTGCCCGGCGCCGTAATCAGCACCTTGCTCGCGCCCGCCGTCAGGTGCCGCGTAGCGCCTTCCCGGTCGTTGAACTTGCCTGTCGCGTCAATGGCCAGCTCCACGCCAAGGTCCTTCCACGGAATAGCCGCCGGGTCGCGCTCGAACACGATGCGGACACGCCGTCCGTTAATGACCAGATCGTTTCCTTCCTCGCGGATGTCGGCTTTCCAAGTTCCATGTATGGTGTCATATTTGAGCAAATGGGCAATCGTGCCCGCTGGGTATAGTGAGTTAATCGCTTGCAGGCCCATCCCGTTCTCATCCGTATCAAAAGCGCGGCGAACCAGCAGTCTGCCGATTCTTCCCATCCCGCTTACGCCAATCGTTCCTGTCATTCCGGTACCCCTCCCAAGCTTGCTGTTGGTTTTGCAACGTCTATATATATTGTATAACATATATTTAAATAGTACACAATAAATATTTTCATTACATTTTTATGATGACTTATATCCGACACGGAAAGCCTAATCCAACCATAAGCCGACAAAGAAAAAAAGCCGCCTACGGCAGCTTCAGGCTGTTGACAAAGTTCGCGCTTGCTCTAAGACTTTTTTCTTGCCGCGCAACCGACAATAGCGAAGTTCATGGAGCTCTTTGGCATCCGCGAAACTTCGCTCAATCGTTTGGTAATGGAGACGGTACATATATTTGCCCGAACAATAGTAAGGCTAAAGCCTCCATGAATCTCATCGTGTGACGAGGTTTAGGTTGATTTATACATAATATTTTCCCAAAGTGGGGAAATTATATAGGAAAAACTTAAACAAATTTACATTTCTGAAAGGGGATAAGTATTGTATGGGTATAAAAATAAACTGCGTGCTTATAGCGCTCCTATTTCCCACAATCTTTTTCGCTGGGACTCCGAAAATACTTGCGCAGCCTAAGCGAATTCCAGAAAAGATGGATCCGGGAACCGTAATCCATTATGTAGAGGATAATAAATACGAGGTAATTGCAAAAGGCATACCCCTTAGCGATCCTGAAGCCGTTCGTCCCCCTGAAAAAAAGGATAAATATTTGCCGCGCGGTAAAAAAGGAGTTACTGTCGAATACGGCGTGGACGGAAGACCTTCCTACATGAAAGGAGTTTCTTTCGGCGAGGAAAATCCTGGAAGACCAGTGCCACATGCTTTAGGAATTGTACAACCTGCATCGAAAGATGGCGAGGTTATGGAGGGGAACGTTTCGATGTATGGGTTAGGCGGCTATGCTAAAAACGAACGCGGATTTCCCCTTGATAATTTTACATGCGCTACAAATCAGGAGATCGATGATCCCCCTTACGGGAGTACTATCGTCCTTAAAAATCTTGAAAACGGAAAAGTCGTTTACTTAAAAAAGAAAGACGTTGGACGACTTCATACAGGCGTTGTGTTAGACATTCGCCCTTACGTATTTGAGACGGTGCTCGGAGTGAACAGAGACCAGGGATGGTTAAAAGGAGCTTATTTCCATGATTAGTCAAATGGTGAAGAAAAAATTCTTCCTATGTTGTCCTTTAATCGCGGTATTGGCGATGGCGATTAGTTGCCATGCGGTAATTGCAGAGGAGCCGCTCCCTTCAGATCAGTTGTTTATTGTGGCTTCAGATATAAAAGAAACTACTGACAATGTAAACTTTATTCTTTTCAATCACAGAACACAAGAAACAAATCCCCTTCTCCGAAGGAAAAACACGGTGTTTCCAACCGCGGTATTATCCAGAGATGGAAAAAAGCTTTACACGAGCAAGATTCATCAGACCGGACCCGGCTCTCCTGACTATATTGAATTGTTCGGATACGCGATGCCGATCAATCCACGAAACATGCCGGAACTTTTGACGGAGCCCCAAAAAATTTGGAATGTAGACTACATGCGGAGCAGCGCGGATAACACCAAAGTATTTATGCGCGTTGTGCAGGCAAAGCGTGATAATGCCCAGCTAGCCGTGTACAATGTCGATTCAAAAAAAATAAACGTTTGGAACGAAAACGATTCTAATCATGAAATTCACTACTTTGATTATTCTCCTGCTTCGCGTATGATTATCGCACTGGAACATTCCCTGGACGAAGAAACGGCTCTTCTTCAAAATGCAAATCGGAATCAAGCTGCATTGCCGCCTGTTACCTACCGCGTTGTTCTCTATTCTGAAGATGGCAGGAAACTTCGTGAGATCGGAACCATAAAAAAGCATATTCTCGATATTTCGCTTTCCCCCGATGGAAAGCATGCGTTATTCACAGCAACAGATCAGATAAATTCCAATTCTT
The DNA here is from genome assembly GCA_042219835.1 of Paenibacillus elgii. Classification (GTDB taxonomy): domain Bacteria; phylum Bacillota; class Bacilli; order Paenibacillales; family NBRC-103111; genus Paenibacillus_G; species Paenibacillus_G elgii_A. The sequence goes on from JBHJMN010000048.1 coordinate 9,293, forward strand.
TCAACTTAGTGTTTAAGCTTAATTTGGAGAGTGGTTCCTACGAAGAAGTTTTTCGGGATACCGATACTTTTAGGAGAATCAAGCATGCCCAATACGCTTCAGATGGAAAACGCATCTATTTTTCTGCAATTTTGAAAAATGCCCCTGTGTTGAGTGGTGAGAAGCGCAGAAAAGTTCCTGCTCGTAACATTGCCATTTACGACCCGAAAACCAATCAAATGACAAAGGTTTGGTCCATGGAGAAGGGGACAGTCAACCAGTTTCAAGTTTTATATCCGTGATTTCCCGCAGACAACAGCGACCGGAAGTGGTTCCCCACCCTCGTAATCCCTTCTCACAACGAACCACTTTCTTAACAGGCTCAAAGCTGCCCGCGGCAGCTTTTTCCGTTTCAAATCAATCTATTCATGATTCCTCGTCCATACCATCCCGTAATCTTCCGCCGATGTCTCTTCATCGATCGTTTCCTCTTCGATGCGGAAGCCATGCTTCTCGTAGAAGCGTACGGCTTGCTCGTTCTGGCGGTACACCTGCAGCCGGATCGCGGTCCGGTCTTGTTTGACATGGTCGAGCAGTTGTTTGCCCAGCCCTTTCTTGTGATGCCTGCTGTCGATAAACAAGGCGGCCATGTAATCGTCCATCATGGAAACAAACCCTGCGACGTGTCCGTCTTCCTCGATCACAAACGTGTCCGCCGCCGGCAAATACTTCGTCTTCATCTCTTCCGCATTCGTCCGCCAATACTCTGCGTCGATAAACGGATGAGCGGTCAAGGATTCCTGCAGCCACAGCTCAACTAACCCTTCGATATCTTGGGGAACGCTCGGTCTAATCCTGCTCATTCTGACAGCACTCCTGTTTGTCGTTTTTCAAATCATTCTCTTCGTAACGATGCCCATTCGATTTCGGGAAAAAGTCCTGTCTGCGAACGGCTATCGCTTATTCCGGTCCATATACCAGCGGACGAGTTCCCGCGCCTCCTGCTCCGGCACCCCCGCCAAGCGAAAAAAGGCGCCGCGTCCGCCCGACGCTACAGCAATCCGCAAGGTAGACAAGCCGAGCTTGCGCTGCAGCGGCCCGACTTCCACGCTGACGGACTGTACCCGCGACAGCGGGATAACCGCCGTCGTCTTCGCTAACCGGCGGAAGCGCAGGACGAGCATGCGGCCTTCCCGGCTCCAGCCCGCGCTCCAGTACCTCCACCCTTGCCAGATCATGACGATCGGGCACAGCAGCAGTGCGGCATAAGCCCACGGAGCAATCAAACCGGCGGTCACGGCAGCCAGGGCCAGCACGAGCGGCGCAGGCAGCGCATAGCACCACAACGCCCGCCGCGGCAGTGTATGAAGCTTCAGCGAAGCCGGAACCTCGAACGGAGGCGTCATCCGCTTCACGAATTCGCCGATCTCGCGATTGCGGAGCAGCGGGTATAAATGCGCGTTCTCCCCCTTTTGCGCGCCATAGCCGACGGTTTCTGCATAAAGCGCCGAAAAGCCGAAGAGCTGCCACAGCGGCTCTTCCACGATGCGGATCGCCTGAATCCGGTGGAGCGGAACGGTCGCCTGCCGGCGTTCCAGTAAGCCTCGGGTCAAGAGCAGCTTATTTTCTTGTCGCGTGATCGTAAAATTTGCGAACTTCAGGACGGCCGCGATCGTCGAGATCATCCACGCCACCAGCAAAATGCCCAGGGCAAACAAAGGGATCATCACCGCATCGATCGCATTCCACAAATACCGATACACCTGAGCGTCCGGAAACAGCTCACCCAGCTTGCTCATGGCCGCCGCCAGCAAAGAAACGGACACCCCGAATCCGCCCGTGGTCAGCGCGGCGACGAACAAGCTTCCGGCCGGAAGCTTATAGGTCAACCGGAGCTTGGGAGGCTCTCTTTCAGCAGATAAAGATAAGACCCCGGTCTGCCCTTGCCCTTGAGGCGCTTTCCCCGGCTCCAGCATGCTCCGCAGCCGCAAGGCGTCCTCGCGGGCGAGCGCCGGGAATACCGCCTCCGGCTTCTGGCCTCCTGCGGTCTGTACTTCGACGCGGACCAGTCCGAACAAGCGGTGAAGCACTCCCTCCGTCAGGTCGACGGACTGGATACGCTCCAGCGGGATGAACGTCTTTTTTTGCACGAAGACGCCCTGCGTCACCTTAAGCTGCTCATCCGACACTTCGTACCGGAACCGGCGCCAGGATAAAAACCCCCATACGATGGAACCCGCCAGCGCGACCAAGCCCCAACCGACCTGAAAATAGAGCGGAGCCCCCGACCCGGAACGCGAATGCCTGGATAGGAGAATGACGAGCAGCGGGACGATGAGCCCTTTGACGATCTGCAGCGAGACCAGGACGGCGGCAAACGGGTGGAGCCTTCCCTCAGAGGTCTTCATGGGACACCTTCGCCAGCTCCGCAATCCGCACGCGCAGCGCTTCCGCCGTTTCATTGTTCAGCGCGGGAATCTCATGACTGCCCGCCGCCGTGGAGAACGTAATGCCGGACAGCCCGTAGGCCCGCAGCAGCGGACCTTGATTCGTATCGACATGCTGAATGCGCACCATCGGAATGAGCGTCCGCTTGACGAACATAACCCCTTGCTGCAGCATAATTTCGTCTTCCCGCACCTCGTAACGCCACCGTTTCCAGCGCAGCTCAGGCATGACAAGAACCGTCAGGACGATTTCCGCCAGTACGCCTGCCGCCAGCACAACGGGAATCCACCCGGGCCAATGAAAACGATGCGCGAGAAAAAATACGACGGCGGCCAGCAGGGCGGAGACCGCCGAACTGATAAATCCGCTCCATCTCCATACGACGATGGCTTTGCGGTCAATTTGTTCCTGCGGCTCGATCATTCATCACTCCAATACGCGGCGAAAAGCTTTTCGTTTCCATTATCAAACAATCCGCGCCGCTCTGCAAGCGCCCCGTCCTGCACGAAGCAGCGCCAGAAGCCAGCCGATAGATAGGCAAAGAGAAAAGCCCGGCACGGTTCATGCTTTTGCATGCCGTGTCGGGCTTTAGACTTATGGCTTGGGAGTTAAGCGTTCGCGTCCCCTTTAATCGCTTCGAGCGGCTTGTGGTTGCCGTATTTCGGGTACTCGCGCGTCGTCGGCGCGGCCCATTGGGCGGCGTTGCGGATAACGCGACGCACCTGCTCGTTGTAATAGGTCGGGTACGTTTCGTGACCTGGACGGAAGTAGAAGATCTTACCTTGGCCGCGATGGAACGTGCAGCCGCTGCGGAATACCTCCCCGCCCTCAAACCAGCTGACCATAATCAGCTCGTCCGGCTGCGGAATGTCGAAATGCTCGCCGTACATTTCCTCGGCCGGCAGCTCGATATATTCGCCGATGCCTTCGACGATCGGGTGGCCCGGGGATACGACCCAGATGCGCTCTTTCTCGTTGGCTTCGCGCCATTTGAGGTCGCAGCCGGTGCCCATGAGCTTTTTGAAAATATTCGAAAAATGCCCCGAATGCAGCACGATCAGCCCCATGCCCTGCAGGACGCGCTGATGCACGCGCTCTACGATATCGTCCTGAACATCGCCGTGGGCTTTATGGCCCCACCAGATCAGCACGTCGGTATTATTTAGCCTCTCTTCGGTCAATCCATGCTCCGGCTCGTCCAGCGTCGCGCAGGCGACTTCGAAGTCCGCGCCCAGCCCTTCGCCGATCGCCGTGTGAATGCCGTTCGGATATACGGAACGCACGATCTCGCTTTCTTTTTCATGACGGAATTCGTTCCATACGGTAACGCGCAATTTTTGGCTCATGAGAGTCCCTCCAGCATTAGAATTGAAGCTTTTCTTACAGTATAGTGATTCTCTTTGCAAAAAGATATTCCCAATCCTGTTTCGTCTATATGCAAAACTGCCATCGACGCCGTTTTCGTGATATACTAAATTGCGGAATGCGCCTAAAAAGACTATAATCCGATCTATTCAAAAATGGCTTGCCGTCTATCGTATACATAGAAGCGAGGTGCCTGCGAACCGATGAAAACCGTCATCGATATGCCAATGGAAACAGCCAGCGAGGAGGAGGTTATTTACCAGAACCCGCTGCTGTTCTTAAAAATATGGGAAATTTGCTGGGATTCGCCTTACCACGGCCTCTCGGACAAATGGCAGTGGCATTACCACAAGGAAGTGGAGTTCCTTGCGATCATTGAGGGGCGGCTCGGCATCCAGACGAAGCATGAGTACACCGTCATCGGTCCTGGCGATCTGATCGTGCTCGGGTCCTCACAGCTGCACCGGACAGCCAAGCTCGACCCGGGGATACTTCGCTATATTGTGTTCCAGGTCGACTTGTCCCAGCATTTCGATCAAAGCACGATGCCATACCTGAACTGCTTTTCGGAGCTGACGCAGCCGCTGTGGAAGCTGAATTATATATTCCGCGACAATGACACAGCGCAACGGGAAGCGTACGCGCTCATAATGGATATCTTCGAGGAGTCCCAAAGCCGGATGCGCGGCTACGAGCTGGCCATCAGCGCAGCGATCAAGCGGCTGATGCTGCTTCTCATGCGAAGCGATACAGAGGGCGTGCTCGGCGGCGCAGAGGAAACCGAGTTGACCCGGCTCCGCCCGGCGCTCGATTACGTCGACCGGCACCTGAACGAGAAAATCGCCGTGGAGGACATGTGCGGGCTGCTGAACCTGAGCTACCATTATTTCATCAAATATTTCAAGAAGGTTATGGGCCTCTCCTTCGTCGATTACGTCAACTACAAGCGCGTGAAAAAAGCCGAGCGCCTGCTGCTGACGCGCGATCTGAGCATCGTCGAGGTCGGCTTCGAGGTCGGCATTCCCAATATGGCCCAGTTCTACAAGCTGTTCAAGCGGCACAATCACTGCTCGCCGAAGGAGTTCAAGCAGCGGATGCGCGGCGAAGCAGGAGTCGGCTTGAGCGGAGCCGCAGGCGTAGGCGACGTATGACATTGACCATATTGTCAATACTACGAACGTCGGATGAACCGGCTGGAAACAGCCGGTCATCATGAACCACCGAAAGGAGAAGCTACGATGGCTCGACAATCCGCAGTTCGCGGCGGAACGGGGACCAACTGGTTACTGGACCCGGAACTACCTTTTTCCCGCAACATCATCCTGCAGCTGCTGCTCGCGGTTTTTGTTGTATTTTGGATCGTCATGGCGATCTCGCCGACCGACCGGATTCAATGGCTGATGGAAAACGTGCTTGTGGTCGCGGCTTTTTTCACCCTGCTGTTTACGTACAAAGCATTCCGCTTCTCGAATCTATCTTATTTGCTGATCTTTCTATTCCTCTGCGTCCATGTCTTCGCGGCTCACTATACGTATCAGAATACGCCGGTCGACCAGTGGCTGAAAGCTTCGTTTCATTTCCAAAGAAGCTACTTCGACCGGGTCGTTCACTTCTTGTTCGGCCTGTGCCTTGCCTACTGCCTTCGGGAGCTGCTCATCCGGGCCGCAGACTTGCGCAATTTCTGGTCTTACGGGATTCCGGTCATGACGATACTCGGGTTCAGCGCGTTGTTCGAAATCGTAGAAATGGGGGCCGCTTCCGCAGCCGGTCAAGCTGGAGCCGACTATCTCGGGCTGCAGGGCGATGTGCTCGATACACAGAAGGACATGTTAATGGGACTCGCCGGCGCTTTGATTTCGATGGGTACGCTCGCAATCATCTTGCGCAAAACGAGGCACGCGAAGCCCTCGCGTTCCTGATCCGGCATTCTGCCCCGGGGCCCGGCTTCTTCGGCATCCGGCCTGCGTCTGCCCGCCAAAAAACGCTCCAGAAAATTTTGGAGCGTTTTCGTTGTAGACAAGCGACGCCAAAGCCCTCGCTTAAGGACTTTGCAGCGCATCTCTTATTTTATAGTACGGGAGCTTCGGCGCATAATGCTCGTCGTAGATGAGTCCGTTGCCGAATTCGTTGTATTCATCCGCAGGCTGGAGCGACGAATAGCGGTCAGTGAATCCCCACATGGCGTAGGACGTAAACCGGTTATTCGCTTTGGTTAGCGCCAGGATCGATTTGAAATACTCCGCCTGCTTTCTGCGCAGCGTGTCCGTGACCTTGCCATGCATGTTGACATCCAGCTCCGATACCCGCACCTCCAGACCAAGATCGGTAAACCGTTTGGCCGTGCGCTTGAACTCGTTAACCGAGACGGGATCGTGCGTCTCGTCGCCGTCTTTGCCGATATCTTCGTGAAGCTGAAAGCCGATGCCGTGCAGGGGCACCCCGCGCGACTGGAGCCGCTGGACGAGCTTATACAGCGCGTCCGCTTTGTCGTCCTCCGCCTCGCAGCCATATTCGTTGACGTACAGCTTGGCATCCGGGTCGGCTTCGTGAGCAGCGCGCAGCGCAATGTCCAGAAACTTCTCGCCCATCGCCTTGAACCAGATCGAATCCCGCAAGCCCAGATTGACGTTAAAATTCTCATCCTTGAGCGGCTCGTTGATGACATCCCACTCCTTAATTCTGCCCTTGTACCGTCCGACAACTGTCTTCACGTGCTCCTCCATGATGGCCTGGAGCTCGGAAGCGCTGTAGTTGCCCTGTGTGAGCCAACGGGGATTCGCCTCGCTCCAGACCAGCGCATGACCATGAACGTCCATGCCGTTGCTTTCTGCGAAATCGACCAAGCTATCCCCTTCCGCGAAAGCGTAAACATTCCGCTGCGGATGAATGAATTGAAATTTCATGTCATTTTCCGGAGTCAGGATATTGAACTCCCGTCCCAGAATGCTCCGGTAAGCGGGGTCCGTCATGGTCGGGATGACGGCCGCAGCCGTGCCGATCTTGAGATGTGGCGCATTCGTCTGCGCCAGTGCCCGCAGCGAGTCCGCACTCTGCGGCACGACAGCGACTCCAAGATCGCTTACCGTTACCGCCGAGGCGCTGCCTTCCGCCTGAGCCGTCAGCGACTTGAGCGTAAACGAGCTGCCGACGTCCGCATCTGCGCCGAAATACACTTTGCCGTCCGCGAACACTCCGGGGTCCGCCGATTCTCCGACTTTGGCCTGATTCACGTAAAATGTGAGCTTGCCGCTCTTGACTAACAGCCGGACATCGAGGGTTCCAGCCAGTTTATAATTGAAAGCCACTTTCTTCGGAACGGCGGAGGAACCATTATAGACAGCGGCCGACAGCTTGCCGTTTTTCAACATAAGCGATACCCCCTTGCCTTCCTGTCGCCATTCATCTTGGATGACCGGGAGCGTGCCATACAGCTGGAGTCCCGCGCTTTTGCCGGGGGAGGAGGCGATTTGAAAGCTTACCGAGAAATCTCCCGATACGTTCAAAACCGGGCCGCGTAAATTAATCGGCGGATTGCTGACCGTCGGCCGCGACAAATCGCCTCCCAAAGGGATGATCGCCCGCCCTATTCCGGTAACGGTCACTTCGTCCCCGGCCACAGTTGCCCCTGAAAATCGGGTCCAATCGTGCCCTCGGATCAAATCGACTACCGGAGTCAACGGCGCAGCGGCCCCCGGCATGACCGAAACAAGCTGCAGCAGCAACAAGGATACTGCTCCAAGCTTAAAGCCTTTTTTGCTTCTCGTCATCGCCAATAAACACCTTCCCTTATTGAGAATTGACATTGGAAACGGACACCTGCCGGCGTCCCCTCTCCTTTTTGTAACAATCCAATTATAAGGTAAGCTTCTACGTTTTCCCACGTCTTTTTTACGATGGGTCTGCATAAAGCAAAGCCCAGCGCACAGGTCGCTGGGCTTATCTACTTTGGTGACAAGTGGCAGGCAGCGCTATTTCGCCGCTCCTCCGCCCTCCTCCGGTTCCGGGGGCTCCGCCAACCACGCTGCATCCAACGTCTGCTGGCCTTGCTTTTGAAGCTGCTGCAGCGCCTGCCGCACCGTCGTTCTTCCGGCCATAATTAACTCAAGCTGCTCGTCCGCCTGCTTATCGAATTCCCAGTTAAAACGCGCGGGGGTTTTCGGGTTGAATTCCATTCCCCCGCCCAACGTATCATCGTACTTCACTTGATAAAACGGCTCCATGCTGCGGCCATCTACCGTTTTCACGAAGCCCAATCGGGTTATCAACTCTTTGGAGGTCTTCGTTTCGACTTTGGCTGCTTCCGGACTGTTGAAATAGCGGACGACCTTCCAAGCTTTGTCCGCTTGATCAGTCTCTGCGCCGATCGCAAAAACCGGGTGCAGGCTAAATCCCTGCTGCCATGAACTGCTGCCGTCCGGTGAAGGCGGCCTCACAATCTGCCAATCGATCTTGGAGCCGCTTTGCTGCAGTCGGTCGATCTGCCATGGACCGCTTATGGTCATCGCCGCCCTTCCCTGACTGAACAAGCCCGAATCGACATCTTCCTTATCCCGGCCGCCTTTGTTGTCTTTTCCGCCAATCACCGGCATGGAGCCGTTCTTCCAAGCTTCCGTAATTTGTGAGAATACCTTCTGCCAAGCCTCCGTGTCGATTGTGACGGTGCGTCCCTTCGCATCCGTCACATTGAGACCCATGTCCCATCCCATCGATTGGATCATCGAGAACTTCGACATCATAAACGGTTCATGAAATCCGTAAATCTGGTCCTTCCCGTTCTTCGCGCCTCGGAATTTGCCTGCCAGCTCAAACAGGGCATCCCAAGTCATGCCTTCTGTCGGGTACGGCACCTTGTACTGATCGAAAAGTCCTTTATTGTAAAACAGCACGGTACTGGAAAATTGGGGGGCAAGCCCGTATAGCTTGCCGCCCCCCTTGGCACGCAAATAATCGATAGCAGCCGGAAGCATATTTTCGATATCGAATTTGTCCTGTTGGATAAACGAATCCAACTCGTACAGCTTGCCCGTCGCCGCGAGCCGCTGATACTCCCAGAAATCCGTAATAATAATAAGGTCAGGTTTCTGCTCGTCCAACAGATTGTCCATCTCTTTCTGCGGATTTTTGCCGAGGTCCATCGTTTCTTCAGTTGCGATGACTTCCACCTCAAACTGGGGGAATTTGACCATAAAATAATCGCCGTACTGAGCGTCAAACAATTCTTGGCTGTAGTAAGCCACCTTAAGCTTCCCCCGCTCCGGCGGGGCAGCAGCCGGCTTGTCGCTGCAGCCGGCAGCGCTCCACGCCAGCACAACCGCCAGCAGGGGGAGCAGCAGCTTGTTCTTCCGATTACTTTTCGTTTCACTCCGATCCATTGCTCTCCCCCTATGGTGTCCCGCCGTTAACCGTCGCCTTGGCTCCGTTCAGCTTCTTCTGCTCCGCGTTTTTCGCCTGAATCAGTGCCTGCTGTCCGCTGGTTTGAAGCTCCTTCAACGCCTGACCAATCGTTTTCTTCCCGTCCAACACGTCCTTGAACGATTGCGCCGCAAGGTTTTGAAATGCAGGATAAAATTCCACAGGCACATCTTGCACCGCCTTCGGCTCCGCTGACGGACGGAGGCTCGTGAACACTTTGACGAGATTTTCTTGCCCCTTGATCGCAGAGAGACTCGACAAACGTGAAGGTGGAAGGCCGCTCCCGACGTTTTGCGTAAGCATTTTGCGGGCCACTTCCTCGCTATTGATGAACTTGACCAGCTCCCATGCTTCCCTCCGATTCTCGGAGGCGGCATTCACCGCATAGACCGTGCCGACCGAGAAGGAAGACGATTCGTTCGGCCGGGTCGGGTCCGTCGGCTCGGTCACGACATCCCATGAAATCGAAGACATCTTGTATTTCGATGAAGCCTCATTTAAGTCCTTGACAAAACCGTAGCTTTGCAGAGCCATAGCCGCTTGCCCTGTGATGAAGGGATTAGCCTTGTACATATCTTCCTTCGGAAAGGATCCTTTCATTGGCGGCTGCTCATAAATAGCTCCGCTGCGGACCGCATCAAGCGCGACAGCCCAAACCTTTTGCCATTCCGGCGAATTTATGGCGACTTGCTTCCCTGCTGGATCAAGGATGCTTAACCCCTTAGCCTTGCCCGCCTGCTCGATCACACGGTAAGGACCTGAATAAGAGTGGGCGACAAGACCATAGACCCGCTCCTTCGCTTTCGATCCGGCCGAGAATCGGGAAGCGAGCTGCAGCAGTTCTTCCCAGCTCATGCCGTTCTCGGGGTAGCTGATCCCGTATTTGTCAAATAGATCTTTGTTATAGAAGAGGGCGAGTTGATCGTAATCCGGCGCAAGTCCGTACAGCTTGCCGCCTTCGGTACGAAGCCTATCCACGACGCCGGAGTGAATATTTTGCAGATCAAAGCTCTCCTGCCGGATAACATCATCCAGTGAGTACAACCTGCCCTCTTTAGCCAACCGCGCGTATTCAACCGGAGTGAGCGCCAGCACGTCGGGCCTTTCCTGCTCCATCCAATTCTCCAGCTCGGGACGCGATTGGCTGATCCTATCCGCCTGACCTGCCCCTGTCTCCACCTTGACGCTGATATTCGGGTACCGGATTGTGAACGCTTTACCATATTGCATCATAAATGTATCTTCATAAAAATACGAAACTTTCAGCGTCTTTTCTTTATTCGTTTCCATCGCTTCCAATGCCGCTTTCACTTGCGGCTTGGACAGCTTGGACAGCCCTTCGATCAGTTGGTCCGCCTGAGCCCATCCGATCGCCAGCACAAGCACGAGCGCCAGCGCAGGACTCCAGCGGAGCCAGCGTTTCCTACGGATAGGCGGCTGTTTCATCTCCAACCGATCCTTGACCTTATCCATGATTTCTTTGGAAAAACCACCCTGCCTGAGCTGTAGCCGAGTCAGGTGTTTTTCCCAATGTTCGGGATCGAGTCGCTTCTTCATGCCTTTCTCCCCTCCTTGCCCAGCTGCCGCGATACTTTAGCGCGAGCCCGGGAAAGCCTAGATTTTACCGTACCTTCGGACACGTTCAGCAGCTTCGCGATTTCCGCGTAAGATAGCTGATGATGCGCATGAAGCAGCAGCACCTCGCGCAGCTTGAAGGGCAAGCCGAGCACCGTGTTCCACACTTCCTCTTCGACCAGTGCGTCGATCGCCTGCGATTCCGCGGATGGCCCTTGGCCTTCCAGCTGCAGAATGCCGAAGGGAATGACACGGCGTATCCACGACGAACGCCAATGATCGCGCACCAGATTGCGGGTAATGGCCAGCAGCCAGGTCTTGACGCTGGCCTCGCCTCGAAACGTATATAAACGCTCGTACACCCGTACGAATACGTCTTGTGTAACATCATCCGCCAACGTTCGATTCCGCGATAGGAAAAAGGCATAATTCCACACGTCTTCGCCGTACGCCAGCATCATATCCGTTAGAACGGCATTTTTATCCATGCCGCCGGACATCGATTTTAAGTATTCAAAGGTCACCCGGGTTTCACCTCACAATGAATTGGACGGAAGAACAGAATAAAGGTTCCCTTTCCCGAAAAAAAATAATTAAGCATCACCGCCTGTATCAAAAAAATATTTCACTTAATGGAACGAAACTTACGGTTTCTACGTCTACTATCTTGATTGCAAAAATAGAAGGGATGACGAAAGCTCATCGTCATTTCGCTTCATTACTGAGTGAGATTTGGCACCTGGGGGGTAACAACTGGATGAAACTTAAAAAAACGTACGTCATTTCCGGCGCCGTATTAGTCGCTCTGCTCGGCGTTTTTATCGCGCGATCCATGCTTTCTGAATCTATGGCGACGTATACCGATTTGCCTTACGGATATGAGCTGAGCTATCCGAAGCAAATGAAAGTCGACCGTTCCTGGGCCGGGGTCCGAACACGCTTGTTCGACGAAACGACCCAAATCGACGTGTACTACGACAATTTCAACGGCACCGTGTCCGATGCCGCCGGGTATATCGGGTACAGCAACCGGTTTATCGAGAATACGAAGGATCATCGCGTGATCCAGAACGAAACCAAGACGGTCGGAGGCCTGTCCGTCCATGTGCTGAAATGGGAGCGCGATAAGCTCAAGCACGTGGAGAACGACAAGCCCTACTATGCCAGCGCGGAAATCGTCAAAAACGACAAAGAGGTATACACCATCGCGATCAAATCTACCCAGCCCATTACGAATGACGAGAAGATCGTAAAATCGTTCCGGGTTATTCCGCCTCAGGGGGACAAGCCGGAGCTTGGCACGGTGACGAAGAAGGTGCCGCTCAAAACAAATCAAGAAACGGCGGAAGTGTACCGCAAGCTGTTTATGACGGACGGGCTGAAATGGGGCATCTACGAGCCGACAGCTCCAAAAAAAATGGATCTTCTTCATGCGCTGGAGCAGAAGCTGGACTATAATTTCGGTCTGTTGATCCTATACAAATCCTTATCGACCGGCTTTCCGGCGGACGATTTGAAAAACGCCTATAACGATAACCGCTTGGTCCAATTGACGCTGCAAACGATGCGATTCGGCGAAGCGAATCCCAGTGTGATGTATGAAATTTTGAACGGAAAGTATGACGAGTTTTTCACCAAATACGCACAGGACATCAAGGCGTTCGGCCATCCGCTGCTGTTCCGGCTGAACAACGAGATGAACGGGGATTGGGTACCTTATTCCGCCTATCACTACTCCAAGGACCCGGATCTGTATACGGAGGTCTGGAAATATATTTACCGGACCTTCCAGAGCCAGGGCGTCGATAACGTCCTGTGGGTATGGAACCCGAATCACCTGGATATGCCTGGATTCAAGTGGAATCATTCGCTGCTTTATTATCCAGGCGACGACTACGTGGACGTGGTCGGGCTGACCGCCTACAATACCGGCACCTACTATCCAGGCGAACAGTGGAACACGTTCGACGAGCTGTATGCGCCACTGTACGACCAATACAGCAAATGGTTCGAACAGCCGCTGATGATCACGGAATTTGCCTCCAGTTCGGTTGGTGGAGATAAAGCGAAATGGGTGGATCAGATGTTCAAGGACATAAAAAAATATCCCAAGCTGAAAGCGGCCATCTGGTGGAGCCATACGGATTTCGATCCGGACAAACGGCCGGCCCGCAAGTACAGGCTGGACGAAACGCCGGAGCTGGTCGAGCGGTTCCGTCAGCATTTGCAGGAATATAAGTAGTTCCGGAGGCAGCCTCCTGGTTGCCCTGTTTGTTTCATCGCTCCCATACAAGGGTAAAAAGAGGCAAGCCCGTCAGTCCACCTTCCAAAAGGAGCGATGAAGCATGACTACAGCAAATACAACGAATGAAAGCAAAAGCAACCTGCTGCTCGGAACGTTGATCGGAGGCGCCGCCGGGGCGCTGATTGCCCTCTTGCTGGCGCCGAAATCCGGACGCGAGCTGCGCGGCGACCTGATGGACGCCATGCAAACCTTGCAGACCAAAGGCCAGGAGCTGATGGCCGCCTGCAAGGAAAAAGCGACCGACACCGTCGAAGCGGCGCAGGAACAGGGCAGCCAACTGGCGGACAAAGCGCATGACATGACGGACCTCGTCGCGGAAGCGTCCCATCAGGCGCTTGACCGTGCCGCCGGGGCCGCTCAAGAGAAGCTGGACAAAGCGCAGTCCATCGGCCACCGCGCCGTCGATAACGCTCAGAGCGCGTCCCATCAAGCGATCGATCAGGCCGACCGCGCGGTAGCCTCAAAAGGATAACGGCTTAACCGATAAAAAACCGGTACCTCAGCCTTAGCGCAGACGTACCGGTTTTTAGCGTTGCCGCATCTGTCAGCACTCCGCCGCCCGTTCGCCTGAAACGGCCGTTCGCAGGCAGCGTGCCCGGCCTGCGTTCCTCAAGAACGATAGGCAATGCCTATAAGCGGAATATGGAATGCGTATTTGCCAGACAAGCTCTAAGAGCGCATACTAGCTACATAAAGAGACATGGAGAACAAAGGAAAGGAGATCTTACCTATGGGAAAAATGTTTCCGGCCTTGCTTCCCGAGCATGAGGCGTTTATTCGCAAGCAGCGCCTCTTCTTCGTCGGGTCCGCCCCGCTGGAGGCGGAAGGCCATGTGAACCTCTCGCCCAAAGGATACGATGTGTTTCGAATCGTCTCGCCGAACGAGGTAGGGTATTTGGACTTGACCGGCAGCGGGAACGAGACAAGCGCGCACTTGGAGGAAAACGGCCGGATTACGCTGATGTTCGTTGCGTTCGAGGGCCCTCCCCTGATCTTGAGGCTGTACGGAAAGGGCCGCGTCATCCTTCCCGGCACCGCCGACTGGGAGGCGTGGGCGCCCCGCTTCGATCTGCTTCCCGGAGCCCGGCAAATTATCGGCGTCGACGTTAACGCCGTGAAAACCTCCTGCGGGTTCAGCGTCCCCTTCTACACGTACGAGCGGGAACGTGATACGCTGCACCGGTGGGCCGCAATCAAACGCGACGACGAGCTGAACGATTACTGGCGCAGCAACAACGCCGTGAGCATGGACGACATTCCGACGCCGCTCGGCCGGCGGATCGCCGAATCCGCTTCCTTCGAGGACGAACGAAGCGCCAACGAAAAAACTCGCCCTTAGCTGCAAAGGGCGAGTCTATGAATCCAAACCGATATCGCCGGCTCCCGGCTCGGTAAAATAATGTTTCAGCTTGTCGAGAGCCCGCTTCTGGATGCGCGACACGCTCATCTGCGAAACGCCGAGCTGGTTCGCAATCATCCGCTGCGACTGGCCTTCCACATAGGCGAGATGCAGCACCTGCTGCTCCTCCGGCTTTAGATGAACTAGCGCCTCTTGCAAAGCGAGGCGGTTTTCCACCCGCAGATAAGCGTCGCTCGGGCTGCCGATCACATCGCCGATCGTCGAACCGTTATCTTCGGTAGATAGCGGAGTATCCAGCGAAACATAGTGATAATAATCGCGCCCGGCCAAAATTTCGATCGTTTCCTCGACCGACAGCTCCATTTCCGCGGCGATTTCATCGATATTGGGCGATCGTTCCAGCTTGACCGTGAGCATGTCCACGACCTGCTGAATCTGGTTGCCCTTTTCCTTGATTCGCCTCGGAACCTGGACATACCAGGATTTGTCGCGCAAATAATTTTTCATATGACCGATGACGCTTTTCATCATATACGCTTCAAACTGCACGCCCATCGACAGATCGAACTGCTTCAGCAGCTTTAATACCGACAGTTGCCCCACTTGATACAGGTCTTCGAACAAATCGGGGCGATTGCGTGACATTTTGCCGGCCGCCATCTTGACCATAGGCTCGTATTGCTGCAGCAGAACCGTAGCCGTATCGTTGCAGCCGGTTTCTTGATACCTTACGATGAGCTCCTCGGCACTCGCATTGGCAAATCGCTCCGAATTCATTTTCATACCATTTCCTCACTCCTGCACACCCGCTTGGTCAGGATGACCTCTGTGCCGGTTCCCGTCTTGACCTCGACATCGTCCATGAGCGCCTGCATCAAATAAATCCCGAGGCCTCCCACATGGATGTCTCTGAGCGATTTATCGTGCAGCGATCCGGCCCGCCGCGCCTTCTCCGCAAAATTGAAGCTCGGTCCCTGATCCTTGACCACGATGCGGAGCCCGTCCTCGATTCGCTCGAAGCGGACCTCCATCAGGCCCGGACTGCCCGGTTCATAAGCATGCACCACCGCGTTATTGCACGCTTCGGCGACGGCCACCTTCATATCCTCGATTTCCTCGTACGAGAAGCCGAGCTTGGAACTGATGCCGTAAAGCGTCAAGCGGACCAAGTCGATAAATTCCGCTTCCGCTGGCACCGTGAGACTAACAACATGGGATTCGAGTTTCATACGGTTTCTTCTTTCCTTTCCTATCCGTTAATGAACGCGTCTTGGGACTTCCCGGCGGCCTCGTTCGGCAGCAAAAACGGGGTGATGCCCGTCAGATCGAACAATCGCTTGATTTTCGACGGAATCTCCTGCACCTCGAACGGCGCTTTCAGCACGTCTCGGGCTTTTAATACCGATACAATCACACCGATGCCGGTGCTGTCAATATATTGCAGACCGCTCAAGTTTAGCACAAGCTTGCGGTTCGTATCCGCAATGAACGTGTCCAGCGCGCAGCGTAAATCCGAAACTTTGGACAAATCGAGCTCGCCGTGCAAATAAACGGAATTGGCATGCTCGGTTCGTTGCGTGTCGACATGAAACGATGGTTGTTTATTCATCATATCCGCTTGGTTCCTCCCCGTGCGCAGCTTGTCTTCTCCAAGAACCTTGCTGCATTCTGCGAATTTGTATGGTATTTACCCCGGGACCGGACGCTTGAAACAGAGCGGCCGGAATTTCTGCCGGTTGGGACCGGACCCGGCTCAGGTCTGCTGCGGAGAAGCCCGTCGCCCCGTTTGCGGCTTACGGCTGCGAAACGCCTGCCATAGCTCGATTGCCACGGGAACCGCCTGCATGACCGTCGCGACCTTATCCCTGTCAGGCCCGCCTCCCTTTACCGCCTTGGCGCGGATGCTCCCCGCTACCGAGGCAGAGGCTTGCTTGATCGAGGAGGTGATTTCCTGCACCGCATCGCCGATATTTTTAACGGAGCAGACGACCGAATCGATCGAGTGCAGCTTGTTGCGGACATCGACGGTCACTTCGTTCGTATGCCGCAGCACCTCCGCCGCTTCTTTGCTGATTCCGTTCACCCGCCGCTGCAGCTCCCGGATCGTCTCGTTGGTCTGCATCAGCACGGTTGACAAGGAACGCAGGGTCATGATCAAAAAGACGACCAGCACCGCGAAGGCCAGCGCAATGATAGCCACACTGATTTCAATAATCATTCGTTCATCTCCTCCACCCTTTCGTGAATGGGCTTGCGCCCAGCTTGGAATGTTCTTACCCGGCGCGGTTCTGCTTGAAACCTGCGGCTCTAAACGGACCTTGTCCATGTTTCATCCGCTGCCAGGATGGGGTAAGAAGGCTCAGGCAGGACAATCCATGACGAAGCGGAGGTAACCAACATGGCTAACGTATTGGAGAAAGAAAAGGAAGCGAAATCGGCCAAGAATGCAAAGGATACGAAAAAAACAAGCGGACTGCACGCGCTCCTGGATAGGCAGGTCGCCAACTGGGCCGTGCTTCATATCAAAATTCACCAGCACCATTGGTATGTGAAGGGCCCAAATTTCTATGCGCTGCATGTGAAATTTGAAGAGCTGTACGAAGAAGCGGCCCTGACGATGGACCAGCTTGCGGAGCGGCTGCTGTCGGTCGGAGGCCGGCCCGTATCGACGATGAAGGAGATGGCCGCGGCCGCTACGATCAAGGAACACGAGCCGTTCGCCTCGGCAGGCGACATGGTGCAGTGCCTGCGCGACGACTTCTCGATGGTGATCGAAGAAACGGGCGAAGCGATGGAGCTTGCGGAGCAGGAAGGCGACGAAGGCACCCACGATATGCTGCTGGAGCTGAAGACGCGCCTGGAGAAGCATGTCTGGATGCTGAACGCTTATTTGCACAAATAAAAACGGCTCCTTTTGAGCTTTTTTAACCATATATGCGTGCAAAGCAAAGCGTTTTTTATAAACTATCACGCCGTTAGCCGCTCTTCGCTCCCGCCTCTGCGGGCCTCCATAGCTGCTCAAGCAGCGTGACCAGCATCGTCCCGAACAGCAGCGCGTTGCCGAACACGTACGCCAGCATCGGCGGCAGCCCCTGGAAAGCCTCCGCAGGCAAGAACATTAATCCGACGCTGCACACCAGCGTGATGCCGAAGATCGTCAGCCGGCGCAGGTCCAGCGCCTCCTTTGAGATCGACTGCATCGCGATGACGATCATTTGCACGAAGGAAGCAAGCAGCGCAGCGCTCGCTACCGGCCCGGGAAGCATAGCGACGGCCCGTACCGCCGCGGGGACGAAAGAAATCCCCGCGAACAGCAGCGCCGCGGCAAGAAACGGGCGCAGCCGGGTCTGCTCCGTGATGCGGATAAAGCCCGCCGTGACCGGCAGCGGCACGACGGCAATCGTCGAGAAGAGCGCGGCGATACCGTGGGACAAGCCTCCCGCGAAGACGCCGCGGTTCAGCGTCCGCTTCGGGTCCTGAACGGGCTTCGGCGGCATCGCATCGCGAACCGCCGTTACGGCGGCGATCGTGTTGGACAGCAAAATAAACGTGAACAGCACTGCGGTCAACGCGATTCCCGCATCCCACTGCGGCGCTCCCCAAGCGAAGAGCTCCGGCAGTTGAACCGGCGGAGCTGCGGTGCCCGGCGATCCACTGTTAAGGCCGAGCAGGCCGTAACCGGCCCAGCCGGAGATAATGCCGATCATCACGGCATACTGCTTCACCCAGCCCCGGCCTTTGACGGACAGCAGGACCACAAGGCCGAAAATCGCGATGGATACCAGCGCTGTAGCCGGGTCCGGACGAACGGCCGCCCCCTGCAAACCGAGCATGCCTTTCATAAAGACGCCGCTAAGCTGTAAAGCCAAAAGGAACAAAAACGTTCCCGTGACAAGCGGGGTGAACAAAAACAGCAGCTTGTGGACCCAGCCGGTCAAACCTAGAACTAGCAGCAGCAAAGCGGCGGTGGCGACGCCTCCCTCGAGCAGCGGCAGCATGTCCTGCGCACTCCCGCCCTGCTTGACGGCCACGTCCGCCATGATGACGAAGACGCTGACCCATGAACCCGCAGGGCCGTCGGCAATCGGGTACCGGTGGCCGATCCAGCCCTGCAGAAACGAGCTGAGGCCGACGACCAGAAAGGTCCGCTGCATCAGCGAGGAAATGTCCTCCGGCGGCAAATGAAACATGCCGCCGATGACGACCGGCAAAGCAATCGAATTCGCAAGCAAAAACATAAACCACTGCAAGGTGCTCAAGCTGCCGCCGAGGGCAAGCTTTTTCATGAGGTTTCCTCCCATATGCAAAGAAAGGGGCTAGCGCGCCCCCGCTTTCAGTAAAATTTGCTCGATCTCGCCGAACCCGCGCTGCTTCGCATGCGCAAGCGCCGTCACGCCGTCCTTATCCGGGATATTCACATCCGCCCCATGCTCAACGAGCAGCCGGACGGCTTGCTGATGCTTCTCGCCCCCGCTGCCGAGTACGACTGCTTCCATCAACGCCGTCCAGCCCAAGTTGTTAATGTGATTGACATCGACTTTGGTTCGCGTCACCAACTCTCGGATCACGTCCAAATGCGCGCGTTCGGCGGCGGGGATGAGCGCGGTGCCGCCATACCGGTTCGTCAGCTTCGGGTCGACCCCCGCCTCGATCGTCAGCTTCAAAATGTCCAGCAAGCCTTCGGCACCGGCATACAGGAACGGATTGTTCAGCCGGTTGTCGCGTTCATTGACGTCCGCTCCCGCTTCGATCAGCAGCTTCACCGCCTTCGGCTTGTTCGCGTAAGTCGCCGCCATCATCGGCGTGCGGCCCTGCGGGTCCTTCGCATTTTTATCTGCTCCTGCCTTGAGCAGCCTCCGGAGCTCAGCCGTATCTCCGCGCTCCGCGGCGGCAATTAACGCTTCATTCATCTCGCTCACATCTCCTTTAGGTTCGACTTGAACAATTCCGGTTGCGGGAGCTCTCGCGGACTCCTGGCAGCCGGTCAGCAGCATGACGGGTAATACCAAATACATCCATCGCATTGGTCCACTCCTGCCTCCTACTTTGCTTCTCTGCTTTCTTATGTTAACATGAGCTTTACCTATACGAAAAATATTTATATTATTGATTTTCCATATGATCATCATATAGTTAGGCAGGTGGTTCTGATGGACATCAGGCAGCTGCGTTATTTCATTGCGATTGCAGAGGAACGGCAAATTACAGCGGCGGCCAAAAGGCTCCATATGGCCCAACCGCCGCTCAGCCAGCAGCTTCATCTCATGGAGCGGGAACTTGGCGTAACGCTGCTGGAGCGGCAAGGACGACAGCTTGAGCTTACGGAAGCGGGGCGTCTGCTGTACAAGCACGCCTTGCACATCACGAAGCTGTTCGAGGAGTCGCAAATTGAGGTCAAAGAAGCCGGAAACGGGTTGACCGGCAAGCTGAGCATCGGGGTCAACACGTTATCGGACGGAGGGCTGCCGGAGCTGCTTAGGACATTTCGCGAGAAGTTTCCGGCGATTACGTACAAAATTCAGCAGAACGAATCGGCCCAGCTCTGCAAGCTGGTCAAGGAACGGGCGATTGAGCTGGCGATTGTCCGGTTTCCGCTGGACCTCGGCGATTTCTCGATCCGGCATTTGCGGGAAGAGCGTTTCTATTACGTCACCTCCCGGCGCCGCAGCCCCTTGGACGGGAAGGCGGTTTCGTTCGAACAGATTGGGCAGGAGCCGCTGATCCTCCCCAGCACAGAAGGACTCGGCGTGTATCAGATGATCGTGGAGGAGTTCGCCCGGCATGGAATGAAGCCGAACATCTTGTCCGAATGCTCCGACATCGCGATGCTGCTGGAACTAGTCTCCTCGGACTTCGCCGCCACGCTGGTGCCGGAATCGGTGCTCCAGCTGCACCGCGGCTTCAACGTGCAGGTGTACGAGCTGGCGGGGACGCATATCGCCTCGTCATCCGTACTGATTTGGCTCAAGGACCACTACTTGTCCAAAGCGGCGCAGAACTTCATCGAACTGACCGGCGAAGCTCCGATATAGCAACTCGTTAACCCCAAAGCGCAGACCGTCCGTCCCTTTTCCAGCAATGACATAAGGAAGCAAAGCTTGGAGAATACTATACCCCAAGCTTTGCTTCTTTGCATTCCACTACGGGAGGACGGATGAACGATGAAACGATGGATATCCCTTGGCATGATCGGCATGCTCGCGGCCGGGCTGACGCTCGGCGGATGCGGCCAGAAGCCCGCACCGCCTAACAACGCGGGAGCCGGCGGCGCGCCGGCAGCGGGTGGCGACACGCTGGCGGGCGCGAAGTTCAATCTCGGCATGGTCACGGACATTGGCGGGGTCAACGACAACTCCTTTAACCAAAGCGCCTGGGAAGGGCTGCAGCGGCTTGCGAAAGATACCGGGGCACAAGTGAAATATTTGCAGAGCAAGAGCGATTCGGAATATATCCCGAACCTGACCCAAATGGTCAAGGGCAACTTCAACCTGACGTGGGGCATCGGCTTCATCATCGGCGATGCGATGAAGACCGTAGCGACGCAGAATCCGAACGCCAAGCTGGCGATTATCGACAATGTCGTCGACGCACCGAACGTGGAGTCCGTGACGTTTGCGGAGAACGAAGGCTCCTATCTGGCCGGCGTCGTTGCGGGTCTGATGACCAAGACGAGCAAAATCGGCTTTATCGGCGGGATGGACATTCCGGTAATTAAGCGCTTCGAAGCCGGCTTCAAGGCGGGTGTGGCTGCGGTCAATCCGAACGCCAAGCTGACGATCAACTATACCGGGGCGTTCGACAAGCCCGATCTCGGCAAAGCCGCCGCTTCCACGATCTATAACGACGGCGCGGATATTATTTTCCATGCGTCGGGCGCAACGGGGAACGGCGTGTTCAACGAAGCGAAGGACCGGCTGAAGGCCGGCAAAAAAGTATGGGTCATCGGCGTCGATCAGGACCAGTCGAAGCTGTTCGGCGACGACGTGACGTTGACCTCGATGATCAAACGCGTCGATGAGGCCGTTTACCGCATCTCGAACGACCTGATCGCAGGCAAATACGAGGGTGGCAAAACGATTGTGCTCGGCCTCAAGGACGACGGCGTCGGCCTGCCGGACACATCGAAGAAGAACGTGCCGGAAGACGTGCTCAAGAAGGTCGAGGAATACAAGCAAAAAATCGTTAAAGGCGAAATCAAGGTTCCTGAAAAATGAGCAGCGTGAAAGTGGAAATGCGCGGCATCACCAAGCGGTTTCCCGGCATCCATCGTTGCCAATGACGGCATCAGCCTGACGCTCCGTCAAGGCGAGATTCTCGCCCTGCTCGGCGAGAACGGCGCAGGCAAATCGACGCTGATGAACATTTTGTTCGGGCTGTACCAGCCGGACGAGGGCGAAATCCTCATCAACGGCGAGCCGGTAGCGATCGCCAAGCCGAAAACGGCCATTCAGCTCGGTCTCGGCATGGTGCACCAGCATTTCAAGCTCGTGGAGCCGTTCACGGTGACGGAAAATATTATTCTCGGGCAGGAGACAAGGCGGGGGCTTCGAGTCGATTACGGGAAAGCGGCGCATCAAGTGCCCGAGCTGTCCGCCCGGTACGGACTGCGCGTCGATCCGCGTGCGCGGGTGAGAGACATTTCCGTCGGCATGCAGCAGCTCGTCGAAATCCTGAAGACGCTGTACCGGGTGCGGCTTTTCAATTCGGGCTGCCTTTCATACGGGGGATATCGGTCCAAGTCCAAGGGAACGTCCGCTCCATGATCGGTAGACCCACCCACTCACCCGGCGGCAAGCCGCTTGATCAGAACGATCGCTTCCGGCACGTCTGCGCCTCCGGGCTCTACTCGAAGCTCATCCACCAACGCTTGAAGCAAGTACAGGCCGATCGGCGAGTGTTCGAGACGTTCCAAGGCCTCCGCCCCCTCCTGCGGCAGCTTTACGGGACGCAGCGCTCCCCCAAACGTGATATCCGGCGAATCCGTTCCAATCCGGATCTTGAGCTCCGTCTCCCTCAGCGTGAACACCAGCCGCAGCATCGGCAGTCGTTTTCTATCGTCGGCTTGAAGGATCGCATAATTGCACGCTTCGGTTACCGCTACCTTCAAGTCCTCGATCGCTTCGTATGAAAACCTTACGCGGACGGCCATGCCATACAGCGCCAAGCGGACCGTGGCCAGATCGTCCGCTCGAAGAGGCACGCACAAGACGACGGTTTTCGAGCCGGCCTCCGTTTTCCCCTTCATCGTCCGCCCCCTTCGATCGTCAGGTAACGGGACAACCCGGTCATATCGAACAGCCGCCTGATTTTGGCCGGCACTTCCTGTACGGCAAACGACGCCTCCTCCGGCTGCCGTTTCTTAAGCACGGAGACAAAAATCCCGATCCCCGTGCTGTCAATGTAAGTCAACTCCCGTAAGTTCAGCTTGAGCGGCACCGTCCGCTGACTCGCAAGCGGCTCCACGACGGAACGGAATTGCTCGGCCGTGCTCAAATCAAGCTCGCCGGATAAGAACAACACGTTCGCTTCCGGCGTAGTCAGCACTTTGACATGGAACTTCTGCGCGCCTCTGTCCATCCGCTTTGACCTCCCCCTGAATCCATGATTAATTGTAGAATAGCAGATTTTGGGAAGCTTTTCACGGTACCCGTAGAGCACTCTGCTGATTCACCGAAAAGCTGCTGGGGCATCCTCACTGCAATCGTATTCGGCACAGCCCTTGACACGGATGGTGAAAACGAACTCCGCCCCCCGGCAATCTCCCGGCGCAAGCGCGATGCGGCCGCCCATGAGCTGCACGAGATTTTTGCAGATCGCCAGCCCCAGCCCCGTCCCCCCGTATTTGCGGGTTAAGGACGAATCGACCTGCGTAAACGGCTGGAACAGCAAGCCGCGCTTCTCCTCCGGGATGCCGATGCCCGTGTCGGAGACGCGGAACTCCAGCTCCAGCTGCTCTTTCGATCGGTTTAACACCGTTACCGAGACGTTTACACCGCCCTGCTCGGTGAATTTGACGGCGTTGCCGACCAGGTTGATAAGAACCTGCCGCAGCCGCGATTCGTCGCCGATGATGCATTCGGGGATCGACGGATCGATATCGTACGTAAGCTCCAGCGACTTATTGCGGCTTTCGGCGTGGAACACCTCGTACGTTTCGATCAGGCTCGTCCTCAGGTTCAGCGGCTCTTCTTTGATTTCCATCTTGCCGGACTCGATCTTGGACAAGTCCAAAATATCGTTGATGACATAGAGCAGCGCGGCGCCGCTGCGGCGAATCGTATCGACGTACTCGCGCTGCTCGGCGTTCAGGTCCGTCTCCACGAGCAGATCGGCCATGGCGATGACCCCGTTCAGCGGGGTCCGGATTTCGTGGCTCATCATCGCCAGAAAGTTCGCTTTCGCCATGGCCGCCTGCTCAGCCGATTCCTTCGCCCGCTGCAGTTCCCGGGTCCGCTCGTTCAGCAGCTCGGTTTGCTGCTGCAGCTTTTTTTGCGCCAAATAGATGCTGACGAAGCCTTCAATCTTCGACTTCAGCGTACGCGGCGCGAACGGCTTCACGATATAATCAATCGCGCCGACGGAATACGCCGTGAACGCCTGATCCTGCTCGTCCGGGGCCGCAGTGATGAAGATGATCGGCACCGCCCGCGTTTTTTCGCGCGATTTGATCCACTGGGCCGTTTCGAACCCGTCCATCCCCGGCATGTGCACATCGAGTACGATGACGGCGAATTCGTGCCTGAGCAGACAGCGCAGGGCCTCCTCTCCGGAGGTCGCCTTCTCCAAAATATAGTTCTGGTCCTCCAGCACCGCCTCAAGCGCAAGCAGGTTCTCCGGTTGATCGTCCACCAGCAAGATGCGGATCGGCACATCCATACAAACCCCACCTCATTTGATCTTGCAAAATATTTTCTCCTGCCGATCCAGCGCCTCGTAATGCGCCGCATGCTTCGTAAACGTGATCGACTCCTTATGCCCCAAGACGAGAATCCCCTGCGGGCATAAGCTTTCGTAGAACAGATCGTGCGCATGGTTTTGCAGAATCGAATCGAAATAAATCATGACATTGCGGCAAAAGATGACGTGAAACTCGTTAAACGACCGGTCCGTCACCAGATTATGCTGCGCAAAGACGATCCGCTCCCGCAAAAAAGGATGAAATACGGCCACGTTCCCAGATGCGCCGTAATACCCCGAGAACGCATCCTTGCCCCCGGCTCGCATGTAATTTTGGGTATATTCCTGCATTTTCTTGAGCGGGTAGGCGGCGCGCTCCGCCACATGGAGCACCTCTTCGTTCATGTCGGTCGCATAGATGCGCGCCCGGTCGTACAGCCCTTCCTCGTACAGCAAAATGGCGGTGGAGTATACTTCCTCCCCCGTCGAGCAGCCCGCATGCCAGATGCGGAAGGAAGGCAGCTCCCGCAGCAGCGGCACGACCCGCTCCCGGAAGGCCGCGAACAAGCTCGGGTCCCGGTACATCTCGGTCACGTGAATGACCAGATCGTCCACCAGACGCTCCGCGCAGCTCCGGTCGTGCAGCACCCGCTCCTGCAGGCCGGATACGCTGAGCAGCCGCTCTGCGTAGATGCGGTGCCAGATGCGCCGGCGGACCGACGGATACGCGTAATTGCGAAAGTCGAAGCCGTACAGCCGGTACAGCCCCTCCAGCAGCAAAGCGATCTCGATGCGCTCCCGTCCCTCTTCCTCCCGGGTGCCCCGGCCTCCCTCCGCCTCCGAATAGACGGAGCCGAGCTTGCGCAGCGCCTTCAAGTCACCGGACTTTTGATCGTATAATCCGCCGCTCATTTGTACAACCACACCCGCATGAGCGAAAGAAGCTGTTCGGTATGAACCGGCTTGGTAATATAATCGGAGGCTCCGGCTTGCATGCATTTTTCACGGTCGTCCTTCATTGCCTTGGCCGTCAGGGCGATCATCGGCAGCCGGTCGAATCGCTCGTCGCTGCGGATGGCGCGCATCGCTTCGTAGCCGTCCATCTCCGGCATCATAATATCCATCAGCACGAGATCGAAGTCCGGCTCCCGGTCCAGCGAATCGAGCGCCTGCCTGCCGGTCTCGGCGAACGCCACCTGCATGCCGAGGCCTTCGAGCAAATTGGACAGCGCGAATACGTTGCGGATATCGTCGTCGACGAGCAGCACCTTTTTGTCTTTGAATACCGTTTCGATGCTGTGCAGCTTCTGAAGCACCTGCTGCTTCTCTTCAGGCAGCTTCTCCTCGACACGGTGCAGGAACAGCGACGTCTCGTCAAGCAGCCGCTCCGGCGATTTTACATCCTTGATGATGATCGATTCCGCATATTTCCTCAAGCGCAACTGCTCTTTCTTGTCCAGCGTCTTGCCGGTATAAAGCACAATCGGCAGCCGCCGCAGCGCTTCGTCCGCTTTGATCCGGTCGAGCAGCTCGTAGACAGACGGCTTCGTCATTCCGTAATCGAGCACCATACAGTCGAACGGCTGCGCCGCCAGCACCGCCAGCGCCTCCTCGCCGCCCGCTACGGCCGTAATTCGGACGTCGTCATGAGCGATCAGGTTCACCAAGCTCTCGCGCTGCTCCTCGTCCGGCTCTACAATGAGCAGATTGCGCAGGTCGCGGTTCAGGAACGATAAAATATGCGTAAACGCCTGCTCCAAATGATCTTTGCCGGACGGTTTGCGCAGCCAGGCGATCGCTCCCATCGACAGCCCTTGATGCACCTCGTCCACGACGGAGATGACATGAACGGGAATATGGCGGGTGGAAGCGTCGTTTTTGAGCTGCACGAGCACGGACCAACCGTCCATGACCGGCAGCTGGATATCGAGCAGGATCGCATCTGGCTGGAGCGTTTTGGCAAGCTGAAGCCCCTTATCCCCCTGCAGCGCGACGACCGCCTTGAAGCCTCGGCTCCGCGCCATGTCCAGCAAGATCGCGGCAAAATGCGCATCGTCCTCGATAATCAGCAGCACCCGGTCGCCTTCCGCAATGCTGTCGCGGTCGTCCGCGAAGGCCGTTGCCGGCATTGAGCCGCTTTCGGCCGCTTGTGCGAGCACCAGCGGCGAAGACTGCGGCCACATGTCCAGAGCCTCGCCCGAAGGCGGCATGACGGCTGGCGCCGCTTCAGCCGCACCGGACGCCAGCCGCGCATCGTGCGGCAAATACAGCGTGAATCGGCTGCCACGGCCCTC
Source organism: Paenibacillus elgii (assembly GCA_042219835.1). Lineage (GTDB taxonomy): Bacteria > Bacillota > Bacilli > Paenibacillales > NBRC-103111 > Paenibacillus_G > Paenibacillus_G elgii_A. The sequence continues at coordinate 35,928 of JBHJMN010000048.1, forward strand.
CTCGCTCTCCAGCTCGATCGCTCCGCCCAGCAGCAACGCTAGCTGCCGGCTGATCGAGAGGCCGAGCCCCGTTCCGCCGTACTTGCGGCTCGTCGTTCCGTCCGCCTGCTGAAACGCCTCGAAGATCAGCTGCTGCTTATCGGGAGAAATCCCGATGCCCGTATCCTCGATCTCGAAGGCGACCATCGGTCTCGGCTCCGCGAGCTGCCGTATCGTGAGGCGGACGCTCCCGGAATGCGTAAATTTGAAGGCGTTGGACAGCAAATTTTTCAAAATTTGCTTCAGCCGCCCGCTGTCCGTTTGTATCTGTCCCGGCGGCTCGCCGCCGAAGTCCACCTCAAAGGACAGCCCTTTGGACCGGGCCAGCGGTCCGAACGCTTTTTTCATCGATTCGGCCGTCTCCTGCAGGCAGACCGTCTCCTCATGCAGCTCCATCCGGCCGGATTCGACCTTGGCCAAATCGAGCACATCGTCGATCAGCTTAAGCAAGTCGCAACCGGACGAGTAGATCGTCTCAGCATACTCCACCTGCTTGCCCGTCAAGTTGCGTTCCTTGTTCTCCTTCAACAGTTGGGAAAGGATCAGCAGGCTGTTGAGCGGCGTCCGCAGCTCGTGCGACATGTTGGCCAGAAATTCCGACTTGTACCTGGAAGCCAGCGCCAGCTCCAGCGTCTGCTTCTCCAGCTTCTCCTTGGCCAGCTCAATCAGACGATTAACCTCCTCCGTCTCGCGGACTTGCTCTTCCAGCTCCGCCGTCTTGCGGACCAAGGCATCGTTGCTCTGCTCCAACACCTCCTGCTGCTGCTGCAGCTGTTCCTCCGACGCCCGCAGCGCCCGCGTCTGCTCCTCCAGCTTCTCGTTGGAAGCCTTAAGCTCATCCTGCTGGGACAGCAGTTCTTCCGACTGGGTCTGCAATTCGTCGGTCAGCGCCTGATGAATGCGCAGCAGCTCCTCGATCCTCAAACGTCCCATCAACACGTTCAGCGTCACGCCGAGGTTCTCGCTCGTTTGCTTGATCAGCTTCTGCTCCAGCTCCGAGAACGTTTTCAGCGACACCAGTTCGAACACTGCGATCACTTCGTCGTCGTACTCGACCGGCTGCACTGTCAGCGTCAGCGGCTCCAGCTCGCCGAAGGCGGAGCGGATCGCGCCGTACCGTCCGGCGACGCCCTCGACCGTGATCGGCTTGCCGTCCTTCGCACACTGCCCGACAAGCCCTTCGCCTAGCGGAAGCTCGGCAGCAGCCGTGCTTTCCGATCGGGCGTACGTGCCGGCAAGCGCCAGCTTGGCGCCCGACGCCGCCTGCTTCAGCACATAGAACGCCCCGTCCTGCGCGCCGACGATCCGGGCCAGCTCTCCGATGAACGTTTGTGCCATCTCCTCGACCTTCCGCGAATCCTCCAGCATCGCATACATGTGTGCAATCTGGGTTTGCAGCCACAGCGTATCCTCATTCGCTTTATGGAGCGCCCGTTCACTCGTCGTCGCCTGCTCCAGATCGTCCGCCAGCCGGTTGAACACGTCCGCAAGCTTGCCGAATTCGTCACTGGACGTAACCGGTACCCGGTAGGCGGCGTCTCCCCATTTTCCGCTCGCAAAATTCGTAAGCATCGCCGAAAGGACGTTCAGCCCCCGGGTAAACCCGAGCACGATCCACAGCATGATCGCCACACTCAGCAGCAAGCCAGCCAGCGTCAGTAGCCCGGTATAGGTTAACGTTTGTTGGTTATCGCTCAACGCCTGCTTGATCGCCGCATCCATCGCCTCATCGTGGAAATTTGTCAAATTGCCCATGCTGCTTGTAAAATGATCCTGCAGCTCAATCCCCACGTTCGTGCGAAGCGCGTTCGCCTCCGCTTGTTTGCCGCTTTGGTTCAAACGGACGACCTGTTCCTTAAAGTCCAAGAAGCGTTTACCGTGCAGCAGAACTTCGTCGGCCAGCTCTCGTTCCTTCCCTTCCTTGGAAAAACGATCGATCTGCTGAAGCCCTTGCATGACCTTGAAGCTGAGTGTCTTGACGGCTTCGGCATTTTTCTTGTCGCTGTCGTCCGAGTCGATTAACAGCAAATTTACGATGCCCTTGGCAAGCTCCGCCGCGTCATTGCGCACCTGCGTACTGATCCGTACCTTCTGGTAGCGGTTCTCGTAAATTTCCTTCATCACGGAATCCGTGCTGGTCAGCCGGCTCATGCCGATGCCCGCCAAAGCAAAAATCAGCACCAGCAGGATGCCGAATCCCATAAACAGCTTCGTCTTCATCCTCATCAGTTCATTTCCTCTCCCGTCCCTTTCTCTCTCTTCATATGGTCTTTAATCGTGGCCGCCATCTATGTAGCGGTAATCAGCACCATGCAAATATCGTCGCTCTGCGCCTCCCTTACGTCCTGCGGCAGCAGGGTCTCGACGAGGCATTCGGGACTGGGCGCTTGATGAATGCAGCTTTGCAGACGCATCGCCAGCAGATCCGATTCCGCCGCGTCCTCCGGGTAATCCTCCGGCAGCGGCAGCGCCTCCAGCAGCCCGTCCGTATACAAGGCGATGCGGATCGGCTGCTCATAGGTGAAGCAACTCTTCGCAATCTCCATCTGATCGAAGAAGCCGACGGCGCAGCTTCCGCGATTGAGCGCCACCGGCGCTTTTCCCTCTTCAAAAAGAAACCCGGGCGGATGGCCCGCGTTCACGTATTCGATCGTCTTGGTCCGGGTATCGATCAGCAAATAAATGGCCGTAAAATAATAGATGACCGACGGATTTTTATGATTGAGCTGGTTCATGTACCGGTTCAGCTCCGTCACGACGAACTCCGGGGAGACGAAGCGCGTGATCGTGTCCTGCATGACCGAGGAGATGAACATGCATACCAGCGAAGACGAAATCCCATGGCCCATCATGTCGAGAATGATGATACCGTGCCGGTCCTCGTCAATCCGGTACCATGCGTAAAAATCGCCCGCCAGCTCGAACGACGGGTAATACGCGGCGCTGATTTCCAGCCGGTCCTTCTTCAGGGGCGGGCTGAGCACGCTGCCCTGCACTTGTCTGGCCAGTTCCAGCTCCTCGCGGATACGGGCATCGTTCGCCTTATGCCAATCCTTCTCGTATTTGAGACGCAGCGCCGAGCGAATCCGCGCGATCAGCTCGATTTTGTTTACCGGCTTCATCACGTAATCCATCGCTCCGGCCTCCATCGCCTCCGCCAGCTTGTTGGAATCGCCGAGCGCCGTCACGATAATGACTGGGATATCCTTCAAGCGCTCATCCTGCTGAATGCGGCGGCACGCTTCGATTCCGTCCATCTCCGGCATCATCATATCCATCAGAATTAAGTCGACCGGCACCTTGCCTCCGTCCGCATACTCGGTGAGCCGCTGCATCATTTCCACCGCCGAAGCGGCTTTCCAGAACGAATCGTATCCTGCGCTTTTTAATATTTTTTCGATCACCATGAGATTGACTGGGTTATCGTCCACGATGGCAATGTTCATACCTTGTTCGTCTCTCCCTTGTCCGTGTGCATCCTTTGACCCCGATTGGCAAATGTCCGTTCTTACCATTATAGCTTTTTTTAAAGCTTAATTAACCGAAAGCGGAACGCTTGAATCAGCCCAAGGTTTCCCCCAAGTCAAAAAGCACCTCGATCCTTTTGCGGGTCTCAAGGTGCTTCGTTATCTTTTTGGGTCTAGGCAAAAGCGGCATACGTGAGCTCCCGGAACTTTTCCTTCCCCGGGGATGGGACCTGGAGATCGGTCCATAGCTCCTCTGCCTTTTGAACGCATACGGACTGCACGATCTTGGTATATTCGATGCAGCCGGAATCCGTGATCAGCCGCATATACTGCTCCTTATCCTGCACAAGAGCATCTGCGGTAATTTTTCCTTCGTAATACTCCTTCACCGGGCGAAACGCTTCGCTGTCCACATTGAGCAGATACAGCACGGGCAGCGTCCGCTTGCGAAGCAGCAAATCGCTCTTCACGTCGAATTGGGCGATGTCCTTCAGATCATTCTGGATCTGATGAATCATCCCGACGCAATCCGCCAGATCGTCGATCCGCTCCATCGTCTCTTCGCTGCAATCCGTCAGACAGTACCCCATCAGACAAGCGAACCGGAACAAGGACCCGGACTTCTCCTGAATCATGGTGAGATAATCGTCGACCTCGGATACCCCATTCGTGACGTCCTTGTGCTGTCCGCTGACCGATCGGGACAGCATCTTGCTGATCTCATATAGCGAGCGCCCGTTCACTCCGCATTGGCTAAGCTCCCCCATGAATCCCGTCAGCAGGACGAGCACCGCATTTAACGCCACCGCCGGCGGACACTGCATCCATGGCTTGCTCTCGTGATCCTGATCTTGCAAGTCGTCGACGATGTCGAAGCAGAGAAGAATCAATTCCGTCGCCGCGGCTAATCGGTCGATATGCGGCGAAGCTCCTCCCAGCATGTCATGAGTGCAGCGCGTGATGCTCGCCCACGACCCTTGTTCCTGCGCCTTTTCCTCGATGAACGCTTTGAGCAAAGCATTGAGATTTTCCGCGCTCACGTGATCGTCTACCATCCGGTACATATGCTCTACTGTCTCCCGATCCAACCGCCCGTCCCCCCTAGTTGTCCTGATCAATTGTCTATATATAATGCCTGCTCTTAATAAACTTCTCCATCGCTTCCATTCTCGACTTCGCGCCCAGCTTGTCGTAGATTCGGCGCAGGTAATTATCGACGGTACGTTTGCTCATGTGGATGTGATCGGCAATCTGATCGTGCGTGGCCCCCTTGACGACCATGCCCATCATCATCACTTCTTCATCGTTCAATTCTTCATAGGATGGCGAGCCGCTTAATTGAATCTGGTGATACAGCGACAGGGGCAGCATCGTATGGTTGTCCAGAATGCAGTTCACCATGTTCTTGATCGTTCTGATGCTGGATTCCTTCGAAAGCACGCCGCTAACTTTCAGCTCGATGAGCCGATTCATCGCCTCCGTCAAGTCGTGACCGGTAAAAATCACAATATGAATTTGCGGATATTCCTTCTTGATTTGCGCCGCGACCTCGGTCCCCGACAGATCGGGAAGCTGGTAATCCAGAAAAACGAGCCCTGGCTGGTGCTTCTTGATCTGCTCCATACCTTCCTCGGCGCTGCTGGCCATGCCGACCACTTCAATGCAATCCATTTCTTCCAATAATTCCTTCGTCGCGTGGGCAACGAGAGGATGATCATCGATGACGAGAGCTTTGACCGTTTCGTTCATACGGACATCACCTCCCGGACCGGAATCGTAATAACAAGCTTCACACCGGTGCCTTGCCGCGAATCGAACTCCAGCTTCCCGTTCAAATGCATGATACGACCTCTCATTTGCTCCACTCCCATCCCAGATGCTCCAATCTCCATGCGAGGTACTTGCGTGCTGTCAAACCCGACGCCGTCGTCTTCATAAGTCAGGCAGAACCTGTGGTCCTTCAATGTCATGGCAAAAGATACTTTCGAAGCCTGCGAATGCTTCTTCGCATTGTTAAGCAGCTCCTGAATAATACGGAAAATATGCCTTTTCGTCTTCAAATCCTTCGACTCGATAGCGGAAGCGCCCTCTTCCTTGAACTCGATCTCGAATGGCGCATGGTACGCTTCCTTGTCCAGATACGTCCGCACGGTTTCGATCAATCCGATCTCCTTCAGCAGGAACGGGTTCAATTCGAAGCAGCTTTGCCGCAGGCTGTTGTTGATCAGCTCAACGAAATTGACAATGTTGTTCAAATGCTCCTTGTCTTCCTTGTTCATCGCGTACTTGTCCAGCAACGACACGAATCGCCGCTTGAGGAAAAACAGATCCTGCATCGTCGTATCGTGAAGATCGGCGGCGATCCGGAGCCGTTCTTCTTCCTGCAGCTCGAACATGATTTTACGGAACCATTGAATGTCTTGCGCCGACTGCTCGTCGGGCAACTGCGCCGCCAGCAGATGCATCTTCGCCGTCAGCTTGCGGATCAGGTGGACGTTCTCCAAACTGACTTCCAAGTAGGAAGTAATCAAGTGAAGCCATTGAACCTCTTCCTTGCCCAGGAAGGTATTCGCTTTGTTGCGTGTAATGACCAGATAGCTGGCGTACTCTTCATGACGAGTAATCTCGATACAGGTGTATAGCGGATGCTGGAGCCAAGTCGACGAGCGGATCATCTCCTTGATCTCCGCCGTATCGATCTCCCCTTCGTCGATGATCTCGGTGTCGTTCTCGTACTGGAACACGATCGCGCCGCCTCTCACCTGAAGCGTGTCGACGATGTCCACGAGGACAATTTCTTTCAGATCGCGGAAGCTGGAGATGGCTCCCAGACTCTTAGAAATTTTCTTGAGCGCCGTTTGAAGCACATACTTTCTTGGAAACAGGAAGCGTTCGAGTCTCGTTGTTAAGTATTCGGTCGAGTACAAGACCGTGGATAGCATGATGATGGAGCCGAAAAGAATAAATATAATTTCTCTGGCGTCCACCAGGTCTTTAAACAAGAAAGCGTAGCTTCCTGTAAAAATAGCAGACGGTACAATCGCAAGCATAACTGCAAAAGCAAAACGCCGGAGTACTAAGCCTATATCGTATAGCTGGTTCGTAGCAATCAGGTACGCGAATGAAATTGGGAAAAATAGGATAAACCAACTTGTGTAGACGGCGTTAATAAATCGTTGTCCAGTAAGGATTTGCGGAATAAACGAAAAACATATCGAAGGTAAAAAAGATAAAAAAAGTGAAAACCAAACACTTCTAACAATACTCGATAAATACGATTTTTCTTTGCGAATTTTGAAATGAACAAATGTTAAAATACATATATTGAACAAAAATCCAATAATGAAAAAAAACAAAGTTACTGTACCATTATGTCGGTGAATTAGATAAGCTGTTGGAGGGTATAACATTAAAAGTCTTACCCCAAATCCTACCACAGCTATAGTGTATAAGTATTTTATTATTTTTTCAGGTAACTGTATATTTCCCTTTTCCTTGAAAAAGACCACTAAGAAATGATAAAAAATAAAAGGTAATACCAGTACCAAACTGGTGATTTGAATCTTTCCAATGGCTTCTCCTCTAACAGAAGCTCCTTGACTTATGTAAATGATGCCACAAGTTAAAAAAACAGTTGCAAGTAACCGTGCCGAGGAGGAATGACGTATCCTCGTATACAGTAAACCAGCCAAAAATAAGCACAATAATCCTTCTAACAGTGGAATAATATCGAAAGTTAGCTCGCTCCGTGAATCAATTATGATTCGATCCTCAAGTCCACCTCTTGATATAATCAATTCATGAGCCTGTTCGATTGTTTTCCATTTGTAAATCATCGGATTCTCGTGAGGGGATCTACCATCGATTTGTTTGATGATATCTCCCACTTTTAAATTAAGTTTAACACTAGCACCATCCTTATCCAATTCCTTGATTTCCCATTGATTCTGTTGATTTAATTTTAAATCAATTCCGATATAAGGATATTTGAACGTAATGTAAGTACACCTAACTTGCAATACAACAAAAATCGACAAAAAAAGAAATATTGCAATCTTTTTTTTCATAAAAATTCTCCCTAAACGCTTACTTTTATTACACTTTCTTGATATACTATTCCTAGTACAATCATCTCATAAAAGGAGATATTCTTCATGCTAACCATTCGGGTAACGCCGCAGTTGCATCATGTCGTTTACATGCTAAAAGTTGTCGATTTCAAAAAAAATGTAAGCCCTTCCTTAAAATACTCACTCTTATCAGATGCCGAATCTCTAGCGGTTTCTGAAACATTCGCCCGAACAGTTTATGGTAAGTTGAAACAACCAAAAGAACCTCTTACTGAATGGAATTAATTTGTAGTATTATTTTACCAAATAAAAAAGAGATTGTATATTAGGTCTTTCCTAGTATACAATCTCTTTTTTAGTTTGTAGGCTATTTCGCTGAGGAACTATTACTTAGTAAAGTGGAGCGCTTAACTATATTGCCTTATTTGTTGTCTGTAATCCTTTCTTCTATAAT
>JBHJMN010000049.1:0-42862 GCA_042219835.1 Paenibacillus elgii
GCGGATACCACAAGGTATCCGCGTGCCGGGTGTCGAGCTCGTTCCCAAGGCGTCCCTGTAATGGTGACAGACAGGCACAGCTCTCCCGTTAAACCGATCAGAATCGTGCGCTATCCGGTTCGTTGACCATTACAAGGTGCCTGCCATCGGGCAAATTCCCCTTTCCTGCATCTCTAGCCTGATTGGACAAGAACGGCAGTGACCGGTCAATCCGAAGCCAGCCTGAACCCGGTCTGACGGTTTCTTTTCTGCTCTGCACTTGAATCCTTTGCCCGAATAAGCTATACTACAACAAATTGAATGACCGATCATTTGCCTATGAAGAGCATCCAACTCGGAGGCGTTCTCGTTAAAGGGATTGATACCGTCCCTCAAGTGAACCGGGCCCGCCCGTTAGCGCGGAACCAAAGCGGATCGGACCGCCATGCTGTCCGGTCAAGTTGGGTGGCACCGCGAGACAAGCGCTCCTCGTCCCAAAAGGATAGAGGGCGCTTTTTGTCATTTTCCACAAAAAGGAGCGGTATCACAATGCTGGACATTCACTGGATTCGCCAAAATCACGAGAGGGTACAAACGGTCGCCGATCAAAAAGGAATCGCCGTTTCCGTCGCCGAGCTGCTCGCCTGGGACGAGAAGAAACGCAATCTGCTTCAAGAGACCGAGAAGCTGCGCCATGCCCGAAACAAGCTGTCGGAGGAGATCGGCACACTCGTCCGTTCGGGAGGCCATGAAGAAGCCGAGCCGTTGAAACGCAACGTGAAGGATCTGGGCAGCCGCTTGGCGGAGATGGAACCGGAGCTGGCCGTGGCGCAGCGGCAGTTCGATCAGTTGATGCTGCGCATCCCGAACGTCGTTTCTCCCGACACGCCTGTCGGACGTTCGGATGCGGACAATGTCGAAATTCGGCGTAACGGATCACCGCCTGCGTTCGCTTTCGAGCCGAAAGACCACGTAGCCCTTGGCGAGCTTCACCGGATGATCGACATCCCGCGCGGCGTCAAGACGGCCGGCACCCGCAACTATTACCTGCGGGGCCCCGGAGCCCTACTGCACCGCGCCGTGCAGCAGCTTGCGGTGGATCTGCTGCTAAGCCGGGGCTTTACGATCTTGGAGGTTCCGCTGCTTGTACGCGCCGATGCCTTGACCCATACGGGCTACTTCCTCTTCGGCCAAGAGCAGGTGTACCAGATCGCGGACGAGGACAAGTGGCTGGTCGGCACCTCGGAAGTGCCGCTTGTTTCGTATTACAGCCATGAGGTAGTTGATGTGCGCGAGCCGCTCATGCTTGCCGCCGTCTCGTCGTGTTTTCGAAGCGAGGTCGGCTCGGCAGGCAAAGACGTGCACGGCTTATACCGCGTGCATCAATTTTCCAAGGTGGAGCAGGTTATCGTGTGCGAAGCCGAGCTTGACCGGTCCGAGCCGCTGCTGGAAGCCATCACGAGCAACGCGGAAGAGCTTGTGCAGCTTCTGGAGCTGCCCTACCGGGTGATGGCCGTCTGCACCGGCGATATGTCGCAAAAAACGTATAAGCAGTATGACATCGAAACTTGGATGCCGAGCCGCCAGGCCTACGGTGAAACCCATTCGTCGTCCCACCTGCTCGACTTCCAAGCGCGCCGTTCGAACATTCGGTATCGCGATTCGGGCGGCAAGCTGCGCTACTGCCATACGCTCAACAATACGGCTGTCGCTTCGCCGAGAATCCTAATCCCGCTGCTGGAAAATCATCAGGCCGCGGACGGCTCGATCCGGATTCCGCCGGCGCTGCGTCCGTACATGAACGGCATGGACCGGCTACACCCTTCGTCGGAAGAATAAACCCGCTGTCCGTCACTTCCAGCGAATAAAGATATGCAAAAAAGGCCGGGGTTGTTATCCCGACCTTTTTGTACTCTAACCTGACTTAAGAATACATTGGAAAATTCATCAGCGTAACGACAAGAAAGAAGATGACGCCGTTGATCACACTAAGCGTTTTGATGGAGCCGATGTAAGTCTTGATGTTGCTGCCGGACGGATCTTGCAGCGCTTTACGCATTTTGCTGCCGAGAATGCCTGTCAGCGCCCCCATCGCGAGGAACAGAACGACGGCCAGCACCATCCACAGCACCGAATATGGCGCCTTGCTGACCAGATAACCGCCGGACAACAATGCGATCACGAGCGCCAACTGCCCCGCTCGGTTAGCGGCAAACAACACATTCAAAAAACCGAACTGCGCCGTTCCCGATTGCAGCGCCTCCACCCGCATCGCCAAAAACGGCAGCAAGAGGTAAAAGCCCATCATTATGGCGCCGAGCACATGTAAATACAAAAACACTTGCTGCATAATCCCGGGACCCTCCCTATTCAACCTCGTTTTCTCTCTCCCCTAGTATACAAGAATACGAGCTCCCAAGGCAAATACAAACTGGGCTTACGGATGAACCGCTTTACCTGCTTTCGCCGCGCGTTTATCGCGCCACTTCTGTAAAATCACGTACAGCGACGGCACGACGATCAGCGTCAGCATGGTCGAATACAGCAGGCCGGAAATAATTGTAATTCCCATGGGGCGCCATAAATTTCCGCCCATAATCGTCATCGGCAGCAAGCCGCCGATCGCCGTGGCCGTCGTCAGCAGAATCGGCCGGAGCCGCGCTTTCCCCGCTTCCACTACCGCTTCGTACAGCGGCAGTCCGCGTTCGCGCGCCTGCTCGATAAATTCGATCAGAATGATCCCGTTCCGCACCACGATGCCCGCCAGGCTGACGAGCCCCATGAGCGCCATGAAGCCGATCGGCGAACCGGAAAGGAACAGACCGATGATCGCGCCGCCTGCCGCCAAATAGACGGTTGAAAGAATAAGCAGCGGAATCGACAGTGAGTAAAACTGCATGACCATAATGATGTAAATCAGCAAAATAACGATAACCGACAGCTTTCCGATCGAAGCAAACGCTTCGTTACGCTCCTCATTTTCGCCGCCGAACTGAATCGCATAGCCTGCGGGAACATTGTAGCTTCCCAGCTTGGCTTGCAGATCCTTCACAATATCGTCCGCCAATCGGTCTTGCGTATAGCTGCGCACGGTAATCGTCCGGGTCTGGTCGCGGTGATGAATCGACTTGATCATTTGGCTGGTGCGGGTATCCCCCAGCTCGCGCATTTGAACCGTACCGCCATTTTGCGTCGAGATGTACATTTTCTTCATCGTCTCCACCGGGTCGGCGGAACGCATCTTGGCGTACAGCGTCACGTCGATCAGATCCTCGCCTTTCTGCATCTCCGACACTTCCAGCCCTTCGGTTGCAATTCTGAGCGTCGTGGAAAGATCCTTTTCGTTCACGCCGAATAAACTCAGCTTCGCCGGGTCCGGCTCCACCTCGTAGGTGTTCATGGCCTCTCCGACATCGTCGGTTACGCTGATCGTACCCGGGATTTCTTTCAGCATCCCTTGAATGTCCGTCGCAATCTGGCGAAGCTCCGACAGCTCGCTGCCGCTAATGCGCAGGACGATCGGCGCGCCGACAGGCGGGCCTTGCTCCAGCTTCCGCGGCGTAATCTCCACATCGGAGGGGAACATCGCCTTCAGCTGCTCCCGCCACTGCACGGCGACCGCTTTCATGTTCAACTGCTTCGTATCGACCTTAACGAACAGCTGTCCGATCAAAATGCCCGTCTGATCCGCTTCCGAGTAGTAAAAATGCGGAGCCGTCCGCCCGGCATAAGCCGAGACAAAACGCACGCCCGGCTGCTCTTCCATCCATGCCGCGGCTTTGCGGATCGTAAACTCCGTTTCCGCAAACTGACGGCCGGACGGAAGCTTGAAATCGATGAGCATCTCTTCCTTCTCCGCAGGCGGGAAATACTCTGCACCAAGCAGCGGCAGCAATCCGAAGGCGGAGGTGCCCAGCAGCAGCGCAGCGATCCCGGTCAGCAGCGGGCGACGCAAGAAGCGATGAATCTGCTTTCCGTAAAAGGCGCTCAGCCTTGCAATCGGCTTGCCGAGCAGACCCGGGGTTTCCGTCCCTTCGCTTCCAGACGCCGCACTCGTCCCTCCGGCTGGCTCGGTCTTGGAGCCTTTGCGGCGAAGCCGACGTTCACCCACCCATTGGCGGAAAATCGGAACAATCGTCAGCGACATCGCCATGGAAGCCGCAAGCGATAACGAAATGACGACAGGAAGCGGGCGAATGAAGCTGCCGATGTTGCCCTCCAGGAAAAACAGCGGCAAAAACGCGGCAGCCGTCGCAATCGTCGCCGTCAGGATCGAAATGGCGACATCGCGGCTTCCCTCCAGCGAGGCCGTAGCCGGATCGTCGCCCAGCTGCAGGCGGCGCTGGATATTGTCGTTCACGACGATGGCGTCGTCGACCAGAATGCCGAGCACGATGACAATCGCAACGATCGTAATCTGATTCAGATCGATTCCCATGGCCTCGACGGGTATAAAACCGACCGTAATGGATACCGGAATGGCCAAAGCCACGATCAGCGAAGTGCCGAATGTCAGTCCAAGGGAACAGACGACGATAACCGAAAGAATCCCCATTAGCAGTTCTTTGCTCAGCTTGTTAAACAGAAGGTCGAGACTTTCCTTTTGCGTAAACAGCGACTCGATCTTCACATTGGCCGGCAGCTTCGGCTTCAGCTCCGCAACCTTCTTATCGATGCGATTTTGCAGCGACGGAACATCCGTGCCTTTCTCCGCATTGATGACCAGATCGACGGCAGGCTTACCGTTATGTAAGATGGACACTTCTTTTTTCTTCGTGCTCAGCTTGACGTCGGCGACGTCTTTAATTTTCAGCGCATAGCCGGAGGGCAGTCCCAATAGCTCCGTATTCGCAATATCCTCGGCGGATTTCCATTCTCCGCCCATATTGATGTAATACTGCTTTGCGTCCTTGTTCACCGTACCGAGCGGCACCCGGTCATGCTTATTTTTCAGCGATTGCGCTACGATACCCCAGGGCAGCCTGAGCGTATCCAGCTTATCGGTATCGAGCGTAATCGCCACTTCCTGCTTTGGCAGTCCGACGACCTCGACGTTGCTCACGCCGGGGACGGTTGCAAGCTGCTTTTTCCAGTTGTCCATCGTCGTCCGCAGCGGCTCCAGCTCCTCCGGCGTCTCCACGACAAAATGCAAAATTTGCGCCGCAATTTTGCTTAAGTCGTCGTTCACTTCCGGTTGGCGCGCGCCTTCCGGCAAGTCTCCTTGTACGGACTGCACCTTTTGACGCAGCGAGTCCCACGCCCTGCGGATATCCGTATCGAACTTCAGCTCGACTTGAATAACCGACAAGTTGGCGGCCGAAGTGGAGCTGATAACCTTGATTCCGCTAATTTCCTTAATTTTATTTTCCAGCGGACGGGTGACGAACCGCTCCACCTTTTCCGGCGAAGCCCCCGGATAGATGGTTTTCACCAACGCATACGTGATCTCGATCTCGGGATTCTCCCTCTGCTTCAAGGTGAAAATATTGAACACCCCGAGCACGACCGCTATCACGAAAAACAGCAGCGTCACCTTGCGGTACTTCAGCACCTTCGCGATCATCCTCAGCTCACATCCGTTTCTGACAGGGCGTTGACGTTGATGCCGACAAGCACCTCGGCAAGCGGGTCAATCTTTTCCAGACCGTATCCTTTTTCGATGAACCACTGGTAAGCGACCAACTCCACCATCCCAATCTCTGCATAAGCGGTCATTTCCAACTGCTCCTCCGTATACCCAGGATAAACGTTGAAGTGCTTGAACATGCCCTTGACAACCTCGCAAACATTGCCGTAAAACTGCTTCGAGATGTCCGCTATTTCCGGAGAGGCGGCGCCATGCCGCTTCAAAATGTTAAGTATGGTCCGATTGTGGTAATATATGGTGAGTGTTTCCCGGATCAAACGATCGTGCATCTTGTCGTTGTGCAATTCACACGGGTCCAACGATTTCGGTTCAAGCGCGACGACGATTTCTTTCAAGCACTCCTCCGCCACGCTGCGGAACAAATCTTCCTTGCCTTTAAAATAAAGATAAAACGTGCCCTGCGCCATGCCGGCATCCTTCACAATGTCCGACACTTTAGTGCTGTGATACCCTTTTTGCTCAAAAAGCTTCAGCGCCGACTCGACGATTTTGTCTCCCTTCTCTACGGCCAACGGCGAATTCTCCTTTCCTAAGACTCTCCTCACGGTAGATCCCGACATTATGACTGATTCGTCAGTCATTTTGTATCGTACCATGGATCCTCAAGGCTTTCAATCCCTTTTCGTCTCCCATTCCGGCCGAGCGTACTAGTCCGAATCTCATTCCTTCCTGAAAATAAAAAAAGACCAGCTTCGGCCTTTTTCGGCGAAAACGGGTCTTTCTTTGAACAGATACTATGCGATTAGCCCGTAACGACTTTAATGACGTTGCGTACGGATTCCGCGGATTTGTCGAGTGCCGCTTTCTCTTCCGGAAGCAGCTCCAGCTCGAACACTTTCTCGATGCCGTCGCCGCCAAGCAGCGTCGGTACGCCCATGAACAGGTTATCATAGCCGTATTCGCCTTGGAGCAAAGCGATGGAAGGCAGAACGCGCTTCTTGTCTTTCAAGATCGCTTCCGTCATTTGCACGATGGAAGCAGCCGGTGCGTAGTAAGCGGAACCGTTGCCCAACAGGTTTACGATCTCGCCGCCGCCGGTGCGCGTGCGCTTCACAATTGCTTCGATGCGGTCAGCCGGAATGAGCTTCTCGATCGGAATCCCGCCAACATTGGAGTACCGAACGAGCGGAACCATGTCATCCCCATGGCCGCCGAGTACAAAGCCGCGTACGTCTTCTACGGAAACGTTCAGCTCTTGCGCGATGAACGTGCAGTAACGGGCCGTATCCAGCACGCCGGATTGGCCGATAACGCGGTTTTTCGGGAAGCCGAGCGTTTGGTAAGCGACATACGTCATGGCGTCTACCGGGTTGCTCAGGATGATCACGATCGATTGGGGGCTCGTTCTCTTGATATTTTCGCAAACGGATTTCACGATACCTGCGTTCGTGTTCACGAGGTCGTCGCGGCTCATGCCCGGTTTGCGGGCAATCCCTGCCGTGATAATCACGATGTCGGAACCGCTGCTCTCGTCATAGTTGGACGTGCCGACAATGTTCGCGTCGAACCCTTGCACCGGGGAAGCTTCGAGCATATCCAGCGCTTTCCCTTTGGTCGGGTTCTCCAGTTGAGGGATGTCCAGCAATACGACGTCACCGAGTTCTTTTTGCGCCAGCATCAGCGCTGTTGTCGCACCTGTGAAGCCTGCGCCGACAACCGTAATTTTTTTACGTTGGATTGCCATAATCAATTCCTCCCATAGTTTGTGCTTTATCGCACATTAATTTTATGTTTCAATTTCGGGAATTAGCATATGACTTTGGCTTAGTCTTTATCAGTAATGCATGATCAACGACGCATGGAAGCGTGTCCTTGTGCAGCACGGCGCCAGCTCGTGCGCACGAGGACAAACGCGTTCCTACACCAACCTGCCGTTCGAACGCCCCTGCACGCATGAAAGCGTGTCTGCGGGCGCCTGGCTTCAGCCGGGCCGCCCGCAGACAAACGCGTTCCATTCACAAACGCCCCATGGGTGCGCCTCTACCCTGCATACCGACAACTTTCGTCGTCCAGGGGCCGAAACCCCTGGGGCCTCCCTTGTGTAAGGGAGGTTTGGAGGGTTAGAAATTGCGGATGATCTCGTCGGCAAACGCGGAGCATTTCACTTCGGTCGCGCCTTCCATCAGACGGGCGAAGTCGTAAGTTACCGTTTTGTTGTTGATTGCCGTTTCCATTCCTTTGTAGATCAGGTCAGCTGCTTCCAGCCAGCCCAGGTGCTCCAGCATCATAACGCCGGACAAAATTACGGAGCCCGGGTTTACAACGTCGAGACCTGCGTATTTCGGAGCCGTACCGTGCGTTGCTTCGAAGATCGCATGACCGGTTACGTAGTTAATATTTGCGCCTGGAGCGATACCGATACCACCGACTTGAGCAGCCAGAGCGTCGGATAGGTAGTCGCCGTTCAGGTTGAGCGTAGCGATGACGTCGAAGTCCGTCGGACGAGTAAGCACTTGCTGCAGGGCGATGTCGGCAATCGCATCTTTTACGATGATTTTGCCGGCGGCTTCCGCGTCTTTTTGCGCTTTGTTCGCCGCATCTGCGCCTTGCTCTTCTTTAATTTTGTCGTATTGAGCCCAAGTAAACGTTTTGTCGCCAAACTCTTGCTCGGCAAGCTCGTAGCCCCAATTTTTGAACGCGCCCTCGGTAAACTTCATGATGTTCCCTTTATGTACCAGGGTCACGCTCTTGCGGTTATGCTGGATAGCATACTCGATCGCGGCGCGGATCAGACGCTTCGAGCCTTCGGAAGATACCGGCTTGATTCCGATACCGGACGTTTCCGGGAAGCGGATCTTTTTCACGCCCATTTCGTTTTGCAGGAAAGCAAGCACTTTCTTCACTTCGTCGGAACCTGCGGCCCATTCGATACCGGCATAGATGTCCTCGGTGTTTTCACGGAAAATAACCATGTCCACCAGCTCCGGACGTTTAACCGGGGAAGGCACGCCTTTGAAGTAGCGAACCGGACGGGAGCACACATACAGATCCAGCTCTTGACGAAGCGCAACGTTCAGGGAACGGATACCGCCGCCGATTGGCGTTGTCAGAGGTCCTTTGATCGCTACGATATATTCGCGGATCGCCGTCAGCGTATCGTTCGGCAGCCAGTTATTGTATTTGTTGAAGGCTTTCTCGCCTGCAAACACTTCGTACCATGCGATTTTTTTCTCGCCTTTGTATGCTTTCTCTACCGCTGCATCCAATACGCGCTTGGAAGCTGCCCAAATGTCCGGACCTGTGCCGTCGCCTTCGATGAAAGGAATGATCGGATTGTTCGGAACGTTCAGTTTGCCGTTTGTAATAGTGATGCGTTCGCCTTCAGTCGGAAGTGCGTATTGTTCGAATTGTGCCATGAATAGGTAAGCCTCCTTGGATTGGTTTGGAGCCGCTGTAACACGCGCTCCATGGAATAGGGATGATGATGTCAAAAAGATACGGGAGCAGCGGCGTCCGTCCCCTTCTCAGGAGACCGGTAACGCCGCAGCCACCCGTAGGATAGCTGCTTTTTTATTTCTTCCCGCAGGTGCGGGCATCCCGTGCCGGATTAGCGCTGCTCGATCGGAACGAAGACTTGATGCGAAGGTCCCGTATATTCGGCGCGCGGACGAATGAGGCGGTTGTTGTCAAATTGCTCGAGAATGTGCGCCGTCCATCCGGACGTACGGCTGATCGCGAAGATCGGCGTAAACAAGTCGCGCGGAATCTCGAGCGACGTGTAGACGGAAGCGGAGTAGAAGTCTACATTCGGTTTCAGCCCTTTTTGCCCTGTTACGATTTCTTCGATTTGAATGGACATGTCGTACCAGTTCATGTTGCCTGTAATTTTACCCAGTTCCTGGGACATTTTTTGGAGATGCTTTGCGCGCGGGTCGCCGTTTTTGTAGACGCGATGGCCGAAGCCCATAATTTTCTCCTTGTTGGCCAGCTTATCGTTGATATAGCTGGTTACGTTGTCCGCCGTGCCGATTTCTTCCAGCATCGCCATAACCGCTTCGTTGGCGCCGCCATGCAGCGGGCCTTTGAGCGCGCCGATTGCGGACGTCACGCCCGAATAAATATCGGACAGCGTCGCAACGGTTACGCGCGCAGCGAACGTCGAAGCGTTCAGCTCGTGGTCGGCATGAAGCACCAAAGCTTTATCCAAAGCCTGGATGGCGATAGCTTCCGGTTGTTTGCCCGTGAGCATATACAAGAAGTTCTCGGCAACGGAAGTACAGGATTTCGGCGCGATCGGCTCTTGGCCTTGGCGGATGCGAGCGAATGCCGCTACGATCGTCGGCAGCTGCGCCTGCAGCTTGATCGCTTTGCGGAGGTTGGATTCCGGAGTCATATCGTTTGCCTCGGCATCGTACAGCGCCAAGCTGGAAACGGCGGTGCGAAGCGCGGCCATAGAATTGACGTCTTTCGGGTACAGTTTGATTTGTTCGATCACTTCGGCAGGAACCGAAGCGTAGTCGCTCAGTTCTTTCGTTAATTGATCCAGCTCGGAGCGATTAGGAAGCTTGCCGTACCATAACAAGTATGCGACCTCTTCGAACGTGGCGTTCTCTGCAAGGTCGTCGATATTGATGCCGCGATAGGTGAGCACACCGTCGATAATGGAGCTGATGGAGGACGTTGTGGCTACAATTCCTTCCAAACCTTTGGTAGCAGTCAAGATAATCTCTCCTTTAGCGTTCGAATTCACATAAGTCTAATATAAAGTATTTAGATACTAAAGTGAACAAATTCAGACATAAAAGTTCATTATCAGCACCATAAACAGATGCTATCTGCGGGCTGAATCCTATGTACTCATACGACTCAAATGCCTGCGGCTCAAGGATTTGTCCATTTTCAGTATACTCATATCGATGGATAAAAAAACATGCCGAAGCGCATTGTTCGATCCCCATAAAATGTAGCGCCCCTCCGAAACAAATTTAAAAAGATACCATAAAACCCAGTATTTAAACGATATCAACAGCATCGAAATATTTCCTGTTCGATCCTTTTCGTTCAAGGCAAAACTGAAACTGCTGTTACATATACTATAAAAGTAGCAATTTTGGGGGAGAGCAGGGATGCCGGGATGCAAGGGAAAGAAAATCATCTTCCCAACATGGGTTGGGGTAAGCTGCACAGTCAAGCAGGCGATGTATTGGGGGAAGATTTTTGGCAGGAGATTGCAGGGCTCATTCCGAATACCGGGCCCCGTATCGATATTTATTATACCCAAACCACAGTGGTGGTTCTTACGGAACTCCCCGGGCTTCAATCCCCGGATCAAATCCGCATCTATGTCGAGGGCCAAACGCTAATTATAGAAGGGGACATTCCGCGCAGCTACCCGGTTTCGGAGAATCGGATTGCGCAAAGCGAGCGTTTTTTCGGAAGCTTCCGGCGCTCTCTGCAATTGCCGAAGCCGGTATCTTTGCATGGAATCAAAGCGACGTATACCGCAGGCCTTCTCGCGGCCGAGCTCCCGATCGAAGAGGGCGACTCCCAAGCCTTCATCCCGGTCGAATTTACTTGATCGCCGTTCCCGCATCTGCCTTCGCCTTTCATAACTATTGCCCTATCTGCGATAAGGCAGGAGGTGAGAACATGGTACGTATCCTTTATCAAAATCTGCAGGTCGGAACGATACGCGGCACGTCGGGTGTTTTTTATGGGGATAATCAACAATGGCGCTATAAACATACCGCAAAACAAAACCAAGCCTTCGGCACGGTAACCGGAATGCAGTGCAGCGTCTTGGATCTTCGAACCTCGCTGGAAGATCGCGACCGCTACGATACGTTTTCGACCGGAAAGCGGTGCGGACCGTGAGCTTCTTGTTTTGGAGAAGACCGGCCGATCCGCCGGATCGATTGCTGCGGGATATCGATTCCCGGTTTCGCCGGATCGAGGACTCCCTGGCGCGTCTTTCGGAACGAATCGAAGAGAAAGCACCATCGACTCATGTCACCGTCGAGCAAATCCATATCCACCAGCCTGTGCTGGAGCGGCTTGAATTTCGTTTGGATGAGCTGGATATCGAGCATCTGAGCGGTTCTCTGAATCTCGGAAACAATTTCGGCGTCAAAATGAACCCGAAGCCGCCGGCAAAATCCGGCGTTTCGCCATCGTCGAACCCAGTTTCTTCGGCCGGCTCCCCGGAAAGCCATGCCCACGCATCGGCGCAGCGCTCCGGCGGCGGCGATCCGGACTTGGAGCGTACCGCCTCCGGGTTTCGTCTGAGAAGATCTTAATTTATTCCCGGAGGTGACGTCCTTTGTCGTCTTTTTTATCCCCACAATTTGTCATCGGTTCGATTCGTATCGGTTCCGTCGAAAATGCCGCTTGTATCAATATGGGCAATAACTGGCCTTCCGGCTTCGAAAGCCATCAAAAGCTGACGCAAGGCTTCGGTTCGGTCAGCGGAGACCGCAACATCGTCTCCGGCATTCGCTCATTGTTGAACGACTCCGATTTTCTGGATATGCTCAATATCTCCGATGCTGAAGTGCCGGAATGGCTGCGGCAGATTATTCAATCCGCAGGAGAGAATGCGGGGAAAGGGGAGGAAAACGCCCCCCCTGTCATCGGCAAGATGCCCGAATAGATGTTAACCGACCAGCGTTTCCGCGACGCTGGTTTCTATACGGGATAGTGTATTCCGCCCAGATGCGGAGGTTCCAATAAAATCCTAATCCCTCCATGGACATTCCCTTCGCCGTAACGGTAAAATAAAACTAACTTTATACCGTTAGCAGGAGGACCAACCATGAACAACAGCCGGCGAATCGGCATCATTGATATCGGCTCCAACTCGATCCGGTTGGCCGTGAACGAACAGACGACGGGCGGGGCATACCGCGTGATCGGTGAATTCAAGGAATCCGCTCGCTTGAGCCAGCGGATCGGCGCCGACGGGACATTGGCTCAAGAGGATATTCAGGTGATCGTTAAGGTTTTGTCACATTTTAAACGGATATGTCACGCTCACGAAGTGACCGACTACCGGGTAGCCGCCACGGCGGCCATTCGCAATGCGGCGAATTCTCAGGAGATTCTGGACACGCTGCGGCGCGAAAGCGGATTTCACGTCGAGCTGCTGTCCGGGGAGGACGAAGCCAGACTCGGCTTCTTGGGCATGATCCAAACGATGGATATTTCGGACGGCTTTCTTGTCGACATCGGCGGGGGAAGCACTGAAATTTCGCTCTTCCGCGACCGCACCTTGATCCGCAGCGTATCGTTTCCTTTCGGGGCGGTCAATACGACGCGCAAATTTGCGCCAAGCGGCGAATTTCACGAAGAACAGCTGCGGGGCATCCGCCAGATGGTTGAGGACGCGATTGCCCGCGAGCCCTGGATTCGACAGGCTCCCGGCCTGCCGCTCGTCGGGCTCGGAGGCGGCGTCCGGACGCTATGCAAAATCAATCAGCGCAAGCTCAAATATTCCTTGCCGCTTACGCATAATTATACGATCTCCGCGGCCGAAGTGGACGAGCTCGCTGCCTGGCTCCCGCTCCTGCCCGGAGAAAAACGCAAAAAAATCGACGGCCTGTCCAAAGACCGCTACGATATTATCATCCCGGGGCTGCTCATTCTCCAGACGATCTTTCAGGCAGCCGGCGCTTCGCACTATGTCGTCAGCGGCGCGGGCCTGCGGGACGGCCTGTTCTTTGAAAGCTTTTATCCTGTCGATACGGGGCTAAGGCATATGGCCGAGCGAAGCGCGGACAACCTGCTTGCCCTTCATTCGACGGCCCCCCGGGCGCATCTCTCGCAGGTGAGCCGGACGGCCTTGAAGCTGTTCGATGCCTTGACGGAGGCGGGAAAGCAACGCTTCGATCCGCGTGCGCGTCTGTGTCTGATCGTAGCGGCCAAGCTGTACCGGATCGGGGCTTCGCTTAGCTATTACCAGTATCCGAAGCATTCCTTCCATATGATTGCGCACACGCGCATCGACGGTCTCACCCACCGCGAAATTCTCATTTGCGCCTTGACCGCTTCGTACAAAACAAAAGCACGGACCCAGCAGGCCGTGCAGCATCACAAGGATATTTTGAAAAAAATCGATACCGATCTGATCGCAAAGCTCGGCACGCTGCTCAAGCTCGCCGTCGCTCTCGATATTAGCGAGACGCAAGCGCTGGAAGTGACGACCGCATTCTCGGAGAGCAAGGCGCTGCATTTGCGGCTGAAAGCAAAGCACGATCCCTCTGCCGAATACAGAGAGGTCCTCGGATTGCAAAAAGAATTTAAAAATACGTGGGGACAGCAGCTCAAAGTTCACGAGTCGTCGTTTTCCACGAATTGATGCGCATGGCCGCAAATTGACTGCGAAGCTGCGGCTCGTTTCCTTCCGAGCGTACATGCTCATACATGCCGTTCGGTTGGAGCTGTCGCGCCTTCACGTTATCCTTCAAGCTGAGCCGCAATATATGGATCAACGACTTCTGGATGCTTTTGTCAAATACGGGGCACATCAGCTCGACGCGCCGCGTCAGGTTCCGGGTCATCCAATCTGCGCTAGAGATATATACTTCCGGCTCCCCGCCGTTCTCGAAATAAAAAATGCGCGAGTGCTCCAAGAACCGGTCGACAATGCTGAGCACCGTGATCCGTTCGCTCAGTCCCGGAACACCGGGCCGCAGGCAGCATACGCCGCGCACGATCAGATGGATCTCCACCCCCGCCTGCGAGGCCGCATACAGCTCGTCAACCATCTGCTGGTTCGAGAGCGAGTTGAACTTGGCAATGATCCGCGCCGGCTTGCCTTCGGCAGCGTGCTTCGCTTCGCGGCGGATTTTCTCGAACAACTTATCCATCATGTCCGTAGGCGCCACGCCGAACGCCTTCCAATTGTGCGGCGCCGAATATCCGGTCACCTCGTTGAACAACGCAGAAGCGTCCTCCCCGATTTCCTTATGCGAAGTAAACAAGCCGACATCGGTATACAATCTGGCCGTATTGTCATTGTAATTCCCCGTGCCCACGTGCACGTACCGCCGCAGCCCATCCGCTTCCTGCCGGACGACCAGCGTAATTTTGGCATGCGTCTTCAGCCCCACGAGCCCGTAAACGACATGGCAGCCCGCCTGCTCCAGCTTGCGCGCCCAAGCGATGTTGCGCTCTTCTTCAAACCGCGCCTTCAGCTCCACCACGACCGTCACCTGCTTGCCGGACTCTGCTGCACGGGCAAGCCCTTGGATGAGCGGGGAATTGCCGCTAACCCGGTACAGCGTCATTTTGATGGCGAGCACTTGCGGATCGTAAGCCGCTTGAAGCACAAAATCGGTGACAGCATCGAACGACTCGTAAGGGTGATATACGAGCACATCCTGCTGCCGCAGCTTGGCGAACAGATCCTCGACATCGTCGAGCTCGGAAGGATATACCGGTTGGATCGGGCTGTAGCGCAAATGATCAAAGCCTTGGAGCGCCGACGCCATTTTCATAAAATACGTCAGGTCGAGCGGCCCGTCAATTTCAAAAATATTCTCGACAATCTCGAACTCCTCCGTCAGCTGCTCCAGCGCATACGGGTGAATGCCCTTCTGCACCTCCAGCCTGACCGGCGTCCCCCAGCGCCGCTTGCGGAGCTGGATTTCGATCTCCTCCAGCAAGTCCTCCGCGCCTTCCTCGTCCAGCGTTAAGTCCGCGTTGCGCGTTAACCGAAACGCATGGACCGAGATCGGAATATAGCCGCTGAACAGCGTATGGATGTGCTTTTCGATGAGCTTTTCCATGAGAATGAATTCGCGCTTCTTGCTGTTGGCCCGTCCGGGCACCGCAAGGTAACGGCTTAAATTGGACGGCACCTGCAGGATGGCAAAATACGGTTCGTCCTCGGGATCGTCCCCTTCCTTCATCAGCACGACCGCCAAATATAAAGCCTGCGTCCGCACCAGCGGAAACGGCCGCGCCTGGTCAACCGCCATCGGCGTCAACACAGGGAAAACGATGTCGTGGTAATATTCGTCCATCGATTTGCGCTGGGTCGCATTCAAATCATCGTATTCGGTAAAAATAATGCCTTCTTTACCAAGCTGCCGGATCACGTCCCGGTACGTCTTGTACTGCTCCGTTACCATTTTGGAGGAGCGCTTCATGACGCGTTTGAACAGTCCGGCAGGCGTGTAGCCGGTGAAATCTTTTTTCGTATGACCTGCTTTGATCTGATCCTTGATCCCGGCTACGCGGACGCTCATAAACTCGTCTAAATTGGAAGAAACGATCGATAAAAATTTGACGCGTTCGAGCAGCGGCGTCTCGGGATCCTGCGCCTCCTCCAGCACGCGCCAGTTGAACTCGATCCAGCTTAAATCGCGGTTCAGATAATGGTTGGCCGTCTCACGCGCAGCAGTGTCCTTCATAAGGCAGTAAACCCTCCATGGTCATTCACCGTTAGCTTCATTTTGTTTGCTTTCTACATCATAATTCGACAATGTTAAGCGAGCGCGCTCTTTTTGTTAATTTTATGTAAACGCAAGGGAAAATACACCTAAATTTTATCCAAGGCGATTCAAAAAGAGCTTTATCATTATACAACGAAAAGAGCTCCCGAAGGAACTAGCCTCTTCGGGAACTCTTTACGTGGCAATCGTTAAAAATCAAGGAACCTATTCAGTTGGCGGCAGGACGGTTTTAGCGATTTTTCCGTCCAAGGCTTCGTAATCGTAATAGCGGATTGTATCGTACAGCTCTTTGCGGGTTTGCATGTCCTGGAGCGATCCCGCTTGCGTCCCGGTGCGGTTAATTTCCGAAAATACCCGCTCGTAGGCTTTGGCCGCTACCCGCAGCGAGGTTACCGGATAAATGACCATATTGAAGCCCCAAGCCTCGAACTGCTCTGCGGTATAATACGGCGTTTTTCCGAACTCCGTCATGTTCGCCAACAGCGGCGCGTCGATAGCGGCGCGGAACCGCTTGAATTCTTCCTCGCTCTCCAGCGACTCCGGAAAAATCCCGTCCGCTCCCGCCGCCAAATAATGCTTGGCCCGATCAACCGCCGCTTCGAAGCCTTCTACGCTTTGGGCATCCGTGCGGGCAATGACGACGAGCGTTGGGCTGATTTCCTTGATCGTCTTGATTTTTTGCATCATTTCTTCGGTGGAAACAAGCTTTTTGCCGTTCAAGTGGCCGCATTTCTTCGGCATTTCCTGATCCTCGATCTGGACGGCGACGGCCTTGGCTTCAACCATTTCCTTGGCCGTCCGGGCCGCGTTCAAGATGCCGCCGTAGCCGGTATCGATATCGACCAGCAGCGGAAGCATCGAGGCGCGGACAAGCTCGCGGGCCCGGTCCGCGACTTCATTCGAATAAATCAGCCCGAGATCGGGCAGGCCCCGGCTGGCCGTATAGGCGGCTCCGGACAAATAAAGCGCCTCGAAGCCGAACTGCCTCGCTATTCTGGCCGCCATCCCGTCGTGCGTACCCGGAATTTTGAGAATCGGGCCGGCTTCCATCCGTTTTCGAAAATCCGCCGCCAGCTCCCGTTGGTCCTTCTCTTGCTCCATCAACCAAGCCATCGTTACTCCTCCCGGGAAGTCTTATTCCGCAGCCTTACCGTTAAACTAAATGACGTACAGATTCATATATTCGTTTACCGGCATCTGCTCCAACCGCTCCAAGTCAAGCGATAGTTCGAGAATTTGCGCCGCTTTTGGCTTAGGAAACCTGGTCAGCAGATTGGCTTCGAATTTATCGATTACCTTCGACAGCCCTTCAGCACGCCGTCTGCGGTGACCGATCGGGTATTCGCACTCCACGTTCGCTGTCTCCGTCCCGTCCGTGAAGCGGATTTGGATCGCATTGGCAATCGAGCGTTTGTCCGGATCGAGGTAATCCCGACTGTACTGCGGATTTTCCGTGACGACCATCTTCTCCCGAAGCGCATCGATTCGCGGGTCGCCGGCCGCCTCATCCTCATAATGCTCTGCCGTCAGCTCGCCATGCAGCAAGCCTACCGCTACCATGTATTGAAGGCAGTGGTCCCGGTCCGCCGGGTTATGCAGCGGGCCTTTCTTATCGATGATGCGGATAGCCGACTCATGCGTCGTCATCGTAATTCGATCGATCTCGTCCAGCCGGTCCTTGATCTGCGGGTGCAGTGCAAAGGCGCATTCGACGGCGGTCTGGGCGTGGAATTCGGCCGGGAAGGAAATTTTAAACAGCACGTTCTCCATCACGTACGAGCCGAGCGGGCGCGCAAGCTTCAGCGGCTTACCTTGGAACAATACGTCCTGGAAGCCCCACGTTTTGGCCGAAAGCGCGGTGGCGTACCCCATTTCGCCGTTGACGGCCATGAGAGCGAGACGGACCGCACGGCTGGTCGCGTCTCCGGCCGCCCACGATTTGCGCGATCCCGTATTCGGCGCGTGCCGGTACGTGCGCAAGCTGCCCCCGTCCAACCAAGCGTTGGAAAGCGCATTGACTACTTCGTCCCGGCTGCCGCCCAGCATCGCCGTAACGACGGCCGTCGAAGCGATCCTCACCAGCAGCACGTGATCCAGGCCTACCCGGTTGAAGCTGTTTTCGAGTGCGAGCACTCCTTGAATTTCATGCGCCTTCACGGCGGCGTCCAACACGTCCCGCATAAGCAAAGGGGCTTTGCCTTCCGCGATCCGGACGCGGCTGAGATAGTCGGCCACCGCCAAAATGCCGCCCAAATTGTCCGAAGGGTGGCCCCATTCCGCGGCCAGCCACGTATCGTTGTAATCGAGCCAGCGGATCATGCACCCGATATTAAACGCCCCGTGTACGGGATCGAGTTCATAGCGGGTTCCCGGCACCCGGCAGCCGTGAGGCACGGTGACGCCCGGTACGACGGGTCCAAGATGCTTCGCGCATTCCGGAAAGCGCAGCGCTAAAATGGCGGTGCCAAGCGAATCCAATACGACGTGCTGCGCAATGCGCCGGGCTTCCGGACTTTGGACTTCGTATTCCAGCGCGTAATCCGCGATGTCCACTAACAGTTGATCCGCAGCGGACGCGGTTCGTCCTTGTTCATAAGCCATGGATGGGTTTGCTGCCATATCGAGGTCTCCTCCCATTACCAGTTAAGTGCCGATCGAGGCCGAATTGGGATGCAGATCGCGCGGTCCCTTGTACAGCACGCGAGGCCGGAAAAGCCGGTTGTTCGCATGCTGCTCCATTACATGCGCGCAGACGCCAACAGTCCGGGCGGCAAGAAAGACCGGGGTGAACAAGTCGATCGGAATGCCCAGCAAATAATAAACCGGCGCGGCATAGTAATCAAGGTTCGGATACAAACCTTTTTCGCGGTTCATCACCTCTTCGCCGATGACGCACATGCGGTACAGATTCTCTTCGTTTTTGGCGGCCGCAAGCAGGGCCAGCGCTTCTTTCATCAGCACCGCGCGCGGGTCCGGCTTCTTCATGTACACCCGGTGGCCGAAGCCCATGATGCGCTCCTTACGGGTCAATTTGCCCAGGATCAGCGGCTCCATGCTGTCCTCATCTCCCGCTTCCAGCAGCATCTTCATGACGGCTTCGTTCGCTCCGCCATGCAGCGTGCCTTTCAGCGAAGCGACGGCGCCGGTCAGCGCCCCGTACAGATCGGCCTGCGTGGACGCAATGACGCGCGCGGCAAAGGTCGAGTTCGGCATTTCATGCTCGCTATAGACGATCAGCGACTGATCGAACGTCTTCTCTTCCATTTCGGAAGGAACCTTCCCGGTAATCATGTACAAAAAGTTGGCGCTGTACGAGAGGTCTTGACGCGGCTCCACCAGAGGCTGCCGCATGGACGCATGATAGCTGTTCGCCACGATCTGGGGCACCTTGGCCAACAGCCGGATCGATTTGCGGTAATTCGCTTCCCGCGACCGGTCCTCGATATCCTGATCATAGCCAGCGATGGCGGAAATTCCCGTTCTCAGGGCGTCCATCAGATGCGTTTGCTTCGGAAGCAGATGCAGGATCGACAGCGCATCCTCCGGCAGTCCGTACTCCGTCTTGAGGCTCAGCTCAAGAGCATTCCGCCACTCGCGCGTAGGCAGACTGCCGTCAAGCATTAACGAAACGACGTCCAAATATGTTACGGTTTTGGCCAATTCGATAAGATCGTAACCCCGCAGCACAATTTGTTCTTTTTCGACATCCAAATAAGAAATTTCGGTTTCGCTTGCGATAACGTTTTCAAGGCCGGGCTGGAATGATCCGCTCATCGTTCTTTCGCTCCTCCCGATGGTTTGGCTTTGCCCCTTCAGTATATCGACCCTCTGGAAACCGCGTCCAATATCCGTTAAGTCCTTCCTGATATGCGAAACGTATCAAGCCGGGTGGAAAGGACTCATCGTTCCTCCCCCGTATGCCCGACCGAGCTTCAAAAATTCATGCAGCACCGGCGACGACTCGTCTTTCCGCCAAATAAACGCCGTTTCCAGAACAGCGGCTTCCCGAATGTCCCGGTAAACGACCCCTTGATTTTGCTGGTGCCGAAAGGACGCGGGAACCAAAGCAACCCCCATCCCTTCGGCTACGAAGGCGACAACGGTTAAAATTTCAGGTGCTTCCAGCGCAATGTTAGGCGAAAATCCAGCCTTATAGCACAAATGGATGACCGCATCGTGATAAGTAGAACCGTTTTGCCTGGGAGACAAAATAAACGGCTCGTCCTCCAGATCGCGGACGCTAAGCGCTTGCCGGCCGGCCAACGGATGCGCTTCGGGAAGCACCGTCATAAACGGCTCGCGCTTAAACAGCTCCGTATTCAAATACGGACTGTGAATCGAGGCGCGCACAATTCCGAGATGGATGCTTTTTTCGTGCAGCGCTTGCAGTTGGTTCCCGCTCTTCATTTGATGCAGCTTCAATTCCACCGAAGGAAAACGAAGCCGATACTGCTGCAGCAGCGGAACGATGTGGTAGGTCGCCGAACCGACAAAGCCAATCACTAGTCTGCCCGTTTGCCCGCGGCTCGCTTTCTCCGCCGTCTCGCGCGCTTGCTCCACACGCGCTAACGCCGACCGCGACTCCTCCAGGAACACTTTCCCCGCATCCGTTAATTCAACGTGCTGCTTGCTTCGGGAAAATAACAAGAATCCGAGCTCTTCCTCCAGCTTGCGGATTTGCTGACTTAACGGGGGCTGCGCCATATTGAGGCGTGCAGCCGCCCGGCCGAAATGCAGCTCCTCCGCAACGGTAACGAAGTATCGCAAATGACGCAATTCCACTGTGCCTCTCCCCTTTGATCGCTCAATCCTTCCGCTTGTACTTCAATTATACAATAGGCACGAATCATTTTGGAAAATATAGAACAAAAAGGAATAGGACCTGACCAGTAAAGGCCAAGTCCTTCATTCTTTTTAGGTTAGCGGAATTTCGAGATGCACTTTAGCTTTAGCTCATGGCTTTGGCAAGGAGGGCATATAAATCCGGCAGTTCTCTGTCGATCCGCACCGGCTTCCAATCCCGGTTCAACCAGACGTGCTGCGTTCTCCCGGTGACCAGCACTTCCTCGCCGCGTTTAATTTCGTAAGCGAACTGGAGCCGAAGACTCCTCAACTCGACAACTTTGGTATCAATCGTCACCAGATCATCGTAACGTGCGGGCGAGCGAAATTTCAGGTCCGCTTCGATCACCGGCAGCAGCAGACCGCGGGCCTCCAGCGCCTGATAAGGCATACCCAGCTCGCGGATCATCTCCGTCCGGCCGACTTCAAACCAATTCAAATAGTTGGCGTGATACACGACGCCCATCTGGTCCGTCTCCTGATAGCGGACACGTAATGCATGCTGCATACGAACCTCCTGAATCCTAGAGTTATAAAGCAAAGGAGCGAAACCGCTGTTCGATTTCGCTCCGATGGTTCTGTATCGTAAGGCTTCGACGATGTTCTATTTACAGCACGCGGGCGCGGCCGGAATAGATGACGCCGACTTCCGGATAAATGGAAACTTCGTCGTTGTCTTTCAGGATGCCGAGCGCGTTGTCCACACCAACGATGACCGGCTTGCCCAAGCTGATGCCGACAACCGCCGCATGGGACGTAATCCCGCCCGTCTCGGTAATAACCGCTGCCGCTTTTTCGAAGGCCGGCATATAGTCTTTATCGGTTGTAATAGTAACCAGAATGCAGCCCTCGGTCGTCTTCGCATTCGCTTCCCCGGCGGAGCGGGCCGTCACGACGTGGCCTGTGGCGATTTGCGTGCCGATCCCTTGGCCTTTGGCGATCATTTCACCGATTTGATGAACCTTGATCAAGTTGGTCGTTCCGGAGCGGCCAACCGGCACGCCTGCGGTAATCACGACGAGATCGCCCAAGCTGACCAGGCCTGCCTTCACGCTGGCATCTACGGCATGCTCGAACAATTGGTCGGTCGAAGTACACGTTTCGCCTTTCACCGGAATAACGCCCCATACGAGCGACAAACGGCGAAGCACGCGGTCGTTCGGCGTTACCGCGATAATCGGCGCTTTCGGACGGTATTTGGATACCATACGCGCCGTATAGCCGCTTTCCGTCGATGTCAGAATCGCTTTGGCGTCCAGATCAAGCGCCGAGTTCGCTACCGCTTGGCTGATCGCCTCGGTTACGGTCGTCTGCTGCGCATTACTTTGACGGATGAAAATTTCCCGGTATTCCAGCGCGGTTTCCGCACGCTCGGCGATGCGGGCCATCGTCTGTATCGACTCCACCGGGTATTTCCCTGCTGCCGTTTCACCGGACAGCATCACGGCGTCTGTGCCGTCGAAGATCGCGTTCGCCACGTCACTAGCTTCCGCGCGCGTCGGGCGCGGGTTACGCTGCATGGAATCCAGCATCATCGTAGCCGTAATGACCGGCTTGCCGGCCTGGTTACATTTTTTGATCATCGCTTTTTGCACGATCGGCACGTCTTCGGCCGGAATTTCCACGCCGAGATCGCCGCGCGCTACCATGAGACCGTCGGATACCTCAAGAATTTCGTCGAGGTTTTCCACGCCTTCCTGGTTTTCGATTTTGGAAATGATTTGAATATGCGTTGCGTTATGGCGGTCCAGAATTTCGCGGATTTCAAGGACGTCGCTCGCTTTGCGCACGAAAGAAGCAGCGATAAAATCCACTCCCTGCTGAATGCCGAAAATGATATCGTTCGCATCTTTTTCCGTGATGCCCGGCAGGTTGATTTTCACCCCCGGCACGTTCACGCCTTTCTTGCCTCCAAGCAGTCCGCCGTTTTTAATCCGGCACACGATATCCGTTCCGCGGATATCCTCGACCGTCAGTCCGATCAAGCCGTCATCGATCAAAATGGTGGAACCGATCTTTACATCCCTGTAAAGGTCCCTGTATGTGATGGAAACGCGCTCGGCATCGCCGAGTACTTCTTCCGTCGTTAAGGTGATCAGATTGTCCTGAAGCAGCTCGACTTTTTGATCGTCCTTCAGCTTGCCGGTCCGGATTTCCGGTCCCTTGGTATCAAGCAGAATGGCTACGCTTTTGCCGAGCTCCTGACAAGCCTGACGCACGTTCTTGATTCTGTTGCCATGCTCTTCGAAATCGCCGTGGGAGAAGTTCAGCCTAGCAACGTTCATCCCTGCATCAATGAGCTTTTTGAACATGTCCAGCGATTCGCTGACCGGTCCGATGGTACACACAATTTTTGTTTTACGCATGATTTCCCTCCTGGATCTTGGTGAACCGACCGATTTGTCTAAATTTATTATAACGGTCTTCTATTAATTCATTCTCTGTCATCTTGAGCAATTCCTGCAAGTGGGTCCACAACATTTGCTTGATCGATTCCGCCTGCGCGGCAACATCCCGATGGGCGCCGCCCTTCGGTTCGGGAATGATCGCATCGATTACGCCGAGCTTCAAAATTTCGTCCGCCGTAATCTTCATCGCTTCGGCTGCTTCCATCGATTTTGAAGCGTCTTTATATAAAATCGAGGCTGCGCCTTCCGGGCTGATAACCGAATAAATCGCATTCTCAAGCATAAATACGCGGTTGCCTACGCCAAGCGCCAAAGCGCCGCCGCTGCCGCCTTCGCCGATGACGACGCACAAGACGGGCACTCGCAAGGATGCCATCTCCATCAGATTTCGGGCGATCGCTTCCCCTTGCCCTCTCTCTTCCGCCGCATTGCCGGGGTAAGCGCCTTTCGTATCGATGAACGTAATGATCGGACGCTTGAACTTGTCCGCCTGCTTCATAAAACGCAGCGCTTTGCGGAAGCCTTCCGGATGCGGGCTGCCGAAGTGTCGAGCGATGTTGTCCTTCGTATCTTTCCCTTTCTGATGGCCGACCACCGTCACCGGAATACCGTTGAAACGCGCGATGCCCCCCACAATGGCCAAGTCGTCGCCAAATAAACGGTCCCCGTGCAGCTCGATGAAATCGGTGAACAAATGCTGAATGTAATCAAGTGACGTCGGGCGCTGCGGATGACGGGCCACCTGCATTTTTTGCCGGGTCGACATGCCGGCGTACAATTCCGTTTCGAGCTGCTCCAGCCGCTGCTCCAAGCGCTTGATTTCCTCGGAGAAATCGATCTGCTTGTCCGCTCCGAACTTGCGCAGCTCGTCGATTTTGGCACGAAGCTCGACTAGCGGCTGCTCGAAAGGCATTTCACTAGCCATTTACGGTTTCCTCCTTTACCCCGTGCATGCTAAGAAGACGGGTCAGCATACTGCGCATTTCTTTGCGGTGCGTGACCAGGTCCACTTGTCCATGCTTCAGGTTGAATTCCGCCGTCTGGAAGCCTGGCGGCAGCTTGATTCTCATCGTCTGTTCGATGACGCGTCCGCCGGTAAATCCGAACGCCACGCCCGGCTCGGCAATAATGTAGTCTCCGAGCATCGCGAAGCTCGCGCTGACGCCGCCGAAGGTCGGGTCGGTAATGACGGAAATGTACAGGCCGCCCTGCTCGTTCAGCTTGGCGAGCGCCGCGCTCGTTTTCGCCATCTGCATCAGGCTGAGAATACTTTCCTGCATCCGTGCGCCGCCCGATGTGGAGAAAATGATAACCGGCCGGTTCGTCCGGGTCGCATGCTCGATCGCATTCGTCACCTTTTCGCCAACAACCGATCCGAGCGTTCCGCCCATAAAGTCGAAGCTCATCACCGCTACGACAACCGGATACCCTCCGATCGTTCCTTCACCGGTAATAACGGCGTCCTGCATGCCGGTAGCTTCGACCGCTTTGTTGTACTTGGCTATGTAAGCGGGGAATTCCAGCGGGTCCTCGGATGCCATCTCGCTGTCAAATTCCACAAAGCGGCCTTCGTCCATCGTCATCTGGATGCGCTCTACGGCATTCAGCTTGTAATGGTACTCGCAAGCGGTACATACCTTTAAGTTTTTATCAAGCTCTTTGTTATACTGGATCGTCCCGCACTTGGGGCACTTGTTCATCAGGCCTTCCGGGATTTCGCGTTTCGGACGCTCCTCGGGAACGTCGATGGCTCCGTCCATCACCCGGTTCGGAGCCCTCCTGTCCACGGAAGGAACCGTGGCATATTTTCTTTTCTGAAACAAGTCTTTAAATTGCACAATTACACCTCGCTTGCGGTATTGGGGACTTGTTTAGGATCTATGCAAAATGGAATTCAGCACTTCCTGAACCTCTTCCAATTCGCCTTCGGGAACGACGATCTCAAATTGGTTTTTGGTCATGTTGATAGCGCGGACTTGAACAAGGAAGCCTTCCTCCGTAAGTCTTTGCTTGATTCTTTCAGCGATTTTAGCGGTCGGAGCGATATAGATAACCGTCCACATGAAAAAAGACCTCCCGAACATAATGCAATAATGATATCATAAGTGCACTTTTTCCCGCAACCGAAGTTCGGTGTGCCGGAGGGGAGGTCTTTATCGGTAAAAGATGTGTCGTTTCGACAAATCTCGACAGTCACGTTTGCGTCGAAAGGCCTTCCGCCTCATCCTGATGCTTGTGCGCGATCCGGGCCGAAGCCGCGGCGGCCAGTCCCGCCACCAGGTCGTCCAAAAAACGTGAATGCGCGTCGGCTGGTCGTTCAGCTCGCGAATGATGCCCGGCTTTCTCTTATCCAAATAGCCGAAGCTGGTCAGCCCGACCATGCCGTATACATGAACGATGCCGAGCGCCAAGGTCTCGTCCACGCCGTACAAGGGCGCTTCCGTCTCCATCAGTCTCTGCAGCGGCTCGGGCAACTCCTTCCGTTCGGCCAGCTCGTCCAGCGCGATTCCGGTATAAAGCACGTATTGGACTTCACGCTTTCGGAGAACCGTCATCTCGCTCTCGATGCACGCCTCCGCGGACAGCGCGGGATTGTAGGGAAGCTGCGATTCGCGCACAATGTCCGCTATGCGTTCGACAGTAACGCCGCGTTTCTCCAAACATTCGACAATATATTGGCAGGACATAGAATAAAATAACGCCTCCTCCGGTTCCATTTCGTAACGCGTGCAAACCGGCGAGTCTCGCGTCTCGCCGAAAGGGTGCAGGTTACTAAATGTATGCGGGGGAGGCGCGATTTATTTCACTTTCACGCTGTCTTTGCCAAGCAGCTCTTCAATGCGGGCGAACAGCTCGGGGGACGGCTTCACCTTGTACTGGTCGCTTAAGCCGAGCGTTTTCTGGGTCCGCTCGTAGTACAGCACGACCGGCAGCGGACCGCCGTGCCCGGCGATCAGCCGCTTGAGCGATTCAAGCACCGCCGGCTGCTCGCGCTGCGGGGAGATGCGCATATAGACGCGCTGACCTGTCGTTGCGGAGCGGGGACCGCGGGCTGCGGTTTCAGCGGCCCGCACGGGCCGGTCCGCAGCCTTGCGCTCCGCCCCGCCCGGCGAGGGGCTGGACACTTGAGACGCCGCCGAGTATCGGCTTCGCGGCTTGCGCGCAGCCTCCGCCGAAGCTGTGCCGCGGGGCGTGGAGCCGGAAGTGCGCCGCTGACCGCTTCGCGAGGCCCCTTCCGGGAGCGGCGCCGGCTTGACCGCCTTCTGCTCCAGATGCGGATCGTCCAGCGCAATAAGCTGATCGGCCAGCAGCTTGTAGTCTTCGTCCCCGAGCTGAAGCTTGGCGACGACCAGCACGGGCTTGCCCTTCTGCACCAGCGGGGCGTACTTTTTCCACGTTTCCGGGAACAGCACGACCTCCGCCTTGCCGACACGGTCTTCCAGCTCCATGAACGCCATCGGCTGGCCTTTTTTTGTGACGATCGTCTTGTTCGAGATGACCAGCCCGGCAACCATGACGTCGCTGCCGTCCGGATACTCCTGAAGCCGGGACAGCAGATCCGTCTCCAGCTTCTGCAGCACCGCATCGAAATCGTCGAGCGGGCTGCCGGAAATATATAGGCCGAGCAGTTCCCGCTCCAGCTCCAGCTTTTGCGTCAGCGTGAACGGAGGAATCTGGGGGTATTCCACCTCCCAGTTGACCTCCTCCGTGAAACCGTCGAGCACAAGCTGCAAATCTTCGCGGTCCTTGCGCCACTTGACCGCCGCATCGACGGCGTCTTCCAGCATCGCGAGCTGCTGGGACCGGTGGCCCGGCAGCGAATCGAGCGCGCCGCCTTGAATCAGCGACTCCATCACGCGCTTGTTGCAGACGCGCAGGTCGACGCGCCGGCAGAAATCGATCAAGCTGGCATAGACGCCCGTTCGTCGCTCCGCGATGATCGATTCGATCGCTTGCGTTCCGACGTTCTTGATCGCCGCGAGGCCGAAGCGAATCGCGCCGCCGTTCTCTGCTGCAATCGGCGTAAACAGAAAGCCGCTTTCGTTCACGTCGGGCGGGAGCACGGCAATGCCCATGCGGCGGCATTCGTCGGCATATTCCGCGATTTTATGGTGGCTGCCCGTCACTGCGGTCAGCATCGACGCCATGAACGGCACGGGGTAATGCGCCTTCAGATACGCCGTCTGGAACGCAAGCACGCCGTAAGCCGTCGCATGCGCCCGCGGAAAGCCGTAGTCGGCGAAGCGGACGATCATGTCGTACACCCGGTTCGCCTCGGCTTCGCTGTGGCCCTGGCCAAGGCTCCCTTTCACGAAGTGGGCGCGCTCCTCGTCCAACACCTCCCGCTTCTTCTTGCTCACCGCCCGGCGCAGCAAATCCGCTTCGCCGAGGCTGAATCCGGCCATCTTCGACGCGATCTGCATGATCTGCTCCTGATAAACGATGATCCCATACGTATCCCGCAGGATGGGCTCCAGCGCTTCATGCGGGTATTCCACCGACTGCTGTCCGTGCTTGCAGGCGATATACTTCGGGATGAATTCCATCGGGCCCGGCCGGTAGAGCGCGAGCACCGAGATGATGTCCTCAAAGTTCGACGGCCGCAGTTCCTTCAGCACGCGGCGCATGCCGGCCGACTCCAGCTGGAAAACACCCGTCGTATCGCCCCGGCTGAGCAGCGCATACGTCGCCGAATCGTCGGCAGGCACCTTCGTCCAGTCGAAGGGTACTCCCGTCCGCTCGCAAATCCATTCCAGCGTGCGCTCGATGATGGACAGCGTCCGCAGTCCGAGAAAGTCCATCTTCAGCAAGCCGATCGCTTCCAGATGCTCCATCGTATACTGCGTCAGCGCCGTCTGCTCGGTTCCTTCCTGCAGCGGCACGTACTGCGTCAGCGGCTCACGCGAAATGACGACGCCCGCGGCGTGGGTAGAGGCGTGGCGCGGCATCCCTTCCACCTTCATCGCCATCTCCAGCAGCTCCGCCGTCTTCGGCTGCTTCGCGGCGAGCGCCTTCAGGTCGGGGCTCGTGCGCAGCGCCTCCTCCAGCGTCATGCCGAGCTGATGCGGGATCAGCTTGGCCGCGCGGTCCACCTCGCCGTAAGGCATATTCAGCACCCGACCGACGTCGCGCACCGCCCCTTTGGCGGCCATCGTTCCGAAGGTGATAATTTGCGCCACCCGGTCCCGGCCATACTTGTGTACGACATAGTCGATCACCTCGTCGCGCCGGAGGTCGCTAAAGTCGATATCGATATCGGGCATCGACACCCGCTCGGGGTTCAGGAACCGTTCGAACAGCAGGTTGTAGCGGATCGGGTCCACATCGGTGATGCGCAGCACGTAGGCGACGAGGCTCCCCGCCGACGACCCCCGTCCAGGTCCGGTCGCAATCCCCTGCTCGTGAGCGAAACGGATGAAGTCCCATACGATCAGAAAATAATCCGAATACCCCATCCGCTCGATGACGGACAGCTCGTAACGCAGCCGTTCATCCACCTTACTCCGCCATTCCGCGTCGTTCCATTCCTCAGCCGCGCCGTACCGCTGCTCGACGCCCTGCCGGCAAAGCCGGGCGAGATACGTTCCGGCCGTCATGCCGTCCGGAATCGGAGCGAATTCCGGCAAAATCGACTGTCCGAATTCGAGCTCGAGGTCGCACCGCCGGGCTACTTCCAGCGTATTGGCGAGCGCCTCCGGCGCATGGGCGAACAGCTCTGCCATCTCGTCCGGGCTTTTCAAATAAAGCTGCGACGTATGAAATTTAAGCCGCGCTTCGTCGTCGATCGTTTTGCCCGTACCTATGCAAATGAGAATGTCCTGGACCGCATGGTCCGGCTCGCGAACGTAATGCGCGTCGTTGGTCGCGACCAGCGGAATGCCGGTGTCGCGGGCAAGCCGGAGCATGTCCTGCATCACTTTCTTTTGCTCCGTCAGGCCGTGGTCCTGCAGCTCCAGAAAAAAATCGTCTCCGAAGATCGCGCGGTAACGCAGCGCCGCCACCTTCGCCTCGTCGTAGCGTCCGTGCAGCAGATGCTGCGACACCTCGCTTCCAAGGCACGAGCTGGTGCAGATCAGCCCTTCCGCATAACGCTCCAGATGTTCCGGATCAATCCGCGGCTTATAGTGATAGCCTTCCAAATGTCCGATGGAGCACAGCTTCATCAGATTTTGATAGCCTGTTTTATTTTTGGCGAGCAGAATCAGGTGATAGATCGGCTGCTCTTGACGGCTGCCTTTTTGCCGGATGGAGCCCGATGTGAAATAAACCTCGCATCCGATAATCGGCTTGATCCCCCGCTGCTTGCATGCTTTATAAAAAGGAATGGCGCCGTACATCACACCGTGATCCGTCAGCGCCAGCGCCTTCATGCCGAGCTCGGCCGCACGGCCGACCAAATCGTCGATGCGCGCGGCGCCGTCGAGCAGACTGTATTCGCTGTGCACATGCAAATGTACGAAATCGCCCATCCGGGCCGCCTCCCCGCGTTTGAAATATTTATCCATAGTTTAGCATAATGCGAACAAGTGTGCCATATATATTAGAAAGGCGAAGTCGGCCAAGCCCCGAACGGCTGGGAACGGCTCAACAGGTCCGGAAAGGATGAGGAACGATGTCTCCATTTGTATCCAGATGCTTTCTTGATTTTTTCGTGGCGTTCGGAGTCGTGCTCGGGGGGACGATGCTGGCCGGCATTAGCGCCGTATTGACGCTCGAACCGCCAGTATACCGGATGACGAGCGTCGCGGAGCAAATCAAAATTTGGGCGATCGTCGCCGCCATCGGCGGAACGATCGATCCGATCCGCGCGATTGAGACGCATTTTATCGAGGGACATATTTCCCCGGCGATCAAACAAATCATGTACATCGTCTGCGCCTTCGTCGGCGCGCATGTAGGCTCGACCCTGATCCAGTGGATCTGCAAAGGAGGGAACGAGGGGTGAAGACGCCCGCTTCCGGTTCGTCCGGCGGTTTTTTGCATGCG
This sequence comes from Paenibacillus elgii, assembly GCA_042219835.1. Lineage (GTDB taxonomy): Bacteria > Bacillota > Bacilli > Paenibacillales > NBRC-103111 > Paenibacillus_G > Paenibacillus_G elgii_A. The sequence goes on from JBHJMN010000049.1 coordinate 30,258, forward strand.
GCGGGCCTCCTTATCGCCGGGATGGTCATCGGCGCCGCCCTGTTTCTGAGCGCGTACAATCAACGCTTGAATATGATGATCGAGCAGAACCGGGAGTTGCTCTCCGCCAAGGTGGATCTGGAAGTCAAGATCGCCGATTTGACCAAAACGAAAAATCAGCAGACAACGATCAATCTCCTGAACATTTATATCGAGCCCGGTGAGCACACGACGCTCGACAAGGTGACGGAAAGCGAGCTGAAGCGCCGCATTCACGGCGATTTGAAAAAAATCGTCGTCGGCCGTAAAATATCGGATTTTGCCGCTATTCCCGATGTGTACGAGCAAATTTTGACGGAAAAGCCTTATGTCGGCGTGCTGGATAAGGATTATATCGTACAGGCCGTCAAATGGATCGTGCTGACGCAAACGGAGCTGAAGGTATGGGTCACGGTCAAAGAGTGGAAGCGAATCCCGCTCTCGTAATCTTCCACAACCGGTTGATTTCCCGCGCGGAAATCGCTAAAGTGGAAGCAGAACCCGTACATAAGGATGTGCCGCTCAAGATGCAAACCATGCAATGGACGCTCAGCGTGCTGATCGTCATCTTCCTCGTATTTTCGCTCTATTTCAGTGTGCGTTACCGCCGGGAACAGGAGCCGAAACGGCGCGGCCTGTATTCGGCCCGGATGAACATCTTCATGGGGCTTATGCTTGTCGTGATCGCCGTATCCCAGCTGTTCTTCTTCGAAGATTCCGCAACCCGCCGCATCTTCGGAACCGTCTGCCTGCTGCTCGGCTTGTTCAATCTGTTTGCGGGCATCCGCAATCATAATCTGTTCAGCCGGAAATAGACCGGCAACGCCTAAATCTCCGGACGGTACCGGAGGACGACGTCCTTCCGGCCGTCCGCCAAGCCCGTGAAGCCATTCGCGGGCTTGAACGGCTTCGCAGCCCCCTTTTCCGGCTCTCCCTAAGGCTCGAATACTTGCGCCGTCAGCATCGCCTTGGCCACCAAAGCGCCGTCAAGATGCATCTCGACATCGATTTTGCCGAATTTGCGGCTCACCTCGATGATGCGGGGACGAATTTCCACCGCGCTGTCGATCTGCACCGGCTTGATAAAATACGAAGCCATGTTGTCCAGCACAAGATCGCCCTTCTTGACATCCTGCACCGCGTGATAAGCAGCCTGCGTCATCAGCACCGTCAACACCCCTTCGGAGACGGTGCCAAGCCGGTTCGTCATCTGCGGGGTAATCGTCCCGCGGAACACGGGATGACCGTCCCGGTCCTTCTCCTCGCAGAAGCCCGACCAGATCAAATCCTCGAACGTCTCCCCGTGCTGCGGCTGACGCTGAATGTGCTGCATCGCCTTCAGCACGTCCTTGCGGCTGATGACGCCGGTCAGCTTGCGGCTCATGTCGATGATCGGCAGCAGCTCGATGCCCTCCCATACCATCAAATGGGCCGCCGCCGCCACCGACGTGTTGGCGCTTGCCGTCACCGGCCCCCGGGTCATCCGCTTGTCGATCGTCTGGTCCGGCTCGGCGCCGATCAAATCCTTCGACGTAATCATGCCGATGACGCGGTTCCACTCGTCCACTACCGGAAAACGGCTATGCCCGGTTTCCTCGTGCAGCCGCTGCCAGTCTTTCAACGTATGGTGCGCCTTAAGCGCGTACACCTGCATCGATTGGGGGACGATGTCCTCGATCAGCAAAATTTTCTTCTTGATCAGCCGGTCGTAAATCGCCCGGTTGATCAAGGATGCGACCGTGAACGTATCGTAGCTGCTGGAAATGATGGGAAGCTCCAGCCGGTCGGCAAGTTCCTTAACCTCCTCGCTCGTCCCGAAGCCGCCTGTAATCAGCACGCCTGCCCCTTGCTCCAGCGCGCCCAGATGCGCCGTGCTCCGGTTTCCGACGATCAGCAGGCTGCCCGGATCGATATAGCGCATCATCGCATCCTGCTCCATCGCGCCGATGACGAACTTGTTCAAGGTTTTGTTCAGGCCCGCCATGCCGCCGAGCACTTCGCCGTCGACCATATTCACGACTTCCGCGAACGTCAGCTTATCCATCTGATCGCGCAGCTTTTTCTCGACGCGAACCGTGCCTACCCGCTCCTTCGTCGCCACCAGTCCGATCGCATCCGCCTCCTTGATCGCGCGGTAAGCCGTCCCTTCGCTGACCCCCAGCATCTCGGCGATTTTGCGGACGGAGATTTTGCTGCCGATGTTCAAGCTCTCGATATATTTCAAGATTTGTTCGTGCTTGGTTGCTGCTTCCTGCACGTTGGTCGTTTCGTTTTCACTCATCTGTCTCACCAATCCATTCTAATTCTGTATCACTCTGTACTATATCTTATCATTTTTTTCGCACGAAAAAAACTGCGCTCAGGACTAGAAAAACAGCCCGTCAGCATACAATGGATTAGGCGAAACCCCATAGGAGGTGTGGAATCCATATGTCAGACAACCCTTTCGCAGGCGTGACGAGGACCGTCTACGAGCTTGATACGCGCGACGCGGAAGCATTCAACCGGTGCAAGAATCGCATTCACAGCATATGCTCCGAATATTTGCAAAGGCCCGTACGCGTCTATACGGTTCACGGGCACAGCTACGAAGGCACGATCGTACATGTCGACGATCATTATGTGTATTTGCAAATGTCCCCGGAGCACGGCCGCGCCCTGCTTCCCGGCCCAGGTGCTTATTCGTTCTACAATCCCTACTACAGCAATGTGATCGTACCGTTCGTCCTGTTCGATCTGTTAGCGATCTCGCTCATCGTGTAGCCGAGGGCAGAAAAAAAGTCCGTTTCCCACCCCACAAGGGGTGAAACGGACTTTTTTTGCTATTTTTTGATCTGCAAAAGGCTGCGCCTTCCCTGCAGCGATTGCTCCAGCCGCCATTTTTTCATTCGTCTGATCTTGAGCAGCTGCCGCTTCGTCTCCTCCTCCACGCCAAGCAGCTCGTGCAAATGTGCGGCAATAACGAGCAGCGCAAAAGCGATCCATCCCGCGCCGAAAACGGAAGCCAGCGTCCAGCCCCCGCCGAAATCGAGCCTCGGTACGGCGTAAAGCATCATGCCCAGCGCCAGGGCCAACCCAATGACATTACGGGTCCCCTTCAAAATCCCAGCCTCCCCTCGTACAACTTGTACGATACATTGTATGAGGGTCCCGGCCAAAATAGCACCTTAACGGCTCCTTAACTTCGCTAAGCGCTCCTGCCGTGGCTTGGCTTCGGCTTCTTTCCCGGAACGGCCGCATGGCTTGACCGTACAGGTAGCTAGTTAACGCGAGCAGGCCATTTCTGTTTTGTGCCGACTGCCAAGTTAAGAGCTAGCTCATTAGCTTATCCTGGATCAGAGCGTATAGCTATCCAGGCTGATAGACGGTTACCATCTATCACAGGTTGATGCAGGATGTTGATCGCTCCAACTCTGTCGCGGCGTGCGCGATACCCGCATGAACACTCATACGGCCGGTCCATGGCCTTGTTCGTTTCTCGCAGTTTGGACAGGCTCCAAAGGATCTTGCTCCGACATGAAGTATTCCTGTCATGGCGGGAGTCAACAGGCTTGCAGGCACTTGCCCGATATAGGTAGTTTCTTTCACCAAGGGTTAGACGCCCTCATATGATGAAGTAGTTCGCTTCTCAATGTTCAAAGCATGTTGCGGCATGTCTTGCGGCAAGCCGGTGCTGGGAAGGAGTTCCGCATGAAAAGAACAAAGGTGACGATCCAGATCCAAAGCGCCGGCACTTCCTCGGACGGTTCCGTTCTGACGCTCAGCGAATCTGTAGTGAAAAAGTGGAAGATTCCGCTGCAGCATCCTCTCCAGCTCCGTTTCGGCTCCAGCCGGGAGGAGGTTTCGGTCAACTCTTCGTCTAAGGCCGGCGTGCTGCGCTTGAGCGGTTCGTTAGCTTCCCGATGGGGGCTTGCCCACGGGGATGAGCTCTGTCTCCAATACAAAACCGGAACCCGTACGATTCATCTTGGCCCGCTGATCGGTGTCATGGTCAGCCGCGTTTACGCCAATTCCGCCGACAAGCTGTTCGGGGCGAATACCGCCTTTAGCCGCGAGCTCTCCGAGGCGTGCAAGCTGTATGGCGCATCGGTGTTTTTCAGCACGCCTGAGGATTTGCGCGGACAGAGCGACGAGGTTCGGGGGTGGCGCGTCAAGGCAACCGGCGACTGGGAAAAAACGACGTTTCCGATGCCGCATGTTCTGTATAACCGTCTGACCTCGCGCAAGCTGGAAAACCGGGCCAATGTGCAGCATTTTGTGACGCAAGCCAAGAGCCGCCATAATGCGGTGCTCTTCAATGAAAAGTATTTAAACAAGACGGAAGTATTCGATGCCCTCAATAAGGAAACAGGTCTGCAGAAGTACTTGCCGGAGTCGTATTTACTGCGGAACCTCCAGCTTCTCAAATCGATGTGCGCCAAGCATCCGACCGTGTTTCTCAAACCGATTACCGGCAGCCTAGGGAAAGGCATCATTCGGATTAAAAAACAGCCGGACGGATACATTTGTCATTTTACGAATCTGGGCGGCGCCCGTAAGCAGTCCTTTGCGACCCTTGGCAAGCTGTTCAGTACCATCTCGGGCAAATTGAAAAGCCGACGCTATCAAATTCAGCAAGGGCTCGACTTGCTGGCCGTGAACGGCCGACCCGTCGATTTTCGGGCCTTGGTGCAGCGCGGGGAAACCGGACAATGGGGCATTACGTCCATCGTAGCCCGCATAGCCGGTACGCATCACTTCGTCTCCAATCTGGCGCGAGGGGGCACGCTGACAACGGCCAAGGACGCTTTGGGACGCTCCGGGGCTGCCTCGGCGGCCGGCGGCGTAGGCAAGCTGAGGCGGGCGGCCATCCAAATTGCCAAGGGCATCGAAGCGCAGGTCCCAGGACATTTTGCCGAGCTCGGAATCGATCTGGCGATCGATACGAATGGCCGGGTATGGCTGCTTGAAGTCAACTCGAAGCCGTCGAAGGAGGACAATACGCCGCTGGCAGCCGGGCGCAAGATCCGTCCCTCCGTCAAGAAGCTAGTGCAATACGCCCGCTTCGCGGCGAAGTTTTGACCGTTCGCCAAGCTTCCGAATCGGCGAACCGGAAAGCGGATCTCCCCCGATAAACTGCTTCCGCATATGGGATATTTCGGGGTCCTGCGACGACGCAGCTCCAACGGATCGAGGTAAAGCGCATGATGAAACCAGACCGCCCGAACGAAAGTACCGTCGGCATCATGACGACGCAAACCGATGAACATCCGCCTTTTGCCAACCGCGATTTCTATCGCCGTTTATGCACCCACGGGAGCCGCAGCGGCTTAACGGTATTCGTATTTACTCCGCAGGGCATCGACTGGTCCCGGCCGCAAGTGATCGGGTATGTCTATGATCCGCCACTCAAGGAATGGGTCAGCCGGACCTTCGACCTGCCGGCTGTCGTATATGACCGCTGCTTTTTCACCGCCCGAAGGCAGTACGCCGATTATCGGAACGCATTGCACGGTCTTAAGCAGCAGTCCTCCGTCCGGCTGCTCGGCCACAGCTTGAAGGGCAAGTGGGACGTTCAGCAAGCGCTTCGGCGGGATGGCCGGTTTGACCGCCATCTGCCGGAGACGCAACCGCTGCGCAGCATGCGCACGCTCGCGGATTGGCTCCGGCAGCGCGGCGAAGCGATTCTGAAGCCGCGTGGCGGCTCCCAGGGACGTGGCGTGCTGCTCGTGCGCCGCGAAAGCGCGTCCCCTGCGGGCACGGTGAACGCCGCCGAAGCGGCGTTCACCGTCCGCGGGCGCGATCCGCGCAACCGCGCCGTCGCGTGCGGCTTCGCCGACGCCGGGGCGCTGCTTCGCTGGCTGCGCCGCTTCGTCGCGCAGCGCAGCTATTTGCTGCAGCAGTATTTGCCGCTGCAGTCGCAAAACGGAGACGCGTACGACGTCCGCGCGCTCGTGCAGAAAAACGGTGACGGCCGCTGGAAGCTGACCGGCATGGCCGTCCGCCGCGGGCAGAACGGCAGCCTGACCTCCAATCTGCACGGCGGGGGCGCGGTGGAACCCATCAGGCCGTTCTTGGCCCGCGAGTTCGGGCCGGCACGCGCCGAGACGCTCCTTCACGAGCTGGAGCAGCTCGCTACGGGGCTTCCGGAAGCGCTGGAATCTTGTCACGGGCGGCTCGCCGAGCTCGGCATTGATTTCGGTGTCGACATGGACGGCAATAGTTGGATTCTTGAGGTGAATTCCAAACCCGGCCGCACCATCTTTACTTATTTAGAAGACGACCAAGCCAAACTGGACGCACTGACCAACCCGCTGCGCTACGCGCGGTATTTGCTGCGGCAGCCGCGTGCGCAGGCAAACGTCGGGCGAAAGCAGCCTTGACGAATGCCCAGCAAACTCAGCCTACGCTTTCGGAGAAAGTTTTGCCTGCGGCAAAACTCTTAGGAGGTTCAACATGAGCTTGACAACTTGCACGATTCATGTCACCCAGCGTCAGGAGCGGGTCGTCTACCTCTCCGGCGAATTGGCGCGGGCGCTTAAAGTATCCAAGACACGAAACATACATCTGCACCTCGGCAGCAAAAGCGTATACGCAGGTTTGAAGCTGCTGAAAAAGAACGGCTACCATCTGTATTTGCCGTCATTCCTTTACGCGCAGCTTCGCATTCCCCGGGCCGGTACCAGCATGATCATGTGCAGCAACGGCAAAGACATCCGCCTCGGACCGCTGATCGGGGTCTTGACCAGCGTCACGGGAGGGGACAGCGCTCCGTTCGGCAATCGGACGGAGTTTATCCGGCAATTTATGCGTGTCGGCTCCGACAAAGCATTTTACTTCGGTTTTTCCCCCCAAAGCGTCAATTGGTCTCAAGCGACCGTCACTGCCATTCTCCCGCGCGGCGAAAACGGTTGGGTACGTAAGACGGTACCGCTGCCCGATGTCGTCTACAACCGGCTGCCCAGCCGGAAGGCGGAGCGGCTCGAATCGATGAACGCTTTCAAACAGCGGTTTATTCGCAGAGGGATTCCGCTGTTCAACTGGACTTTTTTCGACAAATGGGATGTCTACAATTTGCTGGAAGGCACCGAAGCTTCCCGCTACGTTCCCGAATCTCGGATCAACCCCACCTCTTCACAAATTAAGGAAATGCTGGAGAAGCATAAATTCATCTATTTGAAACCGACCGGCGGCAGCCTCGGGATCGGCATTTTCCGTTTGACGTACAATCCGAAGCGCGGCTACTTTGTCCGTTTCCGGCGTGGGGGACGCAATGTGCTGCTGCGGTTCAGCCAGTTCGAGGCCCTGATGTCGCTGCTTAACAGGCAGAGCGGAAAGTTGAACAACTACGTTGCCCAGCAGGGGATTCGTCTGATCGAAATCGACAGCTGTCCGATCGATTTCCGTTTCCACATGACCAAGAACAGCAATAACCAATGGGTTGTTGCCGCTATTGGGGCCAAGAAGGCAGGCAAAGGCAGCGTCACGACCCATGTGCGCACCGGCGGGCAGCTGATGACTCCCGATCAGGTGCTTCGGCAAATATTCGGCAACCGGGCGGATGCGGTGCTGACGAACGCCAAAGAAACCGCCGTCAAGCTGGCGGAGGACATCGAAAAGAATTACCGTCATACCTTGGGCGAGCTCGGCTTCGATATCGGAATCGACCAGAATGAGCGCCTCTGGATGTTTGAGGCAAATTCCAAACCGGGGCGGTCCATTTTCAAGCATCCGGCGCTGAAGGAACAAGGAAGAGCTTCGCTGCAAAATATTCACGACTACTGCCTCTACTTGAGCCGATTTCGGTCAAGGAGGGATTCCTGAGTGGATACCAACAACACCAACGCACCGTCCAAACGCGAACATCCGACGCTGGCCATACTTACTCACTCGGATGAAACGCGACTTTTTCGCGGAAATCAAGAAAATTTTATCGACCTGATCCAAACCGGTGCAGAGCGCGGCGTTCTCGTCTACGTCATGACGACGACCGACTTCAAGCTGTCCGGACACAAAGCCGTCGGATACACCTACAATGCGGCCGACAAAACGTGGAGAAGAAGGTTGTTCCCTGCCCCCCACGTCATTTATAACCGGATTCCATACCGCAAATTCGAGCTGCTCCCCGAGGTGCAGCAGGTGATTCAAACCTGCATGCGGCAGAGACGAATCCGTTTTTTCAATCCGTCCTTCTTTAATAAATGGACTTTGTTCGAATGGCTCAACCACGCCAAGAAGACGCGGGGCTATATTCCCGTCACGAAACGTCTCTCCTCCGGCGAGGAGCTCGATAAGCTGCTTGCCGAATACCCGTTTCTGTACCTCAAGCCGATTCGCGGTAAAGCCGGCAAGGGCATCATGAAAGTAAGCCGAAGCCTTCTCGATACAAAGTCCAAAATATTTGAGCTAAGCATTCAGGAAAAAACGAAAAGCCACATCTCCCGTTACCCGAGCGTCTCCCGGCTGTGGTCGGAAGTACAGGGGCTGATCGGGAGCAAGGACTACATCATTCAACAAGGAATTCCCCTCTCCAGCTATAAGCAGCGTCCATTCGATCTCCGGGTGCTCGTGCAAAAGAACGGCAAAGGCCTATGGAGCGTCGCAGGGATCGGCGCCAGACTGGCCGGAAAGCTCAGCATCACGACCCACGTTCCACGGGGCGGCTCGATTGACGATCCCGCCAAGCTGCTTACGTACTCCTTCGGCGGGCCCGGCAGCAGACGCATTATCACCCGTGCCAAAAAAGCCGCGCTCATCATCGCGAAGCAGATCGAGAAGTCCAGCGGCCATATGTTAGGCGAAATGTCTATGGACCTCGGCGTCGATCAGGAAGGGCACATTTGGTTTTTCGAGGCAAACTCCAAGCCGATGAAATTCGACGAGCCCCCGATTCGTAAAAAATCGCTCGAAAATCTGATCCTGTACTCCATCTATTTGTCTAAACACAAACCGAAACGCCCTCTCAAAAAAACAGCTGCCTTTCCCCTTCTAACTCAACCAAACGCCGAGCGAGATAACTTGGAAAGATAGGCAGGTGAGCGGCACTTGGGTATCCAACTTGGCGTGCTGGCTATGTATATGCCGGGAAAGAAGCTGGAAGAGCTTTCGTTTTATCGCAAACTGAGCGTTTGCGGACAAAAACTTGGGGTCGATGTGTTCGTATTTACTCCGGACGATGTGGATGACAACCGATCGCGAATCCACGCGCTCGCCTATAACCAATCAACCCGCTCATGGACCCGCAGGTGGGTCGGCTTTCCGCCTATCGTCTATGACCGTTGCCGGTATCACGGGGCGGACAATTACCGCAAGATCACGCGCTTTCGGCAAAAATATACCAAGCTCCGCTACCTAAGTCGGCCGCTTGCCAACAAATGGACCATTCACCGCCTGCTCTCGGAAAATGAAAACATCGCTCCGCACTTGCCTTCCACCATTCATTACAGAAACCGGAAACAGCTGGAGCAATTTCTGAAGAAGCACCCGATCGTGTATATGAAACCGAAAAGCGGCACCGGGGGGCGCGGTATTGTCCGCTTGCAGCGGCTGCGGGGAGGCCGCAGTTATCTCATGCAGGGGAGGGATGCGGAGCGTCGCATTTTGCCAGCGAGCAGGGTAACTGCAGCGCAGATTCCGGCGCGGCTTGCCGGCTGGGGACTGCAGAGTAAATACATCGTGCAGCAGGGCATTCCGCTCGAGCTGAAGGACGGCCGGGTACACGACTTTCGGATGCTGGTGCAAAAAGACGGTCAAGGGAAGTGGCAGGTAACCGGATGCGCCGGCCGCATCGGACCGCCGTTTTCCGTCACTTCCAATCTGCACGGGGGCGGGACGGCGATCTCGATGGAATCGCTGCTCAAAAGCCGCTTCGGGACGGAAGAGAAAGTAAAGAGCATCCGGGAAACCGCCTATACCCTAGGGCTCCATATCGCGCAGCATCTCGAAGCCAAGTTCGGCACGTTTTGCGAAGCCGGCATCGATCTGGCGGTCGATCCGTCAGGGCATGTTTGGCTGCTGGAGGTCAATCCGAAGCCTTCGCGCGACGTGTTCCGACGAACCGGAGATTTGCAGACGTACCGCAGCGCGATTCGCCGACCTATCGAATTTGCTCTCTATCTGCTCCAACAAAGAGCGGCGACTAAAGCCAATACCAAACCTTTTGAACTTGTTCCGCAATCCCAACAAAGCGAATCTCAAGACCAGTCTGTGTGAACTACCCGCCACCTACGCTTCGCTTAGAGGTGGAGGCTTCTAAGGTAATCGAACCTAGCGGTACGAAATTGACTTAGCTATCGAGCCTGTTCCATGCTCTATATATGATTATGCTAACAATCGCAATCCTTCACGCTTGATATTGATCGAAGCATTCCAGTCTCGATCTGCTACAAAACCACAATCGCAGTGGAATGTACACTCAGAAAGAAGAGATAGAGACTCCTTCACTTGACCGCAACTTGAATATGTTTTGGATGAGGGAAACCACTTATCTATTTGATAAGCCTTTTTCCTTGCTCCTCCAACTTGTATTGGAGAAATGTCGTGAACATGCCCCATGCTTTATCGGCAACGCTTTTGCCGAAATGGAGGGCTTGTGACATTCCCTTCATGTTGAGATCTTCGATAACTACGCAATCATACCGTTTCGCTAATCTGTGCGATTCCCTATGTAGAAAGTCTTTTCTTTGATTTGCTATTCTTTCGTGCAGTTTTGCAATGTTCAATCGCTGCTTATGCCAACGGTTAGAACCTTTCTTTCTGCGTGACAGAATACGCTGTTCCTTCGCTAATTTTTCCAAGGCTCGACGATAGAAATGAGGGGAATTGGTTGTCTTCCCCTCTTCGCTTTCAACAAATAAGCCATTCATGGAAAAATCCAAGCCAATAACAGCTTGTACTTCTTTTGGTACAGGTTGATGTTCGTATTCGGTGAGGATCGAAATATAGTATTTTCCCGTTTTTGTTCGAGAAACCGTACAAGACTTGATGATGTGATGTGACGGAATTTCTCGATGCTGCTTCATTTTTACAAGTTTCAATTTCGGTAATTTGATATAGCCATCCAAGAGCATGATGTTTCTGTTGACCACGTTCGTACAGCAACAAACTTTTCTTTCACATAGTCAGATATGGTATCATCCATCACTTTTCTACGATATTTCACAACCAAAACAAGATGATAATACAGATAGAACACCGAACAATTATTTTTGTCTAATCTCATTGATTTAACAACCTTTATTTTATCTAAGACTGGTTATATCTCATCATAGAAAATATGGAAATAAAAAAGACTTTAGGCTTCGCCTACCGAAATTCATCTCCCACTTTCATCAAGCTTCACAAGATTTAAAAGTGGGAGACTTCTTTCGGAGGGAAGTTAAAGCAGCGGTCTTTTCTTTTTGCCGGATTTCCGATTATGTCCGCTCCTTTACGCTTCGAGCAATGTCGGAAGGTCGCGGAAATCCGCGATGCGGACGTCGGCCTGATCCAGCTCTCCCTCTTTGCGGAACCCCGCATAGTCGCAGCCGACTACGAAGAGCCCGTTCGCATGTCCCGCCTCGACGTCCGAGGAACGGTCACCGACCATCCAAGCGTTTGCGATACCGTGCTTGTCCAGCAGCTGCCGCACCAGATCCACCTTGGAGCGGGTCGCATATTCCCCTGCGCTATATAAACCTCCGACTTCAAATAGCGGTTCCAGCCCTTGGTGACGGATGACGCCTTTGACGTAAGCCTCCAGACCGTTGCTGGCAATGAACAGCCGCACGCCCCTCCGGCGCAGCTCCCGCAGCGTGTCGGCAACGCCATCATACAGCTTGCCTTCCCCGCGCGCCATTCCCTCGACTTGCAGCTTCAGCAATAGCTCGTCCGCGCGACGATGAACCGTTACATCGACATCCGGCATCACCAGCTGCCATATGTGCTCCAGCAGCATGCCAAGCCCGCTCAATATGTGTTTCTCATCCGGCGTTTCCCCTTGAAACAGCCCTTCCGCACGCAGCTGTTCGAATGTAGCGTGGTAAGCCGGCAGCAGCAGCGTTTCCGTCTGAAACAGCGTCCCGTCCAAATCGAATATCATCGCTTCCGGTGTTCTCTTGTTCGTCGACATTCTTCGCTTTTTCCTCCTGACATCCGCATAAACATCACGTCTTATAGAACCATGATTGCCACAGATTGTCAAACGGATGATTCACTCGCTTTCATTAAAATGACGCATGGCGTTTAGTGGAACCGGAATTTATAAAAATGTATAATCGTTACAAAGCGCCGGTCTTAAAGACCATCTAAAAATCATTCAGGATGACAAAATTGAACAGATCGCCGGTTGGAACGGCGACATTAATTTTAGCTTAGAGTATAAGCAAAAGTTAGAAAACGATTTGTTTGAAAATACAGAAGACCTACAGCTGCTCTCAAAATTGAAAATGACGACCAATAATCTTAGGCAATTACACGAGAATATCAATAGCTACTTAGGACAAGTCGAAGCCACTTTTAACACCACACACGAGCTGGCTAACGAATACGCCGATGGGCAATTCATCCTCGCCTATTTTGATGCGCGAAGAACGAACAACTTTTCAGTTCCCAAGAGTATCGAAAAAATA
>JBHJMN010000005.1:0-196829 GCA_042219835.1 Paenibacillus elgii
ACTGTCGAAAGAGGGAGAATGATGTCGAATTTAGGTAATCATTCTCCCTCCAAGCCCAAAACAGTTTTTCTTGAACCGCATCAGCGGTTGTTATTAGTATTTTCATTTACTGACATGCGAAATGTGGGATTTAAGATGAAAAAATGTTTGAAAATTAATGTATCTCGAATTTCCACGAAGGGTGCGGAATGTGAGCTTTAATATATAAATTAAGAATAATTGTTCTTCTGATGTCGAAGTCCAGAATTTTTTCTTGGCTTGACTCTCTATTGATTTGCACATCCATCACCTTTTTTCTTTCTAGCCAGCTTTGCACGTATTGCGCCGATTCAAATCGATAATCTCGTTAATGCCGTATTCGTCGAGCTTATCCAGCAGCGGGTCGCTGCCGTGCATCAACTTGAAGTCCATTTCTTCCGAATAGAGAGGGACGATGCATAGAAGTGTACGGTCCGCCCATCCTCCATGTCTAGCGAAAGAAAATCTTCGTTCACGTCAAGGGGAGCCACGTATTCGTTACGAATATTCCGTAGATTTCGACATGTTCGCCTCTCCTTTGCTTCCTCAATTTTCATCTAATTCATCATACCATAATATCTATATACCAGGGATAAATCCCATCTCCTCCATCTCCTCCATTAATGCTGCAAATAACTGACCGTAAACTTGCGGGCTGTCTTCATAAACCATTTGCACCATTGGTTTGACTCAGAATGGATTTAAGAACGGATGGGCTCAATCGATCCCCCGAATGCCCGGCTCAACAGATAATGCATCCCAAACGCTCATCAGTTGAGTTTATGGCAGCATCAATGGCCTCGTATGGAGCACCGTCTCGGGCTTGCGTGGAAATTCCTCGTAGAAATGTGTTTTAGTATCATTATTTTTTATGATAAGTCAACGCCATTTGAATACAAAGTGTTAATTCTTCAATTGGTAACTCACTGTTAACTGAAAGTAAGATTGCTCTGTTTTTAGAAAAGTCTAAAGAGTTACCAAATAGTTCCCTCCATTCTTCAACTAAAGTCGTTTGACAATGTACGAAAAGACCTATTTGTGAATCTGAAAAACGATCGATTCGAATAGGTGTACCGTGTTTGGATGAAAACGTTAATTGTTTCCACTTTAAACTCTCTTGAAGAGTGATATCTCCCAAATTATTAGCAACATTCATAATCAATTGTTTGAGTTCGATTAGCTTTTCTTGTTGCAAGTCAGTGTAATTATTGTATATTTCAGGAATATTATGGTTTTTGTTCATCATGTTTATACTCCTCCAACACCACTTAGTTAAACTGCTCTTACCCTCATGTTTTATCTAACGGAGTTTCCTTACATATTTAGTTACCCTGCCTCTATCCATTTATTATGATCGAAAGTCAACTTTTTGTCACTACACCCTGCAAGTACAAAAAAAGATGGATACAGCATTTTCTTGGGGCCTATAAGGAACACGGTGCAAACACAGTCCCCCCTCCTTGTTTCAACTGCAAAAATAAGCTGCCACTTGCTGCCTGTAGCCTACTTGCCGTGTACACTTTTTATTGACTAAATTTCCGAGAATTTGTCCAAGCTTAGACTGAGGTGATCAGTCATGTTGGGAATTGAAAAACAGCGGACTCCTTTCGGAAAATGGTTAGATACGATGGGTATTCCCCAAGAATGGGTCGTCAAAGAAACGAAACTGAACAAATATACCATTAGCAAATTAGCAAACAGAGAACACCATATGCCCAGCGGACGGACAATGAAGAGAATCGTTGAGGCCCTACGAAAAGTCGACCCTAACATTAAGCAAGACGACTTTTGGCGTATGTAAGCAAAACGTTCGTTGGGACACTCTCGATCTGGCCGGGCCGGGAAAGCTCTACTTAACATGAAGAAAAAATATTCAACAAATCTGGAGGATCATAATGGCTATACATAGCGATAAAATACAAATGGACATTTATCAATGTGGCGATGAAGCTGCAAAACTTTTACCGGTATCGTTTGATGAATGGGAAAATCGTGCAAAAAAAATGCTCGCTGCCGCGCCATTCGGCTACGTTTATGGAGCTGCAGGGGCAGGAGATACGCACCGTGGCAATGTTAATGCCTTTCAAAAATATCGAATTAGGCCAAGGGTTTGTTGCGATATTTCCAAACGCGATCTTTCGGTCTCGATTTTCGGAACCCAATTTCCGGTTCCCTTCATGCTGGCGCCGATCGGAGTCAACACGATTCTTCATCCCGACGGCGAACTGGCCCCCGCTAAAGTCGCAGCGAAGCTGGGCGTCCCTTATATTCTTAGCAACGTTTCCAGTGTTCCCATGGAGCAAGTGGCAGAAGCGATGGGAGATAGCGTAAGATGGTTTCAACTGTATCCCCCTAAAGATCATGATCTTACAAAAAGCTTCCTGAAACGTGCGGAAGCTTCCGGGTTCACGGCAATTGTCGTCACAGTGGACTCGACCCTTCTCGGCTGGCGCGAGACTGATTTACGCAATGCATATTTGCCGTTCCTCACAGGAGAAGGAATGGGCAATTATTTTACTGATCCGGTGTTTTGTTCAAAGCTTAAGGAAGCACCTGATAAAAACGTCAAAGAGGCGGCTTTGAAAGCTCTGGAGGAAGGGAATAACACCTGTTTTACTTGGAAAGAGCTTGACTTTATTCGGGAACAAACCGATCTGCCTCTACTGATCAAAGGAATTACTCATCCGGACGATGCCATTATGGCTTTGGAACATGGCGTCGACGGCATTATCGTTTCGAATCACGGAGGGCGGCAGCTTGACGGAGCAGTAGCTACGTTGGACGCCCTGCCTTCCATAAGTGAATCAGTACAAGGCAAAGTCCCTATTATTATGGATAGCGGTATTCGCCGGGGAGCAGATATTTTAAAAGCCATCGCTCTTGGGGCTACTGCCGTGCTGATCGGTCGCCCCTATGCTTACGCATTAGCCGTTGCCGGCGAAACAGGAGTGGAAGAAGTGATTAAACACCTTGTTGCAGAAACCGAACTGCAATTAGCTATATCCGGGCGAAGCAGCATTCAAGAAGTGGATCAAAACCTAATCACGAAAGTAAAATGACGTTAAAAATTCGGTGGAACATGGGAGGGACAAATGAACCTAAATTTTATCTGGGAAGCTTTGATCGTATTATTCGTCGGGTTCTGTTTGCTGCGTATTGCCGGCAAAAAAACGGCAGAGGAAATGACAGGTCTTGAAATCATTACCCTGCTGGCCATGGCCTCCATGATCGGGCATGCTGTTTCCGGAAACGGGTTATGGAAAACGATTGCAACCTTATGCATCTTCGTGACGCTTTTAATCACAGTGCAATTTTTGGCAGTTAAATTTGATTGGGTTGAGAAATGGTTCATGGGCAAAGCGACTCTTGTTATTAAAGACGGGAAAATACTCCCGGAAAATCTGAAGAAGCTGCGCATGTCTGTCGATCAATTGGAAGCCAATTTAAGAGTGAAGGGGATTTCATCCTTTACCGATGTCAAGTCCGCTACTGTTGAAATGAGTGGACAAATGGGTTATGAATTAATGCGGCATGCCAAACCGGTCACGATCGGAGAACTAGAAAAAGCGTTAGCTCAACTGCAATTGAAACAGCCGCCTCAACAGCCAAAACAAGATGGCAATCTTTTTAACGAAGTCATACGCCATAAGCACCAAGATCAGGTGCCCCCGCAATTAGACTAACTAACGCATAATAAAAACCAGCTCATATCTTGACGGATATAAGCTGGTTTTCTTGCCCTATTGCCTTATTCAAAAATATTTTCATTCACTAATCTGTGAAAATATTGATCCATCTGCGCTGGGGTTGCCCGATTCTGATTTTTGCGCCCCCATGCGCTTAAAGTAACCATCGCGGACACATAAAATTCGGCTAACAAGTCATGCGGGATATCGATCGTCTTGGAATGTTCGATGAACTTTAATGCGTCTTTCTTCAACAATCGCATGGAGTAGGTCGTCATGCAATCAAAGAAAAGTTCATCGCCATGTTGCGAACGTACTAACTTGTGAGACTCGGAGCCCTCAAAAAATTCATCGGACCAAAGAAACGGCTCTAACATTCTTTTTTCTAACGGAGTATCCCAATATCGTTCCATCAGTTGATGCAGCCCGTACTCCAGCAATCTGAATTTGTCTTCGAAATGCTTATAAAACGTAGAACGATGAACCATGGCTTTGTCGCAAATTTGATCTACCGTAATTTTGGAAAATAACATCTTTTTTTCCGTCATTAGCTCAAACAGGGCTTTCCATAACCATTCCATGGAGCGGCGTTTTCTCAAATCCATCTCTAATGCTCCTCTTTTTCTACGAAGTTCTCAGACATTGTTTTGATTTTATCTCCTAACTGCCCAAAGTAAAGTTATTGAATATATTTCGCAGTACAAATGATCACTATAATAGGAAATAACACAACCTATACAGCACGAAAGGAAGGAACTCACATGGATTTGAATTTACAGAAAGTGAAGCGAACGCCCATTATGGTTGCCCTCATGATGGGAGCGTTTGTGGCGACATTAAATGAAACGTTGCTAGGCAATGCCTTGCCTGTGTTGATGAACGAGTTTCAGGTTGGCGCCACCACAATACAGTGGCTAACTGCGGCTTACCTGCTGATTGTCGGTGCGCTCATTCCCATAACGGCTCTAATTCAGCAATGGCTTACGACAAGACAGCTTTTTTCTGTAGCTATGGTTACCTTTTTAATGGGTACGATCGTCGCTGCAATATCACCCACTTTTGGGTTGCTATTAACTGGACGAGTGATTCAAGCTATTGGTACGGGGCTAATCATCCCGCTGCTGATGAATACGTTGTTAATTATTTACCCTGCGGAAAAGCGGGGCACGATTATGGGGGTACTCTTTTTAATATTTACATTCGCCCCTGCAATCGGACCTACACTTTCAGGCATCATGATTGAAACTTTGAATTGGCGCTGGTTGTTCTATACCACGATTCCTTTTACTATCATTTCCATCTTCATTGGTTATTATTATCTTGTAAATGTAACCGTGCTTACAAAACCTAAGGTTGATGTGCTATCCATCATTTTATCGACATTAGGTTTTGGCGGCGTTGTGTATGGATTTAGCGCTTCAGGAAATGAAGGCTGGTCAGATCCGCAAGTTTATTGGTCCGTGATCATTGGCAGCCTGGCTTTGATTTTATTCGTAGTTCGGCAACTACGCATACCAAACCCGATTTTGGAAATGCGTACGTTCCAATTTCCGATGTTTTCTCTCTCGATTATACTTTTGATCGTTGTTATGATGTCCATGTTCGCCACAACCAGCTTATTACCTATGCTTTTGCAAAGCGTGTTGCTGGTGAGCGCCTTTCAATCGGGACTCATCATGCTGCCCGGAAGTGTCGTCAATGGGCTGATGTCTCCTGTTACAGGAAAGCTATTCGATCGATTTGGCGCTAAGATCATTATTATTCCGGGTCTATTGATCGTCAGCATTGCGTTATATCTTTTTACCAGACTCGCACTAGATTCGTCGACCTTGCAAATCATCTTAACGCACTCCCTGTTAATGCTAGGAGTGGCGCTCGTTCTGGTTCCCGTCCAAACCTACGGACTGAATCAAATTACGCCTGAATACTATGCGCATGGTTCTGCCATTTTCAGTACATTGCAGCAGGTTGCCGGAGCGATTGGCACATCTTTGTTTATCGCCACCATGTCTGCGCGCTCCCAGAGTCACTTGGCGCAATCCGCTAATCCAAATGATGCGACCGAACAATTAACGGCGTCCGTTGCGGGCTACAGCGACACGTTCATGCTTGGCTTCATCTTTTCGATCATTGCGGTTGTTGTGTCTCTATTTTTGAGAAAAAACGCGAAAGAAAAACAAGCGAATTGATCTCTTCGCTACTTAAAAGACTGCTCTGTGCAACAAGCAGAGCAGTCTTTTACATTTCAAACTTATTTCTTCACTATGTAATGTTGTTGAACAATTTGGCCAAAACGTTTTGTCTCCGTCAGGGAAAGCTTCAATTCCGGATTATCTTCTTTAAACAGACGTCTTCCTTTACCTAAGATCGTTGGTGTGATCGCGATGATAAACTCATCAACCAATTCTCTTTTTAAGAGTACGTCAAGAACCTCGGCTCCACCAACAATCCATATTTTAGAACCTTCTTGTTCTTTAAGCTTTTCAACGAACCCCGGTATATCTTCGGTTACAAATGTAACGTATGGACTTGGCTCTTTTTCAGAACGCGAGAACACATAGCATTTCTTATCTGCATAGGGAAATTCATCAGCCAATTCAAAGGTATGCTCGTATGTTTTGTTCCCCATTAATACCGTATCAATCGTCTGAATAAATTCGCTGTAGCCGTTGTCTCCCTCTCCCTCTACCTCATAAAGCCAATCAATCTCTCCGTTTTCCCGAGCAATATACCCGTCTAGGGTAATTGCAATGTATAATACGACTGGTCGTTTCATATTCTTCTTCTCCTTTTCTAAGTTGAAATTGTTTCTTGCAAATACATCATAACACGGAAATATGTCATCTATTGTCATATAGCTGGCGCATTCGATGCCGCTGTCCATTTTCCAGTCTTCCCCACGAATGAGAATGTATCCTATCACAAACAATAAAGAAGCGGCACTCTTTAAATTACAACAAATAAACTCAACTTATGGAGGGAGGTATACCATTTGAATTGTAACGTCAGTAAGACGGAACAAGCGGTTCGAATAACCATTGGAGCTGCTATCGTTTTTGCCGGACTGTATTACAGAAGCTGGTGGGGGCTAGTCGGATTAGCACCGATCATTACAGGTGCAGCCCGCTATTGTCCGGCGAATGCGGTCCTTGGAATACAAAATTGCAAAGTGAATCACTGATCCATTTCACATTCGAAAATGAGTCCAAAACCTTCATATCAGGTTTTGGACTCCATTTAAAATATTCACTTTTGGAGACAAAAAATGCGATATCTTCATTCCCTTCTACTGCGCACCATCACAATTGCTTTGCTAACTTTAACCGCGGCTAATGGAATGGCTCATTCGGCTCCCAATGATGACCCGCCCTTGCCGATTTTGGCTGACCATGGAATGTATACGATCGAAGTTTACCCTCAACGTCATCAACTGGTTGTGTGGGCCTATGGACAGCGATTCAAAACCTATCCCATTGCCGTTGGCAATCCATCCACTCCTACCCCGGTTGGAGAATACCAAGTTATTTATAAGGGGAAGGATTGGGGGCCTTCTTTTGGCCCACGTTGGCTTGGTCTAAACGTCCCTTGGGGATATTACGGCATTCACGGGACAAACAAGCCTTACTCCATTGGGCAGCATCTGAGCCACGGCTGCATCCGCATGCGCAATCGTGATGTCATTGAATTATATGACATGATTCCGCTTGGTACCGTAGTAAAAATTTACGGGCATGTGTTGGGAGATTCGAATCATGGACCAAGGGATTTGGCGGAGGGCGACGTCGGAGGTGACGTACAGCTCATTCAGTCCCGTTTGAAAAGTGCCGGTTACTTCAATGGCATATGCAACGGCAAGTTCCGTTCTAATACAACCGCGGCCGTAAAACAATTTCAACGCGATAACAGCTTGGCGCCCAGCGGCGTCGTCTCGGTAAAGATGTATGAAAAGCTGGGATTGTTGGAATAACAAAACTTAACCGGGCGCATGATGCCTATGGAGATGAATTATGGATACGATTTGGCAGTACTCTATCCGAACCTTGATAGGTTTTTTTCTACTACTGTTATTAACGCGCATTTTAGGAAAAAAACAATTAAGTCAAATGACGTTTTTTACATATATTACAGGCATTGCTCTGGGAGACATTACCGCCGAAATGGTTGTAAATAAAGAAGTTAAGGTCGTTGGCGGTATGACTGCGATCACCCTATGGGCACTACTTGCGATCACGATTGAGCAGCTCAATCTTAAATCTCCCATGATTCGGGTTTTACTCGACGGAGAACCGGCCATTGTCATCAAAAAAGGAAAAATCCAGATTAAAGCGATGGCTTTAAGCAAGTTAAATATGGATGATTTGAGTATGCTGCTTAGGGATAAAGATGTGTTCTCTATTCGGGAAGTCGACTATGCCATATTGGAACCAAACGGAAAACTTAGTGTGTTAAAGAAACAAGAGGATGAAAGTCCGACAAAAAAGGAGCTGCAGCTCCCTGTTCAAGAGCGTTTGTATCTTCCGACCGAGCTGATTGTCGATGGCAAAATCGTAAAGAAAAATTTAAAGGAGCTGCAATTAAAACGCGAGTGGCTTGAAGAGCAAATCAAACGGTTAGGTGCACATTCCATCCAAGAGGTGTTTTTCGCCGAGCTGCAAAGTGACGGGAGTATTTTTTTGGACAAAAAGTCGAACGGATAAGATGAACATGGAGCTTACTAAAATGGCGAATAAAATGATCGATTTTATCAAATACAATGGGGTTGTGTGGAAAATCCCCTTAGCTTCGGCACTGTCATGGGTACTCGCGGAGTGGGCCGGGTCGAAGCATCCTTATCTGGCTCCCCTGACGGTCATTTTGTCTATCCAGCTAACCGTCGACAAATCCATACAATTTGCATGGCAGCGTGTTTTGGGAACGATTGCCGGCGTCCTTTTCACTGTATGGATCGCACCTTATGTCGGCTTAAGCGGCTGGAGTCTGGGCCTCCTCCTTCTTGTGGGGACGGTGATCGCCGCGTGGCTGAAATGGGATCATGTTGTCATGGTGCAAGTTGCGCTCAGCATATTATTGGTCTTGTACTTTCAAAGCAAAATGCCAAGCTACTCCCTTGATCGGATACGCGATACCCTTATCGGTGCAGTCGTCGCCATCTTGATCCATGTGATGGTATTTCCTCCCGATTCCGTGAACAAAGCGCAAAAGAAGATGATCCATTTTGCGGATCATCTATCTAACCATTTTATAACGACTGCACATTGGGTCGAAGAAGGCTGCCCCTCAAGTAACGCGCAAATTTTGCAGACCAAATTGCAAACGTTATTCCAGGAGCTTCATCAAACGACAACCGAGCTGGATAAAGCGGAGCAAAGTTTACGGTATAATCCGTTTGGTACTAAAAAACGCGCAGCCTTGATGCAGCTGACGCGGCAGATGGAGCATCTTCGGTCCGGTTACGCCAATCTTGCCGATATGATACGCGTTTGTGCGAAATGGTCCGAAAGCGGCGATTTTGAGCAAAAAAATCAACGCCTATGGGCCGATCATTTAACCACGTTAGCCAAGCTTGTAAAGCAATGGAATCAAGCTTTGAATGATCCTGAACCATTGAGCCCGGTTTCCAAGGAATCCGCTCTACAAATAAAAACTCCTGCCCAAATGGAGAACTACCTATACCCGCTTGCGTTATATACGAACGCTGAACAAGTTGTTCAAGACTTCCAACATTCGGATAAAACCTTGTAATCTTTGACATGATCCACATCTAGGAACAGGTCCCGGCTTGCAAAATCGATGCAGATTCCCGCCCTTTCTTTTCGAATCAGATGTCTCGCTCCCTGGTCGCCCTGCAATAGCAGGAGATCCGGAAACATTCGCTGAGCAAAAATAATCGGCGGTCTTGCCAAGCCGTCATATTTTGAGGCTACGAAATCAATGCCAGTGTTCGCTTGAAAACGAATAAGCAGCTCCTGAATCATCTCTTTTGTAACGAGAGGTTGATCCGCTAGTAAAACCATCACGGCTGCCGCTTCCATCGCGAGGGCAGCCTGTACGCCGCACCGCAAGGAATGCCCTTGCCCCAAATGTGCCTCAGAGCAATGAATAACGGACCATTTCCGGCGAATCGGCTCCCGGTATAATGCGCTGTCTATCCAATCGGCCGAAGTATCATTAGATACGACCAAAACATTATCTAACCCGGAGCTCAAGGCCGCAGTCAGCGCATAATTTCCCAAGCTCATAAGTCCTAGTGGAAGTCGAAGTTTATCCGTACCCATTCGGGTGCTTTGCCCTGCCGCCAAATAAATGCCGATGATCTTATTCCGCTTCATGGATCACAACTTCTAGCTTTCTGTTTTTTCTATGTATGAGTTCTGCAAGAATGCTCACAGCGATTTCCTCCGGGCCCTCTGCTCCTATCGCAAGCCCAACGGGAAAATGAACTTTGATCGGAAACTTTACACCCTCTAACAACCGTTCCGTTCTTCTTTTCGATCCCAAAATACCAAGATAACATAACTTCCGCTCAGAAAGCAGTCGAGCCAGCTGCTGATCTCTCTTAAAATTGTGAGTCATGACAATGGCATAGTCGTATGGCGTAAATTCAATCCTACGCATCGTTTCTTCCGGAAATCCCAAAACGATGGATTCAGCATCGGGAAAATAACGCCGGTCGCAAAAGACGGGTCTCCAGTCGGCGACGACAACAGAAAAGCCGGCCGCTGCGGCAAATGCGGCAAGCGGCCTCGCGTCCGGTCCCGCTCCGAATAGTATCAGACGCGGCTTGGGGTAGTAGGTATGAACGAAAACGTCAGATTGCATGGAAGAGACAAATCTCATTCCGCTCCTCCGCAGATCGCCGGACGACATCCAATCGAGCGCCTGCGGAAATTCTCCCTCCCATTCGCCGAACAAGTGCCGATCCCTGGTCAAGAAACGATAACCGGCGACAGAACCGTCCGAGCCGAATCTTTTAACAAGCATGACTTCGATGTGCTGATCTAGATAACGCTTCAAAGTACATAGATGATCCGTTAGTCGATCATCGACCGGTTCCATCGTTACATGAACAACACCGCCACAGCCCGGTGCTTCTCCCCAAGACAGCGGATCATCCGATGATTGCATGTCGAATACGAAGGTGCGAGAAGCGCCTGTTTCCAAAATATCCGGCACACAGGCCGAAAGCGCCGATTCCAGACAGCCAACGCTTAAAACTCCGATCAGTGAGCCATCTTCTAGAAACAGCATGGAAGTTCCTTCCTTACGGTAAGCACTCCCTTCCACATGGGTAATCGTCGCAAGCGCGCTTCTTAGCCCGGTACGTTCAATCGTTTCCAAAATACGATGTATTTCTTCCAAATTCGCCCCTCCTTAAACTGACGGAAGGCATCGGTCCCCATCATGATTTCAGATTAAAAACGTCCTTCACGGCATTGCGAATTTCCTCATAGGACGTACACCTGCAAATGTTGGATTCCAGCCATAGCCTGATGGTTTCCTCATCCGCATGAGGGAGCATATTCCGCAAGCCTTCACAGTTCATAATAAAGCCGGGAGTACAGTAACCGCATTGAAATGCCTGATTTCGAACAAAAGCATGTTGTACCGGTGAGTTCGTCAAGCCCTCGATCGTAGTTATTTGCTTTCCGTCAGCTTCCACAGCGAGCATCAGACACGACTTTATAGGCAAGCCGTCGACCAATATCGTACATGTGCCGCAGTCCCCGTTATCGCAGCCGGATTTGCTCCCCGTCAGTCCGAGATGGTCTCGCAGTATATATAAAAGGGTGTCCGCAGCCCTTACCCGGAGCGCTCGCTTCTCGCCGTTCACTTTAATTTCGACCCGATATATAGCGGTATCGCGCGACGCCATGCTTCACCTTCTTTCCAAGGCATGAACCGCATCAGCCATCGTTTGTTTCAGCACAAATTTCCGATAAAGTGCGGAACCTTCCGCATTTTGTAATAATGGCGCAGGTAAGCTGCCGATCGCCTGTTCAATTCTTGCTTCCAACGGGAGGGAGAAATCGCTCAATGCCTGATCGATTTCAACGGATCGAAACGGGAAGGAGCAGACGCCGCTGTATGCGGTATGAATCCGATGATCTTTCTTCAGCGCAGCTACGGTGACGAGAGGATAGCCGATGGTGCCAATCTGCCGTTTTTTGTAATGAACGAACGGCACTGATAAATAGCTTCGATCTGTAAAGGTCTGCACAAGAAATTCGCCATGTTCCAATCTCAATCGCTGTAAGAACACATGGTGAATAGGAACTTCTCTGAGCCCATGTATTCCTGCGATAACCATACGGCTGTTGGCCAGCAGAAGCGGGAGTACGGCCTCCCGATAATGAATTTTGCCGCAAATGTTTCCGCCGAACGTGATTTTATTCCGGGCGGTTTGGTCAGCGGCACCCTGTGCCGTTTCACTGAGCAGCGGGAACAGGTTCGCTACGGATAAAGCCGATAACGTAACACAAGAGCCGAGAATAAGCTTATCGTTCCGTATTTCCATGACATTGCACTCAGGAATGGCTTTCAAATCGATAACGGCACCCGGATGAATGGAGTTTGTTCGAGCCCATGTGATGATTTCCGTCCCTCCGGCGTAATAAATGGGATGCTTCCCCTGCTGTTGCAGAAGCTGAAACCATTCCACGGCCATCCGAACGGAAGATGGTTTATAGTATTCAAAATCAAACGGAATCATGAATCGTCCTCCAGATCATCTCGGGCGTTAAAGGCAGATGATTAAGCTCTACTCCCGCGGCGATCGTCAAGCTATTCGCCAAGGCTGCGGGCATGCCGATCAAGCCATGCTCGCCGATTCCGCGCAATCCGTAAGGGGCTTCCAAATGAGGCGTCTCGACGAATTCAACCAAGTACTGCGGCTGCTCTCCGTAACGAATCAATTTATAGGTTCGAAATTGCGGATTGATTATGGCGCCTTGATCATTAAATAAGAAGGCTTCCCGGCTGGCAAAACTTAAGCCCATGCTCATGGCGCCTTCAATTTGGCTGCGGGCAAATTGCGGATTGATCACCTTGCCCGCATCGATGACCGCTGCCGCCTTCACGATTTTGTATGTATAATCTTTCGTATTGAATTCCACTTCTACCGCTTGAGCGCCCACTGTCCATTCCGGGCCGGGATTTCCTTTACCGGTCTCAGGGTCCATTGGGGTTAAATGACGCATCGCATAGCTTCCGCGTCCGATCACTTGACCGCCGATCGTATTTCCGTTCGGGAAGGTGTAGCCGTTAGCGATTTTCTCGATGGGTATCCCCACATCGGGGCGATCTTTCAAGAAAACCTTGCCCGCTCCGACATCCAAGTCTTTCGGCAAGCATTGCAATACGATTGCAGCTATGTTTTTTAACTGGACGATGGCATCGTCGGCCGCATTCAGGATCGCATTGCCAACTAAAAAGGTGCTGCGGCTCGCCACCGTTTTCCAATGATGCGGATCGGTTTCGGTGTTCACATCCGGCGAAATATGGATCATCCGGTCATCCATTCGCAGCCGTTCGGCCAACAGTTGAGTGAGCGCCGTTCTCGTTCCCTGACCGATTTCTACCGCACCGCAAAGCAGATTTACGCTTCCGTCGGGATTAAAGATAATAACGGCTCCCGCTCCGGCGTCTGTTGGCGTATTCGAATTTTTCCAAAAACAGCATACCCCTTTCGCCCTGATGAGATGGCCGTCGATTTCACGCAGCGGACGGTTATCCCAATGGATTAACGTTTGCAACTTTGCAATGCACATGGGCAAATCGCCGAGATTGCTTCGATCCAGTAAAGTTTGGGTCGGGGACGTATCTCCTGGCCCTATCGCATTAGTAAAGCGAAATTCCAATGGGTCCATCCCGACTCGACCCGCCAATACATCGATCGCTCTTTCGATGGCGAACGTCAGTTCCGGATGGCCGAATCCTCGAAAGGAAGTGGAGTAAGGATGATTGGTATACATGCATAAAGCATCGCAATGAACGTTGTCGATGCGATAAGGCCCCGTGCAATCGACGGCTCCCGCCCGGCTCATGACCACGCCCCGATCGGAATAGGCTCCGCCGTCATACAGATACAATATTTCCGCGGCCATTAATTTTCCTTCCTGCGTACAGCCAAGCTTGATTGTGGCATCCAATCCGATATGGACTGGAGAAGAGATCATGTCCACCTCCCGGGAATTAACGATTTTTACAGCTCTTCCGCCAACGGCACGGGAAGCCAGGAATGCAAGAAACTCCATTTGAATCGCGGCCTTCCCACCGAAACTGCCTCCCACGAGAGGCGTGTGGACGATCACTTTATGAAGTGGAATATGAAATGATTGGCTGATGCTTCTTCGGATCACATAGGGCGATTGGGAAGTGGAATGGATGATCACGATGCCGTCGGGCCTAATTTCTGCCGTGCTGCACCGCATTTCCATCGCTGCATGATCGGATTGTGGTATACTGACCTCGACTTCAACGGTATGGCGGCTATTCCTCCATCCTTCCTCCATGTCCCCCTTGCGTATTTTTGTTCGGTTCGCAATGTTCGTTCCCGGCTCCGGGAAAACCTCCTCTTCATGCCGCTTGTACTTTTCAAGATGCTCATGAACGAGCGGCGCATTTTTCTGCAACGCTTCCCTTGGAGAAAGGACAGCCGGTAAAAGCTCATACTCCACTTTGATTTGAAGAGCCGCCATCTCAGCAATATATTCTTGTTCTGCGACAACAAGGGCGACGGGCTCGCCGTAATATCTTACTTTGTCGATTGCGATTGGCGGCCGGTCTGCCAGCGGCGACCCGGTCAACATCGGGTAATAGTACCCTGTGATGACCGCCTTGACACCCGGAATTTTCATGGCTTCCGACGAATCGATCGATATGATTTTCGCATGAGCATGCGGACTGACAGCCATTTTGACATGCAGCAGCCCGGGTATCGCATGATCATTCATATATTTGGTTCTCCCTGTAACTTTCTCCCATGTTTCCTTTCTGGGAATACTTTTCCCAACCGATCGTTGGATCGTGCTCCCCTCCTCATGGCCAAATAATCTTGCAACGTTCACATTTTTGCATATCCTATATATATACAGGACTTGTTGTCCGTATTATATAAATTAATGAATCAACCATCGTAGGAAAACATTCCATAACAAAAAGACCGCAAATCATGCGGTCTTAATGAGCGAAGCCAATGTTTTTTACTAATTTACTATTTGCAAAGCTTATTCTTCCGGCATATCCACATTGTGATAAACCTGTTGAACATCCTCCAGATCTTCGAGCGTATCGACCAATTTCTCAAACTGTACCAGAGCGTCTCCCGAAAGCGTCACATAATTTTGCGCCAGCATCGTCTGTTCTGCCACGATAAATTCCGTAATGCCCGCCTGCTTGAACGCGGATTGTACGGCATGAAACTGATCCGGTTCGGCATAGACGATAACCGAATCCTCTTCCTCCGTAATATCCCGAACGTCTACATCTGCCTCCATCAATAGCTCCAAAACTTCGTCGGATGTCTTCCCCTCGACTCCGAAGACGGCCGTCGGACTGAACATATACGTTACAGAACCGCTGACTCCCATGCTTCCGCCGCTTTTATTGAAAGCCGAACGTACGTCCGCGGCCGTACGGTTTACGTTATTGGTGAGCGTATCGACAATGATCATGGCGCCGCTCGGACCGAATCCCTCATAGCGGAGCTCCGTATAACTCTCTTCCGAATTTCCTTTCGCCTTCTCAAGTGCGCGGTCGATGATCGCTTTCGGTACGTTGTATGTTTTGGCTCGTTCGAGCACGAATTTTAAAGCTTGATTGGATTCCGGATCAGGTTCGCCCTTCTTTGCCGCGACATAAATCTCAACTCCGAACTTCGCATAAATTCGACTCGTGCTGGCGTCCTTCGATGCTTTTTTCTCTTTAATATTGTTCCACTTACGTCCCATACTGGTACCCGCTTTCTCTTTCTGATTTTTTATTCTTACCCTATTATATTGAATAAAGCGGTATTTGGACAAGTTTAGCGCAGCTTGGAATTGAAAAAAAAGCCGCAATATGCGACTTTTTTCGTAAGAATTATATCCCCGCCCAGACATCCTTGGCATAGCTGCCATTCGACTGAAGATGCTCCAGCCATCGTTCTGCTTCTTGCTTATCGCCCCCATGGACCGCCTGGTAAGCCTTCTGCAGCTCGTTTTCGACATCGGGCGCCATTTTACTGCCGTCACCACACACGTAAAGCCGCCCGCCAGCGTCAAGAATGCGGATTAACTCCGCTGCATGCTTCGCCATCAAATGCTGTACGTAAGTTTTAGGCACGCCTTCCTCACGGGAAAAAGCCGTATGAAGCGTAACCACTCCGTCTCTTTCGTATTGTTCCAGCTCTTCGCGGTAAATAAAATCCGCTTCGTTCCTGCAGCCGAAATAAAGATGGGCTTCGCCCAGCGATTGTCCTGCCCGCTTCATCTGCGCTCGTGCCTGCAGGAATCCACGGAATGGCGCTACCCCCGTTCCCGGCCCTACCATAATCACGGGAGTCTGCGGATCTTCGGGGAGCTGGAAGCCGGATTCCGGCGTACGAACGAACATAACGATGTCCTCTCCCACCTGACGCTCCGCCAAATAATTCGAGGCGACGCCGGCATATTCCCCTTGACCGCTCCAAGCCTGACTGCGGACGATCCCTACCGTAATGCTGGCCCGGTCTGCGTTCATCCGGGGGGAACTGGATATGGAATAATATCTTGGTTTGAGCGGAGGCAGCAGCTCCAAAAATTTCGCAAACGGAATTTCGCAGGCTTCGTATTTTTCAACAAGGTCAAGCATTGTGATCCGTTTCTTTAATATCTGCTCTTCGTAGGTCCCCTCTTCTAGCAAAGCTTCCAATTCGCGCTTATGCGGAGGACAAACCGTAAAAGCGGCAACCTCGCGGATTTGGGCTCGTGTTGCAGCCTCCTGCAGCTCCACCGTATGGCTAAGCAGGTCGAACAGCGATACAGGCCGGTCTAAAGGCAAATGGGATGCGCTGACTCCGCTTGCCGTCAAAATCACTTGCTCTTTCTCATTCAGCCTAAACCGTTGCAAAATGCGTCCAACATTCTCTTTTTTGTTGCTTGGAAAGACCCCAAGGTGATCGCCCTCTTGATACGTAACCTCCTCCGGCAATTCGATCTCGATATGCCGCGTGCTTCGTCCGCTGCCAGGCTGCTGAAGCTCGCGGTTTTCCGCCACTGTCGCGTGAACCGCATCGTACGATTGAGCGAGAGGCGTTTCTGCCAAGCCGCTGACAAACTGAATGTTCAGGGTGCTCCGTTCTTTTTCCGCATTTTCGTTCAGCTTTAAATCGAACGTCTTCATCGCATCGGTCCACATTTGACTTTTCCAACCTTCAAACTGCTTTTCGAAGTCGCCGCTCGCATCAGCCTCTCCGCGAAGGGAGAACCTTGTCGCTCCTTTTGCGGCGAGCTGTTCGTCAATGAATCTCGGCACCTCTTGATACGTCGAGGCCCAGTTGTGGTCCCCGCAGCCAAATACGGAATAATGTACCCCGCTAAGCTCGCCCGGTTCGACCTGCTCCAGCCATTGAACGAACTGTCGGGCATTGCCCGGAGGTTTCCCGTTATAAGAAGAGGTGACGATGATCAAGGCGCCTTCCTTCGGCAAATGGCCTAACCGATCATTCAGTGCTGCCGCTTCGCTCCGGATGCCATGCAACCGGGCGAGGTCCGCCAGTTCTTTTGCAATACGTTCTGCCGTTCCCATGTTGGAGCCGTAAAGCACGAGCAGCGGTCTGTTGTTCACTCCGATGACGGAAGCTTGCTGCGCTTGTTTTTCAAGGCCGGGAGCTTGGGCAAGGTCTTCTCCCGGTTTGCTTGGATACGCAGCGGTTATTTTCTTATCCCGCAATTGAACCCGGATCTTGAAATCGTCCGGCTTCAACGTCAGCGTTTGTTTGACTTTCAACTGATAGTTCAAAGGATCAAGCAATTGAAATTGCTGAAGGATCATCCCGAGCACCAAAGTCGCTTCGTGAAGCGCAAACTGCATGCCGATACAGGCTCGCTGTCCGTTCCCGAACGGTTTATACGCATGGTTCGGCACTTGGGCAGGGTCTTCAAACCGTTCCGGCCGGAATTGTTCCGCATCGTCCCCCCATACCCCTTTATCCCGATGAAGCTTGGGCAAAACAATCGAAACGGCTTCCCCTTTTTTGATAGGATACTTTCCTCCAATAATAGTGTCTTCCTTGGCGAACAAGCTAAATTGAGGAGCCGTCGGCCATAAACGCAAAGACTCGTTTAAAATCATTCGGATATATTTCAGCTTCAGAACTTGTTCATACGTTGGCGTTGCGCCTGTAAGCACTTCGTCCACTTCGGCGTACGCTTTTTTTAATACGTCCGGGTGCTTTAGTAAAAAGTAAATCGTAAATGACAACAGTCCGCTTGTGGTTTCATGACCGGCGATCAGGAATGTGATAATTTGGTATCGAATATTTTGATCATCCAGTGGTTGACCGGTCTCGGGATCTTTGGCGGTCAGCATTCGGGCAAGCAAATCGGTTTCTCCCTGGTCCCCTTTTGCTTTGCGCTCGGCGATGATTTTATCGACCAAGGCGAACATCGATTGAATATCTTGCTCGTACTGGCGTTTTGTTTTCACCATCAGCATGTTTTGAATCGGCAGCCTGTTGCCGTAATGCATCGCTTCATCCAGGGAACGAACCATACTTACAATAAAAGGATTGGGCGTTTCTCTGTAGTAGCTGTTGAAACGGTAATTAAATCCGCACAAGCCAATGGTGTCCAGGGTAAGCCGTGTCATATCGTCCGGAACGTCGATGCTTTCATCCGGATTGAGGCGCGCCCACTTTTGGACGAGCTGCACCGCGATATCCACCATCATGTCATGATAGCCCTTCATGGCTTGAAGGCTAAAGGAAGGCATCAGAATCGCGTGCGCCTTTTTCCAATTCGGCTCTTCCGTCAGACTTGTGAATAGTCCGTCTCCGGCAAAATCCCGTACTTTAAGCAAATGACCTATCGCTTTGTCAAAACGCGATTCATCGCATACATCGGCCACCAAGTCGGGTCCTGAGATGATATAAACGGATCTTCCCAATGCCTCGAAACGGAAAATAGGACCGTACTCGTCAGCAAGTTTACAGAAAGATAACGTAGGCGAATCCTTATCGATCAAGGGGACATTCCCTAGAACGCCATAGGTTTTGGGCTGGGGGATCGGCATCAGATTTTCCACAAAAAATCCTCCCTTTTTTAGAGTTAACCGGTACGCTGCCATCTCTTACGAACCTAATTTCCCCAACAACGGTAACAAAAATTACCCAAACCTTCGAAAACTTTTTCGAAAGCATGGGTTTATTTTAACCGCGGCGATCCATAATATCCAATGTATAATTGAACATGAATTCATTACATCCAAACAATGAATGGAGCAAGGAAACGTGGAATTGCAGCAGCTTCGCTATTTTCAAACCGTAGCCCGATTGGAGCATATGACGCAGGCAGCCGAGGAACTAAACATTACACAGCCTGCACTCAGCAGAACAATCTCCCGATTGGAAGAAGATATCGGCGTCCCCCTATTTGAACGAAAGGGCCGTCATATTCGGTTGAATCCCTACGGCGAAATTTTTCTTGCCCATCTGGAGCGGTCGTTTCTGGAACTGGATCAAGCCAAGAAGAAAATCAATGACATGGCTCAGTTAGAAAACCGGTCGGTCTCCATTGCTACCACCAACGTCAGTATATTTCCGAGCCTGGTGTCGTCTTTTCTGCGTCAATACCCGGATATCCGGATACGTCAATATTTGCGAAGCGACATTAATATGTACCAATTACTGGAACAAGGCGAGATCGACATGTGCATTTCTTCCGAGCCTATAGAAGGCCCTGATATTCAATGGGACCCTCTATTTTCGGAAGAATTATTACTGCTGGTGCCAAGAGAAGAACGTTTTGTTCATCGTCAGGAAATACGACTTATGGAAGTTGCCAGCGAAAAATTTATTAGCAGCAACACCAGCTACGATTCATCCAATTGGCTGGAAAAGCTTTGTCGGCAGGCCGGTTTTGCTCCGAAAATTTCATTCGAGGGAAATGATTCCGTTGCCATTGGGGAAATGGTCAGTCTCGGTCTGGGCATCTCATTTATCCCAGAGCATCTTTGGGAAAAGTTTTCTGAAATCCTGAAGGACCGACTTCATGTTCTGAAAATTACGGAGCCCCATTGTACGATGACTACCGGTATATCAAAAATTATAAACCGTTATATGCCTACCGCCGCGGATACCTTTTATAGCTTCGCGATTCATCGCACATGGGATCAAGAGGAAGGATTTTGATTAACTGCTATTGCTTTCGGGAGTCGCCCCTATGATTGAATTTGAAGCGGCGCCCAAACTGCTCTTGTCCAAGCCATTTGCATTCCGACTCGTTCCATATTATTTTGACTGGAGCTTCCGAAACCCGCTTGCGCTACAACAAGCTCACAACCGACCTTGTAGGCTTCATGCATCCGCCATTTCAAAAGAGCCGTCTGCAGGCCCTTCCGTCTATATTCGGGATTCGTCACAGCTAGTGTGAAGGAGGCGATGTTCCCGCTAACGTGCATAACAGCTACAGCAGCCGGTACATCTTTCCAATAAGCCAAAAATAGCTTCCAACCGGAGCGGTGCAGTAAACCTATGTTGTTGTTTACAAAATGGTGCTTATGTGCGATATCCATACCGGACCCGACACAATGGATACCCGCATAACTTGTTCTGCTTAAGAGGCAGTCCCTTATATTTTCATCCTGATTCTAGGTATCCATTGAAATATGGTCCCACTCCTCGTCCCGGTAGCCTATCATCCAGAACAATCCTCTGCGCCTTTCGATGACGATGCTTTCGTTCATGCCTGCAGGCGCTTCTTTTCCTTCGTTGATCCGATTATTGACGCATGCCCAGTGAAGCCGATAAATTTTGTCAGCCTCATCCAACACTTCTTCCTTACTGCGCATTGCGGTTTTGAGCAGGAACTGCTCGAACGTTTCGCAGCTGGATACGACCTCAATCGCATAGTCGCAGTCGCATACTTGATCGGGAAAATCAAGCGTCTCCACAAGACCCAATGCCCAGATAAGCGTCCAGTACGCTTCATATTGCCAAGAAATATTGATTGCCTCTTCCCTAACTGGCTCTTCATCCTGCAATAGCTTTCTTTCGTTCTCCGTAAGGTACTCTTCCACACCAAATTTTTGCAGCATGCCGGTGAAAAAATCTCTCGACCCCTGAATATCTTCACCTTGCGCTACGTCGCAAGCAAATTGGATGACGATTAATACGGTGACAGCTCTTCTTGCTATATCTTCTTTTGTTTTAAACTCGCATTGTTCTAAGGGCGGAAGCTGCGGCAGCCAGCTAATAAACGGAATACCCATTTCATTCAAAAAAGCGATGCTCTTGTTCTTTCTCTGTTCGCCTTCCTCGGATGTGATCTCAGGTCCAAGGATCTTCCTTGTGCAGCCATGAGGCCTGAAATTAGACGAGCCCGATTTCCCGTCGGGATACACAATAACATCTCCCGCTTGATCAAGCAAAATTCCGTTCGGCAAAAAGCCGATTCCTCCCACGATTTGCGATAGCAGCGTCGTAAGTAATTGCATTTGCCCGTCGGTTATGTCTTTCTCCATTTCGATGGCAAGCATCGTATTTAGTACGGATATTTGCGTCATGACCAAAGCTTTCAGGTTCTCGTCTTCAAAAGGAATGCGATCATAAAATCCCATCATCCCGGGAATGTTTTGTTCGAAATAATCGGGATTCGTATCCTCGGACGCGACTCTTATCGTCATTTTATGTTTGCCGAACAGCGTTTTGGATTTGAGAGCATAATCATTCTCGTCTCTCTTGATTTCATAGCCTTTTCCAAAAACTTCTGATATGATATTTTCAATATCATGGATATCGTTCCTGGAAGCGAATATCGTAAAATGTTTCAAAAAGAGGTCCTCCTCAAAACCATCATTTTCCTACTGTTTGAATTTACTCTATTAGAGCATCAAGTGCAATAGAAATTAACAGTTTTTTGGTTATTGTTGCACAACTCACTTTAGGAAGAGTGAAAAACACGTCGGTCAGAATGTTTAGCATTGCTCAATTTATCGGCATACAAAAAGGGGAATCAAACATGACAGCAGCACCTATAACCATTGAACCTTTGCAGGCCAAGTATAATCGACAGGTTGGCCAGTTACTTGTTCACGGGTTTGGCGGAAAATTTAAAACCTTGACGAAGATGAACGATAGCGATCTTGCTCTTTTTTTTGAACAGCTCCTTGACAAATTTCCCACTAAACCGTCAAGTCAACGAATGGTCGCCCTGCAGGAGGGAGAAGTTATCGGCACCATATCCATCAAATGGAGGTCCGAATCCGATACGAAACAAAAGCAAAAGCAAAAGTTTCCTTCCATGAAAAGCTTCAAAGGGTTTAGAAAATGGAAACTGTTTAAAATGCTGATCGGGTTATATTTTTTTGAAGACCATAAACCAGAGGCTGGAGAATGTCATATTTCTGACGTTGTTGTCCATCCGGACCATCGAAGTAAGGGTGTTGGCAAGCTGCTCATGCAGTGGGCTCAGGATTTTGCGCAAACGGAGCCAGGTCTGGATAGGCTAAGTCTGTACGTCTCGGGCAAAAACCCGCGGGCGAAGCATCTATACGAGCGGTTATCATTCCATACTCATTTAGATTCGAACAGTTTAATATGGCAACTTTTATTCAAAGAGAAGAAATGGACTTTTATGGTGATGAAGCTTTCAAAAGAGAAATG
The DNA here is from genome assembly GCA_042219835.1 of Paenibacillus elgii. Classification (GTDB taxonomy): domain Bacteria; phylum Bacillota; class Bacilli; order Paenibacillales; family NBRC-103111; genus Paenibacillus_G; species Paenibacillus_G elgii_A. Next base: position 22,543 of record JBHJMN010000005.1, read on the forward strand.
TTGAAAAAGAAGGCCAATGATGGAGCGCTTCCACTTCTTCGCATCGTGGAGGCGCTCCGTTTTTTGGTGCCGATCGAAAGCTCATCCGCTCCGATCTAAGGCTGCATGTCGAATACTTTAGAATAATTTCTCCCCTTTCGATAAAAATTTCTCCCTTCTTTCGGGTGTTGAACATCCCATATAATAGTAAGCAATCCTTATAGCGGAAAGGAGGATGCTTTAGGTAGCGAGTGACTGGAAGGAGGGCATGCCAAAGATATCGTCGTTTGCAACGAAGGTTTTTTGTAAGCGCTTTATAAATGGTTCGATTTCAAAATTCCAATCCATTAGAGGAGGCTCAACGGATGAACTTCCATCATTCCCACTTGTATGCACGCCTGCGTCCCCGTCTGCTGTTAGGGCTCATTACCTCGCTCATCATCTCGCTATTCGCAGTGCTTGTGTCCCCTCTCCCCTCTGCGGCGGCTCCAGCCGGAGGCTATAAAATCGTCGGTTATTGGCACAACTTCGACAACGGCTCGGGCTTCATTCGGCTGCGTGACGTATCCCCGGATTTCGACGTGATTAACGTTTCGTTCGCGGAGCCGACCAGCAGCAGTGGCGGGGTGATCGGCTTCACCCCCTATAGCTCCACCGAAGCCGACTTCAAAGCCGACGTTGCGTATCTGCAGAGCAAAGGCAAGAAGGTTGTTATCTCCATCGGCGGCGCGAACGGTCAAGTGCAGCTGGCGACTACGGCCGCCCGCGACGCGTTCGTCAGCTCGGTGACGGGCATCATCGAGAAATACGGATTCGATGGTCTCGATGTCGACTTCGAGGGACATTCGCTGTATTTAAACGCCGGCGATTCCGACTTCCGCCATCCGACAACGCCTGTCATCGTTAACCTGATTGATGCGCTCAAGTCGCTGAACAGCCACTTCGGCACGGACAAATTCATTCTGACCATGGCGCCGGAGACATTTTTCGTCCAGCTCGGCTATTCATTCTACGGCGGAAGCTGCGTCAGCTGCGATTCGCGCGCCGGCGCTTACCTGCCCGTGATCTACGCGACGCGCGACATTCTGGACTGGCTCCAAGTGCAAAATTACAACTCCGGTCCGATCATCGGCCTCGACGACCAGTACCATACGATGGGCAGCGCCGATTTTCACGTCGCCATGGCCGATATGCTGTTGACCGGGTTCCCCGTGAACAAGAACGCCAACCTGTTCTTCCCGCCACTGCGTCAGGAGCAGGTGCTGCTTGGCTTGCCGGCGAACGGCAATGCGGGCGGCGGCTTTACACCGGTTGCCGAAGTGCATAAGGCACTTGATGCGCTTGTGAAGGGCCAGCAGCTTAGCTCCTACAAAACGCGGGGCAGCGCAACCGGTTACCCGAACTTTGGCGGTCTGATGACGTGGTCGATCAACTGGGATAAGTTCAATCAATTCGAGTTTTCTACGAAGCACCGCGCCTATTTGAACGCCTTGAACCCGCCGGCCCCGGATACGCAAGCTCCGACGGCTCCGGCAAATTTGGTATCGACCGACAAAACCGCGACCAGCGTCTCCCTGTCCTGGAACGCTTCGACCGATAATGTCGGCGTGACCGGATACACGGTCGCCTACGGCTCCTCGCAGGTGAACGTGACGGGCACGAGGACAACCATACAGGGTCTAAAACCGAACACCAGCTATACGTTCTCGGTGACGGCCAAGGATGCCGCAGGCAATGTCTCGGCCGCCAGCAATGCGGTGACGGTCAAGACGGACGAATCGTCCGACGACACTCAAGCTCCGACCGCTCCGACTCAACTAAGCGTAGTCTCCAAGTCCGCTGCGAGCGTAGAGCTGAGCCGGATGGCGTCCTCCGACATTGTCGGCGTGACCGGTTATACGGTCGCCTACGGTACTTCTCAAGTGAACGTGACAGGAACGACTGCAGCGATAGAGGGACTGAAGCCAAATACCAGCTATACGTTCTCGGTAACGGCTAGGGATGCCGCCGGCAATGTCTCGCCTGCCGCCGTGCTTACGGTGACGACGGACGCACCGTCAGGCGCTCAGCCATGGGCTCCCGGTGCCGCCTATAAAATCGGCGATGAGGTTACGTACGCCGGAAAAACCTATGTGTGCCGCCAAAACCACACTTCGCTGCAAGGCTGGGAACCGCCCAACGTTGCGGCGCTGTGGCAGTTGAAGTAATCCGAGCGCGCAGCGGCAGCCTCCAGCCCTATTCTAATGAAAGAAGCCGTAGAAGTCTTTTCTACGGCTCTTCGTATGGCTTCTGTCCCTCCGGCGTTTATTTTACGATAAATTTAACTCTGGTTCCGTCCGAGTATTTGGAAAGCTTATTTCCTACCCAGCCTCCCGCCCCGCGGTTGTCGGACGGACTTATGTACCGAATATCCGACCCTGCTCCCCCTTCCAAGCACATCGCCATCGGCCATTCATCCCGGTCGTAACCTTTCTTCGGCGGATAGCCTTTCAAAGCTTCTTGACGCCGCTCACGGGTACCGTCGCGCTCGATGGTACATACATCGGATTGGCCCGCTGCAACGGCATCTTTAATATGCGCTCCTGTTTCGGGGTAGCGGTCTTTCGGAAAAATGAGAACGTAGTCGTAAGACGATGCCGCGAAAGAAACGTTATTCGAGCCTACAATCGAAAATAAACTGGCCAGTAAAACCGAGATGAGGAATACAATCGAAAATAGCGCCTTACCGTGCTTCTTAACCATTCGATTACCTCCATATTTCATATTTGGAATATTATTCCTAATATCATTGTATTTGAAAACGGGTTCCCTCTCAATAGTTTTATGCCAAGTTTCTTCTATAACTTTTGTAAAGACGATATAGCCGGAAAAAAACCCAGGTCTTCCTTCTTGGCAGAAGTAGACCTGGGTTTCTTTCCGTCTGTACGGGGAAATGTATAGCTTATTGCACTTGCCGCATGATTGCCGATCGTTGGCATTCAGCACGAACTTCCTACTAATTTTTGTGATTGGCTATGAATTTTTTTAGCTCTTCGATAGGAACAGCGCCAACGATTTTGTCGACCGGTGCACCGTTTTTAAACAGGATCGTAGTTGGAATGCTCATGACTCCAAACTGACTGGCCGTATTGGATTGTTCATCTACATTGACTCTGAGGATTCGCTCTTCGCCATTATTTTCCTGATCAAATGCTTCGAGTATGGTGCCAAAGAAGCGGCAAGGCGAACACCAAGGCGCCCAAAAATTGACTACTGTCAAGCCATCTCTATTTAAATCATTGATGAAGGTAGTATCCGTAGTGTGGGAAATTGTCATTTGTAGCTTCCTCCAATTCTTCATTTCATATTAATAGAAACAGATCAAGCGGTTATTCTCCGAAATCTTCCTCCGTCAAGTCCTGATTAACAGCCATAGCCGTTCTGCTGCCGTCGGCTGCGGAATAAACTACTTGGGAAGGCGCGATATACGAAGCGTCTCCTGCGGCATATAAACCGGGTACCGAGGTTCTTCCCCCTGCACTGGTCTTGATCCCGCCATTGTCCAGCCTTTCGCAGCCCAGACGTTCTCCGAACGTTGCCGGCACAAATTTCGGCATGATGAAGCCGCCAGTTCTTGGCAATTCCGTTCCATCCGCAAATCGAACTTGCTCAAGCTTCCCGTTGTGGCCGATGAAAGCCGTGACAGGCTGTTCCGTCACCACGATTCCCTTGGATTCAAGCCGTGCTTTTTGCTCGTCCGACAGCGACGAGCTGCCGTGCGTGCAGACGACCAAATCCTTGGTCCAATTGGTGAGAATCTGGGCTACATGAAATATGGCAGGGGATTCGGAAACCAAGATAAGCGGTTGATCCTGCAATTCCCAGCCATCGCAATAGGGGCAATTAAACAAGCTTTTCCCATACAGCGAATAAAAACCGTCGATTTCGGGAAATACTTCCTTTACCCCCGTCGATAAGATCACCTTGCGCGCTTGGACGAGAAGGCCGGACGAACCCAGAACCTCGAAAAATCCAGATTCATTTTTGCGAATATCGACCGCCTCGGTTTGCAGATGCTCGACAGACGGATAACGCAGAACCTCCTCATAAGCAATGCGGCGGAACTCGGCTGGCGTCACGCCGTCTCTCGTAATAAAGCCATGAGACGCATGTGTAACGGCATTTCGGGGCTTGTTGTTATCGATTATAGCCACGTTTCGTCTTGCCCTGCCAAGTACGAGGGCTGCATTCAACCCAGCGGGTCCACCGCCAATAATAGCGCAATCTTTAATCATATTGATCATCTCCTGTAAATTAGATATTGTAGACTTATTATATCTATAAATTAAGTAAAAATTAAAACACGCAATGAACCATTCTTTTTCTTTTTAACGAAAGGGACTCATCTTAAGCTTGCTGCATTTGCTTTTGGGCCACATCCACCAATTTCGTATTTTTGAGATGCGACTCCATCTTCTCTTCCGCTTCCTTCATAACAGCTTGAATCAGGCATCCGTCGCCGTGGACAAAATCGCACTCAAATAAGGAGGCGTTGCCTTCAATGGCATGGATAATATCCAGAAACGTAATGTCGTCTTTCATGCGGGATAGCCGATAGCCCCCGTTAGCCCCGGATACCGATTCGATCATCCCTGCTTTCACGAGCCTCGTTAAAATTTTGGAAAGATAGGTCGGTGATACGCCTTGGGATTCCGCCAAATGCTGAACACCTACCGGCTTAACCGGAGAAGCGGCAACAAGCGCAAGCATGGTGTGCAGAGCATAATTCGTCGCTTTGGAAAATCTCATGACCAACACCTCGATTAAAGACTTATTGAGTCTATAATATCTTTGAAACCGGCGCGTGTCAAGTCGCGCCGATCACTTTAACCTTCTTGACACAAAACACCGCTAGGATAATTACGGCATTACTCCGCAACTCCAAGTTGAATAATGCTTACCTTTTCTCCTGCAAGGACGCCGCGGCCTCCCGGTGGAATGACCATGAAACAGTCGGAATCCTTGATCGAAAGCATCACGCTGGACTGATCGGGTCCCGCCATTTTGACATATACCTTGCCATCTTCGATATAGCTTTTGGCTCGCACGAATCGATGATAGGCATTGACTTTTGTAAAATCCTCTCCTAAGAACGCGGTTGCTTCCGGCGGAAGAACGTCCTTCTTCCCTTGTATGCCCCAGAGCACCGGACGAACGAACAACTCAAACCCTACAAAGCAGGCCCCCGGATTCCCGGAAAGCGCGAAGAGAAACTTGTCCTTCATCACGCCAACTGTTGTGGGGCTGCCTGGCCGCATCATCACTTTGTTAAATAACGTCGTCCCTTCCCACGCATCAAAAATATCGACCATAATATCGTAATCGCCTACCGAGACTCCGCCTGTCGTAATGACACAATCCGCCATGGAAAGAGCGTCGGTGATTTGCTCCATGGCCCGATCCACGTCATCAGGGATGGATTCCATCAGAATCGGGATGCCGCCTGCCTCCCGCACTTGTGCTGCCAGCATATGCGTATTGCTGTTCCTGATTTTCCCAGGCTCCAGTGGCGCATGAACGCCCAACAATTCCGAGCCGGTTGCGAATATAGCTACTTTGGGCCGCTTAAATACGTTAACTGTTCCCACACCAAAGGAAGCCAACACGGCAATCTCGCCTGCGTGTATTTTCCTCCCCTTTTCCAAGACAAGCTCGCCTTTTGCCAATTCAAATCCGGTTAAGGTTATGTTTTGACCTTCCTTCTGTTCTTTTTTGATCGAGATGAACGTTTTTCCATCTTGCTCGAAGCATTCCGCAATCTCAAGCATGACGACCGCGTTTGCGCCGTCAGGCACCATAGCGCCCGTCATAATCCTAGATGCCGTATTCCCCGTTATGGCTTTCGTCGGCGTCGAGCCACAAGGAATGCTCTCGATGACTTCCAGAACAACCGGCTGATCGGAAGATGCGCCGATTGTCGATTCCCATCGTATGGCAAACCCGTCCATACCCGAACGGCAAAAATGCGGCATGGGATCCGATGCGAATACATCCGCCGCCAATCTCCTGCCGAAAGCTTCCTCCAATGGCACACGCTCGACGTCTCCCGACCGAATATGATGCTGAATCCTCTTTTGCGCCACGTCAGGTTGAATGGCATTCCTGCGAAAGCGGTTCGAAAGCTGTGAACGTTCCATACGATCCTCCAATGTGCGACATTCTTCTGGAAGCGGTCCGTAACGGATATACGCCAGTCACACCATTTTATAAAAATGCGCTACCCGATGACATCATCGAATAGCGCACGACTTCGCTCCTATTTTAGACGCGTTCTTCAAAGTAGATATGATAACGCAGGTTAGCTTGAAGATCATGCGAAACAAAACAGTCTCTTGCTTCGCTGCGCGCCAGCTTAGTCAGCGAATCGTCAAATAAAGGTACCGAAAGGAACTGATCGGCATTGAAGTAAAACTTCAAACAGGTCCGGTTATCCGTGAGCGCTGTCTTAAACAGGGTGAATGGCTTGGGCTGCGTTTGTTCTTCATCCGAGAGATCTTCAATCCACACGGTGATCCGGCTTCCTTCATACTTGGATAACATCGTTTCCCATTCCATCAGGAGACACCGGCTTCGACGTTATTTTTGCGGCAATGGCTGCACTCCGCATGTTCCTTCACTTCGACCTGCAAGCGGTATCCCTGCAGCCAGTCCCAGAAATGATGATCTGCCCGCTCCTCTAGATAGGCGAGCATGTCCTCGTCCCTCTCCCAAGCTCCTGTACCCGTAACCTCTGCAATGACGTAATCCAGACCGTCGGCCTGTTTCGGCTCCAGGCTCCATTTTGCATGCTTCGGAAACAAGCTTCTCAACTGATCATCAATGATCTGTGCAAAAGGCTGTCCGCCGGGAGCGTCCGCCGCTCGTTCCCGAATAAAGCATAAATCCATGAAAAACTCGGACTTCCTCATCTATTTTTCACTTCCTTCTTGTAAATAAACAAGGCAATCGGAAACATAAGGACGTTTAATGCGGCAAACAGGATCGCAAGCTTATAGTTTTCAAAATAATAATGGTTGATCGTATACTGCGTGAAAATGATATTGAGCAGCAGCACGATACTCAGCAGGATGACGCCCCGATAGCTACGCTTCATACCGCTTCACTCCCGTTGCATAAATTGTCGGCCCTTCGACGGCTACGATAATTTCCGGCAGCGGCCTTCTGGGAGGTCCTGCTGTCGGAGCGCCCGATTTGGGGTCAAAAAAACCGTGATGGCACGGACAAACCATTTTTTTCTCCTCGCCGTTCCAAAAGACGGGGCATTTCAGATGGGTGCATGCATTTTGATACGCTTTGTATTCATGCTCGCCCAAGCGGATCAACAACGCCGAATCGTGCTCCTCCGGATAAGCAAATTCGACCGCCTCCCCCACCTTCAATGCTTGAACATCGACGATTTTCTTTTTGGGATGGCTTTTTTGGCCGAGCCCCGCAAGCTCTTTGGCCGCCAGTCCGCCCCAGGGCAGCGTGGAAATGGCAAACACCCCTGCCGCCCCCACCATCGTCTTCATAAAACCGCGCCGGTCCAGGGTCCGTTCATGATTTTTATGAATGTTATGCGTATAATTGTCTTCGCTATACGGAACCTTGTTGTTCTTCTCTTGATCCATGCGGTCCACCCGCTTTCTAATAATGGTCTTATTCCTTTATCAGACGATTCAGAACAGCTTCTGCTTTCCTTGGATAATACCGGGAAGGCTGATCTTGACATGAGTCTCCCCTTCCAGAGGCTCGAACGGCTGCTTGCTCGCGAGCCATTTGCCCAATCGGTGCTGCTCTCGCTTCTCGGCCAGCTCGTTCTCGTCGATCCACTGCAGCGTATTGGTCGGGCAAACGGATGCGCACATCGGCGGGATGCCATCCTTCGTGCGGTCGTAACAAAGATCGCATTTATACATCAGGTTCTGTTCTTCATCGAATTTCGGAATTCCGTAAGGACAGGCGATCGTACAGTTTTGACATCCGATGCATTTCTCGACGAGAGCGGACAGCACCGCTCCTTCTTCCGTGACTTGGATCGCTTGCGCCGGACAGCTTCTGGCGCATGCCGGGTTAACGCAGTGCAGGCACATCAGCGGAATCGTCTGCCGGTCCACAAGCGGGTTGACATCATAGACATAATTGCGGTTCCGTTCGTCGTGGCCGCCGCATTGCGTACAAGCGGCGAGACAGCTTCGGCAGCCGATGCAGTTGTCCATTTCGATATACAATATTTTTTTCACAGCAGTGCCCCCTTCGTCCCATCCGCCAGCTTCTCAATCTGGGCCGCGCAAGCTTTAAATTCCGGCATTCGCGACATCGGGTCCAACGCAGCGATGGTCAGCAGATTGATCGACTGCTCATGTCCGAAATGATAAGGGACAAACACGGTATCTTTACGTATGGCTTCGGTGATCTTCACTTTAAAGTACGCTTCGCCGCGCCGGGTAAACAAACGGACGGTTTCTTCGTGCTCGATACCGTACAGCTTGGCCGTTACCGGGTGAACTTCTACGAACGGCTCCGGGCACATATCCCGCAAAAAAGGGATCCTTCGCGTCTGGTTACCGGATAAATAGTGATAGACGACCCTGCCGGTGGTCAGTCTGAGCGGATACTGCTCACACGGCTCTTCCGCAGGCGGCCGGTAAGGAAGCGCGCATATTTTCGCTTTGCCGTCCGGATGATAAAACTTCTTATCCAAAAACATATAAGGAGTTCCTTGATCCTGCTCATCCCGGCAGGGCCAGAATATACCGTTCTGCTTCTCGATTTTATCCCACGTTGCCCCGTAATAATCCGCATATCCGCCTTTGGAGGCAAGTCTGAATTCCTCCGCGACTTTGCTGGCTGTCGTCATATGACGGAAATATTGGCCTCGGCCAAGACGCTCGGCCAGCTCCACCTGAATCAGCCAATCCGGCTTCGACTCGCCAAGCGGCTCCTGGGCTTTATTGATCTTGATGATCCGGCCTTCCAGATTGGTCACGGTGCCCTCATCCTCCGACCATGTCACGGAAGGAAGGACGACATCGGCAAATTCCGCCGATTCCGACAAAAACATATCGCAGCAAACCATGAAATCCAGACTTTTCAACGCCGAACGGACGTAATTTTGATTCGGAGCGGAAACCGCGGGGTTCGAGCATAACAAATATAAGCCGCGGATCGTTTTTTCGGTCATCAATTCGAACATCTCATAGGCCGATACGCCGGGCTGCGGCATTTCTTCCGGCGTAATTCCCCAGACGCTGCACACTTCCTGCACGTGCTTCGGATTGGTGATTTTGCGGTAGCCCGGAAGCGCATCCGCTTTCTGCCCGTGCTCCCGGCCGCCCTGGCCGTTTCCTTGGCCTGTAAACGTGGCTACACCGGATTTGGGCCGGCCGATTTTGCCGGTAACCAAACACATGTTTGTATAGGCCGATACATTGTCCGTTCCTTTATGCTGCTGCTCGATCCCGCGCGCGAACATGACGATGGCATTCGGCGCTTTGCCGTAGATTTCGGCGGCGCGGATCAATTTCTCCGGCGCCACGCCCGTAATTTCACTCGTATACTCCGGGGTAAAAGCCTTCACGACTTCCATCGTTTCTTCGAAGCCGTTCGTATGCTCGCGAATAAACGCTTCATCCGCATAGCCTTGCTGAATCAGCAGATTCACCATGCAGTTCGCCAGCGCCAGATCGGTGCCGGGCTTGAGATCGAGATGGACGTCGGCCCGTCTCGCAATCGGGGTTTCCCGCGGGTCCGCGACGATCAGATACCCTCCGCGATTTTGCACCTCCCACACCCGGAACATCGAGGTCGGATGGCAGTCGGCCGTATTGCTTCCGGCAATAAACAAGCAATCCGTCTGGTGAACATCCGTCCACGGCAGCGTAGATCCGCGATCCACCCCAAGGCTGCGCATGAATCCGGCTGCCGCGCTGGACATGCAGAATCTGCCGTTATAATCGATGTAGCGCGTCTGCAGGGCGACGCGGGCAAATTTGCCGGTCAGGTAACATTTCTCATTCGTCATGGACACGCCGCTGAACACGGACAATGAATCTTTGCCGTAGTCGTTCTGCAGTTCCTTGAACTTCCGCGCGATCAAGTCGTAGGCTTCGTCCCACGACGCTTCGCGGAAGCCTTCCTTCGTTCCTTTCTTCGAAGCGTCGTCCCGGATCAACGGCCGGAGCAGCCGGTCGTCGTGGTTCGTTTGCTGATAAGCGGTGACGCCTTTCGGGCACATTTTACCCAGATTCACCGGAAAATCGTACCTTGGCTCTACGCCGATAATCTTGTTGCTATCCGTATCCACCCTCAGATGCATGCCGCACTGCATGCCGCAGTAAGAACAGTGGGTCGGAACCAGCTTTTCCTTCGGATGATGCTTGTTCTCAATCTCGCGGTAAAATTTATCCTTTTGCATTCTGGTTCGCCTCCTTGACCTTGATTTCGTGGGTTGGGACACCCGCAAACCGCGACATGCGATATTTCCGCCGGCAAGGCAGGCACAGCTCGGCCAAGTGAAAGCCTTCGTCCATCTTGAATTCGACTCCGCTTTGCTTCAGCACTTCGATAACATCGTTCGATTGCTCGACCGAAACAAATCCGGTGCCGCACACTTTACAGGCTTTCATTTCCTTCTCCCCATAGTGCTCCCGGTAATTTCGGGCCAGCACGCTCATCGGCCGGAACGGAATATGCGCCAGCTTGCCGAAAGGAAGATAAATTAGCGTAATAATGACGGACCATTGATGAATCAGCGTAATGACCGGATGGCCCCAGCCGTGCAGGAACATATTCGCCCCCGTGAGCATCAGTCCCGTGATGCTGATAAACAGGAGCAGGTACAAGGGGAGAAAATCGTATACAAAGGTTTGCTCCGCTCTCGCCTGCATGTTTTTGATACGCCGGTACAGCGCCATACAGACGCCGGCGATGACCATAAAGCCGGTAATGTTTAGTGCATTGTAAAACAAGTAGGCAATCCAGCCGTCCGCTTGGACCCGCATGATGTCGATGCCGAAGCCGACAACCGTGTAGGTTCCGTTATTTTCCATCGTAAAATACATCCATCCGAATACAAGCGGAAACGTAACCAGACAGGCGAGAATACAGCCCCACCCCAGCAAAATGTGCTGTGTCCAGCGGTAAATACCGCGGTTCCATATAAACTTATAGGTGGCCAAATGCTCAACGGCTGTTTGCGGCGTGCTTCCACGAAACAGCAGCCGAAGGCCTTTCTTTATGATAACCTTCGTCGGCGGGCGCTCGGCCCAGGCGATAAACCGGTAGAAAAAGCCTCCGATAAAAACGACCGTCCCAACCATGTAACCGTATAAAGCCAAGTCGATATGAGTAAAAAAGCGGGACCCGATATACATCAGAATGATGAGACAAACAACGGTTAAAAAGTACATCTTGGCAAATTTGGATGCAAACGCCCGGTCCATGTTTTGACCTCCATAATTCGTTTTTGGTCACTTTCATTAAAGCATTGCCCTCACTCTATTGACTGTGACGGAAGTCACAAGCCCGACCCGAGAGAGGGATTTTGTTCAAAAAACATACATCACTCAGCGGCAAGGGCTTTGGGTACATAAGCGCATCATAATTGTCATATTGTGTCTCAGGAGGTTTCCAAGCCTTATCTCATGTCGCCGAAGTAAAAAACGATGTCTTGTATAAATAGTGAATGCCAAGGAAGCTGAGAAAGACCGCAGACTTGCATGGGTCCGAAGCTTTCTCAGTTTCTTTGTTATTTATTTCTCAGCTTTGAAATGTCGCTGAACATCCCCGCGTAATTTTTCACTTCGCCGGCATCGTTTTTAATTGCGCTGATCGTCAGCCATTGCAGGTACTCTTCGCCATTTTTCCTCCGGTTCCATATTTCGCCCTGCCAGAATCCCTTCTCTTTGATCGTGTTCCACATCGCGGCATAAAAATCCGACGGCTGTTTGTCTGATTTTAAAATGCGCGGGTTTTCCCCTACGATTTCCTCCTGCGTATATCCGGTCACTTTGGTGAATGCCGGATTCACCTGCTGGATCGTGCCCTTCAAATCGGTGACAAGAATGGCTTCCGCCGTATTTTCAATAATTTCCGTAGCCAACCGAAGCCGGTCTTGATAATACATCCAAAACACAAGGACAAGGCTGACCAAAGCAAACTCGGATAACGCCATGAATCCGATGGCATAGTGGCCCGTCAAGCTGAGTAACGAAGTGAGAATCAGCGGCGGGAAAAATCCCCCAAGGCCGCCCATAGCGGAAACGATTCCGTTCACAAGCCCGGCCTGCTTCAGGAAATAGAGAGGCACCAGCTTGAAAATCGTGCCGTTTCCCGTCCCTGCGCAAACCGCGATCAGCAGACACCCGACGGTATAAAGCTGAATGCCCGGCGCGAAGGAAAGCAAGATACCGGATAAGGTCAGCCCGCCGAATACGAACATCAGAATGACGAAAGAATTGAACTTGTCGCCCAGCCATCCGCCGATCGGCCGCGCCGCTGTCGCGATCGCGATAAATACAGCCGTTCGGAAGCCCGCGTCCGCCTTGGCCAATTGGAAGTGGCTGACGAGAAAATTCGGCAAATAGATGGTGAACGCGACGAAGCAGCCGAAGGTGATAAAATAAAACAGGCTGATCGCCCATAGCCGCGGATTGCGGTAGATTTCCTTCATCTGCTCCCGCACCGGGGTCACGACCTTCGGCTCCTTGCGGTCGCCGAGAAAAACATGAAGGAGGACAAACACGGCAAGCAAAATCAAATACAGCTGGACGGTGGCCGACCATCCGATCGAGCTTGCGATAACGGGAGCGCCGAACGCCGACACCGCCGTCCCCAGGTTACCGATGCCGTAAAGCCCGTTCACGGAACCGTGCTTTTCCTTCGGATAATATTTCGGCAGCGAGGTAACGCCGACCGAAAATACCGCGCCGCCGATGCCGAGGAAAAAACCGCCGATGAGCAGATCGACGAACGTCGTTGCCTGGCTCACATAATAGACAGGAAGCAGCAGCAGAACGAAGCTGATGGCGAACAGCTTTCTCGCACCGTATTTATTCGTCCAGAAACCGATCGGAATGCGCAGGATCGAACCCAGAATTACGGGCACGGCCGTTACCCAGGACAGCTGTCCAGGGGTCATCGGGATGTCCGACTTGATGAAAGGCATGAGTGAAGACAGAATCACCCACACAGCAAAACCGAGAATGAGACTTACCGTTTGCAACGGCAATTGAAGCTTTCGAACATCCATCCTTTTTCCCTCCACTCTTAGTCAATTATCATCGTTCCAATGTTCATAAAGCTCGTTTCTTTTCGTCAGGAACATACTGAAAATAACATTTCTCGTCATTTCATCACTGTGACTTAAATCATCATGAACCGTATCTATCCAGTGAAAAATGATTCATTTTCACAAAATGAACACAAAAGTAACCAGGTAATTGTTTTCTTCACAGGAGAGCTGAAGCGTATCATGCTCATGCTTGGCTGCAACCAATTCATCATAGTTATGGCACCCGAGCAGTGTAAATTACAGCCGGCAAGAGAATGAATCAATAATGAATTGAATGGTGATTCGAGTCACATAAAAGAGGCCGCCTTCTATAGACGACCTAACTTGGACTTTTTCCAGAATGAAGTTGATTCAACATTCCTTCTCTCCCTTCATTGTTGAATGATCGCAGCGGAAAACACATAAGCCAGGATCATCCACGGATAGCCTGCCACCCACAGGACGAATGGGAGCAAAGCATGATACGCTCGCGTGTAAGCGATCCACCGTCTATTTTCTCTTTCGCGGAATACCGCCTTCACAAAAAATACGCTGCTTGTAAAATGCAAAAAGCTGAACAGAACGACCGATATCATCATCCGGTCCCATCCTCCCCCGCCTATCAGGTAAGCGGCGGGGCCAAACAACAAACCGCAAACAAGCCGTAAATCGTCCCCCATTTGATCCAATGACGCCGATTGGTTTTGTTTTTCATGGACTGAAGAAAAGGATAAGACGATAGATAGAGAAGCAGCCATCCCATAAATAACGGCAGATGCATTAACTGCGGCTTCCCGGCGAACATGCCGAGCAAAAAAGGAACACTGACCATGGCCCAACCGCCGTGTTCATGAGGTATCGCTATACTACGCTTTTTCATGGGTTAGCCGCTCCTCTCGCACCTTATTGCATATCCATCATATAAGAGTCTCCCCCGTCCGCTCTATGATATTATGCACATGCCATGCAGATCGCGAGGATGTACACAGACCATTTGCTCCACCACCAGCATACCGAGCCAGGCGATATTGTTGTGACCCGGCTTCAAACGGATATAATTGTAAAAACCAAAAAGACTCCCGTCTCCAAAAAGAGACGAGAGCCTATTGCTTCCCGCGGTACCACCCCATGTGCAAATCGCCAAAATGGCGATTCACCGCTTATTCGTGTAACGGTCCTTGAGCGGATCGGCCTACTGCGCGTCGTCCCGAAGAACCATACAAAACGATCACGTGCCGCAAAAGGTGCGGTAAGGACGGTTGGATGGCGCAGGCAGCGTGCAGTATTCCGCCTGCTCGGGAGCGTGCGCGTATGGATTCGACAGCGCCTGCACAAGCCGCTCCGTCACGCTGTAGTCTCCCCGTTCCACTGCGGCATCCAGCGCTTCTTCTACCCGGTGGTTGCGCGGAATAAGCGCGGGATTGCTGCTACGCATCAACTGCTGCGAGGAAGCCTGCGGCTCTTGCTGTCTGCCCCGTCTCGCCTGCCACAACTCGTGCCACTGTACGAATTCCGCCGTTCCGTTGAACGCCAACTCCTCGTGCTTATCGAACGTTAAAGCCCGGAAGGTATTCGTATAGTCCGCACGATGCTTTTGCATCATGACGAGGAGGTCCTTGATCAGAGCTTCGTCCTCCGGCTCTTCGTTAAAGAGGCCCAGCTTCGCCCTCATTCCTGCGAGCCAATGACGACCGAACAGCTCGACAAAACCGGAAATGGCATCCTCCGCCAGCCGGATCGCCTGATCCTCGTCGTCATGCAGCAGCGGCAATAAGGCTTCGGCCAATCGCGCGAGATTCCACGCGGCAATCGACGGCTGATTGCCATAGGCATAGCGGCCTTGAACGTCGATGGAGCTGAATACCGTTGCCGGATCGTAGGCATCCATGAAGGCGCAAGGACCGTAATCGATGGTCTCTCCGCTCAGGGCCATATTGTCGGTATTCATCACCCCGTGAATAAAGCCGACGCGCTGCCATTTGGCAATCAGCGCGGCCTGACGCTTGATCACTTCCTGAAGCAGGGCAAGATAGCGGTTCTCCGCCGCGTCAGCTTCCGGATAATGCCTCTGTATGGTGTAATCCGCCAGGGCCCGAAGCTCCTCAGCGGTGCCCCAATTGGCAACGTATTGAAAGGTGCCGACGCGCACATGACTCGCGGCCACGCGGGTCAGAACCGCACCGGGCAGCTCAGTTTCGCGGATGATTTCCTCGCCGGTCGTCACTACCGCCAAGCTGCGAGTGGTCGGAATGCCGAGCGCATGCATCGCTTCGCTGATGATGTATTCGCGCAACATCGGTCCAAGCGCCGCCCGACCATCGCCCCCGCGGGAATACGGCGTCCGGCCGGAACCCTTGAGCTGAATATCTACCCGTGTATTATCGGGGGTGATCTGTTCGCCAAGCAGCAAGGCCCGACCGTCACCCAGCATGGTAAAATGCCCGAATTGATGCCCCGCGTAAGCTTGAGCAAGAGGCGAAGCCCCTTCGGGAATACGGTTACCGGCAAATACCGCTACGCCATCGCTGCCCCGCAGCGCCTGAGCGTCCAACCCCAAAGACGCCGCTAACCGCTCATTAAGAACGATCAGCTTCGGCGAACGGACAGGGGTCGGGTCGAGCTTGGAATAAAACATTTCTGGCAGACGCGCATAGCTGTTGTCGAAATTCCATCCTGCTTCCGGGATTGCTTTGTTCTCAGTCATCGGATCTCCTTTTTAACGTTCAAAAATTAGTACGAGGCCGCCGCTTTAGTGTTTACTTCTACCAGTTTATTATACACTTTCCAGCGTGTTTGGGCATATGAAATAAAGAAGAAACCGCCGACAGGACGTTTGTCCCGCTGGCGGTTTGCGCTTCGCCGTTTCGATCATGCAGCCGCCAGAAGCAGGCAGCTTTAACCGATCACCTTAACGACGTTCCCTTCGGAATCCTTAATTTGCGTTTTTACAATTTGAATCGCGATTCCCGGTAAAGCGGAGAGCTCAATCACGCTTTCCTTCGGCAGCAATTTCAGGCTCAATTCCCCGGCCGTCACATCATCCAGCGTGAATCGGATCTCGTCCTCTCCGACTTCGCATTCCGCCTTCTCGCCCGCTTCAAACTCGACCCGGATCTCCGGACCGAGCAGCGTCAGCTCTTTCCCCTTCAGAATGCGCCCTTGAAGCAGCTTTCCGATGATTTCGGCTTGCTTGGCTCCAAGCGTAAGCGTAGAAGGCGACTTGCTAAACAAGCCCTTTTTCCCAGGCTCCCAAGCCAACTGATCGATGTACAAAAAGCCGGTATTCGAGCCTTCCTCTTGCATTCCTTTCTGCACGGCTTCGGAAATGGCCGGAATCCCCAGATGGGAAGCCCGTCCCAGATCCGTGATATAATGAGGCATATGATTCAAGCAAACGGAGAGCACGCCAAGCGTATTCCACGTTTGCATCGCTTCGAGCTCGTCGCGCGTAATCCCGACCATCTGCACGAATTGCACCCGCCCGTTCGGCGTATCGATGGCCGGAAGCTCCGGGTCCTCGACGAAGGCCAAGGCGGTCAGCTGCGTATCGGCATCCAGGCAGATCGGGCCGTTGGCATCCAAGTAATCGCCCGATCTAAAAATATTGCCGCTTTTAAACACGTATCTCGCCATATTTTGGAGCAGATTCAGCGCCCAGGCCGGAGGCTCTTCCTCGTCTTCCTCGCGTGCCAGCCGAAACGTCAATTCGAATCCATAGCCGCTCTCTTCGGCATCGTCCGACTCCTTATCGTATAACTCCGTAAATCCATAAGTCACGAAATGCCAATGCGGTGCGGGCTCGTCCGCCTCATACACACTGATGCCGTCCAGCGGATCTTCTCCCCCCAACATAAAGGGAAGCATCGATCCGTAATGCATCGGCTCTTGATCCCCGTAAAGCCTCGACATTTCCCCATCAATGGCATCCCAGCCCGCTGTGCTTTCTTCTTCGCTCATTACCCGTTCCCTCCCAAAAGTTCTGTCCAAGCTGCCTTAGCAGGCAATCGAAGTCGTATCCCCTCAGGCTTTCGTCGCTGTTCCCTGCAAAAAAATCCTTGGGATGGCATCGCCGTTCCTTCAGCGCCAAGATAGCCTTGGGCGTAAAGAAATGCTTCTAACATAGTAACCCTTTATGGAAAATATATCAATGCGAGCTATCTTCGACTTGATAGAATACAGCCGAGCGGACGCAGGACATAACCTGAGCTCGCTCGGCTGTATTGTTATAATTTGCGCCTTTCTATGCTTCTTCCACTTCTTTGACTTGCCGCCGTTTTCCTATGCCAAAAACATAATAGCTCGCAACGACGATCAGAATGAATGCCGCTCCGACAATCAGCGAGACACGGGTATCGGGGTTAAACCACATTCCGATTAGTACCAGGAACAAGAAAATGATCGTGATGTAGTTGCTGACCGGGAAGAAAACCGACTTAAACGGATGATCTCCCATGTTTTCCTTCCATTTTTTTCTGAATTTAAATTGACTGAAGGCCAATGCAAACCACGGCACCATGCCCGGAAGAACACTGGCACTGTAAATATATAAGAACAATTTGGAATCGGGAAGCAGGTAATTAAACAGAACTCCGACTAACAGCAATGAAATCGTGGTAGCGATGCTATTCCTCGGGACGCCGCTGCGGGATACTTTCCCGAAAAATTTAGGCGCCTGACCGTTGGAGGCCAACGTATACAGCATTCTGCCCGCACTGTAAATCCCGCTGTTGCAGCCTGACATTGCAGCCGTGAGAACAACGAAATTAATGATGCCCGCAGCGGCGACAATTCCTGCCTTGGCAAAGGTCATAACGAAGGGGCTGCCGATCTCGCCGACCTGGTTCCAAGGATAAATCGTGACGATGACAAAGACCGCGCCCGCGTAAAAAATCAAAATGCGCCAGACGATATTTTTGATCGCTTTGCGCAAGGTGAATTTCGGATTTTCCGCTTCACCCGCGGTAATCCCAACCAATTCAACGCCTTGATAAGCAGCCGTTACGATGCAGAGGGCAAATAAAAACCCTTTCAATCCTCCAGCGAAAAAACCGCCATGCGCATAAAGATTCGAAAGGCCGATGGGCTGTCCCCCGTTGCCCAAACCGAAGAAGATCATGGCCGTTCCAATCACGATCATGGCGACGATCGCGACGACTTTGATCATCGCGAACCAAAATTCAAATTCTCCGTATAATTTGACAGCCGCTAAATTGGCCGCCGCAATGATTGCTACGCCTGCCAAGGCCGGCAGCCATTGCGGAATGTCGGGAAACCAATAGCCGATATAAATGCCGATGGCGGTCACTTCCGCCATGCCCACCGTTAGCCACAAGAACCAGTAGCTCCAAGCCGTCAAGTAACCGGCCAGAGGGCTGATATATTTATGAGCGAACGTAGCAAAAGATCCGGTCACCGGTTCGAGAATCAGCATCTCCCCCATGATCCGCATGACAAAAAACACAATGATCCCTGCTAATAAATAGGCCAGCAATACGGACGGACCGGCCCATTTTATCGTGCTTGCCGACCCCATGAACAAGCCGACGCCAATCGTGCCTCCGAGCGCAATCAGCTCAATATGCCGTGTCTTCAGCCCTCGGACTAATGGCTTAGATTCCACAAAAACGCCCCCATTCCATGTATGTTCCCAAGCCACCTCTAATACCACAAAATTGGATGTCATCAAACGCAGGAAGACAGCGGCCGTAGATCAGGCATCCGTTGAAAGATGGCGACCGAAACCAAAATACCCAGTTACAGGGATATTTTTATATATTCAATACATATTGGCATTATCCTCCTCATAAAAGGAAGAAGCGTGGAAATTGTTTTAGGGTCCGCCAATTGGGCTGGAACGCAACATTTCCGTTTGAAAATAAAAAAGACACGTGCCTCTAAAGGTCGTGTGTCTTGTGGAAGATTTGGGCTTTTTGATCCCTCGATTTTTCTTATCTCGGAAAGCAGCCTTTCATGTAGGAATCCCACAGGTGATTGACAAATTCGATATCGATTTTATTCTCAAATGCCTTGGCAATCAGCCCAAAATCGTCCGATACATACCCTGCCAGCTCCGGGCTCTGAGTGATCTGAAAAGTTTGCTTGAACACCGTCTCCCTAATCTCACGGATCACCGTGTCTTCAGACGGATCGATTGCTTCCAGCTTGTCATAGCTGGAACGCCACGTTTCAGCGAATTCAGCTTCATCCCTGGCGTCCAATTCGGCGTCCCAATCCACTTCTTTGTTGAAAACACGTTCTAAAAACGCGCCATCGACCAGGGTCGAAAGTATTTCACTCGCAGCGATCAACGTAATCCCCTCCTTCGTTATGGTTAAGCATGACCCATCTTCTTCTACGCTGGGAAAGGGATCTTATTGAACTTTTATCCATGTGTCCTGTCTCCCTAAGACATGATATCATAGAATGTGTTTCTACGAAATTTTCGGTAACTGAAATCTCGAAACTCTGAAAAGGGGAATGGTTTCATTGGAATTAACCTATTTAAAAACCTTTCGGGAAGTGGAAAAGTCCGGAAGTTATACACGAGCGGCTGAATTACTCGGGTATGCACAGTCAAGCATAACCACGCAGATTCAGAAGCTGAAAGAGTCTTATGGCGTTGTTCTATTAGAGAGGTACGGAAGAAACATGAAGTTGACGATCGCCGGTGAAACTCTCTTAGCCTATGCGAATAACATCTTAAGTCTGCATGAGGAGTCAAAGGAAGTCCTTTCTCGGCAATCCAGAGGGACGCTTTTCATCGGATCGGTGGAATCTTTAGCGGCCTATTTTCTCCCCCAATACCTGCAAAGTTATCGACAGGCTTACCCCGAAATCCATATTAATCTTCAACCGTCAAACGAGCCATTAATTATCGAGGCGGTGAAAGAAGGTTCTTTAGATATCGGGATCATACTCGATGCTTTATTTATCGATCCTGAGCTGCATAGTAAGGTCCTTAGAGAAGAAGAACTGGTCATTGTCGCCCATCCCAGCCATAAATTTAAAGATTTGAACGAAGTCCAGGTTCACCATTTAGATAACGAATCCTTAATCATAACGGAAGAAGGATACACTTATCGCGCTATGCTTCTCAAGGCGCTCAAACTCAGTCAGGTTAACTATACATTATCATATGAGTTTGGAAATATTGAAGCGATCAAACAGGCTCAAAACCGAAATTAGAGCTTGACGAAAGATTACGTTTTATAAATGTATGTAAAGAATAAAGTGCCGGATTTCATACGCTTTAAAATAGCCGCCTAGGAAACGGAGATTTCTGTTCCCTAGACAGCTCTGCAAAGTTGGGGACGCTCGGAATTACCAAGCTGAATTCGGCAATTCCTACACCGCTATTCATTGCTGCTTGGTGGGCAAAAACATAGTTTGGCGTATAAGATTATATGAACTTAACAAATATTATTCCAATAATAGTCAATACTAGAGCGGCAATTCTTCTACCATCAATTTTCCTTTTTTGTAAATTAAATATTCCAAACTGATCGATTATTACAGCCATAATCATTTGTCCCAATAGAAAAATCATAGTAGTTAGAACCGATCCAAGTTCAGGTAATAAGACAATGTTACCTGTTACAATAAATATGCCGAATATACCTGCCATATATACCCAAACAGGAATACGATTTTTTTGAGTGTCATACAAAGGAATCTCTAAGCGACGTCTAGTAATCAATATCAAAATAAGCAAAATAATCGCGCCAACAAAAAATGAAATAAAAGCAGCTCCTAAAAGAGAGTCCGTTGCAACGCGTAGTTTTCCATTAATAGCGGTTTGCAATGGAGGTAAAAACCCAGCCAAAACACCCAAAATTACCCAAATGATTTTATTATCCTTTTTCTCTTCTTCTGACGCCACAGTTAAATCTCTTTTCTTTTTAGATTGAACCAATGAAATAGCTAAAATCATAATGATAGTCCCGATTATTCTAGTAGTACTAATAGGATTAGCTGGTACACCAAACCACTCAAAGTGATCGATTAAAATTCCTACAATCATTTGTCCAGTTACTGTTACTATCGTTGTAACTGAAGCACCAAGTTTTAAAAAAAGAATGACATTAGCAACATGAAAGCCAATACCAGTTATTGCTCCACCGATAAAAACATACAATGGATATGAAAAATCAATCCCAACACTGATTCCTCTAGGATTTACTATTAAATTAATAATGAGTAGTATCACCGATCCCAAAGTAAATGCGATGAACGAAGCTGTTAAAGGTGTTTTTGAATAAGAGCTTAAACGAGCACTTATAGAAGCCTGAACAGGGAAAAGCATTCCGATAATTACCCCCATAATTAAAAAAAGTGCGATTTCCATAAATTTTCCTCCATTTATTTTTTATTTGTAATGGTAGGTTATACCAATTTGAATATTTTATCAAAGACTTTAAAGACTCTTTATATCCACCATTTATTTAAAAATAAGAGTGGATTATAAATTTACAGACATTTTCTTAATAAGATCTGATATTTTTTGACTTTTTAACTCTTCCTCCATTTTTTCCTCTGTAGAAAGCATTACTTTTTTTATAACACATTCTGAATGAGAATCTAAACAGCAATCAAATAAAGACGATTTACCTTCAATAGCATGTATGATGTTCAAGATTGAAATATCTTCCCAATTTTGACTAAGCGAATAACCTCCATTAACACCTGAAGTAGAATTAATCATTCCTTCCTTAACTAACTTGGTCAATATTTTAGACAAGTACGTTGGAGAAACTTTTTGCCTTTCTGCTAACTCCTGTACACCGATAAGTTTATTTTTTGTGCCCATTGCAAGATATAGCATTGTGTGAAGGGCATAATTTGTAGCTTTTGAATATTTCATAATGACGTAATCACCTCCAATCAAAGACTTCATATATCTATAATAACCTTTATTATATCACTTTGTCTATGTATATTTATTTATTTTCAAAACAAGACAATTTAAAAAAGTCGTTCCTTAGAAAGGAATTCGACTTTTTTAGGTTAAAATTCGCTTACTGTACAGAACTTTTAAAATTATGTCTGTTATTTTCGATCTGGTATCAGTAATACTTTCATTGCTAGATTAGATTAGTTAAGTAACGAAATCGAAGCTTTCAATGAACTCAACGAATTTTGATAATGCACTGGAATAGATCGATTCCCGCTTATAGACAAACCATACCTGCAAATCCCGATACTCTTTAGGCAGTCTATGAGAAGACTTTTCCGGTCCCATACCGCTGAACAATCGCGGACCGTTTTCACGTTCACGGTTATGTGATTGAAAGTGTACAGGAAGTTCGTAAAGCAGTCCAAAACACCCTGTCATCACGGGCTAAGGCGTATCTGAAAGCCAATCATCGTTTGTTGAACCCACCAGCAGAGTCGCTAGGCGAAGAAAGTAAAAAACGGTTGGAAACGCTGCTGAACTACTCCCCTATGCTTCGAAGCGTGTGGGAGTGGAAAGAAGCATTCACGATCCCCCCTTAGAAATGCAGTTTCCTTTGGAGGTTCAAATCGGATTGTTTCATTCCGGTCAGGCTGAGCTGGCTTCCAACATTCCGGGGGTGTACCTGAAGCCCAACGGTACGACGGTCTCTTATCAAGCCAGTCATGCTTATGAATATTATCGGGTGATGGAAGCCGTTGCAACTGCGGCGAATACGGCTAATTTTTTTTAATTGTGGAGACCAAACGATAGCTGAATACAAAAACCAAAAAGTCGGTAATCCTTAGCGTAGGAAAACCGACTTTTCTTTTGGTAAGCCTTCCCCTCCTCCCTTGCTTTCTAACCCTCTTCGTAAACCGGCGATAAGCGCCTTATTCAAACATCAGATACCAGTAGATCGCGATTTCATCGATTTGATTATGGATGCCTTTGTAGACGTAAGAATCGAACCCGCCGATAACGAAACCGCAGCTTTCGTAGAACTTGCATGCGCGGACATTGTTGCTTTGCGTCTCCAGCATCATTCCCGGCATGCCGCCTTCCTTCGCCCAGCGCTTGGCGTGCTCGATGAGCTTGCGTCCGATGCCGTACCCTCTGTAGCGGGCGTCGACTTTGATGTCTTCGATATAGGCATACTTGTTCCAGTTTCGTTTCAAAACCATGTGCCCCGCGACTTGATTGTCTGCGAACGCTAAATAAACGATTTGATCCGGGTTGCCGATGTAGTCCGAATAATCCACTTCCGTCTCTTCTGCAAACGGTTCGTCGGCGTAGCTTTTCCGATAAGCGGGTATCTCTTTCACCGTATAGCCGATCCCTTGTCCTGTTAATGACAGGACAAGGATAGAATCTACGATAAAGCTTCCATCAAGATCCATCCATCGCTCTCCGTCCCCGGCCGTCAGTTCTCTGATCAAAATATCCATATTCATCCTCCCAAACTAAAATTTCACAAAGTACGAAGTAAGATGCGGCGGCGGGACCTCGGACTTAACGGAACATATATTTCTCTGTCATAGGCATGTCCTTCTGGTAAGGTTTTTAGCCCGCAACTTGTATAAATCATTATCCATGATCGTTCTTGCCTCTGCAAGCTTCGCTTCGTAGTCTGCCGTCCGATTTGTCATCGTAATAGTAAACATAATAAATATTATGTAAACTAAAAAAAGAGCGCTTGGCTCCTTCTCCCGATCAAGAGTTTGAGGATGTCCCGAGCGCCTAAACTCTTCGGGGCATCCCCAGCCTTACGAAAGCATGCCGCTTATCTCTTCCCCAGTACGTACATCACCCATGGCGGAATGCGGGTTTCGTTAATCCATGGGTAAGGCTCATCCTCCCGGCCAAGCGGCTGATGCATTTCCACCACATGAAGCCCGGTTTGGTCGAAAATGTCCCGGTAAGCGGCGTCCGACCACATGACATCCTCTACCGGCCTTTGATCGTGCGTATCCTTCATGATAATTTTGACTTTATCCCCGCTTCGGGCATGTTGATTTTCCGGAAAAGAAGCTCCGCGTTGTGCAGAAACGGCCGGATGTAGTCCGTCTCGGAGGCGGCCGAGAACGGCTGCGCGTCTTGCCGCGGATAATAGCCCGGAGGAGGCGCGTCTACCAGGACGCAGCAGCCGATCTCCTCCCCCTCGACTTCCAGGATGCGGGCCATCTCCGCCGCAATCGTTCCGCCGATCGACCAACCCGCGATGCCGTATGGCCCCTCGGGCTGAATATGCTTCATTTGTTCGATATAACTAATGGCCAACTCTTCAATCGAAATATTTTTCGGTGCATAGCCGACTCGTTCGTCCAACGTAATTCCATATACGGCGAACGAATGTTCGACAAGCTCAGCCACCTTGAAGTACCCTTCGATTCGGCCCGTTCCGTCATGCACGAAAAATAAGGGAGCTGCGCCGGGCGACTGCCCCCGCTTCAACAAAACGGCCGCTTTTTTATAGTGATATTGAATATTCACGGTCTTCCTCTCCTTTCCCGAAAGACTCCTTCTGCGCTCTCCCCGAATGGTGATGCCTCCCTTCCCCGGTCCCCCTAACCGACGGTCGGGTTAGAGCGCCGCTTGCTTCTGCAGGCTTTCCACCTTCTTGGCCCACTCGGAAATGACAGGCGCTTCTCTGATTTCCATGATCGAGGGAACGACGCCGAAAGCAGCCTCCATTTCCACGACCAAACGGATTAGCGCCAGCGAATTGCCGCCGCACTGGAAAAAGTTATCGCCCGGCCCGATGCCCTCCGTATGCAATAGGTTCTGCACGATTCCGATCAGCTGCGCTTCAATTCTTGTGGCGGAGGCGGAAGAGGCCGGATGAGACCATGGGTCGCGAGGCGACAGGTGACGTCCCCCCTGATTGCATGATTCCCCTGGTGAAGGTATCGATCCGTTCGGTTCAGGAAGCGCCTTTTTGTCGATTTTTCCAGTTTCCTTAAGCGGCATCCGGTCGATCTGCACAAAGGCGGCAGGAATCATGTACTCCGGCAGCGCCTTGGCGAGGTAGGCTCGCCATTCGGAGGCCGGGATGTCCCGGTCTGTGACGAAATACGCACGTAACGCTTTGTCCCCCGGACGCTCTTCCCTTACCGTCACGACGACTTCTTTCGCGTGCGGATGCTCCGCCAGCTTCGCCTCAATCTCCCCAAGCTTGATGCGGAAGCCCCGCAGCTTGATCTGACTATCCATTCGGCCCATGAACTCGATATGGCCGTCGGGAAGCCAACGGGCAAGGTCTCCCTCTCCCGTCCTGTACATCTTCGTGCCGGGCTCGAACGGATTATCCACGAATTTCTGCGCCGTCAGCTCAGGCTGGTTCAAGTATCCGCGAGCGACGCCGTCTCCCCCTACGCACAATTCGCCGGGCACGCCGACAGGCAGAAGCTCCCCGTAAGCGTCGACAATATACGCTGTGGAATGGCGGATCGGCTTGCCGATCGGAACGCTCGTTTCATGCGGCCCGGTGATGGGGTAACAAGTGGAAAACGTCGTGTTTTCCGTCGGCCCGTACATGTTCTGGATGCGAAGCTGCGCGATCAGCAAAACGGCGATCGTCAATGTCACGCCGATCTGATGAATCGCCGTGACGTTGCTGAAAATAACGACCGCCCCGAATGCGCCGCCGGACAATATATCGGCTTCACTTGCCTGAATCTCTGCAAACTCCGCATAAAGATCAGGATCAGCAGCGCCGCAATGAATCCAATGGACTGGGTGAGCGTCGCCGCTTGCCATGTGCCGATGTCTTGACTAATCCGCGAGTTGGCTACCCCTTGCAGGGTAATAAAGCCTCCGCCTAAAAACGCAAATATACTCCCTCGCATGTCTTCCCTCTCCCTCAATATATAGTTTTCCATTATTAAATGACAGATCGAAGAATTAGGAAAGGACATATGTCCTGATTTGACATCGCCGCGGGGCCGACGACCGGACAACGCAAAATAGACCTTCAAGGGGCTTGAAGGTCTTGAGCTTGCGCTGGACATCGAAACCGGGGTCTCAGTTGCGTGCTTCGCTTCCCTCTTCATTGTCCCAATTAATAATTCGGAGCAGCACCTGATCCTGATCGTGAAGCCCATAACCTACGAAAAACGGGGAGGCCATTTTCAGAACGGAAAAATGCTTCTCCCGGATCAGCCGATCAATCACTTTCCAGAAGACAATGGACAGATTGCTTTCCAAATAATCCTGCATTTCCGTATATCCCTTCGGATAATCGTCGCTGTCTGCAAATTCCTTCCATCCCTCAAAGTTGACTTGCGTGTAGCCCTGGTATTGAAAATCGCCGGTATTATTGGTGAATGGCAGTAAATTGGCGTTAGCCATGTACGAATGTGCAGATAACCAACTCATTTTCTTGATAGCTTTAGCAATTTTGTTATACTCATACTCGGCAGAACGTTTCGCTTCCATAACCGAGTTCTCTGTCGTGTCAAAGCATAGAAGCACGTAGCCATAGTACGGCTCGGAATCAAAGGCGAAATAGCAGATTTCTTCGTCTGCATGCTCAACCGAAAATTGTTCTATGGCGGAAACACTCTCCTGGTAAAGCCTTTCCTCTACTTCTTTCCAGTCCGGTTCGTTCATGGGGTATCCGACTCCTTTTATGTTGTGCTGGCACGGTTTGTCGTGGCCCGCTGCGCTTCTAACCTTCATTATAGAACATATGTTTCCAATCTTCAAATTTGTGGAAAATGCGCTGCTAAGAGTTTGGACTGCCTAGTGCAACATTGTAGGATATGGTATGATCGGCTGGTATGAATCCGTAGGAAAGGAGGTTGGATGTGGAGCGCCTGAACGAGGTTATTTGGGTCGAGAAGACAAGCTTCGTTGACGGATTGCTGGGCAAAGAGCTAACCGTTAGCCCTATGCCGGCCGGTCTGGAGGCCAGCGTCTTCAAATTTTGTTCCCGTACGGACAGCGTCGTGCTTAAATTATGGAACAAAGCTTCGAGTCCGGATGTTCATTTTCAACATCGCCTGCTGGCCGCGCTTCGAGACAGAGGTATTTCCGTCTCAACGTCCTATGGATGGGGATACACCCCTTGCCGGCATAAAGTGTTGTTAACGAGCTACGACGGCTGCCCGCTTTCAACAATCACGACCCGACATGTAACAAATTTCGCTGAGTTGTTGCTGGGACTGCATCAATTATCAATTCAGGAGCTGGAGCCCGATCCTTAAAATATACGATTTCATTTCTTATTTCTATCCGGGAATAGAAGAGCATCAAGACATCCGGGCCGAGCTGCTCCAGTTGGTTGCAAGCTCCGGGTTGAAACAAAACAAGCTGATTCACGGCGACTTTAACTTGGGCAACATCCTGGACAATGATGGGAGGTTTACCATCATCGACTGGACCAATGCGCAGTTGGGAGACGCCAGATACGATTTGGCTTGGTCGAATTTCTTAATCCATATCTATAATGGAGAAATGCTGGCCTCTGCATTCCGGAATGCCTATTTAGCAAATCGTGAATTCGAAACGGAAGAAATGCTAAGGTTCGAAGCGATTGCTTGTCTCCGGTGGCTGCTGCTGCATAGAATCGCTGATCTCCCCAGGAGTGAGACAGTGATCCAGCGAGTCAATGACGTCATCGTCGGAAATAAATACTTGAATACGACGCTTATGTTGGTGTAACGATCAAGGCTGGTTGTTTTGGAAGGAACTTTAGAATATTGAACGAAACGGGAGGATTTCAATGAGCAAACGTTATCGGATTACAAGAGAATTTAAAGAAAATGGAACTTCGGGGCAAGGCATCTCTTTGGAAGAGTGCAAACGGTATTTTTCATCCAAACCCGACTTTGCTTATACCTCGGTGTTTACAGTTACAGGGGCTACCACCATGGCTATCGAGGGAGACTTTTTTATGTGGAGCTACGGCGAGATCAAGATCCCCTTTCGTCATTACCAAGGGGATATTTACGTATCCGGCTCCAATGAAGCGGTGATCCCCAAAATGATGGAGATTGCAGGCGAATTGGGCGCGGACGTGCTGGAAGGGTAATCCGGCGGAAAACGATGCATGAGGCCATGCCCAACCGCTGGATGGCCTCAAAAAAAGCTTATAACCTGCTCTGCCGGTACGCCTCCTTCACCCGCTCGATCTGCGCTCGGACGCCGAAGTAATCTGAGCTCCAAACAAGACCCCCGGAATGGAGCCGGCTTCTCCGTGCAAAAGGTCCGTTTTTACACAAAATCACTGGAACCGGAAAAAAATTGCCCTCTTATTTCGCCTAAAAGGCTGAAACAAGAGGGCTTTCCATTAACGTACGGAGTCTACTGCGAGAGTTTCGCCCCGAGCGATGGATTGCAAGACGAGCCGGATGGCATGGACATTATGCTCAATATTGGCTGGTTCAAAAATGTCAAGGTGACCGCCAATCAGTGCATACTCTACAATCTCTTCTGTCGTCGCCTCGTTCCAATCCTCGGCTCTGGCAGCATCCATTTCCGTAATGAAGGCGTGCAGCTTGGCCCGAACCACTCCGTCATTGATCAATTGACCGCTATATGTGCCATATCCCAAAATTTTGCTCCTGGCCTTTTCCCAGTCGGTCTGATTGGCCAAAAAGGACGCGTTCCGTTCGGAGACAATTTCGAGCATGGCATTGGCTCCCCGTTCCAGTTCTTCATCGGAAAGTTTTTTCGTCCCATCCCGTCTATCGGCATCAAGCAACAAAATATCCGATACCGCATATCCCCTGCGCTCCATCGTCTTGGCGACCTGATAGGCTAAACTGCCGCCCAGCGAGTAGCCTAACAGCACATAAGGCGCTTCGCGCTGAACGCTCACAATCGCATCGACGTACCGGTTTAACAGCTCCTCCTCATCGCGCCACCCTTCGATGAAATCGAACGCGTAGACGACATATTGGTCCTCCAGCATCCTGGCCATTTCATTATACACAAGCCCGTAGCCTGCTGAGGGAGGGAAGCAGAAGACGTTCATCCGTCCCCGCTCGTTCAGCTTCATCGGCCCGTCGCCGTCATCCTGGACAAGCCCGGAAGAGAGCAGCGCTGCCATTTCTTCAATCGTCGGCGAGGCAATAACGGAACGCAGGGACAGCTTTGCCCCCATGACGGCGTTGACCTTTTCGGTCAACTGCATCGCCTTGATCGAATGACCGCCAAGCTCGAAGAAACGATTCCTCACTCCGATGCGCGGAGCTCCTAACACCTCTTGCCACAGCGCCGCCAGCTTCGCTTCAACCGGCGTTCGCGGCGCCACGTACTCCGCTAAAGCGTTCTCGCTACCTTCCGTAGAAGGTGAATGCACGATCGCTCCTTGCAGCAGTTCCGCTTCCGTACCAGCCAAGCCCGCCAGGCACTGCTCCTTTTCGGCGGGGGACAGCAGCTGAAGCTCCTGCACCCGAACGTCCGGATTCGCCACGAATTGTTTCAAGATCTGCATCCAGTGCCCTTGCAGACGTTCCATCGCTTCGCGTTCATATACGTGGGCATTGTAATCGAATCGGATGCGCATGTCATCGCTCGACTGCATGACGATAGTCAGATCATAGCTCGTCTGTCCCTCGGTCCGGAACCCGCTCATTTCCAGCCCTGCCGCCTTGACCGCCGCTTCGGCCGCGGCCGAAGGCGGGCTATCGGATTCGAACACCAGAATGTGGTTAATTAGCTGCCGTTTTGGAACGCTAAGCGCTTGGATTTCATACAGCGGATGCATAGCGTGCTTTTCGGATGCCGCCGCCTGCTCCTGAACGCTTCGCATGACGTCTGCCACCGTTGCTCCAGCCCCGCTGCGGATACGGACCGGGATCGTATTGCCGCATACTCCAATTATCGTTTCCATGCCCGGCACATGCGACGATCTGACGGGCACAACGGTTCCAAACACAACGTCGTCTGTGCCGTTATAGGCTTGCAGCAGCAGTCCCCACGCCGTTTGGATCAGCGTATTTACCGTCACCTGATGCCGCTTTGCCGTATTGCGCAGTTCCCGGGTCAGCCGTTTTCCCAAGCTGCTTGTCAGCCGCTCGGCCGCACCCCCTGCCCCTTGCTGCCCTTGGGCCTGGACCCGCGGCAGCACGGCCTGATAGCGATAGCCCGCCAAATAATGGCTCCAGTAAGCGGATGCCGCGGCAAGGTCCTGCCCCTCCAGCCATTCGATATACCGCCTGTATGGCGTGACCGCGCTAAGCTCCGGCCGGGCTTGTTTCCGGCAGGCGGAGTACGCCGCGAACACCTCTTCGATGATCCGCCCCATACCCCGGCCATCCATTACGATCTGATGGAAGCTCCACAAGAAACGGTACGTTTCGTTGCCGGTTCGCAGAATCGACACGCGCAATATCGATTCTTCGCTCAACTCGAAGCCGCGAGCCTTGTCTGCCTTCGTAAGCGCATGGATATACACCTCTTGCTCGCTTTCCTTCTGTTCGCTCACGTCTTCATAAACAAAGCCGGCCGGTTTGTTGCGGTACACCGCCTGCAAAGGTTGACCGTTCCAGCCGCTATAGAAATTCGTCCGCAGCACGTCATGACGCTGCACCACGACGTCCAAACTTTGCTTGAACGCTCTGATATCCAAGCTTCCGCACAAGGTAAAAGCCGTTTGTTCGAAATGTGCTTCCGATTCCGGGTTCAGCAGCCGGTGGTACAGCATCCCTTGCTGCAAGGGCGTTAACGCGTACACGCTTTCGATCTCGCCGATGCGCCGGCCCCGCTCCGTGATCGTAAGCCCTTTGAAAACGACGTCGCTTGGCGTCAACTCCGGCCGCTCTTTTGCCACGCAGTGCGCGATGATGTCTCGAAGGCTGGCATGCAGCAACCCGGCCAGCCGCTCCATCGTTTCCCGCCGGTACTGCTTGCCGCTGTAGCTGACCGTAAGCGCCAGTTCTCCGCCTGCGATACTGCCGCTAATATCCAGCGCATGGGACCTTTCGGTTTGCCCGCTGATCTCCGATCCGCATGCATAAGGCGATACTTGCAGCGCATTATGAGATAAATCTTGATCGAACTGACCCAAATAGTTAAAGCTGATTTCCGGCTTTGCCGCGTAGCGGGCGTCCTCGGACGCATCGGACAAGTATTTCAGTATGCCGTAGCCGATTCCTTTGTTCGGAATTTGTCGCAAGCTGTCTTTCACCCGTTTGATCCGGTAAGCGAGCGTATCGGAATCGCCCGGACCGCCGCCTGCTCCCATCTCCAGCACCACAGGGTACTCGCTCGTAAACCAGCCGACGGTGCGCGTGATGTCAATATCCGGCAGGACGGCCTCTCTTCCATGTCCTTCCAAATCAACCCATACCCGCTCGATTCCCGTCCAACGGTACACCGCCATGCCCAGCGCGGTCAGCAGCAGGTCGTTGATGTCGGTGTTGTAGGCATGGTGCGCCTGCTTCAGCAGCTGCTCCGTTTCTTCCCGCGTCCACTGCACCGTCACCGTTTTGCTGTCCCGCATGAGCCCGTTTGCCTGCTCCTGCCCGGCTTGTTCAACATCCCGGGGCAGCGGCTTGCTTTCAGACTGTTCGAGCTGCTGCCAGTACGCCTGCTCCGCCTCCAACGCCGGACTGTTCGCATAACCCGCGAGCTGCTCCGCCCACGTCTGGAACGCATCTGTCTTGTCCGGAAACCGGATCGCCTGTCCGCTTACGGCTTGCTCGTAGCCGTAGGCCAAATCTTCAAGCAAAATACGCCACGATACCCCGTCAACGACCAGATGGTGAATCGCGATCAACAGATGGTCCCCGTCCGCGCAGCGGAACAGCCCCAGCTTCATGAGCGGACCCGTACTGAGCTCGATGCTGCTCTGGATTTCATTCGCTTTTGCTTCGATCGCTTGAGCGACGTTTTCGGCTGTTGGCCGGAAGTCCACGACTTCCAGATGGTACGGTTCGCCCTCGTCGATGCCGCGAATCCAGGCCGCATAACCGCCTTCCGTCGGTCGGAATACCGTGCGCAGCGCATCATGATGCTCCGCCAGTTTCCGCACCGCCTTCCGAAGCGCCGCTTCGTCGTAGCCTTGCTCCCGGTACAGCATGACGGCTTGGTTATAGTGGTGCGGCGCAGCATGTTTTTGCCGGAAAAACCATGCTTGAATCGGTGTCAGCTTCGCCCAGCCCTTCACTTCCCCTTGGTCCGCCATCCGGGTAATCGGTTTGACATGCGCGCTCAGCTCCGCAATCGCAGGGTAAGCAAACAAATGTCTCATTTCCACCTTGTACCCGGCTTGATGCAGCTTCGCCGAAACTTGAATCGCTTTGATCGAGTCGCCTCCCAGCGCAAAGAAGCGGTCATTCACGCCGACCTTCTCGATTCCGAGCACCGCCTGCCAGACGGAAGCCAGCACTTGCTCCATGGCCGTGCGCGGAGCGACATAGTCCGTGTCCGCAGCCATGCTTGCCTTCGGAGCAGGAAGCGCTTTGCGATCCACCTTCCCGTTTGGCGTCAGCGGCAGCTGTGGAAGCTGTACGAAATACGATGGAATCATGTACTCGGGCAGCGTTTGCGATAACGCCTTCCTTAGTTCGCCTATCGCCAGCTCGCGATCCGTCACCACATACGCGCACAGCTGCTTTTGCCCGGCTTCGTCTTCCCGCGCGATGACAACTGCTTCCTGCACGGATTCCGTTTTTAGCAGCTGCGCTTCCACCTCGCCCAGCTCGATCCGGTAGCCGCGGATTTTCACCTGATCGTCGAGCCGCCCCAAATATTCGATGTTTCCGTCCGGCAGCCATCTCGCCGCATCGCCTGTCCGGTACATCCGCCCGCCCGGCTCGAACGGGTCATCTACAAATTTCTCCGCAGTCAGCTCCGGACGGTTCAGGTACCCCCGCGCCACCCCGCGTCCGCCGATATACAGCTCGCCCGGCACACCAGCCGGCTGCAGCGCCATGGCTGCGCTTAAAATATACATTCTCACGCCTGGGTATGGCTTGCCGATCGGCAAACTTCGGTATTCATGCGGATATGGATGCGATCCGACGTCCCCCGTCTGCTGAACATAATAACTTGAATCAACGCACGCTTCCGTTACCCCGTAGCTGTTTACGATCCGCATCGATGCACCGAACCGGTCGTTTAATAGCTGAAAGTCGCCTACCGGACATTGATCCGAGCCGACAATGAGCGTTTTCAGGAAGCCGATATCCCGCCCGTGTTCATACACGTCATTCATTAGCGGAATGACAAGCGCCGGGGTCGCATCGAACAACGTGACGCGGTGCTGCCGCAGCAGCCCGTAAATCGCCTCCGGGTCGTGCCGGGCGTAGCTTGGGCACACGATGAGCTGGCCGCCGTTCAGCAGCGACCGCACGATATCGGCCGTAAACACGTCGAATGAGAAGCTTGCCCACTGCAATAGCCGTACCGTTTCCTCCCGCAGCCGGTACTCCCGCCTCCACGCTTCGGATAAAGCGATGACCTGCCGGTGCTCGATCATTACGCCCTTCGGTTTCCCCGTCGTTCCCGACGTATAGATGACGTAGGCCAGATGATGCGGCTGCGCTGCGGGTACCAGGTTCGTTCCGTCGGCATCATAGGCTTCGGAAGCATCCAGGAACAACACTTTCTCCGCCGCATCCGCCGTACGTTCCTGCAAGCGGCGATGCGTCAGCAGCAGCAGCTGTGCCCCCGAATCGTCCAGCATGTAGCGAACCCGCTCCTCGGGGTAGTCCGGGTCGATCGGCACATAAGCGGCTCCCGCTTTCAAAATCCCGAACATCCCGACGACCATCGCAAGCGAGCGCTCGGCCATGATGCCGACGGTTTGGTCCGGCTGCACCCCTTTAGCCCGCAAGGTGCGCGCAAGCCGATTCGCCTGTTCGTTCAGCTCGCGGTAAGTAAGCCGCTCGTCCTCGCAAAGGACCGCCACTTGATCCGGCGTCCGCTCCGCCTCTTCCTCCAACAGCTGATGGATCGTCTTCTCCTGCCAGTCGCAAGATGCGGCGCCGACTCCGCTAGCGTCGGGTGCGCCCGTTAGCAGCGCCTTTTCCTCCGGCGTGACGATTTCGAAAGACGACAGCTTCGCCTCAGGAGCCGCCAAAATACCGTCGATGAGCTGCATGAAGTGACCGGCCATTCTCCGGACCGTATCCATGCTATACAGCGAGCTGGCGTATTCGATGCTGCCTGTAAGCGTCCCTGACCCATCTTCCGTTATTTGGAAGCTAAGGTCGAACTTCGCCGTATTCGACTCCATTTCATATGGCTTGAGTTCCAACCCATGTACGGTGCGTTGTTCCGCCACCTCTTGCTGCATGTCAAACATCGTGTCGAACAGCGCATGACGGCTCAAATCCCGCGTAACGCCTACTTTCTCGACCAGCGCTTCAAACGGGTAGTCCTGATGCTCGAACGCTTGGAGCGTCATGCCCTTGACTTCCTGCAAGTAATCCAGGAACGTCTTCTCCCCGGCCGGGTAGCTGCGCAGCGCCAGCGTCCCGACGAACATGCCGATCAGTCCGTCCACATCCGCATGCGTTCGGCCCGCCACCGGGGTGCCCACCACGATATCTTCCTGTCCCGTGTATTTATACAGCAGCGCCGTGTAAGCCGCCAGCAGCACCATATACAAGGTCGCGCCGATTGCGCTCGCCAGCTGCCGCAGCGCGTCGCTTCGTTGCGAACCAAGCGCGAAGGGAACAAGCCCGCCCTCAAAGCGCTGCACGGCCGGACGCGTGTAATCCGTCGGCATATCCAGCACAGGGAGTTTGCCCTGGAACACATTCAGCCAGTACGCCTCCTGACCGCTCATCCGCTGCCCGGACCGCTCCGCCTGCTGCCACGCCGCGTA
Source organism: Paenibacillus elgii (assembly GCA_042219835.1). Taxonomy (GTDB): domain Bacteria; phylum Bacillota; class Bacilli; order Paenibacillales; family NBRC-103111; genus Paenibacillus_G; species Paenibacillus_G elgii_A. The sequence goes on from JBHJMN010000005.1 coordinate 57,526, forward strand.
ATCCTTGTATTGAATGCGCAGCGGCGGCAGCGCCTCCCCGCCGTATAACCGTCCGAACTCGCTTATTAAAATGCCCATCGACACGCCATCCGAGACGATATGATGCATATCGAACAGCAGCAGATGACGCTCCGGCTCCTGATTCACACCAGAATTGTCCGAATCCAAGCGGATCAAGCCCACCCGCAATAACGGCGGCTGGCGCAAATCGAACGGCCGGACAAAGCGGCGGATGCGCTCCAGCGTATCCGTTTCCCCGCCGCTGCTCTCGGCGTAGTCCACGGCAAACGCCACTTCGGATTCGGGGTACACGCGCTGGAACGGTTCGCCGTCCACCAGCTCAAAGCCGGTCCGCAGCGTCTCGTGACGCCGGATGAGCCCGCGGAACGCCTCCTCGAACCGTTCCCGGTCCAGCGCGCCTTCCAGCAGCATTACCCCCGGCATGTTATAGCTCGTTTCCCCGCCTTCAAACTGTTGCAAAACGTACAGCCGCTTTTGTGCCGAAGATACGGGATAATACGACTGCACGGGCGCAACCGGTATGGCTGCAAATGTCTGCTGCCGGAGCCCCTCGATGACAGCCGCGAGCTGTTCAATAGTAGGGGCGGCGAACACATCCTGCAGCGGAACATTTACATGCATTTCTTTTTGAATCCGGGCCGCCAGCCTCATTGCTCGAAGCGAATGACCGCCGAGCTCGAAGAAGTTATCCCTGATCCCGACGCCCGGCACCCCAAGCACCTCTTGCCATAGCTCCGCCAGCTTCGCTTCCACCGGCGTCCGCGGAGCAGCGTACTCAGCTCCTGTAGGCACGATACCCTCCGGCGCAGGCAGCGCTTGGCGGTCGATTTTGCCGTTCGGCGTCAGCGGCATCTCCCCCAGCTGAACAATGAAAGACGGCACCATATAGCCCGGAAGCTCCCGCGCCAGCTCGCTGCGCAACGCCTCGGTCGACTGCTCATCATCAGCGGTAAAATAGGCGCACAAATACGTTTGCCCGGTTTCGTCCGTTCGCGCCAGAACGATCGCCTCTTGTACCGCTGCCACGTTCAGCAGCTGAGCTTCAATCTCGCCGAGCTCGATGCGATAGCCGCGGATTTTGACCTGATGATCGATCCGGCCCAAATATTCGATGCTGCCGTCCGGCAGCCAGCGGGCCAAGTCGCCCGTCCGGTACATCCGCCGCTCAGGGGCAAACGGAACCGGCATGAATTTGTCCGCCGTCAAGTCGGGGAGGTTCAGATAGCCTCTGGCCAGACCGATACCGGAGACACAAAGCTCTCCGGCCACGCCGATCGGAGCAAGCGCGTTATGCGCACTCAGAATGAAGACTTGATGATTCGGGATCGGCCGGCCGATAGGCACCGTCTTTTCTATTGGCGTATTGTCTGTATAAGCCCACGCGGTCGAGCAAATGGAGTCCTCGGTCGGGCCGTAGTTGTTAAAATAGCGAACATGATCCTTCCACTGCTGAACAAGCTCGCCGGAGGATGCGGAACCCGCCGTAATGAGCGTCCTCAATTCGGGCATATGCTCGGGATTCAAGTAAACGGCATAGGTCGGAGGCAGAGTCGCCGCCGTTATCCCGTGATCGCGGACATATTGCTCAAACAAACGGTAATCCGCTATGACGGAAGCATCGGGCACATACAGCGCTGCTCCGGTCAATAAGCTCATGATCAACTCCGAGCACCAAGCATCGAACGAAAAGCTCGCAAACTGCACGATGCGATCCCGCTCGCCGATTTGCAACGTGTGCTCGCAAAACAGCTTGAAGTTGCACACGCCTTGATGCTCGACCATCACACCTTTCGGCTTGCCGGTCGTACCTGACGTATAGATGACATAAGCCAGCTGATGCGGACCGACAACCACTCCGGGACTAGACCCGTCAACGCTATAGCTGCGCTCGTCATCCAGCAGGAGCAGCTCGCCGTCAAACGCCGTGCGATCCCGCAAATGCGATTGCGTCAGCAGCAGCCGCGCACCGGAGTCGCCGAGCATGTAGCGGATGCGTTCCTCCGGGTATTCGGGATCGACCGGTACGTATGCGCCGCCCGCTTTCATCACGCCGAGCACGGCCGTAACCATGTCCAGCGACCGTTCAGTCATAATGGCAACCAGCTGCTCGGACTTCACCCCTTTGGCCAAAAGCGCGCGCGCCAGCCGGTTCGCCCGCTCGTCCAGCTCCCGGTACGTAAGCTGCCTTTCTTCAAACACAACCGCAACCTGCTCCGGCGTCAGCGCCGCCTGCCGTTCGAACAGCCCGTGGATCGTCATGTCCGCAGGATACGGCAGAGCCGTTTCGTTGAACGCTTCCAAAATTTGCGTCCACTCTTGGGCGGTAAGGATGTTCAAGGACGACAGCTTCGCTTCGGGAGTCTGAATGATTTCTTCGATCAACTGAATAAAATGCTGCGCCATGCGCGAGATCGTTTCCCGTTTGAATAGACGGTCGCCATATTCGATGCTGAACGCAATGCCGCCCGCTTCCTCGGCAGCGGTAAAGGTCAAATCGAACTTCACGATAGGATGCTCGCTCTCACGCGAACTTACGTGGAGCGATGTAAACCCGGGCGCGACCGTCTCCGTATTTTGCAGAACGAACATCGTATCGAACACCGGATTGCGGCTCATGTCCCGCTTCACGTTCAGTTTCTCCACCAGCGTTTCGAACGGATAGTCCTGATTCTCGTACGCTCGCAGCGCCAGCTCCTTCACTTCCTGCAAGTAGTCGAGGAACGTCTTCTCGCCCGCCGGATAGCTTCGCAGCGCCAGCGTTCCCGCAAACATCCCGATCATCGGCTGCAGATCGGCATGCGGTCTGCCTGCGATCGGCGTTCCGACGATCATATCCTCCTGCCCGCTGTATTTGGACAGCAGCGTCGTATAGGCGGCGAGCAGTACCATAAACAAGGTAGCTCCCGCCTGCGAGCCGAGCCGCTTCAACCGGTCCGCCTGCCGCGAATCGATAGCGAAGGATAACGAACCGCCGGAAAAGCTGCGGGCAGGCGGTCTCGCATAATCGGTCGGCAACTCGAGAATCGGAAGCTCCCCGTCCAATTGCTCCAGCCAGTACGCTTCCTGCTTGCTCATCCGTTCACTGTCGCTGTCCGCCTGCTGCCACACCGCATAATCCTTGTATTGAAGGCGCAACGCCGGCAATTCGCTGCCCTCATACAGCTGCGCCAGCTCTTCCAGCAGGATGTTCATCGACACGCCGTCGGAAATCAGATGGTGCACATCAACCACCAGCCGATGCCGCTGCGGCGCTTCTTCCACCAAAGCCGCCCGCAGGAGCGGCGCCTTCCCCAGATCAAACGGCCGGATAAAACCGGCCATTGCCGCTTCGGCCTCCCCTTCCCCGCTTATCCGAATGCGCTCCAGCGTAAAATACGCCGTCTCCGCAATACGCTGAACCGGCTCGCCGTCCGCATCCAGCTCAAAGGAGGTGCGCAGCGTGGCATGACGACGGAGCAGCCCGCGAAACGCCGCTTCAAGCCGCTCCGCATCCAGCTCGCCTTCCATCAGCAGTTCGCCCGGCATGTTGTAGCTGGTCGCCGCTCCTTCCAGTTGGCTCAAAATGTACAACCGTTTTTGCGCCGAGGAAAGCGGATACGCGTCCTGCTGCCCGGCGACGGGAATGTCGGCATAAGGGCTAGGCTGCAATTGCTCAATCGCCTGCGCCATCAGCTCAAGCGTCGGGTGCTGAAACATTTGCCGTAGCGACAGTGATACGTTCAGCGACTGATGAATTTTCGCGCCCAGCGTGGTCGCCCGCAGCGAGTGGCCGCCAAGATCGAAAAAGTTGTCCTTGACGCCAACGGCGGCGGATAGGCCGAGCACTTCTTTCCACAGCTCCGACAGCTTCGCCTCTACCGGTGTGCGCGGAGCGACGTAGTCCGCGTCCGTTACAAGTCCGACCTCCGGCGCTGGCAGCGCTTTGCGGTCGACTTTGCCGTTGGGCGATAGCGGAAGCTCCGCCATGACAACGATAGCCGTCGGCACCATGTAGTCCGGCAGCTTGCGGCGCAGCTCGCTGCGCCATTGCGCCTGGAGCCCCGCTGCTCGCTCCTTTGCCTCCTCTTCCGGTACGGCATAAGCGACGAGCCGGATGTCCCCCGGCCGGTCTTCCCGGGTCATTACGAACGCATCTTTGACGCCTGCGCATTCCCGCAGCGCCGCTTCGATTTCACCCGGCTCGATCCGGTAGCCCCGCAGCTTGACCTGATGGTCGATCCGGCCCAAATACTCGATCGTTCCGTCCGGCAAATACCGTGCCAGATCCCCCGTGCGGTACAAGACCGGCGCCAGCTCGTCCCCGTACGGGTTCGCCACGAATTTGTCCGCGGTCAGCTCCGCGTCGCCGACATAGCCGCCGCCGACCTGAACCCCCGCGATGCACAGCTCGCCCGGCAGCCCCATCGGCTGCTGGCCCAGCTCCCGGTTCAAAATATATACGCGCGTGCCGGCCACCGGACGGCCGATCGGCACCGGCTTGCCGACCAGCGACGGAATATTCGTCAAACGGCCATACACCGTCACATCCGTACACTCCGTCGGCCCGTATGTATTGACCACCTCGGCCCGGCACGCTTCCGACGCCGTCCATGCCGTAAGGCGGTCGGCCGCAATCGGCTCTCCGCCGAGGAAGACGTGCCGCAGCGTCGCAAGCGATGCATAGCCCGCCGACGCGGTAATATCCAGCAGCGGGTAAAACGCGCTCGGCGTCCCGTTCAGCAGCGTAATCCCATGCCGCTCGATCAACGAAGCCACTTCGGCGGCATCATACGGACCGGACGGCAGCAGCACCAATTGGCCTCCGGTGACAAGCGGGGCGAAAATGTTTTTTTGCGTCAGGTCGAAGCTGGGCGACGAGATCATCAGCACCCGGTCCTCTTCCGTCATGCCAAATTCGCAGGTGTACCATTGCAGCAAATTTTCGAAGCCGGACCGGTAGACGCTCGCTCCTTTCGGCGTCCCGGTGGAACCGGAAGTAAAGATCACATACATCAAATGCCCGGCTCCCGCCTTGCTGTCCGGGTTATGCTCGGGCCCCGCTTCCAGTCCCGCTGTCCCGTCATCAAGGCATATGACCGCCAAGTCAGGCCGTACCGCGAGCCCTTCCGCCCACGCGAGCTTCGTTACAAGCGTCTTCACGCCCGCGCGCTCCGTCATGTAGCCAAGCCGCTCCGGCGGCAGCGCCGGGTCCAGCGGCACATAAGCGCCGCCGGCTTTCAGCACGGCGAGCAGCCCCGCTACCAGCTCCGGGCTGCGGTCCAAGCAGACGCCGACCGGCGTATCCGGCCCGACGCCGAGCGTTTGCAGCCGATGCGCCAACCGGTTGGCTTGGCGGTTCAGCTCCCCGTACGACATTGCCTGCCCGCCGAACACAAGCGCCGTCCGCTCCGGCGTCCGGGCGGCCTGCCGCTCGAACCGCTCGCAGATCGGCTTAGCCGCCGGGTACGGCAGCGCCGTCTCGCCGGAAACGCGCTGAAGCTGCCGCTTTTCCGCTTCCGTCAGCATATCGATATCGGAGAGCCGCAGTTGTTGACCGTTACTGACACCCTCCAACACGCGGACGTAATGCTCCGCCATCCGCCGGATCGTTTCCGGCTTGAACAGCTTCGTCGCATATTCCCAGGTGCAGGAAAGTGCTTCTTTGCCCGCCGTCACGCTTAAGGAGAAGTCAAATTTCGACACGCCGGGATTGAACTCTTCCGATTCGAACGTCAAACCGCCGGCTTCGAGCGTGTGCACCGCTTCATTTTGCAGCATAAACATCGTGTCGAAAATCGGGTTGCGGCTCAAATCCCGCACGAGTCCAAGCTTCTCCGTTAGCTCGTCAAACGGGTAATCCTGATGTTCGAAGGCGAGCAGCGCCTGCCGCTTGACGTCCTGCAAAAATTCACCAAACGTTTGTTCCCGCTTCAGTCGGTTCCGCATGACGAGCGTTCCGACGAACATCCCAATCACGGCTTCCGTGTCCGCATGTCTTCTGCCGGATACCGGTGTCCCGACGATGATATCGTCTTGTCCCGTATAGTTGGCGAGCAGGACGTTGTACGCCGCCAGCAGCACCATATACAGCGTCGTTCCCGACTCCTGCGCCAGCTTGTACAGCGCTGCCGTCAGCCCGGGGTCCAGCTTCAGAGAGAAGGTGTCTCCTTCGAAGCTTTGCAGCTGCGGACGCGGATAATCGGTCGGCATGTTCAGCACCGGAAGCTCGCCGCCAAGCTCGCTTAACCAATACGTTTCCTGCTGCTCAAAAGCGCCCTCGGCGATCCGGTTCTGCTGCCAGACGGCATAGTCCTTGTAATGCACGTTTCTTGGCGCCAGCTGCCTTCCCTGATACGTTTGAAGCAGCTCGTCCAACAGCACGGCCATCGAAAATCCGTCAGCCACGGCATGATGCATATCGACCAAAAGCGTAAACCGGTCGGCTGCAAATTGCAGCAGCTCGGCGCGGAACAGCGGAGCCACGCCGAGATCGAACGGTCGGATAAACCGCGCTCGCGCTTCATCCGCCTCTTCTTCGCTCATCCGTGTCACCTCGACGTTTAGCACGGCATCCGGGCTGATTTTCTGAACGATCTCGCCCTCCTCCAGCGCAAAATAAGTGAGCAGCGACTCATGCCTCCCGAATACGTGCCGGAGCGCTTCAATCAAACGCGCCGTATCCAGCTCCCCTTCGATCTTAAGCTGCCCGGAAATGTTATATGTCGTGCTGTCGCCTTGCTGCTGCAGCACGTACATGCGCTTTTGCGAAGACGTCGCGGGGTATGCCTCCCGGCGCTCCACCGGCACAACCGGCGCGTAAACGCCCTTTTCCCCGCCCCGGATATATTGGGCCAGCTCGTCAATCGTCTGAAGCTCAAACAAGTGAGCTAGCGGAATTTGCACATGGAATTCCTTGTTCACTCTGGACAAAATCACCGTTGCTTTCAGGGAATCCCCGTCCAGCTGAAAAAAATTGTCGCGACGGCCCACGTTCGCCGCCCCAAGCACTTCCTTCCAGATGCGGATCAGCGTCTCCTCCGCAGCGTCTCCGCCGTGAACATCGGAGGCTGCGGCGAAGCCGCCTCCTTCCTTGGGCTCCGGCAGCTGCGACCAGTCCGGCTCTCCGCTTGACATAAGCGGGAGGCTCGCCATCTTGACCACATAGCGGGGCTGCGTGTAATCGGGGAGCGCTGCGCTTATCGCTTGCTGGAGCTCGGACTCCTCCCAAGGGCGTGACGGATCGGCAACGATGTATGCAGTCAGATCGGCAGCGGTGTCCGTATTTGCTTCAGAGCGAACGGTGAAGGCGCAAGCGTGCAGACCAAACGTACGACGTACGTGCTCCTCCAGCTGCTGGAGATTGACTTGATGTCCGTGAAGCCGGACAAAACGGGACGTTTTCCCGATAGGCGTCAGCTTCCCGTCTTCCGCACAATGTACCCATTCCCCGGTGCGAAGAAAGGAGTCCCGGGAACTCTCTTCCGCAGTCCGCACGATATACAGCTCCCCCATCGTTTCTGACGGAACCGGCTGATGGTATGCATCCAGCACGCAAGGGTAGCTGCCTTCCGCATCGGCAAGGGCGGCCCACGCCGCCCATCTTTGCGCGATTTCTCCGGCGCTCGGCAAGGCAAGCCCGGAGAGGAGCAGCATCTGCTCCTGCGCGATCGCATGCAGCAAATGCACATAGTACCGCGCCCATATCCGGATCGTTTTGGCCGGGAACAAGTCGGCGCTGTAATCGAAATCGAGCCGCAGCTCGCTTCCGATCTCGATCGCATTCAGGAAAAGCTCGTATTTGCTGTACGAAATCGGGTTCGGCAGCAGCTCCGCATCCAATCCGTGGAAGCGGAGCCTCGGCAGACGGTCCATATTGAAGACGGTCGTGACCGCCGGTAAATGCCCAAGCCCCCTTTCCGCCAAGGCGGCGAAGCTGTAAGGCTGAAACGGTTCGATTTCGTTCATTCCGTTCTTGACGGCTTGCGCATATTCGGCAAACGTCAGCTCCGGCTTGACCTCGCTCGCGACTGGCAGCAGATTGACGCAGTTGCCGATGAGCGAGAAAGCCTCCATTTGCGCTTGTCCGGCCGTCGGTATGCCCACCGTGATCTGCTGCAGCCCGGTCAGCCGGTGCAAAAACAGCTGGAACACGGACAGCAGCGTCACGAACAAGCTGCTGCCCTGCCGCATGCTGGCCGCTTTCAACTCCTTCACAAGCCGGCTGTCCAGCATAACCGTATGCCGGCCTCCATGGGAGGTCGGCACCGACGTTCCCCGCCTCAGCGACGGCAGCTCCAGCACCGGGAGCCGCCTGTCGGACAAAGCCGCCCAGTGCGCTGCGGCTTCCCGGCTTTCCGGCTGCTCAAGCTTACGCCGCTGCCAAGCGGCATAGTCCCGGAAAGCGGCCGGGGCAGGGAGCGCCCAGCTCTCCTGTCGCACGAGCGCGGAGTAAATACGTTCCAGCTCTTGAATGAACACGCCCATGGACCAGCCGTCGGCGATCAAATGATGAAAGGTAAACAGCGCGACATGCTCGTCCCCGGATTTTTTCAGCAGACCGATGCGGAACAACGGCTCGCCCGCCGACAAGCTGAACGGAGCTTCCGCGTTCCGGTCCAGCCATTCGCGCTGGCGCTGCTCCTGCTCGTCGGCAGCGCAGTCGCTCACATCGAGCAGCGGAACAAGGATCGTCATCTCAGGTGCGACAACCTGCGTCTCCCCGTCTCCGCTCATAGAGGTGCGCAGCGCTTCGTGCCGCCGGACGACGGCATTAACCGCTTCACTCCACGCTTCGCTGTGCAGAGGCCCGCGCAGCCGAAGCAGCGCAGTCTCGTGCAGCGATTGCGCTTCGCTCCGGCCGGACATCGAAGCGAACCACAGCTGCTTTTGCTCCGGCGTCAAGGAAATGACCGCATCAGGCCCTTTGTCAAGCGATTCCGTTGCTGGCAGGGACCTTTTCCCCAGACCGCCCCCGTCCGGAGGCAAATCCGGCAAGAAGCCGCCGTCGCGCAGCTCCCGGATGCTGTCTTTCACCGCCTGTACGATCCGCCCGATATCCGCTTCCGAGTGGGCCGTCGACAGGAAGCAGTTGCGGCCCTCCCATATATAGACCCCTTTATCGAGCATATGGTAGAAGAACAGCTCCAAATCGCCTTTGAGCACGAAGCGGAACAAAGAACCGAAGTGAACGACTTTCATCGGTACGTTGCCTTGAGCGAAATAGTCGTTCAGCTCCGCCGCCAAGGCTGCCGTTCTGGCGTTCAGCTCGTCCTGCAGCTTCCCTCCGCTTTGTTCAAGCTTCTCCAGCACGGCCAGAGCTGCCGCCATCGCCAGCGGATGATGGCAGAAGGTGCCGGCAACGAACGTCCGGCGCTGCTCCTGCTGCGGATACGAATCGTCGCCGAAACGCCAGAAGCCGCCGTCGATCCCGTCTATAAACGCCGCCTTCCCGCCTACGATGCCGATCGGCATGCCGCCTCCGATGACTTTGCCGTAGGTCACAAGATCGGCCTGGATACCGAACCACGCCTGTGCGCCTCCGGGATGCACGCGGAAGCCCGTAATTACCTCATCGAAAATGAACGCGGTGCCCGATTGCGCCGTAATCCGGCGGATCTCCGCCAGAAATGCCTGCGGCTGGAAGTCGGGCCGCCGGCTTTGCACCGGTTCCACGAGCACGGCCGCCAGCTCATGCGCATGCGCGCGAAGGTAAGCCAGCGCCTCTTCCGTGCCGTAATTCAGCACGACCACATCGTCGACCATATGCTGCAGGATGCCCGGGGCCAAAGGCACGGAGTGCTCTTGATCCGCCCCAGCGCTACCGAGCGCCAGCACGCCGTCGAACGTGCCGTGGTACGATCCGGCAAAAAGCACGACCTTCGCCCGTCCGGTTGCCGCCCGGGCCAGACGCAGCGCCACCATCACGGCTTCCGTGCCGGTGTTGAACAGCGCGATGCGCTCGACACCCGTCATTTTGCATATGCTTTCGGCTACCTGTCCGGCCAGATTGGACATCGGACCGACGCACATGCCGTTTTGCAGCCCGGCTTCGATGCTCTCCCGGATGAAATCCGGGTTGTGTCCGAACAAATTGACGCCGAAGCCCATGGTCAGATCGATATATTCGTTGCCGTCCAGATCCCAGATTTTAGACCCTTCGGCCCGTTCCGCCACGATCTGGTACACCATTTCCTTCAGCACCGGCCGGAAACCGGCCACATTGCGGTTGTTCGCATAGACAGGGCGGTATTGCTGCGTGTATTCCTTCGTCCGGCGGGTGCGGGCCGTATACCGTTCGATCAAATCGCGAAGATGCTGCTCTTGCCGGAACGGCAGCGATTTGCGCGCCTTCACGTCAATCGTCTTGAAGGGCGTGAACGGCTTCGCCTCGGCGCTGTCCGGTTGACGGACGGCGGCAACGCTCGATGCGGCCGCCACTTCCCTGCTCGCATCGGCATAAACGAAGCTGTCCGGCCTGGCAGCGGAGATAGGCTCGGGCGCAAGCTGCCGGTTCAGGACGGCCGGTGCCGGTGCCGGATGCTGCCGCAGCACGTCGAGCTGTTGGGACATCAGGCGGAGCTGCTGCTCCATGATGCGTTCCGCCCCAGTAGAGGCGGCGCTACCTAGAAGCGGCAAATACGATTCCGCTGCGACCGGAGGAGCCTCCGCGTAGCCGGACGCAGGTGCGGGCGATACCGGCATAACCGGAATCTGGCTTGACGGTTGAGCTGTCAGAACCGGCACATTCCCCTCCTCCCGGACTTGCGGGGCAATAGGCTGCGTCGGCGCCGTATGCTGCGTGATGTAATCCGTCAGCAGCCCCAGATTCGTTAACGATTCGAAGAAGCTGCTCATCGGAATATCCAGTCCGAACGTATCTTTAATGCCGTGCCGCACCTGAGTTAAGATGATCGAATCCAGTCCGAGCTCCAGAAAGTGCGTTTGCGGTTGAAGTTCGTCCATGTCAAGCTGCGATACGTTACGGATCATCTGCATCAGGGAATTTGCGACCGATTGCCGATGGAGATCGGAAACAGCCCCTGGGCCGGAATAGTCGTACATCAATTGAACACGCTCCTCTGCTATCTCAGCTATCTCAGCTATCGCTGCCAAGGCTGTCGTCTTGACGCTGCGTTCAGGCCGTACCTCTGGGACATCGACCCAGCATCTTTTCCGTTCGAACGGGTACGTGGGCAGAGACACTCTCGGATAACGCCGATCCGCGTACAGCGAGTTCCAGTCGATCTTGGCTCCCTGTACATAGTGCAAGGCGGTTTGCGTCACTCCCTCCTCCGTATCCAGACGCAGGGGCACCGCATCCGTTTCCACGGACGGACTCGCAGCCGTTCCGCCGGCTCCGCTCCGATATACGCCTTCCTCCGCCAAGCCTTCGTTATGCAGCCGAATCACTTTCCCCCACAGCTCGGCAGCTCCGGCAGCGGTCACCGCAATCCGGTGCGTCAAGTGGCTCCGCCCCGTATTCGCCGTAAAGCAAACGCTGCGCATATCCAACTCCGGCCGGCGTTCAAACAGCTCCGCATACCGGCCGACCATCGTCCGCAGCGCGGTTTCGCTGCGCGCCGACAAGGTCAACAGCAGCGGCCCGCTGTCGATGGAATTCGGCAGAACCGGTGCCTTATTGTCAGGAACATACTCTTCCAGCACCATATGGCAATTCGTCCCGCTGAATCCGAACGAGCTGATACCGCATCTTCTCGGAATCCCGTTCGGCTTCCAGTCTGTCAGCTCCGTAACGGGGTAAACCGGCGATTCCTCAAAGCTGATCTTGCTATTCGGCTGACGGAAATGCACCAAAGGGGCAATTTGCCGATGCCGAAGCGACAGCACCGCTTTGATCAAACCGGCGATCCCCGCTGCTTCGTACAGATGCCCGATGTTCGTTTTCACCGTGCTGATGGCGCAAAACTGCTTGCGCTGCGTTTGTTTGCGGAACGCTTTCGTCATGCCGTCGATTTCGACGGGATCGCCCAGCTTCGTCCCCGTCCCGTGCGCTTCGATGTAAGTGATCGTTTCCGGATCGACGCGCGCGCTGCGCCAAGCCTGAGCAATCACTTCCGCTTGCGAGGAGGCGTTTGGAGCGGAGATGCCAACTGTGCTTCCGTCCTGATTGATCGTGGTCCCTTTAATCACGGCAAGAATGTTGTCCCCATCCTGCACGGCTTTGCGCAGAGGCTTCAGGAGCACAGCTCCGACCCCTTCACCCCAGCCCGTTCCGTCCGAATTGTCATCGAACGCTCTGGCCCGGTCGTCGGAAGATTCCATGCCGATGCCCGCCTTGTGCGGCAGCAGAATGGTCTTGACGCCGCCCGCGAGCGCCATCTCGCAATCCCCGCCGAGAATCGCCTGACAGGCGAGATGCACCGCGACGAGCGAAGATGAGCAGGCGGTGTCGACCGTGACCGCAGGCCCTTTCAAATCTAGCAGATAAGCGATGCGGCTCGAAATGATCGACGGCAGGTTGCCGAGCACAAAATGAGGCATCGTCTCCGGCGCGACTTCCGTCAACAAGCGCTCGTATTCGAAGCTCGTTTTGGAAAAGCCGACGTATACGCCGACTTTTTTGCCGGACAATGGGGTTCCGCCGTATCCTGCGTCTTCGATGGCGCTCCACGCCGTCTGGAGAAAAAGACGCTGGTTCGGGTCCATCAGCGACGCTTCGCGTGGCGTCAGCCGGAAGAACGAGTAATCGAACGTATCAATCTCGTCCAAATAACCGCCTTCCACGGGTTGAAGATTCCGGTCCCCGGTATACAGATGGGCCATATAGGACGCGGCATCCTTCATTCTTTTTTCGTTAAAAGGCCTTATGCAATCTTTGCCTTCCGCCAGATTCGCCCAGAACTGCTCCAGCGTATCCGCTTGGGGAAATGTGCCCGCCATGCCGATGATCGCAATATCGCGGTCCGCCGGGCCGGCCGCATCAGGGTTATGCTCCGCAGACGCTTCCTTCTCTCCCTCGGCGATATAAGCGGCCAGCTTCGCGATGGTGGGATACGAAAAGAAGTCGGTCACCGCGATGTTCACGCCGAGCTGGCTTTCCAGCTGCTCCGCCATTTGCGTCAGCTGCAACGAATTCGCGCCGAGATCGAAGTAGCTTTCGTCGGTGCTGATGGCATCGGTCTGCAAAATTTGCTTGCAGATGTCCAGCAGCTTTCGCTCCGCTTCGTTCTGCGGAATAGCGACGGTCCTCGCCTCTTTTTCCTTCCGCAGCAGTTCGGCCAGCTGCTCCGAGACCGGTTGAAACTGCCCGGCTTCGTACTCCTGCGCCAGCTTGAAGCGCTGCACCTTGCCGCTTGTGGTTTTAGGGATACGCCGGATCGGCACGATATCGTGAAGCTCCCAGCCGCCCCGATAGTTCAGGTGCTTCCGCAGCCTTTGGGCCACCGGAACGAAATCCTCGACCTTCTTCGTATGCATGACGAAGACGACAATGCGGTCCTGCCCGACCCCGGCGTCATGAACGCCGCACACCGCCACCTTGCCAAGCTCCACACCGTCGACTTCCTCCGCGACCCGCTCGATATCGTGAGGATAAACGTTCTGCCCGTTCACGAAAATAATATCCTTCGCCCGTCCGGTGATGACCAGCCGCCCGCTGCGCATAAAGCCCAGATCGCCAGTCTTGAGCCAGCCGTCCGCCGTCTTCACTTGGGCCGTCGCCTGCGGGTTATTGTAATAGCCGGAAGTCACATTTTTTCCGCTGATTTGAATGTGTCCGATGACGTTGTCGGCCAGTACCGCATCGTCATCGCCGCAGATGCGGATATGGCAGCTTGTGAGCGGAGAACCGACATCGACGAAGGTTACGCAGCGGTTGTCGGAAGGCTCGATGGGCACGACCGCTTCGCCGATGTTCAGCCGCTCCCGGTTCAAATGTACGGGAAGAAATATTTCTTCGAGCGGTGGGTGGGAAACGCCGACGCAGGCTTCAGCCATCCCATAGACGCACAGCATCGCTGATCTCCGAAGCCCGTGCTTCTCCATGGCATCAAGAAACTGATCGCAAACTTCGGTGGAAATCGGCTCGGCGCCGTTGTAAACGATGCGGATATGCGACAAGTCCCAGTCTGCGGCCGTCTCCGGTTTATACTGGGCCAGGAAAAATTTATAGCCGAAGTTCGGAGAGCAGATTTGGGTCACCTGGTGCTCGGACGCCTTTTTCAACCATAAGGTCGGACGCCGAATAAACAGCGCTGTCGGCATAATGTACTGATTGGCATTGGCGATGACGCAGGTCAAGTGAAAAGCGATCAAGCCTAAATCATGCGTCAGAGGCATCCAGCCGAGGTAGCTGTCTTGCTCGTCCATGCGCGCCCCCGATGCGCCATCGCGAATATTGTGGACCAGATTTTCATGCGTCAGCATAACCCCTTTCGGGTCGCCCGTCGATCCGGAGGAGAACTGAATGAAGGCAAGCTGCTCCGCTTTGACCGGAACTATGTCCCCTCTATTCTGAGAGGAATAGTTAAGTTTATCCGTAAATAAAACCGCTTGCTTCATCTCTTCGAACAAGTTTTGCAATTCGTTTTGCCCGGCGTATTTCTCCAGATAATCCAACGCTTTGGCATCGCTCATCAGATAAGGATGATTCAGCGTCCTCCAAATTTTGAACAGCTTGATTTTGTGCTCGTCGTTGCTGCCTACCGTCACGGGCACCGGTACGATGCCCCCAAGCAGGCAGCCCCAGAACACCGACAAAAATGTACGGTTATCGTCAATCTGCATCAGCAATTCATCCCCGGGCTTCATGCCGCTGCTCTGCAGCGCGTACAGCACGATCAGCGCCCGGTCGAGCAAGGTTCCGTAAGACTCGTACTCTTCCTGCCGGTCTCCGGAAATGTAAGTGATGCCTCTGGTTGCCAGCCTGCTTCGGTCTTGCAGAACGTCGACTAACGTTTGAAATTGATTCATCCTATCCCTCCGCAAACAAGTTGAGTCATTAAGCACGCTCTTTCCCCTCCGGCCCCCGCTTGGTCTGCAGCACAAGGCGCATGCAATCCAAAGCTTCCTTTCTTGGCTCACGGGCCTGAGCTCCTGCGATCCTGCTTTCTTTCGCGCTTTGCAGCATTTCCTTCAGCCTGCGCACAGGCTGGATGACGCCCGCCCGGTATTCCTCCTCGTTCCAATTGGCATTGGGGGCAGCTACGGCTTCTGACAGACAGCCGGCAATAAAATCGTGAAGCGGAGCCTCCCGGGCCAAGAGGTCAGCCTCCTGCTCCCGCTCGAAAGCAAACGCCCGCAGCTTGTCCGTCATATCATTCGCCAAATTTTTCAAGACGGAACGAGGGCCTAATTCGACGGCCCACTCTACCTTTCGCTCCTTCAGATAACGCATCGATTGCAGCCACATGACCGGATGCGTCATCTGTAAAATCAAGCCGTCCCGGATTTGCTCCGCATTGACGTAAGGCAGCGCCGTCACGTTGGATATAACCGGCCATTGGCTTTCGCGGAACGTATACTTCCGCAGAATGCCGGATAGACGGTCCGCAGCTTGCGACATCAGCGGACTGTGAAACGGGCCGCTGACCTGCAAACGGGTCACTTGAGCGCCTCTTAGCTCCGCTGCAATCGTTACCCGGGCCAGGGCTGCCCGATGACCCGACAGCACGTACTGCCGCTCGGAATTGCAACAGGCGATGACAACAGGCTGTTCGGACGACGAATGCTTGCCGCACAATGCCTCCAGCGCCTCAAGCTCCACGCCCCGAACGGCGGCCATTTCGCCCAGACCTGCATCGGCGGCCTCCTGCATTACGATCCCCCGCTGCTGCACCAGACGCAAGGCGTCCGCAAACGTGAGAACGCCGCTGCTCACCAGCGCGGTATATTCCCCCAGACTATGTCCGGCGGAGAACCGGGGAACGATGCCAACCTCTTGCTTGTACTGTTCCAAGGCCATGACGCTGACCGTCAGCAGAGCAGGCTGCGCATACGCCGTTCTCGACAGCTGCTCGGCGCTGCCTTCGGTGCATATCGATTTCAAATCATACCCCAGGATATCATTCGCTTCCTCGAACAATCGGCCGGCGCCTTGAAATCTTTGGGTCCAAACCTTGCCCATTCCTTCATATTGTGATCCTTGACCTGGAAATAATAAGGCGATACGCTTCATGCCAAACCCCTTTCCGAGCACCGACATATCAAAATAATGGATGATGTTGCACAGAAACGTTAACAAGATGGTATGACGAGAGATTCACAAATGGAAACGAAATAGGAAGTGCGGTATGAAAAATCATCGGAAGCTGAGGAGTAAGTTTTGGAGAATGCATGTATCAAGTGAAAATCCATTAAAAGTCATTATGACTTTATACATGAAATTATTAAATATATTACATATTTCATTGCAGAGATGTCAACCCAATTAATTACAAATTAAGAATTAATTCATATTTAATAAAAATATCTAGGTGTATACCCTATTATCATCCATTTGCAGAGGAGCAGCGCAACGGAAAAAGGCTGCCTCACGGCAGCCTTTCCCGGACTTACTTTCGCACGGTGCGCGGCGATTCCTCCATATACGGCTGGAGGTAAATCTCCCTCACCTCGTGCCGGATCCAGCTCATCAGCGTCAGCACGATCAGCAGCACGCAAACGGTGGCGACGAACAACCTGCGCCCGTCCTGTCTGACCAAGCGGACCAGCAGCCAGCACAAACCGATAGCCAGCAGCACCGCGACCGCGAGCAGCGCGGTATGGAACGCAGACCCGCCCATAAACGCATGGCGGACGCGACTGTCCATGCTAAACAGCAGCAGAGGCCCTGCAAGCAGTTGAAGCAGCGTGAAGCCCGCCACCATCGTCTTGCCGGAGCGCTTGGCCGCCTCCATGACCGGTCCGGCACCGTTCCGCTCGATGCGCCTTCCCCATCCATAGAGGAATAGACCGAGCATCGTAAAGCTCGCCGCCATAAAGTGAAGGCAGCGCTGCCAGATGGTCGGATACGCGAACAGTGAGCGCCAGAAGCCGCGCTCCGGGTCCCACAGCTCGGGATGATGCATCGAGGTCACGTTCGTGATGAACAGCAGCCCGAGCACGTTGATAAAGATGAACGTGAATTCGCTCATGCCCGACGCCCAGACGACCAGCGTTTGCGCTTGATCGGGCAGCGTCTTTAAGGTGCGGAACAGTGTCGAGGCACCCAAGTCGTATCCAGAAACGCGCTCCAGAACGACAGCTTCTCGACCCAATCACCCGGATTGATCTGGGCGGCCAAAATGCCCGATGACCAGCGTGAACCAGGACATGACGCACAAGGCAAGGCCGGTCCGCAAATGCAGCTTTTTCTTCTCTCCCTTCCAGCGGTCCCATGTGTAAAAATACGTCAACAGCAAGACGACTTCCGATACGAACACCAGCCATTCCGTAAACCAGGCCCAATGAAAAATACGCAGCAGCGAGCCGATCGCATTGGGCAGTATAACGGTCGTCGTAAACCAAATGCCTACTCCCGTCATCGCTCCCGCCGTCGTCGTGATGATCAGAATCCATTTGCTCAGCCATCTGGCGTAGGCCTCCAGCCTTTCGTTACCTCTCTTGAAAGCTACATACTCGATGGATACCAAGCGACAAGAATTATTGTATAGAAATCATTTTCGTTCAAAATGACTCTTTAGGGCTAATACATTGATAAAAAAAAATGAACAAACACGCTATTTACTTTAAATAATAACCGATATCTTCGACTTTCTTAAAATTTCTTGCAGTTTCCGTACTTCTTTTCGCAAATTCTTGTTCTCTTCCTCCAACTGGTGCGTAAGCCTGCACGTTCCGTCCGTTTCCGTCGGTTCTGGCCTGCGCAGCCGCTCGATTTTGTCGCGAAGCTCAGGATGGGTATACAGAAACGGCTTGGACACGCCGGCCTCGATCGATACGGTATTGAAATTAATCTTCAGCTTTTCCTTCCTCAACCGTTCAATAGCCGATACGGCCTTGCGGTACGCTTCAACCGTCTTTTGCTCGCTGAATTTTTTAATCCCTTCGACATTTCTACGCTGCATAAGGCTGCCTCCCTGCATTCTGTTCTTTTCGCGTAACCTCGTCTTTATTATAACGAATGATAAAAGGCGAAAAATGACCCCTTTGAGTCAATTTTCCGCCTTTTTTATGAACAAACGATGGATGACCGGCTTCAACGTCCTTCCGTCCGGATTACTCCCTTATGCCCGAATGCTGCGCCGGCCGGCTTGTTTACGGTCAGTACGGTGTGCCCGTTCTCTCTGCCGAGAGCGAACGTCCAGCCCATCCTGGTTGCGCGGTCTTGGATGATTTTCAAGCCGTAGCCGTTCTTCTTGGACAACGGATCGGATACGAAGCCTTGGCCGTCGTCCGTAATCTTGCACCTCCAGCCGTCACCCGATTCGGTGGCGTCCTTGCCTTGTATCCAGACATTTGCCGCCGCCGCATGCTTGAAGACGTTGATCAACGCCTCGCGAAGCGTGGCGTACAGCTCTACCTTTTCTTTCACGCTCATACGCTCCTCGGACAGCTCCCATTCCAAGTGGACGGCTATGCCGGTATTTTTCTTGAAATCCGCGATCAGATGCTGGATGGATTCCATCCATGGCTGCGCTTGCGGCACGACCGAATACCGCAAGCCGTTGATCGCCTGACGGACATAGTCGTTCACTTCATGCACGGTTTTCCGCAGGCTTTGATACAGCTCTCCCATCGGAGCCGCATGGCTTTGCTCCATCCGGTCCACACGGACCGATAATAGAAATAACGATTGGGCAATGCCATCATGAAGCTCCGAAGCCACTTTCTCCCGCTCCTCCAAAGCCGCCTTCGCCGCCCGCTCCTGCTGCAGCTGCTCCTGCAATTGCTCCATAAGCGCAAACAGCTTCCGAAGAAGCGTCATCGTGACGAGGTAAACCAGCAAAGGCGCCAGCCAATTACCCAAATCCATTGAAATGTAAGGAAGCAAAAACGCATGCCGGACATACTCCCATATCCCGATCGTTAGCGTAGGAATGATCAAAATCAAGCTTTTCAAATGCTTATACAATGCCAAAAATCCTCCCGGGGATGAACTCGGCGCAATCACGCTCCTTCATCTAAACATAATTAAGCATCCGTGCCTATGACTCGCCGGGGCTATCTTTTCTAACGAAAAACGTGTGCAAAAAAATAATCCCTGCCGCCTTCGACAAGGATTATGTATAGAATTAGCCAAATCAGCGCTTCTTCGCCAGGATCGTGAAGGACGCAGCCGCCGCGTGCGCGTTCATTCCGGCGTCCGTTCCGACCGGAAAGCTTCCCGCGCGCCACGCTTCCGGCCTGTAGGGCAGCGTCGTCGCGCCGAGACGTCCTTCGGACTCCAGCGTCTCCAAGGTTTCGTCCGGTTTCAGATCGGACACGACCCGGGCAAGCCCGCTCGGAAGCACCGTGCTCCACGGCTTGCTGCCGCCTTCGTTTTCTACGAGACCGACCACCTCGAAGCCCTCCGACTCCAGCAGCAGCACGAGCTCCTTCGGCGTCATCAGGGCCAATTCTCGCTCCACCCGGTATCTGGGCTGCTCCAAGCCTAGCACGAACGTTTCGTAGGTGACGGTCAACCGGTAGATTTGACGCCGCAGCGACGTTTCCCCTTCCACGTGCTTGTAGACGATTTTACCCTTCGGCAGCACCTTGCGCTGCACCGTCTTCCAGCTCGCTTGCGCAGGCGGCAGCAGCAGCTCCACGGCAAGCAGCCCTTGGGGAACCAGATGGTTCCGGATGTTCCCAAGCACGGTCCGGTGCTCGCCCATCCGGGTCACATGCTGGATAATTCCCTCGGAGCACAGAACATGCGTGAACGTCTCTGCAAGCTCCAGCTCCAGCATGTCCTGCTCCACCAGCTTCAGTGTATCCGCACGATTCTTAAGCACGCGATTACGCTTCGTTTCCGCGAGCTTCAGCATGTCGGGGCTCCGGTCCACGCCGCATACCCGAATGCCGTGCTGCGCCAGCTCGACTGCGATTCGGCCGGTGCCGGCGCCAAGCTCCAGCACGCTGGGCGGCTCGGAGAAGCCGGCGGCGGTGCCCATGATCCAGTCGCGGGCAAAGACGATGCCGGCTTTGCCCGCAAACTGGTCGTACAGCTCCGCTTCCAGCCCCGCATACGGCGCGTTGGCGCGCGGCTCGTGCCGCACGCCCTGCATGCCGCACCGCGAACAGACCGTTCCGGCCAAGGCCCCGATCCCCACGCCCGCGGGCACGCCGTTGCGGCAATCGCCGAACCACTCGTCATAAATGTAATGGCAAATTGAACATTCCTTTGTGGTCAATGCTGCTCCTCCTGACGCTTTTTAGTTAAATTTCTCAGGATAAAAGCCCTTCGCCATTTTTTCCAAAGCCGTCGTGTTTCTTACCCCTTCGAACACGTCGGAAAGCGGCATGATGACGAACTTGTTATTCTTGATGGCCGTTACGTTCGCCAAGGCCGGGAGGCTCTGCAGAAACTTAATCTTCTCCGCAGCCGAAGGCTTGTCGTAGTCGAAAATCAGAATGACCTCCGGGTCACGCTTGACGACTTCCTCCCAGCTGACCTTCGCCCAGCCTTTTTCGACATCGTCGAATATATTTTTGCCGCCCGCAAGCTCGATCAATTGAGTCGACAACGACTTGCCTGCCGTATAGGCCGTGTCCTGCCCGCTGTCAAAAGCAAATACCCGCAGCGGCTTCTCGGGCTTCCCGACCTTCGCTTGAATCTCTTTTATTTTCGCTTTCATTGACTCAATGAGTACGTCGGCTTTGGCCTGTACGTTGAAAATACGCCCGATATTCGAAATATCCTCGTACACGTCCTCCAGCGTGCCGAAGGGCACATAGGTTCCTTTGGCCACGTAGGACTTGATTCCTTTTTCCTTCAACGCTTCGACGGTGCCAACGGCAGTTTCAGTAAAAGCGGTTTTGCGGCCGTAGACGAAATCCGGCTCCACGCCGAGCAGCACTTCCTGCGAAGGATATTTGTCGGCCAGCACCGGAATGGCCGTGTACTTCTCCTTCAGTTCCGGGAGAATCTCGTCGTCCATATACGCGGTGCCGACCATCGATTTCTCCAGTCCAAGCGACAGCATAATTTCGGTCGTATGCTGGTTTAAGCTGACGGCCCGCTTGGGCGCTTCCTTGAAGGTGAGCGTGCGGCCCATATTTTCTATCGTCACGGGGCTGTAGGCCGCCGTCTTGGGCGTACCGTTCTGCGGGTTGTCCCCGCTTGCCGCCGGGTTTTTCAGGGTCGCTTGACCGCAAGCGGCCAAGAGAAGCAGCGAACAGACGAACAATAAGGATATTGTATTAGCTAAGATGCGTTTCATGAAATTAAAGCTCCTTTTTGCGTCAAATGAAGTTGTAGCGATTCTGGAAAATACGTTATGCTGAGCTTCCGGGTCACCGGATGTACGGCCAACTGCGCGTTCACGCCGAACACCTGGCGCAGCAGCTCCGCTGACATCACTTCTTCGGGCGTGCCCGAAGCGTACACTTTGCCCTCATTCATCACAATGAGCCAATCGCAGAAATAACAGGCCATGTTCAGATCGTGCAGCGCGGATAATGCCGTCATTCCGAGCGTCTTGACCAAGTCCAGCATTTGCAGCTGGTACCGGACGTCCAAGTGGTTCGTCGGCTCGTCCATGATCAACAATTGCGACTGCTGCGCCAACGCCCGGGCGATCAGCACGCGCTGCTTCTCACCTCCGGACAGGCTGGAGAAGCTGCGCCGCGCAAACGATGCCATCCCTACGCGTTCCAGAGCTTCACCGACCAAGGCGTCGTCTTCCCGCGTGTCTGCGGCAAACATCCGTTTGTGCGGATGGCGTCCCATGAACACGATATCCCGGACCATAAAATCAAACGCCGCCGACGTCTCTTGACTGACGACGGCCATCCGCTGCGCCGTTTCCTTATGGGTTAGCTCGGACAGCGGCTGCCCATCCAAGGAAATCCACCCCGCTTGCGGCTTCAGCACGCGGTATATATTTTTGAGCAGCGTCGATTTGCCGCTTCCGTTCGGACCGATAATGCCGACAAATTCGCCCGGCTGAATCCGCAGGTCCACGCCTTGAATGATCGGCACTCCCTTCACATCGTAGGAGAGCCCCTGAACCTCCACCTTCATCTTCTTGGTCCTCCCTTTAGAACGAGTATGTGCTGCGTCGCAGCAGCCAAATGAAGAACGGTCCGCCGCACAGCGCCGTCACGATCCCGACCGGAAGCTCCTCCGGCGCAATGACGAGCCGCGCGAACACGTCGGCCCAGATCATAAACGATGCTCCCAGCAATACGCTGACTGGTAGAACGCGGCGGTGATCGGAACCGACCATCAGCCGGACCAAGTGCGGGATCATCAAGCCGATAAACCCGATGGCTCCGCTCACGGCAACGATCACCCCCGTCAGCAAGGAAGTCAGAATAACCAGCACTTTGCGGAAGCGGTCCATGTTCACCCCCAAGGTGACGGCCGTCTCTTCCCCAATGAGCAGCGCGTTCAGCGAGCGGTATTGGAGCAGCAAATACAGCGTACCGGCGATCACAATAAAGGACGGAACCGTCAAGTAGCTCCATTTGGCCCCGGTCATGCTTCCCATCATCCAGAACATCGCCGAGCGGATGCCTTCTTCCTTGGGAGCCATCGTGACGACGAAGTTGGTCAGGGCCGTCAGCATCATCGATACCGCAATACCGGCCAGCAGCAAGCGGGTATTGGACAGCGTGCCTCCTACGCGGGCCAGCATGTACACTAAAACAATGGCAATTAACGAGCCGATAAAAGCCGACACCGATAAAGCATACTGCCCGAACAGCTGAAAAGCTCCGAATAAAATAACGAGCGTCGCGGCAGTCGATGCCCCGGAGGACACTCCCAGAATATACGGGTCCGACAGCGGGTTGCGGGTCAATGCCTGAATCGCGGTGCCTACCACAGCCAGTCCGCCTCCGACGACGGCGCCAAGCAGCACGCGCGGGAAGCGGATATCCCAGACGATGTTGCCCTGCGCCTTGGACCAATCGGGCTCCAGCCACCCGTTCAGTCCGGGGATATGCGAGAAGGCAATTTTCCAGACGGTCGCCGGTTCGATGCGTACCGGTCCCAGCATGACTGCAAGCGTAACTGATATGAGCAAAATTCCGAATAGCCCTAGCAGCACCAAGGGGAAACGTCCTTCAGCTATGGTTCGTTCCGCTTGTACAGACTTCTCTTGTATGACGCTGCTCATCGGACTCCCCCTTTTTTTCTAAGTACAAACAAAAAAGGAGCACCTCCAACCACGCTCAGCGGTTAGAAATGCTCCATCATAAGAGATGACGATCCGATTGATCCATCAAGGTTCCCCATTTGCTCCAGCATCCTAACACCTCCCCATTCTCCGCAGGTTATAACAGTGTTGTCAAAACAGGCAGGTCTCCTGACTCAGGGTTTCTCCTTCGGCGTCTTCCCGGAAATATACTCCAGTGACACTATGCCGAAAAATAGCCGGATCTTCCGGCTTCCATAACAGTGGCGGGACCGCGACGGATTTGCACCGTACTTCCCTTTTAAGCTTCAGCAATCGCTGAGGCACCTGTTTCCACCTATTCGGTTGTCCACAGTAAGTCTATAGCAGTCTGGAAGCCAATGTCAACTGAAATGTTTCATGCAAAGACAACCCGCTCCCTATCCGAAGAAAATGGCCGAAGCAGCTTTACCGCCCCGGCCAAGAACGCAATTTAACGGGCCGCATTCCACAGGAATATTCGGAATCCCCAGACAATCTTTTTATTTCATAGTTCTAGCCATTGGTTTTAATAACATATATTGTAATAATTTGCTTCAAAAGGAGGTGTATGAGGTGGCACGGATTGTTCCGCGCAAGGATCGTCTGAGAACGACGGGTTTTTACCCTTAACTCCAAGAGCACGGCACTAAGCGCGAATAAGTCAATAGAACAAATAAAAAAGAATCAAAAGGAGAGTTATCATATGAAAATGCTAATGAAAAAAGCTCCGCTTTTCCTGTTCGCTATCGTTATGGCGTTTTCCTTCTCGCTCGCCGCAAGCGCGGCCCCGACCGCCGATCAAGCCGCTGCGGCGCCTGTCGTCAGCTTTCAGTCGGCCAATGGATCGTGGATTAAAGTCAATGGAGACGGCAGCGTAACGGCAGACGCCGGCTCGGCGGATCAAGCGACCAAATTTGATCTGATTCCGGTGGACGCGCAGTATTTCGCCTTAAAATCCCGTAGCAACGGCAAATTTGCTTCCTTCAAGGCCGACGGCACCGTAGTCGCGAGCGCCGCTTCGGTCGGCACAACTGAAAAAGTAGCCATTACCTACGTGGTCAACACGCCTCAAGAAAAAGCGATTCAGGCCAAAGCTTTAAGCAACGGCAAATACGTCAGCGCCGTCAACGGCGGCGGCGGAAAAATCGTCGTAAACGTTGCTTCGCCGTCCAAATTCGAAACCTTCAAGGTGAAAAACTGGAAATAAGCCGCCGCAGTCCTTGACCGTAGGGACGACGCGATGAACTAAAGAAAGGCGCCAAGAAGTCGCGACCGCGACCGCATTGGCGCCTTTTTCGGCTGAACATTTAGCGAACGAAGCCTTGTGGAGACCCCCAGTCAAAATGCCCGGTGTTCGTGACTTCTCGAAGAAACGTCTTATTCGAACGAGCCCTGGTGAATTTTGACGTTTAAGACGAGACCGAGCGCAACCATATTAGTGAGCAGCGAGCTTCCTCCATAGCTGATGAAAGGCAGAGAGATCCCGGTCAAAGGAACCAATCCGATATGCATCCCGATATTCACATAAATCTGAAAGACAAGCATTGCCGTCATTCCCGTAATGAGGTAAGAGCCCGCCAATTCCTTCGTCTCCAAAATAATGGCGACCATCCGGTATACCAACAATAAGTAGAGCATCAACAAAATTGCCGCGCCCAAAAAACCGTACTTTTCACCAACAACCGCAAAGATCGAATCGGAGTAGGCGTAAGGGATCGACCCCTGCTGCTGGTCAAGAGCATTTCCACTCAGTTGGCCCGAACCGATCGCCATCAGCGCTTGTTCATAATGCCATGACTTCTGGGAATCGCTTGCCGGCTCCAGAAACGTCTGAATTCTCGCCATCTGGTGGGGCTTGATCATTTTGGCCAGCAGTTCATGGTCGGCATAATACAGCCACAGCACCGTGCCGATCGCAACCCCGGCAGCGCCAACGGCGGTCAGCATATACGACAAGCGGATGTTGCCCATCCACAGCATCCCGAAAAAGATGCCGACAAATACGAGTGCTGTCCCCAAATCGGGCTGCTTCAGAATAAAAACGATGGGAATCGCAAAAACGACGCCGACGGGAAGGAGATCTTGAACGAAACGCAGCTTCTCTCCCTGCCGCTTGTGCAGCAAATGCGCAGCAAGCAGAATCGTGAACAGTTTAACCGGTTCGGAGGGTTGAATTTCCACGGAACCGATGCTTAACCATCGGGCCGCGCCGTTCACGACCTGCCCCTTCCAATGGACGTAGGCTAGCATTCCGATGCCGAAGGCGTACAAGTAATACGCCAGCTTGCCCGTAAGCAATCGGTAATTGAACACCGTGACCAGCAGCATCGGAATACAAAAGACGCCGAAATACATCATGCCGCTGATGTGCAGTCCATCCAATTTAGTCCCAGCGGTGGCCCGGTAAACCGCCACCGTGCCGGCGGCCACCAGGCACAACATAAGCACAACGATGCCGCGGTCTATTTTTTTCAGCTTTTCCAGAAATATCATACGGGTACCTCGACCTTCAATTCTTGGGATTTGCGCAATCATTCCGCCAGTAAGCCCAATAATATTTAGACGATCGCCATGGCAAAAAGTAGCAAGGCGTGCGCCCGAAATTTCAGAATAGCCTTTTTCCTTCAGGAAGACAAGGACAAAAATGGCTTATCCTGACGGTGAATTTTTTTTGGGGCGAAGCTCCTTTACATGCTTCAATTGGGCGACAATAATAAAGCTGACGATCACCAGCAGAAACCAGGAGCTGAATTTGCTCCACGACACCATGCTCCAGCCGTTTTGTTGATGGGGGTAACGCCATGCCCCTAGCCAGGTTCCGATATTTTCGGCGATCCAGATAAAGAAGCCGACAAGCGCAAAACCAAGCGTGAGCGGCATCCGGTACACGCTATCTCCCACCTTGAAATACAGCGTCGTGCGGAAAAACACCATAAATAACAGAGCCGCAAGCAGCCAGCGCAAATCGGGGATGAAATGGTGGGTCATAAAATTCAAGTAGATCGCCGCCCCTAGCGTTACTGTCCAGACGGAAGAAGGCCACCGGTCCAAGCGAATGTGAAGCCTGCGCCAGGCTTGACATATATAGCTCGCCACACTTGCGTACATGAAGCCGCTGTACAGCGGAACGCCGCCGATTTTGGTCCAGCCCGGCTGCGGATAATCCCAAGAGCCCATATGTACTTTATACAGTTCCAGCGCCAGACCGATGAGATGAAACACGCAGATCACCTTCAGCTCGTCTATCGTTTCCAGCCCTGTCCGTACCATGATGATTTGCACGGCAATGCAGATGACAAGCATCCAGTCGTAAGCCGGCATTCCGGGAAGCGGTGCAATTTTCAATAAGGCCAACGAAAGAAAAATGCAAGCGGGAAACACGCAGGACATCGCTTCCTCGTAGCCAAAAAGCAGCAGTTGTTTGCCCCATTTCCAACTCATGCCAATTCCTCTCCCTTTGTATCGATTGGCAGCGTTGCATCGATTGCCGCCTCTGCATTTATTGTAGTTTTAAAAATAAGAACAAAAAGAGAAATGTAAGAATTCAAAATTTCATATTTTTAAACTAGGATATGCATCGTTTTCGGAGATCACAACGAAAGAACCTCCCAAAATTATGGGAGGTTCTTAGCAGCTACTCCTATTACGCTTGTTAAGCTGCACTTGCATCCATGGACATGACTTCTCACAGATGACGTCGATATCCTGGAAGCTCCTTGCGGACATACCCCGACCGGATTGGCGGAAATGCCGCCAAACGAAATGACGCCCCTCCTCTTCCACGGTTTACCATCAGCGCACGCCGCCATGCGCAACGCAGCTACGGTTTGTCATCATGCTTCTGTTCTACCTTTTGCAGTTCCAGCAAATATTCATCCAACCGGTCGAACCTTTCCTCCCAAATGCGGCGGAACGACGCGAGCCACGCATTCAGCTCCATCAGCGGTTGGGGCCGCAGCCTGTAAATCCGGCGGTTAGCAACCGGCTGCATCTCGACAAGTCCGGCTTCGCTAAGGACGCGAAGATGCTTGGAAGCTTGCGGCTGATGGAGCCCAAGCCGATCGGCGATTTCCCCTACGGTGAGCGGGCCGTCACGCAAGAGCTCGACGATACTTAGACGGTTGGGCTCCGCAAGAGCACTTAAGATCGAATTCATGAGTTAAATGTACCTGAATCGGAATATTCCTGTCAAGGTATATTCAAGAATGATTGATTTGGATGGTTTACGTCAATACTTCTGATAGGAACAAGTCTATGGAATAAAGGAGTTGGATTTGGATGGGAAGCACGAAGCAAAAAATCACCACGTTCTTCATGTTCGAAGGCAAAGCCGAAGAGGCCATGAATTTCTACATCACTTTATTTGACAATTCGGAAATCGTCCGCATGCAGCTTTACGGACCGAACGAAGCCGGTGCCGAAGGAACCGTTGTGCAAGCTTTATTTTCGCTGAACGGACAAGTGTTTATGTGTATCGATAGCAGCGTGAAGCACAATTTTACGTTCACCCCTTCCATGTCATTATATGTAACATGCGATACGGAGGCAGAGATTGAGAGGCTATTCGCGAGGCTGTCTGACGGGGGATTCGTTTTAATGCCGCTAGGAGCTTACCCGTTCAGCGAAAAATTCGGTTGGGTTCAAGATAAGTTCGGCGTCTCCTGGCAGCTGAATCTTGAGAAAAAATAATACAGCCGGACGGCTCCCGAACGTTAACAAATGTTTATGAATCAAGCTCAAAAGCGCCAAGAATTACCACCGAAGGGCAATAATTCTTGGCTTTTTTGCTTCAAAACCAACGCTTGAATATCGACACAAAATGACGCTAAACAACATTTTACAAAAAAATATCTTGATATAATACGCAATATCGCATATTATTTTCTACATGAGCAATATGTTGGGTGAAATATTCGTTTTTTTTGTAATATTCAACACACAGCTTGAATATTTGTTGCTCATGAAAATAATTTGGGGGGAACTTCCACGTGAACACAAATGTAAATCCCGGGGCGAACGGCAACTACAACAATCAGCCTCAATCCGCGCCGATCTTGACGGTGAAAGATTGGCTCATTACAATGCTGATAATGATCATCCCGCTGGTAAATCTTATTATGCTGTTTGTATGGGCCTTTGGCGGCGGAGAAAATCCGAGCAAATCGAATTATGCGAAAGCCACACTGATTTGGATGGCCATCGGAGTTGCCTTATCCGTCGTATTCACGATTCTATTCGGTAGCCTCTTAGCTGGTGCAGCGATTAATAGTCGATAAGTTCATTCGATCAAGCACGCCTGTGCTAAATCTCAAGAAGATTTAGCACGGGCTTTTTATTTTGCCAATTCCGAATAGGACAAAATCCGATTTCCATACGTTATATCGTAGGCCGGCTATATCCGACGAGCAGGAGGACAAACAATTGCAACCCTCAAAAACCAAGCCTAACCCTTATCCGTTCCTTGCCATATACGCATCGGATCTTAAAAAGGATGTTGTGATTGACTTTATCTCCGGATTCGGGATCTACACGATCGTTCGAAAAGTAACCGCTTCGGAACTGCTCGCCATTGCGGCCAGTATGGTCGCGAGCACCGCGCTGCAAAAATGGTCGGAGCGGTATCGGGAGAAAAGATTGCCGAATATGCGGCCAGCCAAAACCATCCCTTGGCCCAGACCGGAGAACGCAAGGCGGACCCGCCTAACCTAACTGCTATATCGGCAGGTTCGGTCCAATTCTTAAGTTTTTTCCGGTTTTTGATTTGATAATTTGATATGTACAAGCGAGCTGTCAACGTAAAAATGCAATTTGATTATAAAATTTAGTAGGCTCTTTTGATTTAAAAATATCAAGTGACGTCTTTTCTTCCGACAAGTTTATAACGTTAATAATATCCAGGTTGTAATACCAATTATCGCTTGAATATCTTCCATTATAAGTGATACGGCCATATTCATTTGGTTCTAGGGCTAGAGCAAATTCATTTAATTCCACATACATGCTGGTTTTAAGGTCATATTTATGTCTTTCTGGGGCAGCCCTATGGAAATCATAGCGATATCTAAGCTCGTAACAATCGCCCTGACGAATCATTTCAATGGCTCCAATTCTGACATTTTCATACTTTGTCATTGTATCTTTACGGTTAATTTTTTCTGTTAATCCGGTTTCGGTTTGATACAAATATACATAGTGGGCAGGATATCCCACAGGGTTATAATCGAAGAAGCCTTTGGGTAAATCATATGCTTTTGGCATTTCATTGCGAACTGTAGTATAGGGTGCGCCACGGAACTTTTTATTCCAATGCACCTTGATATGTTGAGTTAATAGCATAGCCATTCCTCGCATTCAGTGAAATCAGTTAAAACGGCAACTTCTGACAACAGGTTATACCACATCGGCGCATTTTTAGATCGGCGAGATATCCCCGAATCGCCCACCTAAAAACGATTTCACCGTGTCGATATACTTTTGCGGCTCATCCATCAGAACCGCATGGCTGCTCTGATCAAATACAACATACTTCGTATTTTTTCTTTTGGCAGCCATTTCTTCGATATGTTCTTGCGAGACGACCCATGACAGCTTGCCATGAATCAATAACGCCGGACATGAGGAATGCAGAAAATCGTCCCACCAGTTGCCGTTTAGCTTCATCTGGACTTCATCTAAATGATTTTTGTCAAACCGAAAGCGCCAGCCCGCTTCCGTCTCCACTGCGCTTTCCAGAAAATATCCAGCGCTCTGAATCCCGAATTGTATCAAGCTGTCACCCAGTTCTTTTAAAGTTAAGGCATGATCGATCATGTGCGGCGCAAAGGACGCATCGTCTTTTTCAATTGCACCGGCTTCTTCAATAATCAGCCCTTTCACCAAATGACCGTATTTGGATGCGAACTGATAAGCATTAAATCCGCCAAGAGAATGTCCCAATATCATGACCGGCTCATTGTTTAACACTTGTTGAAAAAATGCAGCAATATCTTCCACGAAGTCCTCGCGGTCATATTGCCCTGCCGACGCATGTCCGCTCCAGCCATGCCCTCTCTGATCAATGCTGTACACGTGCCAATCCGTTAATTGCTCCATCAGCCCGGCAAAATACCTCGCACTGCCAAAAAGCCCGTGCAAACAAATGAGAACGGGCTTGCCTTCTTGTTCGTTGTCCAAATAAGACAAAGTAAGATATTTCGAAGTAAAATATTTTCTTATCATCTAAAAATCCCTTCCTCTTCTGCAATCATGTTGAACAATCTGCTTCATGCTCAGAGTAACACATTATTGTTGACAACATTATGTCAGTAATGAAATATTAAAACATTTGGCTCTCCAGTTAACCCAAGAAATTCCTTTAACACGAATTTAAACCCCCATTATGACTGTCATATATTACAAATAAAGCAATACAATGAATTTCGTAACGCATTCCCATCCTGATGGAGGTGTTTTTATGTTCAAGCGTCAAAAGCTTTGGAGTACGATCGCAGCTGCCATCGTACTCACTATGGCGGTCCCTACGGCTATGGCGGAAACGGAAACCCCGGTCAGTGCCGAGCAGAAGCTGCCTGCCGATGCCAAAGCTGCCGCAGAGCGGTATCTTCAGGAGCATGCCAAGCAGTATCAGCTCAAGGCCGATTTGTCCGACTTGAAGTATGCGACCACGATCCAAACCGACGCAGGCTATTATGTCCGTTATCAGCAAATGGTGAACAACGCTCCGGTCTTTAACCGGCAGGTGACGGTCACCTTGGACCGTTCTTACCACAACACGCTGGTCATCTCCGGTTACGAGCCCTACACCTCGGTTCAACAGGTTTCACAGCTGCTGCCGGACGGCCATCTGAAGGCCAAAGCGCTCCAGTTCGTGGAAGACCAAGCACAAGGAGAATGGGCGCCATCCTCAGAGGAATACGGCTATACGATACAGAATGGCGTCGCTACGCCTACCTACCGTGTCGTCGTCCATTCCAAGGCCCCGTACGGCGCATGGGAAACCTACATTCATGCTGGCAGCGGAGAACTGCTGCGCAAACGGAATTTGAACCAGAACGTGAACGGTACCGGCAAAGTTTTCCTCCCCAATCCTGTCGAATCCCAAGGCTCCGTCGGCAACCTGAAGGATAACAACGACCAAGATTCCCCCGAATTGACCAAGCAGCTGAAATCCGTTACCCTCCTTGGCTTGGACGGCACCGGTTACCTGCGCGGGCAATACGTCAACATTAACTCCGCCGCCAAGACGTATTCGGCCTCCAACCAGTTCAATTATACCCGTTCCAACGACAGCTTTGAGGATGTCATGGCCTATTATCATATCGATACGGTGCAGCGGTATTTGCAGCAGCTTGGCTTCAAGAACGTGAACAACCGTACCATCAAAGTAAACGTCAACGCGTCTCTGGACGACAACTCGTACTATAACTCGTCGACAAAGGAATTAACCTTCGGTACCGGCGGGGTAGACGATGCGGAAGACGCCGGCGTCATTGCCCACGAATACGGGCACTCGATTCAAGACAATCAGGTGCCGGGCTTCGGCGATTCCCATGAAGGCGGCTCGATGGGCGAAGGCTTCGGCGATTTTCTCGGCGCTACTTATGAAGACGCTACCTCCTCCCCCGGCTTCGGCAAAGCGTGCGTGGCCGAATGGGACAGCACGTCGTATTCGAAAGGAAACCCGCCTTGCCTGCGGCGTTTGGACAAAAACAAAGTGTATCCGCGCGACCTCCAAAATGAAGTGCACGCGGACGGCGAAATTTGGTCCCAAGGACTGTACGATATGGCACAAGCCTTCGGGCGCGATGCAGCCACCAAAATCATCATCCAATCCCACTTCTCTCTCACTCCG
This sequence comes from Paenibacillus elgii, assembly GCA_042219835.1. Taxonomy (GTDB): domain Bacteria; phylum Bacillota; class Bacilli; order Paenibacillales; family NBRC-103111; genus Paenibacillus_G; species Paenibacillus_G elgii_A. Next base: position 89,641 of record JBHJMN010000005.1, read on the forward strand.
ACAGCCACCTTCAAGGACGGCGCCAAAGCGATCAAACAAGCCGATCTCCAGCTTTACGGCGGCCAGCACGCGGCGGAAATCGACCGGATCTGGAAAGCCCGCGGCATTCCCACCAGCTAACGCTTCGTTGCGGCAGGCCGGAGGCGAGCTGCTTTAACTCCTCTTCCTTCCGCCCTCATGCCCGAAAAAAGGCCCCTCGTCACATGGGGCGAGGGGCCATATCGTACCGCACAGTTGAAGAAAACGCGCTTTGTCTTGGGCTATTGGAACTGGAACCAATCTATATCTGCGATACCGTTATCGCGGACGCTCCACTTCGTATAGTTTGGATTTTTAAAAGTCACATGTACAGTTTGTTTGCCGGTAACGGGCTTTTTCAGATCGACGGTATAGTTCTTGTAGAACGGCGCCAGCTGCTTGGCGTCCACCGGGAGCGCCACATCCGCGATGAGCTCGCCCTGCGGGCCGCCCAAGCGCACTTCCACCCGGGTATCCTTCGCCAGAACGGCCGCCCGAACCGTCAGCTTCGACGCTGCTTTTGCCCCGAAATCGACATCTTTAAACGACAGCCAATCGGCAAAGTTCAAGTCGCGGACGTTTACGTAAGTGCCCGGCACGAACAGTCCGTTGGATTGATCGTATTTTTCCGCCTGCAGGACGACGCCGTTCTGAGGAATTTCCGGCGCCACGACCTTGACGCGGATCTTCGTATTCACGCCCGGCTGGCCGTTGACTGGCCCCGTCTGTGCCGTCAGTACCGCATCGCCCGGGCCCATAGCGGTCACTTTTCCCCGCGCATCCACTTTGGCGACAGCCTCGTTGTTCGATGTCCAGGTGACGTTGACATTTGCTGCTGTGGAAGGCATGACACGGATATTAACATAGTTCGTCCATCCGGTTTCCATCGTCAGCTTGTTGTCCTGCAGGTGCATCGCATGAATGGAAGCTGCGGCAACCGGACCTTTGTTGAATGGAACCTTTTGCCCGCTCCCCCATTTCCAAGTCAGCGCCTGCGGCTCACTCGCCGTACCGTCTTTGCCGACGGCATACAACTCCAGCTTCACTTCATTCTCGCCGAGACGAGGAAGCGACTTGAGGTAATACACTTCGTCGTAAATCCGTCCGACCCATTCGCGCTTGCCGTTTACCACACGCATGAGGTCGTAATACCAAACATCCTGCTGCTTCGCGTTGAAGTCCCATTTCACGAACATCGCAGCTTGATTGTCGTCGAACATCGCCTTCTCGACCCGGAAGCCCGTCGGAGCGGCTGGCGCCTGCGGTTTCTTGCCGTCCGTCAGCTTCAACTCGCCGATGTTGGCCTTAAAGGCCACGTCATCCGCCGATTGCGAACCGACGCGGAGACTGATCGCAGCGATCGTACGTCCCTCGAACGGCTTCAGCTTGGCCGTAGCCATGGTCCAATCGTCGCTTGGCCCGGCTTTCAAATCGACGGCGGCCGGATGCTGCGGGTCGTCCTTGAACGTAAGCAGCGCCTGAATGTCGGCCGCCTTCTTCAGATGCCCTTGCGCTTGGCCGTTGCCTTTCTTGTCCGGCAGTTGGGCGTCCGATTTGTACGTCAGCGACAGTTCCACGTCTTTGGTCACCGGCAGCTCGGTCTTGTACAGATGAATGTCCGCAGCATGGCTCGAATTCAGCGTGCCTTCCACCTTCAAGGAAGAGCCGCCGTTCCATGCGGTTTCGTAATCGTATCCGACCGTTAGCGGCTTGCCTGCGGACTGCGTCCACCACTGCCATGTCGGCAGGATGTCCTGCGCCGCCATGTTGTTCCACTCCGTATCGCTGGACTTTCGTCCGTTCACGAAGAAGTCGAGCCCATGCCCGTTGTTGAACCGGGTCACGAACGGATAGGAGCCGATGACGGAGCGCTCCGGTATGTAATGCGCAATGCCCGGCCAGCTCTCATATTCGGTGCCGACCGCCCGGCCACTTTCCGAAGGATTGCCCTTGGGCCCGGACCAATAGGCCTGCTCGCGCTTTTCGATTTCCGGCTGCATGCGGATGTCGAACGGATTCGGGCCTTTGTTCCAGACCATATCCGTGCCGAAAAGAGCTACGCTCGTCCGGGGCGTACGGGAGGCGTCGTTTTTGAAAATCGCATCCAGCTCCAAGCCGCGGTCGAATCGGAATTTGTCGTTTTCGATACCCGCGAAGAGCGAGGCATACGGATCAAGACCAAGCTTGCGCGCATGGTCGGCGCTGCTTTCCAAGCCTTGCGGCGTATACGCATAGTTCATGAAAATGCTGTCGTTGGCGCGCTTTCCGTCACGCTCGTCCAGCAGCCACGGCGAGTTTTCCTTGTTGAATCCGTTTACATAGGAGATCTTGCCGTCCACAGTCAAGCTGTCGTACCAGCTCATATACAGGCCTTGGCTGCGCATATATTTCAGCATTTCCATCAGCAGAGCCGCATGCTCCTTACTGATCGTCGCTTCTTGGTTGATAAAGTATCCGTCGAAGCCGAAATACTTCGCCATTTCGATCATTTTATCGGCCACCGGGAATTTGCCGTCCGGCGTCTTCTCCACGAGCTCCGCGAAATTGATGTTGCGAGGCCAGAACCAGCCGCCCAGACTGATAACCCCGTTGCGGTGGGCCGCATCCGTATAGGCCGGATTGGGCAGGTTCACGACGCCGTAATTCCGCTTGCCCTCTTCGGTCGGTGAACCGTAAACCGGCAAGCCGTGCCAAGAGGCATAAATGTCCTGATACTGCCAATATTTCAGCACGTTGCGGCTGAAGCTGTCGTTATAGCGGTACCCCTCGAACCATTCCTCCTTATCGTAGTCGGCGGAAAGATTCATGACTTGGGCCGTGCTCGTTAATTCCGGGTGCGCCTGCGTCGGCTGGAAGGCTCCGATCCGCTTCGCTAGTGGAACGCGAGAGCGAAAATACTTTGCATACGGGTCGCTCTCCGGGGTCCATTCCTTCATCTGCTTGGCGTTATAGCCGTACAAATAAGGCTGATCCGGTCCTTTCGGCGTTTCCATCGCCGAAGCCGCTTTCGGCCCTAACATCAGAGTGGACGCCATAACGGCCGTCAGCCCTAATGATACCGCTTTCGTAACGGTCCGAGAATAAGATTTTTTTCGACGTTTGCGGTCTGACATAATGCACCTCTCTTCGTTTGTTCCGGCCTGGTACCATCCTAGCAATTACTGCAGCTGCCAATCCAAGGAAAAGAAACGACTCGTCTATTCCACCCTAACACCCGTTCACGGCGGCCGTAAAGTGGACAAACAAAAGATTTCATGGACATATTAAATAGTTGTAAACTCCCGGCTCCAGCCAGCGAGTCTGATCGAAGCTGGACTGTCGCTCCTAGAAGTATCGCGTTTTCGTGGTCAGCTTAACAGGCTCGTTCAGCGCGATAAGAACCTGCGTCCAATCCAACAAAACAGGACCCTTCGCCTCACCAGCGTTGGGTCCCTTTCTTGTACCTTCCATCCGGGTTCCGTTACGTAACCCTACTCATGAAGCATCAGCAGTTCCCGGACGTCCCGTTCCGTCAGAGAGGACAGCCCCTCCTCGCCCGGCTGAATGACTTCGTCGATCAAATGCTTCTTTCGCCGCTGAATCTCGTACATCTTGTCTTCTACCGAGCCTTGAGTGACGAGGCGGATCACTTGGACCACCTTCTTCTGCCCGATCCGGTGAGCGCGGTCCATGGCCTGCTGCTCCACGGCGGGATTCCACCACAGATCGTACAGGACCACAGTGTCCGCTCCGGTCAGATTCAGCCCGGTTCCCCCGGCCTTTAGGGAGATCAGGAACAAGTCCCGCTCGCCTTCGTTAAACTGGCGGCAGCGCTCGACTCGCTCGGCGGACGGAGTTTTGCCGTCCAAATAAAAATACGGTACGCCCCGATAGCCCAGCTCCCGCCCGATCATCCCCAGCATCTCGGTAAACTGCGAGAACACCAGCATCCGCCGCCCGGCGCTCCGGCATTCCTCCACCAGCTCCAGCAACTGCTCAAATTTCGCCGAGCTTCCGCTATATCCTTCTACGAATAACGCAGGATGGCAGCATAGCTGACGCAGCCGGGTAATACCCGCTAAAATTTTGATCCGGTTTTGCTGAAATGTATCCGCGTCCAGATGCTTGAGCGCTTCCTTTTGCAGCTTGGCCAAGTAAGCCACATACAGCTTCTTCTGCTCCGGCAGCAGCTCCGAGGCTTGCAGCGATTCGATCTTCTCCGGCAGTTCCTTCAACACATCGCTCTTGACCCGCCGCAGCAGAAACGGACGGGCGCGCTTGGCCACAGTCTCGCGGGACAGCTCGCCGAAGGCTTTGCGATCCGGGAACAGCTCGGGGAACACCGCGTCGAAGATGGACCACAGCTCCTCCAGCGAGTTCTCGACCGGCGTTCCGGTCAGCGCGAACCGGTACCTGGCCCGAATCGCTTTCACCGCTTGCGCCGTCTGCGTCGCGTAGTTTTTGAACGCTTGGGCCTCGTCCAAAATAAGCGTATGAAACGCCTGCCCGGCATAACGCCCAATATCCCTGCGCAGCAGTGGATACGAGGTGATCACGACGTCCGCATGGGACAGCTCCTTCAGTACGCGGCCGCGAACCGCGCTGCTGCCGTCGGCAATAACGGCCCGAAGCTCCGGCGCAAACCGGCTCAGCTCGTTCCTCCAATTATACAGGAGAGATGCGGGAGCGACGACCAGCGCAGGCTGCCCCAGATCTCGAATCTCCGGCAGAACGGATACGAGAAAGGCGATGCTCTGCAGCGTCTTGCCAAGCCCCATATCGTCGGCAAGAATGCCGCCAAAGCGATAGTGGGCCAGCGTCTTGAGCCAGCCATACCCATATTTTTGGTAATCCCGTAGCACTGGAATCAGCCGGTCCGGCAGCGGGAAATCCAGATTGTCCGGATTCCGTATGTTTTCCAAGAGGCGGCGCAGCGACTTGCCCACGCTGACGGCACGGCCCTGATCCCGCGTATCGATCAGGTGCAGTCCGCGGACAGCCGACAGGCGCAGCTCCGTCCCTTTCACATCCGCTTGGTGGATGCCCATTTCGTTCATGAAACGGACAATCTCCTGAAACTCCTCGCTTTCCAGCGGCAGCAGCGCGCCAGTCGGCAGCCGGTGGTATCTGCGCTTCTCTTCCAAAGATTTCAGCACTTTACGGATTTCCGCTTCCGGAATTCCGTCGATATCGAATTTAATTTCCAGCCAGTCGATCCGTTCATCCACATCCACCCGGATCTTCGGCGGAACGTGGCCGATATGAAGCCTTACTTTTACGGCGGAGGTGGCATATACCTCAACCAGCTTTTCCAGCTGGGGCAGAACGCGGTACATAAACTCGTATTCCTCGTCTTCGCCATCCAAGAAATAGCCGCCTTCTGTCCTGACGAAGGCGCTTTGCTCCATGAGCTCCAGAATCGCCCTTTCCTTCTCCCCGTCCCGCACCAGGATTCGTCCTTCGCCACGCTGAGTTCTTCCCTCTTCCAACGGATTAAGGACGATGTCGCCGTAATGAAACTCTAGCCCGGCGAGCAGCCGGTCCCTCACCCGGTCCAAATACAGCTTGGCCTTTAGCGAAATGCGCATGATCCGGTCGGACACGGCTTGGGCGACATGGACGGTTCCCAGCTTCATCAGACCGGGAATCGCCTTTTCGATGAAAGGCTCGATCTGATCCGCCGAAATCTGAAGCTGGCGCGTACGGGCCGAATCCAGCATTTGTTTCAGCTCCGAGAGGCGCTGACTGCTGTCGGGCGGCAGCTTCAGCAGCTTCCCCTCGGCAAGCACCAGCCCGTACGCTTCCATGACCCTGATCTCGTCCAGCCCTTGAACGTCCAACCGATAACCTTCTCCCGGCGCTTGGTCGAAATCGAAACGAAGCGGGATCGGCTCGTCGGAGATGCGAACGCCCTCGTAGATGTAGCCATCCTGCTCAAGCTGTGCGGAAGGAGCCGCCGCCAACAAGGGAAGCAGCGTTTCCCACGAGAACGGAGGAATCAGCAGCATCCGCTCGCCACTCATACGGCCAGGTTGGACGGAAAACGTATTCGACGTTTCACGGTACATTTTCTCGTTGCGGCAGATTAGAAATAACTGGCGAAGGATGGCGTCATCCTCGATTTTAAAGCTATAAAGCTCCGGGTCGTAAGTGAAATGCTTGGTAAATACATAGGCTTTTCTCCGTTCGACCCTCTCCAGAAACTCTCTTATGTTCTGTACGATGTACAGCCGTTTGGGCCCTACCTTAAGCCCGATTCCGAACATATATTTCCGATAACCGTAAGCAAAGGGCGTGCAAGTAAACTCCACCTCAAGCTGCGTTCTTGTATCGAAGCGCGGCCGGGAACCCGTCGGGATCACCGGATTGCCGATGAACAGACCTAACACGCTGTTCGTCAGCCGAAGATTTCCCGTCGGAATCGCGGAGTCGCTTGCTGCCGCTCGGCCTGACGAAGTCGTCGCAGATAATCCGTTCTCCGATCGAGGCCGCCCAGCAGGCAAGCTGCCGAGCTGCTCCGTATCGTGAATATACAACAGCACCGCGGCGACATGCTTACAGTATTTGTCGTAGGAGCTCAAGGTGGGGCAGGTACACGTCGCTTTCACCTCCCCTTCATGCCCGATTTCGACGGTTACTCGGCAGCTGTCGGCGCCGACCGTCGCTTCGTAGCTTGCAGCTTCGGGATCGCAATGCGTGAAGGTCACTTTTCCGGCGCGGCAGTAGGCTTCTCCCTTTTTGTAGGAGAGCTCGCCGCACAACGATTTAATGATCCGTATTGTCAACGGTGCGTTCATCGCTTGAAACCTTCCTTACTTCGTCTATTTCAAAAACCTGGAAAACAAAGCATAGCCGTTCTTGATCGCATCCAGCACCCAGGCGGGAATTTTGATGCCCTCGATGCCGGGATAAACGACGCGGTACGCCCCTATTTACGCGAACCAAGCATCCAGAGTGATTATACCACAGAACAACCGTTCGCCGAAATAATCCGCGTTTCTCCTGCTTCAAACATCATCCATAAGGGTAATTATTGGTTAGCTGGTTCCGATACCAGAACATGGGAACACAACCGCAAAGAAAAGGAGTGTTCATGTATGATAAGCACGCTGAAAACAAAAATAACGGTACTCGCCTTGTGCTCGGCTTTCCTTTTGCCGACCGCCACTTTCGCCAAGACGGCGGACGAAACGGCAGCGAACCCGCCGACGACTGCCATCACCTTTCCCAATCTGAACCTGACGACTACCGTAAGCGTAACAAATGTAAACGGGATATTGGTTCCGGGGGATTATGTGATCACCAGCGATTCGAGAGTGGTTTATATTCCTGAAGGTGTCGGGCTCGTCGTAGTCAATAAAGAAACCGCTCTGCCGAATGGGGCATTTTATTTGCAGCGTGCTGACGACGGGCATCGCATCGGGCTCGGCACTATATGAAGTAAGCACGAAGATACTAATGTACAAAGATGGAGAGTGAGTATAATTTTGAATCCTAACAAACAAATGGTTCATAAAGCAAAAACACTTTATGGTATCAGCCTGAAACACAGTTTAAAGGAAGACCAGACAGAGCATCTTGTGGATGCCATGAAGGCATATGTTAAGCAGTATGCAGAACCGAACTATCTCATTCAAATTTATATTTCAGATGATTTTACCGAAAACACAGATTTCATTACGTTTGTAGGAAGCGATCAAAGTGGACATTCCGACTTGAATGTAATGAATATTCCGAAAGGGGAGTATCTGGTTTTTGAGCATCTTGGCGACGAGTCGGAAATCGATCTGACTCATGCCGAGATCCAGCGATATCTGAAATCTCAACCGATAACCGTGACTTCCAATTTCGATTTTGAACAATGGGAACCATCGACAGGCAAAATAGTTGTATTTGTTCCTTTAGAAACTGCCATGATCGAAGTTCCAGATACTATCGATAAAGTGCAGCTAATGAAAATACCGTAAAACCCATTCCCCACTTATACAAAAAAGGATGCATTCACCTCGTGTGAACGGCATCCTTTCTTTCTCTATGGAGTTAAGCTCTGGACTTTATCCAGGATTTGAGTAACCTGATTCAGCTTGTCGATGAATTGGGAATCTTCGATCGCCTTCCAGTCGATAGCGCCGTTGTTGATCTGCTCCAGGTAGCCGTTAATCTCCTTCGTCAACGTCTCGTTATAGCCGACCAACTGCTTATGAACGTCCTTGGCAAAATCGGGGGCTTGAAGCGCGTTGAATTTTGTAATCCGCTCCTTCATACCGGTTAATTCGTTCTTCAACGTCGTTCTGGCTTCAGGATCGGTGACCGCCTGCCCGGCAATCGTCGGTAATTGCTCCGCAAACCGCGTCGTATCATCGATAAAGTCGGTTGCTTCTTCCACATAGTTTAACGAATTGTTTACCTTGTCGACAATCCCGCAGCCTGACAACAGACCGACCGCAAGCACAAGCAGAAGCATGATTTTAAGCTTCATTACCCGGACCTCCAACTTTTTTTACAAGGTAATACCGCTCCAAGCCGGCTCCGGTTTCAAAAAACTATAAGGATTGCGATTCCTGCACCGGCCGTTCGCCTTTTCCGGGAAGGGTTCGAATGATCGTCCATGGTTTTCTCGAAACGATGAACGCCGATGCCAGCAAAGCAAGCGCAACGAAAACACCCGACTCTCCCGTCCACAGCAAGGCTGAATCCCCTTTGGTGAACAGATCAAAGACGTTCTGGGTGATGGCATTCCATGAGGCATGCAGCAAGACGGCCGGCCAAATACTTCCCGATGTCAAACGAAGGTACGCTATCACATACCCGAAGGACGTGACCGTGATCATAAACAGCACGACGGATAACAGGACAGACGGACCCGTATAATACGCTCCGGCTACCAGGAGGGGCAGATGCCACACGCCCCATACCAGCCCGCTTACGAGAACAGGCCTGGGAACCTGAGCATCGATGAGGCGGGTGAGCATATAGCCGCGCCACCCCACTTCCTCTCCAAAACTTCCAATCAAGCCTCGAATCGTTCCGAGGGTTGCATTTACCAACAGGAAGAATAAGAACAGAACGAGGGGAGAAGCGGTTAAATAAGTGGCAGGCGCGGCAAATTGCGCGAGTCCGGACATCCATGCTATGCCATAGGCCGCCAGATCGACCGTTAGCGGAAAGAGAAGCACGATCGGTATCCATTTAACAGTACGTCTTCCCCCCAGGCGGAGCGAGATGTCGGCAAAACCCTCGCGCAACAGCAAACGTGATAGTAAAGACGCCAAGGCCGGCGTCCACATCAGAAAAAGTACCCATTTACCGTCATGAAGAGTCAACCAATGACCTATACAGGAAAGCGGGACGAGGAAAGCAAAAAAGACCATAAGCCCGCGTCGGGCAGACCGAATACGTTGATGCGTCGTTTCGCTATTTGAGGTTGTTATGATGGAACACTCCTTATCGCCGCGGCTCCCACTGGAACGCTGTCTATAAATACATTTATGTAAATTCCATCCTTAGTATAACATCTTCTCTCGTCAAGACAACGGCCCGAAGTCTAATCCCGAACTAGCCAAAGGAACGAACGAAAACTGGCCTTAAGCCCGTTGAGAATCGGGAACATGTACAGTCACGCCAAAAAGCCGACCATCCATATGGGACGTCGGCTCTTCGATCTTCAACGATTTCTGCCTAACTAAGCCCGCGCGGCAAGTTCGCGCGCTCCACGATAAACGAGACGATATGGTCTACGCTCGATAGCGATTCGATCATCAGATCATCCTCATCGAATGCTACTTGAAACTCCTGCTCCAGCCAGGCGATCAACCGGACCACCATAACGGAATCCAACACGCCCTGCGGGCCCAACAGCCGCGCAGAACGCTCCACGTCCGACGTACCGAGCAATTGAGCTACAATGGCTGTAACTTTTCGTTCAATTTCTTCACGATTCATCTAAGGTTCTCCCTTCCGCTTGCTTAAAATGCCCCATCTTCACGTCAATCCAATCCGGTGTGCAATAGGAGAACGGTAACGGCAGAGCATAAACCGAATCGTGCTCCCGCCTCTCCTTCCTTGTAAACCCCAGTAGCTGCAAAAGCATCAGTGCGGGCCGGTTGCGGCCTGTGGCCCGGTAGCTGCAAACCGCTTCAAGCATCGCCGGATGCTCCTGCTGCGCCAGCTTCAGCACCGTCCCGAGAAACGCGGTTCCAATACCGCGCCCTTCAATGCGGCAAGAGATGCAGAACAACCGGATGTCCAGCCGTTCCTCCTCATAATCCAGCATGGCTGCCCCGACAAGGCCGTGGTCGCCGAACCTGTCCTTCAGCTCCGCGACATAAAGCCCTTTCGCCGGCGATTCCAGATAAGAGCGAATAACGTCCTCCGACATCCGCTCTGTGAAATTATTGAATTGATTCGTTCTTGCAGCCAGCTCGAAGGCCCGGTCAAGATCCTCCTCGCGTGCAGTGCGTACCTCCAGCTCCATGAAGCAGGAGCGCAAAAAGTCTTCCCGCGTTCCGGCGAACCACTGCTCTGCCGTTTTCCGCTCCAGCCGGGAAAGCATCATCTCGCGTCGTTTCCCCGCCTCCTTCGTCAGCTTCCCGACTTGGAACTCGGGATACCCGGCGAGCTCCAGCGCCTCATGCGCGTCGTAGACGGTCAGCTCCGGCAGATACGTTCTTGCCTCATAGCGTTCGAACGGATTGTCATCGATGAACGCCACCGCATCCAGCCCGATATTCAACTCGTTCGCGATCCGTCGGATGCCTTCCGCCTTACTCCCCCAACCGATCTGGGAATACAGAAAATAACGGCCGATGCCTAGTTCCTCCAATTTCGCCATGGCCAGATCATGGTCGTTCCGGCTCGCTACGCTCTGCAAAATGCCGCGCCCGTCCAACTGCTCCAGCACCTCGCGAATGCCGGGATGCAGCGACACCTCTTCATTGTCGGCCAGCGTTCCGTGCCATAACGTTTCGTCCAAATCCCAAATCAGACATTTGATCATGCTACCTATCCTCCGCAGCCTAAACTTCCTGATCCCCCACCGTGTACTCCATCGTCAGATGAGTTGGCGCGAAGCCGTAATTTTTATACAGCACGCGCATGGGCAGGTTGCTGACGTGTACGTGCCCGACGATGCGCCGGGCCTCCTGTCTGCCGGCAAAATCCATCCCCGCTTCGAATAAAGCCGTTACCGCCTCCGTACCTCGGCACGATTCTTCAGCATAGAAGCTTTTGAACTGGATATATTTTTCTTTCGTCACGAAATTTTCTTTGAGCGTCATCCAGAGCCAGCCGGCCACCTGGCCTTCCAGCTCCAGAACGAGCATGCCTTCCCTTTCACGAGGAATCGCTTTTTCCAGCTTGCGCTGGTGGAACTCCAGATCCGTTACCGCCTCGCTGCCAAACGAAATGACGGAAATTTCCTTCTCAAATTCGGCTACCTGAGCCAAATCCTCCTGCTTGATCGGCCGGATATTCATCTTGTCTTCTTCTCCTTTTTGAGCCATACATTTGTGTATGCTTATACGCTCTTCTTTTCGATCAATTGAAACGTATCGTTCTTGCAATGGGGACACCCTTGATTTTTAAGCTTCTCGATCGTAGGCACGTCGCCTTGGAAGCCGACGTGGACCGTTCCCCCGCACTGCTTGCAGCGGTAAGTGCGCAGCGTCCGCTTGACTTCACCCGTATACAGCGCATCCTCGAAAGCGTCGGCGTATTCGGAACGCGTCTGCTCCGTCGTCTTCAGCACGATCATTTGGCCCTGGTTCGCGATCATTTCCGCGCCTTCGTACTCGTTAAAGCGCGGGTACGCCGCGCTGACCATGAGCCCCATCTGCACGAACTCCCGCTGCATCGCCAGCGTGAACTCCGGCGACTTATGAGCAAAAGAAAAGAAGATCGGAGCCCCTTTCCTCTTCTTCAAGCCGCTGATGCCGCGGGAAAGAAACAGCGTCATGCCCTGCAGCGTATACGGCGGATCGGTGAAGAAGCAGTCGTATTGTCCCTGCCATTCCTCGGCCAGCGGCTGCCGCAAATCCCAGTGGCGGCATTGGATGGGCAGCCCCTCCCTGGCCGCGGTCTCGCCGATATAGCTCAGGAACCGCTCGTCAACATCGACAACGTCGATCCTCGTCTTCGAATGTCCCGCCGGGAAAAGCTTCCGAAGCAGAAAGCCGATCGACACGCTAACCAGATCGTCGTCGCCGATGCAGAGCACACGCTTTCCAATCAGCGCCTGCTGCTTCAAGCACAGGATGGCCCGGCGCAGACTCGTTTCCACGGTGCATTTCGATTGATCGATCTGGACGTCCACCTGCGGCCGCATGCGGAGTACTTCCTGAAGCTCGCTTAGCACGTCGGCCAGCTCGGCTTTCCAATCCGCATCGCCCGCCATCAGCTTCAGGTACAGACTTCTGTTTATTCCGCCGTATCCCAGCTCTTGCTCAATCCATGCCGTTCCCGCCCTGCTGCAGCGCGTCCCGTTTTCTTGCACCAGCGCGCCTGCTTTGACGAGCTCTTTCTTGATGGCCGCGGCTACGGGAACGGGCAGCAGCGTCTTGCGCGCCAGCTCCTTGGTCGAGATGCCAGGGCTGAAATAGCATTCCAGCAAAAGCTGCTCGATGACGACGGTGCCTTCTTCCAAACGGACATTCGCGCTGACTTCATCCAAATAATTTTTCATTTCGATCCTCCGATTCGGTTTCGATGATAGCGCCCGGTGCGTGCTTTGGGCCCCATCAGTTTGCTTTTTTTGCGGATTTCTTCGTCTCGGACACGGTGTCCAGATCATCATTGTCCGGATAGAGCTCTTTGCTCGATCCTTGCTCGATGTGGAGCTTCAGCCGCCCCTGGTTGATTTTGAACTTCCGGTTCTGAACTATCACACCTATATTGCCCCGGGCATCCTCGGTTTCAAACACAATGCCGGTACGGCTCAAATAAGCGATGTACACGCAATCGCCGAGCTGGAAGCTTATCTCCTTGTACGAAAATATAAAAAAAAGCAGAGAATGAACGTACGTCATTCTCTGCCTTTTTATGTCATGCCTAAGTAAGCGCGCTCGATAAAACAGAAAATCCGCGCTGAACTCAGCACGGATGATAGGCGCAATGCTTAGGCATGTACCTATGGCATTGTATGATATCCGTTGTTCTTAACTAATTCCGAGTCTACCATAAACTCATGACAAAATAAACCTTGCTGAACAGCAAAATTCAGCCGTGAATTTCCAGTATCCTCATTATGGAATTGACTTAGTTAAGAACGACCGCCGACATCAACATCTCTCCCCAAACAATAATTAAGCTTACTATACCTTACGCCCCCGAAGAATGTCAAGCGCTGTGAAACTCGCAGTGCATTCCGGTTCATTCAAGCTGGGCAATGCCGGTCGTCATCTCAACTCTCACGCCCCGAACTGCGCCCGGTGCAGGCGGCTGTAAGCGCCCTCCGCAGCGAGCAGCTGCTCGTGATTGCCCTGCTCGGCAATGCCTTGGTCCGCGACCACCACGATCCGGTCGGCGTTCTTTATCGTTGCCAGCCGATGGGCAATAATCAGCGTAGTCCGTCCTTCCGACAGCTCGGCCAGCGCCTGCTGAATCGCCGCTTCCGTCTCCGTATCGAGCGCCGACGTCGCCTCATCAAGTATCAGAATCGGCGGATTTTTCAGGAACATGCGAGCAATCGAGAGGCGCTGCTTTTGCCCGCCGGACAGCTTCACCCCGCGCTCGCCGATCAGCGTATCAAGTCCCTTGGGCTGGGACAAGATCAGCTCTTCCAGCTGCGCCCGGCGCGCGGCCTCCCAGATTTCCTCATCCGTCGCTCCCAGCTTGCCGTACGCAATATTTTCGCGAATTGTCCCATCGAACAGAAATACGTCCTGCTGCACGATGCCGATGTGCGAGCGCAGCGATTGCAGCGTCATCTGCCGGATATCGATGCCGTCGATCGTGATGCTTCCTTCGTCGACCTCGTAGAACCGGGGCAGCAGGCTGCACAGGGTCGTCTTGCCTGCGCCGGACGGTCCGACGAGCGCCACGGTTTCCCCTGCGCGAATCGAAAGATGAACGTCCCGCAGCACCTTCTCCTTGTTCTCATAGCCGAACTTCACGCCGCCAAAGCGGATATCCCCCTTCAATTGCTCGACATGACGCGCATCCGGCGCATCATCCACATCGGGGGCGGTCTCCAGCAGCTCCAGATACCGTTTGAAGCCCGCAATGCCTTTCGGATACGTCTCGATCACCGAGTTAATCTTCTGGATCGGCCCGAGGAAGACGTTGGATAGCATGACGAAAGCGATGAACTCCCCGTACGACATTTTTTGCTGGAGCACGAACCACGTGCCGCAGACGAGCACAAACAACGAAACGAGCTTCATCAAAATATAGCTGAACGACGAATTCCATGCCATGATCCGGTAGGTCAGCAGCTTGGTCATCCGAAACCGGCTGTTGTTTTCCGCGAAGCGGGCGATTTCATGCTTCTCGTTGGAAAACGCCTGCACGACGCGAATGCCGCTGATATTGTTTTCGACCCGGGCGTTGTAGTCTGCGATGTCGGCGAACATGCGCTTGAAGGCGCGCGACATTTTTTGGCTGAAGTACAGCGACAAGTAAATCATCAGCGGGATGATAATAAAGGTCAGCACCGCGAGCTGCCAGTTGATGCTCAGCATAATCCCGAAGGCTCCGGCCAGCGTCATGACGGCAATAAACAAGTCTTCGGGGCCGTGGTGGGCGATCTCCCCAATGTCCATCAAGTCGTTGGTCATCCGGGAGACGAGATGCCCGGTCTTGTTATTGTCGAAGAAGCGGAACGACAGCTTCTGCACATGATCGAACAGCTTCTTGCGCATATCCGTTTCGATATTGATGCCCAGCATATGCCCCCAATACGTTACCACGTAGTGCAGCGCAGCGCTGATCGCATAAATGCCGAGCAGGCCGAGGCAGCCCCACAAAATCCACTCCCATTTGCCGCTCGGCAGCAGATCATCCACCACCCGGTTGACGGCGATCGGGAAAGCCAGCTCCAGCAGCGCCGCAATAATCGCGCAGGAGAAGTCCAGCAGGAACAACCCTTTGTAGGGTTGATAATAAGCAAAAAAACGCCGAAGCATAGGCATCCCTCTCTCTCTCGATTCTTGCTTAAGTATATAAATGAGACTCATTCTCATTGCCACACCTCATTGTAGGCGGCGTACCAAGAGATGGCAATGGACAAACGCGACGGTTTTTTTGCACAAAATTAAAAGGGGCTTGTCCGAAGTTTTTGTACAAAATGCAGCGGCCGTTTTTTGTTTGTCCATTGAGTGCCGGACAGGTTCCTTATATGATGGTTTCTGAACGATAATGAGAATCATTATCTATAATTCTTACACCCTGTCGAAGGAAGGTAACCTCATGAAAGCGGCAAGAAAAGTCATTCATCTGTTTGTCATCGTCCTAAGCCTGGGAGCGCTGTTGGCTATGGCGGCATGCGGCGCACAAACCGCAGCTCCTCCCGCTTCCGCTGGACAAACCGCAGACTCGCCCGAAGCCAAAGCGTCTGATACACGCAAGAATACGGATTATAAAGGCAACGAAGTGCAAATTCCCGTGCAGCCGCAGCGCGTCATTTTTGCGGGAGAAACGTTCGGCGATTTGCTGGTTCTCGGTGTCGACGCCGTCGGTGCGCAGTTGTCTTCGATCAAAGATCATGTCTTCGAAAACCGGGTGAAGTCTATCGAAGATGTCGGCTTTCCGATCAATCTGGAAAAGGTGCTGGAGCTGAAGCCCGACTTGATCCTTGTGGCCAGCACCGACACGAAGCAGTACGAGCAGCTTTCCAAAGTGGCTCCTACCGTCATGTTCGATACGTTCGCCCCGTTGGACGAGCGTATTGCGGTGCTGGGGGAGTTGCTCGGAAAGCAGCAGCAGGCCAAGCAGTGGCTTTAGAATGCTTCGTAAATAATTTACCGATGTATGCGGGAGGTTCCCGGAAGCTTTTCAAGCTGTTATTGAAAAGCTTCTTTGGTTTTTATACAATAGATTTTAATTGATAATCATTCTCAATTACTGAAGGAGGAATGTACGATTGGGCTGCGAATCGGCGAACGCCTCTCCCCTGCGCTCTTTGATGTTTCATCTGTCGGATATCGAGCGAATCCATCGGCCGGTCGGATGGAAATCCGGAAAACAAACGGCCGCTCACCATACGATGCTGATCTTTACCACCGGACAAGGCCGTTTGGATGCGGACGACAGCCGCTATCACTTCACCCCCGACAGGTGCTTCTTATTCGCTCCTGGGGCCTCGTATCGACTGGAGAACGAATACGACGACGCGCTCCGTTTCTACAAGATCACGTTTACGGCCGTTCGGATTGGGAGCTCTTCACACGAAACGTTTGCCGGGGAGCTTTTTCCGGAGCGCCGCGAGTTGACCGCGTATCCGTTCTCCCGGCTGGTCCGGTTAACGGAAGAGCTCTACGCCGGCCAGCCAGACCCGTGTGATATTTCTTGGTTCAAGCAGCAGCTGCGGTTTCAGGAGCTGCTGGGCTTTGTCATCGAGCACAATCTCCATTCGGAGCGGCCGCTCAGTCCGACGCAGGCGGTCGAAAGCACGGTCCGTTACATACAGAACCATTACATGGATAACATCACCGTCAAGCAGTTGGCTCGACTGGCGCAAGTGCCGCACTGGCAGTACACCCCGATTTTCCAAGAGCTGACCGGCAGGAAGCCGCTTGATTATTTGACCGAGCTGCGGATAAACCGCTCCAAACAATTGCTGCTGGCTTCGACAGCCCCCTTAAGGGAAATTG
This sequence comes from Paenibacillus elgii, assembly GCA_042219835.1. Lineage (GTDB taxonomy): Bacteria > Bacillota > Bacilli > Paenibacillales > NBRC-103111 > Paenibacillus_G > Paenibacillus_G elgii_A. The sequence goes on from JBHJMN010000005.1 coordinate 106,443, forward strand.
CCCAACAAGTCGGCTTTCGGGACGAGTACTACTTTAACCGCCGCTTTCGTCAAAGGACGGGCATCGCGCCGAAGCAATATGCCCGTCTGGCGAGCCGAACCGTTCTGGTCAGGGATTGGTCAGGGCACGAGGTCGAAATTCCCGAGCGGCCGGAGCGGATCATTTATTACGGGGAAACGTTCGGGGATCTGGTGGCGCTAGGCGTTAAAGCGATTGGCGGCGGCATTTCATTTTATAAGCAATCCTTATTCAAAAGCAAGCTGCGGGACGTGCACGACGTTGGTTTTCCGATGAGGACGGAGGTCCTTGCTGCGCTGAAGCCGGATTTGATCATCTTGGCCAGCTCCGACGAAGCGCAGTATGCCCGTATTTCCAAGATCGCCCCCACGCTGACGTTTAATTCGTTTGCGCCGCTCGATCATCGTTTGCGCACGCTCGGCCGTTGGCTCGGGAAAACGCGCGAGGCGGAGCATTGGCTGAAAGTCTACAACGCCAAAGCGGCCGCCATGTGGCAGCAGCTTCGCTCCACGATTGAACCGGGGGAAACGGCTTCCGTGTTTATCTACGACCATGGCAAGCGCTTATTCGTCATGGGAGCCGTCGGTCTTTCGTCGGCGCTTTATCACCCTTACGGCTTTCGGCCCGCCGGAAACATTCAGGAAGTGCTGAATGCGGGACAAGGATTTACGGAAATATCCGAGGCCAGCCTGCCCACGTATGCCGGGGACCGTATTTTTATGCTGCTTCCCGCAAGCCCGGAGTCGGAACAAGCAGCGGAGAAGCTGATGAGCAGCCCGCTTTGGCGCTGCCTGCCCGCCGTTCAGAACGGCCGCGTCCATCTGGTGGATGCGGCGCAATGGAACTTCAGCGACGCCTTCACCAGAGCAAAGCTGCTTGAGGCGCTGCCTCGCTGGCTTACCAAAACCTCGTAGAATCAGGCCGACGTAAGTAAAGTGCGAGTCCGGGCATTCGCAACAAAAAAAGCGGCAGTCCGGAGCGAAAAACAAGCTCCACCTGCCGCTTCCTCATTATAATGCTCCCGCCGTGTGCTTGATGATCGCGTCGATCCTACGCTCCCAATCGTCGTTTCTGGTTTACATAGTAAATGATGTGAACTGAGCACCGCCGCCAAGGCGCGTTAATGCGCGGCGTCTCTGACATAGTCGCTTGGATTCACGCCATACGTCTTCTTGAATAAGGCCGCAAAATGGCTGAAATTATTATACCCTACCAGAGACGCGGCTTGACTGACGTTCAGCGAGCCTTTTTCCAGCAGCAGCCTGGCTTTCTCCATCCGCTGCTGGCGGACGAATTCGAAGACGGTCATCCCGAACACTTCCTTAAAGCCGATCTTCAGTTTGTAGTCGTTGAGGCTGATTTTGCGCGATAAGGCAAGCAGGCTGGGCGGCTGGGCCAGCGTCTGCAGCAAAATATCTCTGGCGCTGTAGATCTTGTCGATATCTTCCGTTTTCAAGCTGGAGCCTTTCCTTGCCCGGCCGTCGTTCGCTTCGTAAATAAACGACGCCAGCAGTTCGAGGCACTTTCCTTCCAGAAAAAGCCGCTTGGCCGAGCCGCTGTACGGGCAGCTCCGCAGCTGCTGCACCAGAACTTGAAGCTTGGGACCGATCAAGTCTTCAAAGCAGAAGAAGGACTTCTCCAGCCTGACACCCAATTCTTGAAAAAGGGGCTGCCAGAGCCGGGCGTCCATGCGCAGCTCTGCTTGCACGATCCGTTTATTTTTTCTGTGTTCCATATGGACACGGACATCGTTAAAGTAAACAAGCTGCGCGGAGCCGGACTCGTTCGATATTTCCCTCCGCTGCCCTTCAGCGGACCAGCAGCCGCTGCCCTCGATATTCAGCGCAAGCTCCAGATGCGGATACCGAACGCCCATATCGAAGGTAACATCCTCCCGCCAGATCATATCGCTCAACTGCAGCTCCATGCCGTCCCGAAGCTGGATGAAGCTAAACTGCCCTTCACCATATTCCGGCGGGAGAGTACCCGTCTGCTCATACGGCTCCTTCTGCGGAGCGGCGTTCAAATAGCCGCATACGTTCGTTGTCATATCATGAAGCTCGGCAAACTCGGCCTGAATGTTCATCGGTTCCCCCTGGCGAATCTCTACAATGACGCAGGATCACACTTGCGTATGTGACATTGATAATCATTTTCATCAAAATACAGTATATCATAACCCACATACGATTCAACAAAAAAAAATCCAGCACAAGGCTGGATTAGAGATTGCAAAAAACGGCCGGTCACCGACAGCGGATGCTACGTTGCCGATCAAGAAGAAATACTCCAGCCACCGGTTTGCTGCTGCAAATTCCAGAGCCGGGCGTATAAACCCTCGCGCTGAAGCAGGTCGTTATGCCGCCCCTGCTCGACCACGCGGCCGCTGTCCAACACGATGATGTTGTCGGCGTTCTTTATCGTTTTCAGACGATGCGCGATGACAATGACCGTCCTCCCTTGAACCAGATGATCGATCGCGCGCTGAATCTCCACTTCGTTTTCCGGGTCCAAGGAAGCCGTCGCCTCGTCCAGCAGAACGATCGGCGCGTTCTTTAGAATCGCCCGCGCAATGGAAATCCGTTGCTTTTCTCCGCCCGATAGCGTGCTGCCTCCCTCGCCCACCATCGTATCGTAGCCTTGCGGCAGCTTCATGATAAACTCGTGGCAGCAGGCGAGCCGGGCCGCTTCCTCCACCTCCTGCTGCGTCGCGCCGCTCCGCCCGAAGCGGATATTGTTGCCGATCGTATCCTGGAACAGATAGACGTCCTGAAATACCATCGACACCTTGCGAAGCAGCGCTTCCGGGTCCATGCTCCGCATATCCTGCCCTCCGAGCAGCACCGTTCCTTCGGCGGGATCGTAGAAGCGGGCGGCCAGCCGAAGAAGCGTGCTCTTTCCGCTTCCCGACGGGCCGACCAACGCGGTGAACGAACCGGCAGGCATCCGGACGCTGATGTTTTTGAGCGTAGATTGCTCGTTGTAACCGAAGGTGACCTGCCGCAGCTCAACGTCGTGCTCTTCGGGAGGAAGCTCGCTGCCCGTCATGCCAGACTCTTTCAGCAATTGGACGATACGTTCGCCGGCCTGCTCGTGATAGCGGAACTCCGCATAGTTCACAAGTGCGGTCGTGAGAGGATCGAAAATCCGCGTTCCAATGAGCAAAAACGTCACAAGCGTCATCACGTCAAGCTTGCCGCCCAGCAGCAAATGAACCCCTACGATCACCATCAGGGTCAGCCCGGCGCGAATAAGTGCGATGCCGCTCAGCACGATCGGTCCAAGCAGCCCTTCGATCCGGATGCTGTGCCGCATCAGTTCCTTGAACGATTTTTCCAGCCGGACGAAGCGCTCGCCCGTGATATTGTAAGCTTTAATGACCCGGATGCCGTTCAAATATTCCTGAAGACGGTTTGCGGCGTCAATCTTGGCCCGCATATGGTTCGCCCCCAGCTTCCGCTGAATGCGGGAGGTGAGCAGAACCAGAATGACCGCCACCGGAAAAGCGGCAAACATGGCGGCCGCCATGCGCCAGTCCAGAATGGAGAGCCCTGCAAGGGCCAGCACCGGCATGACCAAGGCGCCGAGCATCTGCGGTACGAGATGCGAGAGGCCATGCTCCACCAGCGTAAAATCGCCCATCATCATATTCGCCAAATCGCCGGGGTCACGTCGGTTCAAGTAGCCGAGGGACAGCTTCCGCAAATGCTCAGCCAGTTGAGCGCGCCCTTCGGCCGCCGTCTCATAAGCGCCCCGGTACTGGGTGCGGTATGCCGGCATTTCGCAGAAGAACAAAACAATCAGCGCAGCCGCCATGCCTCCACACACCCACCAAAGCCCCGTTACATCCAGCGGCGCGCCCGGATGAACGAACGGCTCGAAGATCAGTCTCGCGCCCACGACCAGCAGGGCAAAAGGCGCGATTGCCATCAGGTTAGCGAGCGTCGTATACATTACCGGCTTGATCAGCTTTTTCGGCTGGCCCGCCGTAATGTTATGAAGCATACTCATGCCCTCACTCCTCCCGTCTCGATATGCCATTGTCCCGCATCCGTGTATGACTTCCACATTCTGGAATACAAGCCATTCGCGGCAACGAGTCCGTCATGCGTTCCCCGCTCTTCGAGCCGCCCGGCGTTCAGCACGATAATTTGATCGGCATCCCGGATCGAAGAAAGCCGGTGCGCGATCACGATAACCGTTTTTCCCTTCATCAGCTGCTTAAGCGCCAGCTGCATCTCGTACTCGTTCTCGGGATCGGCAAAGGCGGTTGCCTCATCCAGCACCAGAATAGGGGCATCCTTCAAAATCGCCCGGGCCACCGCAATCCGCTGCTCCTCGCCGCCCGACAAATACACGCCGCCTTCCCCGATCAAGGTATCGTAGCCTTGGGGCAGCCTGCCGATAAACTCATGGCACTGGGCCGCTTTCGCTGCGGCGTACACTTCCTCCGGCGACGCTCCAGGCCGCCCGACGGCGATATTGTTATAGAGGGTATCGTAGAACAAGAACGTTTCCTGAAAAACAAATGCAACGGTGTTCATCAGATCGGCCGAAGCCATCTCGCGGATGTCTACGCCGCCGATGCGGATGCTTCCTTGGCTTACATCCCAGAACCGGGGAATGAGATTGGCAACAGTGGACTTGCCGGAGCCTGACGGGCCGACCAGCGCCGTTACCTTGCCCTGACGCGCGTTGAACGAAATATCGGACAGCGCTTCGATTCGGGAAGATCTGCCTTCCGCCCCGTAGGAGAAGGAGACGTTATGGAATGTCAAATCGTAAGCGTCCGGCTTTTTCGGAGCTTCCGGTTCCCGTACCGGCTCCTCCGCCAAAATACGGTCGATCCGCTCGACCCCCTCGTGAATATTGCGGAGCGAAGAGCTGATATTCATAATTTTGAACATGGGGGCGGAGATGCCTGGGGCCATGATCAGAAAAAACAGCAGAACCGAGGCGAACGCCACGCTCCCTGGGTCCCGGGCCAGCAGATAGACGCCGACCGGCAGTATAAACGCCGCAAACGAGCTGAGAATGACTTTAAAAATGAGATACCCGTTCTGAAATTGGTCCGTATATTTGACGCAATAATCGCGGTAGCGGATCATATCGTCGTAAAACCTGCGAAACGAATGGACCGTCTGCCCGAACACCTTCACCGCCGGCATCCCGCGCACGTATTGAACCGCCGAGCCGCTCATCCGTTCCAAAGAATCGTGGTACATTTTGACGTGCTCCTTGCCATTCTCTCCCGTCGAGAATAAAATCTGCGCGATAAAAGCGGCTGCTATAGGAACGAGGCAAGCCAGTGCCAGCCATACGTTCAAGGCGAACATGGCGACGATCATTACAAGGGTCGTCACCGCCACATGAATGAGATCCGGGAGCTGATGCGCCACAAAGGTTTCTACTTTTTCCACGTTTTGCTCCAGCGTCTTCTTCACGGCACCGGTCGAGGTGCCGTTCAGCCAGCCAAGCGGCAGCCGTCCGATATGGTTGGACAGCTTGACGCGCAGACCATATAAAATCCGGAATGCCGCCATGTGGGATAACATTCCTCCTCCATACATCAGCAGCATGCTTCCCAGCATCCCCAGCAGCGCAACGATCCCCCAGCGGATCATCCAAGACCCGTCGGCGGAAGCTGGGTTCGTCGCATGCTCCAACAGCTCGCGAATAATAAAATATACCGATACGTAAGGAATCAGCATGCAGACCGCGCTCAGAGCCGACAAAATGCCGGAAACGATCAGCAGACCGCGCTTCTCGCCCGCAATCTCGAGCAGTCTTGCGATTCCGTTTTTTTGGTTCACATGTATCCCTCCCCTTCGTTGAACCCGTTCATTGATAAACATTATCACCTGGGCTTGTCTTTGTCTCCCGGAGGACGGATTATTTATGCGGTTCTACGGATAATTCGCAAGGAAATGAGTCGAGTCGCTTTTACAAAAACGCATTTAATGGAAAAAATGAATTACTGAAAAACCATCAAGCCCCCTTATCGCCTCAAGCGGATTGATCCAGGTTTTCGCCAGGCGCCTTGGATTCCCTGAAAAACCATTTCATCATTGGAGGCGTCACGAGGGTCGTCACCAAGACAACGACAATGAGGACAGCGAATATTTCTTTGCTCAGCAAACCGGCCTCCAGCCCCATGGCAGCAATAATAAGTGCGACTTCGCCCCGCGATACCATGGCTGCCCCGATCCCCAAGGAAGGTTTCCAGGCAAAGCCGGCGAATTTCGCTCCCAGCGCCGAGCCGACCAGCTTGGTAAGGATCGCCAGAATGCTTAATACAACGATCAAGCCAAGATTGCCGGCAATTCCCGTGAACTCCGCCGTCACGCCGATGGAAGTAAAGAACACTGGAACGAAGATCGAGTAGCCGATCGTTTCGACCTTCTCGAACACCTCGTGCTTGTATTTCGTGACGCTGATCGCCACACCGGCGATATAAGCCCCAATAATAGCGGCAACCCCTGCATATTCTGCCAAGTAGGCGTAAGCGAAACAGATGATGAGTGCGGCCGATACGACCGCTTCGGTCACACGAAGAGGCGCGAACTTTTTCAGCACCCATGGAACGACCTTCCAAGCCATGAGAATCGCCCCGGCGAAAAAGATTACTTTTTTCAGGACAACGACCCCCAGATTCACGTCGCCCCCTGCAAAGCTCATCACAAACGCCAGCGCAACGATAACCAGTACGTCATCGATGACCGCGGCGCCCAGAATCGTCGCCCCCGCCCGGGACTTCAGCTTTCCCATTTCCTTCAGCGCCTGCACCGAAATGCTGACGCTGGTGGCCGACAGCAGCAATCCGAGGAATACGGCCTGGATCGTCGGCAGCCCCATGACTTGCCCGGCCAAAAACCCTGCGACCAGCGGCACGACAATCCCCGCAACCCCTACAAAAGCGGAAGGCTTCCCCGTATGCTTGAATTCCTCGACATCGGTTTCCAGTCCGGCAATAAACATCAGCAGTATCACGCCGATTTGACTGATTTCCGTTAATATGTCGGTATTCGTGACGAGTCCGAGCACCGTCGGTCCCAAGATGATCCCGATCAGCAGCTTCCCGAGCACGGAAGGCTGTCCTAATTTAACGCTGAGGTCTCCCGCAATTTTGGAAGCAAGTAAAATGATAGCCAGTTGAAAAATAAGCATGTTGACCGACCGCCCCTTCTGTTTGTTCATCGTGCTTATCCTATGGATATACAGGTAAAAACATACAAAAAGAAGCCTATCAACCATAGCTGCTAGAATAAACATAGCAAAGCTAAGGTGACAGGCTCCTCCAGGTATGGCGTATTTGATTTTCCATAGGATAGCTAACGTTACGATACTTATACGTAAGGATGCGATTCCGGTTTCAAAAATGGTGCAAGAAACATCTGGCGTGGGGTGATAATGCCCCTGCGGCTACAGCTTGACCCGTTGCCCTGACGCCCGGCTTTCGTTGGCTGCTTCGAGGAAACGGATGATCTCCAGCGTCTCCGTCAGCGGAAGGCCCGTTTCTCCCGTCCTGAACATCTTCATGACCTCGACCAGCAAGCTGGCGTAAAACGGTCTCCCGTCCTTGGATACATCGACAAGACGCGGTCCTTCTCCGGTATGCAGCATGACGCCGAAGCCTTGATCCGGCCTCCGGCTCCCCCGTACCGTGCCGATCCGCCCGTCCTGCCAGACGCCCGTAATGACGTCGAAATCGTCGTTCGCCGCCGCGGTCACTTCCCGGCAGCCTGTGCCCATGGCGCGGTACAGCAGCTCGACCGTATGAATCCCGTACCAGAAGTACCCCGGCTGCGTCGGTTCGAGAACCATCGGTCCGAAGGCATCGGCTCCCGTAATGACTCCGTCCGCTTCCGCCAGAGCGCTGACTAGCCCTTCGGCGTACCGCAGAGCGGAAGCGCTCATGACCGGAATATCGTATTGCTGCGTGAGCTCGACGATTTCATACGCCTCCCGCGAGTTCAATGCGAGCGGCTTGTCGATAAATACCGGCTTGCCGTAAGGTGCGATGGCGCGAAACTGCTCCAAGTGCACCCGTCCGTCGGCCGATTCGAGCAGCAGCGCATCGACCGATTCCGCTACGGCTTCCGGCGTTTCCATAATGGACACGCCGTATTGCTCCCGCAGCTCTTGCGTAAAGCCGCCGACCCGGTCGATGCTGAGCGGGAAGTCGGCGGAACCGCCCGGATAAGCGGCAATCACCCGCCCTCCCGGCACATGGTTGGCATCCGACGGGTCGTTCAGCAGCCTCGTAAACGCCGTTGCGTGCGACGTATCGAGCCCGATGATGCCTATGCGCAGCGTCGCATCCATCCGTCTAGCCCCGCTTCCGGTACGCTTCGATGAATCGAATCGCTTTGCGGATATCTTCCTCCGGCTGCTCGCCGACCTCGCGTTCGATCGTCAGATAGCCCGTATACCCGATGTCTTGCAGTGCTTGGAAGTACGCGTCGAAATCGACGGCGCCCTCGCCGGGAGGCAGCTCCCGGAAAAACTCTCCCGCAGTTACCATCCGCGCGATCTCTTCATGATCCATCGGCTTGAACCCGAGAGAGCCGTAGATAACACGAGGGTCCGCTTCGCGTACCCGGAGCCCGTCCTTCACGTGCGTATGGACGATGTAGTCCTTCAGCGTGTGCACGCCTTTAGCCGGGTCGTCGCCGGTCACCATGACCATGTTCGCCGGGTCGAAGTTGACCGACATCCCTTTGGAGCCAAGGCTGTCCAGGAAGCTTTTCAAATGTGCGGCTGTCTCGGGGCCGGTCTCGATGGCAAAATAACCGCCAACGGACGAAGCATAGCGGGCCAGTTGGCCACAAGCGTCCTGCATCTCGGCATAGATCGGATCGGCCGGGTCGGCCGGTACCAGCCCGATATGCGTCGTCACGATATTCGTGCCCAAGTCAAGCGCCAGGTCGAGAATCCGCTTCGACTTTTCGATTTTGGCCGGGTTCGCTTCCTTGTCTTGGAAGCCGTGTCCGCCCAAATCGCCGCACAAAGCGGAAATTTCCAGCCCGATCGAATCGAGGTAAGCCTTGAGGTCTTTCCGAGCCGCTGCGTCCAGGTTCGCCGGGTCCATTTCCCCTTTGGTAGCCCAAATCTGCACGCCGTCTGCGCCAAGCTCCTTAGACTTTTGCAGCCCCGCGCGCAGCGGCAGCTTGAAGCTGTCCGAGATGACCCCGATTTTGTTCGTCAATACCATGACCGTCTTTCCTCCCTATAGTTCGATTTCGCGCCCTTGAGTGGCCGATTCATAAATGGCGCACAGTATTTTCATCACTTCGACGCCGTCCTCCACCGGACTCCGGGTTTCCGTTCGTCCAAGCGAGCTGTCGATAAAATAATTGATCTCCTGTTGAAACCCGGCGACAAAATCGAACGAAGGATGGTCTACCTGCGGCGCAACATTTAAAATCGTATCATGCTTCTCGGCGATGATCGCAAGCTCCGGCTCCAGCTCCGCTCCGCCCTTGTCCCCGTACAGCTTGACGGACAGCTCGTCCTTCTTCGCATGCAACGTGAAGCTGACATCGACCATAAGGCTCGCCCCGTTCTCGAAGCGGATGAGCGCATTGGCCATGTCCTCCACCGTGTTGAGCGCCCCGTTGTAATCCGCTGCTTTGTAGTATGTGAGATGCTCCACATTTGAGCGATTGCCGAGGCGGTTGTACGTATTGGCCGAAACCGACTTAACCTTCGGCTTGCCCATCAAGTACCAGCAAATATCGATAATATGCACGCCAAGGTCGATGAGCGGCCCGCCGCCGGAGCGCTTGATATCCGAAAACCAGCCGCCCGGGTTGCCGAGACGGCGCAGACAAGTAGCTTTGGCGTAATAAATCTCGCCCAGATCGTCCGCATCGATAAATTTTTTCAAAATTTCCGTATTGCTGGCGTACCGGCGCACGAAGCCGACCTGCAGCAGCTTGCCCGTCCGCCGTACCGTTTCTTCGACCTTCAAAGCTTCGGCCACCGTCTGGCAAAGCGGCTTCTCCACCAGCACGTGCTTGCCCGCTTCGAGCGCCGCGATGCTGATCTCGGCATGGGAGTTGTTCCAAGTGCAGATGCTGACACCGTGAATGTCTGGCAGCGCCAGCAGCTCGCGGTAATCGGTGAATACTTTGGAGGCGCCGTACGCTTCGGCCTTTGCTTGTGCCCGTTCCTCGTTCAAATCGCAGACGGCATAAATCTCCACTTCAGGATGATGGCTGTAGGCTGTAAAATGCTGCTCCGAAATGGAGCCCGCTCCGATTATTCCGATTTTGATTTTGCTCATCGTTGCCTTGTTCCTCCTGCTTTTCTTGTTGTTTTCGGTTTACACTACGGCTTCCTGCCACAGCCGCCGGACGTTATCCATCGCGATTCTCGAACCGGTCCTCGGGTCCTCCATCCCTTCGAATTCGACGGACAAATAGCCGTCGTACCCCGAAGCCTTCAGCACCCGGATAACCTCCGGCATATCGATGTCGCCTTGTCCGACGATGGCGCCCCGCAGGAAGTTGCCGTGGGTCGACTTGAACCAGCCTTCGCCCGGATTGCGGTACGACGGACGGCGGTAAAAGTCTTTCAAATGCACCATGGACGCAAACGGAATGTTATTCAAAACGGCGCTGACCGGATCTTCGTCCACACACAGGAAATTGCCGATATCCAGCGTCGTCTTGAAGTTGGCGCGATCCACCTCATGCACGAGCCGGAGCACCCGGTCGCTCGCTTGCAAGTAGAAGCCGTGGTTTTCCACGCTTGTAACGATATCGAACTGCGCTGCGTAGTCGGCGATGCGGCGGCACGCTTCGACAAGCCGGGGCAAGTCCGCTTCGAACTGGCGGATCGACGTTTCGGGGATCGGGCGCGACGCGACGTCGTGACGCATCCGCTTCACTCCAAGACCGCGGGCAATGTCGACCTGGCGCATCGTCTTCTCAATCTCCAGCTCGTAGGCCTCCGTCGTGGCCTGCACGAAATTCGCGCCGACCGCGTAGCCGGAAATATCAAGTCCCGCTTGATCTGCGGTCTTGCGGATATCTTCAACCAGCCCTGGATTGTTCGTCAAGTCGTACCCGATCGGCACGATCTCCACATGCTCGCCTCCATTATCGGCAATCCAGCGGATAGCTTCCGTTACGGTCACTTCTTTCTTATCGATAGCCCGGAATAAACTGTAGGTGCTTAATCCCAATTTCATGTGTACATCCTCCTAAGCCAAGTCCGATATAAACGACAAGCATGCTTTTTAACGGCGCAGCAGGTCGTCCAGGAAGGAAAGTCGGTAAATTTGCTTCGGCCTGCCCTTCGCTCTGCCCCGTTCCTCTCCGGCCACCTCGACCAGTCCTGCGTCCATCCACTGCGTCAGCAGCCGATGGGTGCTGCGGACGGTCACGCCGAGAACCGACGCCAGCTCGTGAACGTTGTAGTACGTCTTGCCCGTACGGGTGAGCTGAGCGACTACCCGGCTCAAATACGTCTGGGTCAAGCCCGCTTCCTCCGCCTTTTGAATCAAGGCGGCGTCCAGCAGCGTTAGCTCAGCGCCGAGCGGCTCGGCCATTTCCAGCGGGCCGATGACGCTCTCGTCTTCGCGGACGATGAAGCTGATGCAGCCGCCCGCGTCTTTGGCCCGTCGCAGCGCCATCCGGGCATGCGAGCCCGCTTCGTGGGCGGACCGGCCGAAGCCGATGCCGATGCTCAGCGAAAGCGAGAAGGCGTCCCGCGCCATTTTGGCCAGCGGAATATATTTATATCCGCCCGTATGGCGCTCGAACGTCCCCCGCGTCGTGACGAACAAATATTCGTCGCCGCCCAGCGGGGTCAAGTGCCCTTCGAGCGTTTCGGCATACTCGAGCATCATCCGGTGGATATCCAGCTTCAGCCGCTGCACATCATGCTCCGACTTCCGGAGATCGGCCGCTTTGCGGAACCCGTCCACGTCAATCAAGCCCACCACAATTTGCGATTCCTTGCTGCGGCGGGATTCCGTCGACAACAGCGCCCGCTCAAGCGCAACGATGATATCCTGCTCGGTCGGCAGCACCCATTCGCTCGGCACGCCAAGCTCGCTCAGCTTCACCGATACGGAACGGAGCGCGGTCAAGGCAATCGCCGTCTTCCCCTGAGCATGTTGCTCCGCATGAAAACGAACCATCGCTTCCGTATCCGCAGGATCGCCGCTGTAGAACGTCAGTTCAGGCAGCGATTGGCCCAGCTCGCGGAACGTCTTCACGAACGGCTGGCCGGTCAGCGTATCGACCGACATGGCGCCGAGCCGCCCCATCCGCTCCGCCCGAAACAACGACCGGTACAGTCCCGAGCCGTTCAGCGGAACGAAATGAGCGGGTACGCGCAGCTGGACGCGATCGAGGCATACCTGGTATGGATGCGGTCCCGAATATAAGATCACTTCGACGCGGTCCATAAGGTCCCGGGTCCATTGAACCGCTTCCTCCAGATTCGCGTACGCCCCGGCGACGGGGACGAAGGACGGAAACGATTTCATCGCTTGCAGCATGACGGGAATCATCGGCTCCGGTCCGATCAGCGCTATCGGAATCCCTTTTTCTACGGTGGACGGACGATAAGTCCCGAACATGACAACACCGCCTTACCCATGCTTGTGTTCAATCTATCTCCATTATACCTGACAAGAGGAATCTGCCAATTGCAAAAAGGTGACGTTTTCAGCGCATCGCTTCTTCGCTACTATGCCTGTTCCGCCGTCAAACGCTCCAAAGCAATGGCGGCGAGCGCCGCCGCCCCAACCGGGAGACACGTTTCGTTAAGCGTAAACCGGGGATGGTGCAGCCCGAAAGCCTGCTCCGCTCCCGTCTCAGGACCTGAGCCAAGCCAAAAAAAGCAACCCGGCACCTGCTGCAAATAGGCGGAAAAGTCCTCGCCCGCCATCGTCGGCTCCGCCTGTACCCGCCGCTCGCGCCCCAGAAGCCTGTCCATGGCCCGCTCGGCGTGGGCCAGACAATCGTCATGGTTGACAAGAACCGGATTCTGTGGAATGTAGCGGAGCTCGGCCCGGCAGCGATAGCCTTCGGCGATCCGCGTCACAAGCCGTTCCAGCCGCTCCTGCATCCCTATTTGCACTTTCGGCGCAAACGTCCGTACCGTACCGGTCAGACGAGCCCGGTGCGGGATGACGTTGTTCGCTTCCCCGGCCTGCAGGCTGCCGATGGTCACGACGGCGGGGGCGAACGGCGAAAGCTCGCGGCTTACTGCGGTTTGCAGCGCTAGAACGATGGCCGAAGCCGCCACGATCGGATCGATGCACTGGTCAGGGATCGCACCGTGCCCCCCTTTGCCCTCGATGTCGATCTCGATGCGGTCGACGGAGCCCATAAGCGCCCCGGCGCGAGTCGCTAGCTTGCCCGCCGAAAGGGTCGGCAAATTGTGCAGCCCGTAAATTTCCGAGACGCTGTCCAGCGCGCCATCCGCGATCATCGCTTTGGCGCCTGCGTTGATCTCCTCCGCCGCTTGGAACAGAAACCGCACGCTGCCGTTCAACTGTTCCCGGCGCTCCGTGAGCAGCCGGGCCGCGCCGAGCAACATCGCCGTATGCCCGTCGTGGCCGCAGGCGTGCATGACGCCAGGGCGGCGCGAGGCGAACGGCAGACCGGTCTCTTCCGTCACCGGCAGCGCATCCATGTCGGCGCGCAGCGCAATGACGGGCCCCGGTCCGATGCCGTGAAGCTCGGCCGTCACGCCGTAGCCGCCGACGCCGGTACGCACCTCAAGCCCGAGCCCGGTCAACTGCTCCGCCACCTTGCGGGACGTTTCCCGCTCGTCCAGACTCAGCTCGGGCTCGGCGTGAAGGTCGCGGCGAAACGCCACCAGCGAGTCCGCAAGCCGTTCCGCCGACGCCAATAGCCCATGGCTGTCCTCAACGTTCGATTTCATTCGTTCATCCTCTTCCCCTGGAAACTATATCTTTTGAAGCGTCTCATCCGTGGCTTCTGCTTAAGCGCAGTCCCGGGAACTCAAGCCATCCAGGATGCCAAATGCTCGCGGACGAACGCGTCATCGTTCAATTCCGGGTAGTCCCGGTACATCCGATCGATCTCCTCCGCCTGTCCTGGCGACAGCGTTTCGTGAGGATTCAGGCACCAGATGCCTTTCATCAGACCTTGACGGCGAAGCACCTCGTGGATGCCCGGGATGCAGCCGGCAAACCCGTGCGCCGGATCGAAAAACGCCGCGTTCGTATCCGTAACGGCCACGTTCCGGGTCAGCCACTCGCTGCCGATCGTCCCCGATTGCCGCACTTGCTTGATTTCCTCGAGCAGCTCGACCGCTTTGTGCGTCCAAACCGCCCAATGCCCAAGCAGCCCGCCGACGATCCGTTTTTCCACGGGTTTGCCATCCACCATAAAGCGGTAGACGGTCAGCAGATCGTTCACGATGTTATCGTCGTTGCCGGTGTACAGCGCAATCTCGTCGCGCCGCGGCGAGTAGCAGACGGCCCGCGCCACGTCGATCGTTTGGTACCGGTTGAACGGCGCCATTTTGATCGCTACGATGCCGGGGATGGTGGCGAACTCCTTCCAAAAGTCGAAGCTGAATACCTTTCCGCCTACGGACGGCTGCAAATAAAAGCCGATAACCGGCATCTTTTCGGCGACCCGCGCCGTGCGTTCGAGGATTTGCGCTTCGCTCAAGCTTTGCAGCCCGCCCATGCTCAGCAGCCCTGCGTCATATCCGAGTCCGACCGCCGTGTCCGCTTCGTTCAGCGCCTGCTCGGTCGGGCCGCATATGCCGGCGATTTTCAGGAACGGACGCGTGATGTTGGCCCGGTCGACCTCCTCGGAGGCCATCCGCAGCACCTTCTCGAACAGATTGAATTGCGGCTCGCGGATTTCAAACTGTGTCGAGTGCACGCCCACCGCGACGCCTCCGGCGCCGGAGGCGGCATAATAGCGGGTTAAAGCGCGCTGGCTGCGCTCGTCAAGCCGTCGCTGTTCGTCCAGCGCCAGCGGATGAGCCGGAATGACCAGCCCTTCGTGCAGCGCCCGGGATTGTTCCGGTGATAACTGTTTTCTGCCGCCCATACGTTAAAATTTCCCCTCTCTTTCCTGAAAATGCGTCGGCTTGTTAATCGTTTTGCCTTCGTGCATTACCCATTCGGCCACCCAATCGATCATTTGCAAAAGCGATATCCGCGGATACCCGAACAGCTGCATGCATTTCGACGCATTGCTAAGCAGCGCCGTTTCCGCCTCCTGCCCGGTGAACACCGCTTCCGTTCCAAGCCGCTTGGCGAGCTCTGTAGCCGCATACCGGATCGACACCGTCTCCGGACCGGTCACGTTCAACAGCTCCGCCCCCGGCTTGCAGACCAGCAGCGAACGAAGCGCAATTTCGTTGGCGTCGCCCTGCCAAATGCAGTTGAAATGCCCCATGGATACGTCGATCGGACGACCTTCCTTCACCGATTTTGCAATTTCCAGCAGCACCCCGTACCGCAGATCGATCGCATAATTGAGACGGTAGATGGAGATCGGCGTTCCGTATTGATGGGAAAAATGCTCGAACACCCGCTCGCGTCCGAGACACGACTGTCCGTACTCGCCGACCGGCGAAGGAGCCATCGATTCGCTCGCTCCGCCCTGCAGGACAGGAGTCAACGGATAGACGTTGCCGGTGGAGAATACAACGATCCGTGAATGACGGAACTTCTCCGCCACGCGGCCCGGCAAATAAGCGTTCATCGCCCATGTAAAATACTCTTTTCCTGTGGTGCCGAATTTCGTTCCAGCCATATAAATGATGTTTTTCACGTCAGGCAGCTTTTGAAGCTGCTCATCGTTCAGCAGATCGCACGCAATCGTTTCGATGCCGACGCTCTCCAGCTCTTCCTTCAGCCCTTTTTCTGAAAATCTCGACACGCCGTATACTTTGCGGTCGACCCCCGATTCCCGGATTGCGTTGATCGCCAGCTTGGCCAGACTCGGCCCCATTTTGCCGCCCACCCCAAGCAGCATGATGTCTCCCTCCAGCGACTTCATCTCCTGCACCAAAGCAGGCGACGGCTCGGCAAGCTTATGTTCCAGTTCCTCCACAGTTCTCATCGATCAAGACAGCTCCCTTCGTCACGTTTGATAACGTTTTCAATATCATCATAGCGCCATCAGGTATTTAAAGACAAGTCTATATATTGTCTTTAATTAAATCTGGAAAACCCAAACGTTGGCGCGCAGGAGGACGGATATGGGGTTGGGCGAATATCCATGATATGGTATATTGGTTTTGGAGGTCTTATCCGGATGAAAATAAAAGTAGTTCTCGCCTGTCTGTTTGCGCTTGCCTTTGCGGCCGGGATCTGGAATGACGCACAGAAGAAGCAGCCTGCGATGCCGGTCAATACAAGCGCGGATTCAAATGCTTCTCCAGATGATAAAGCAAACACGATAAGCTATGTTCCAAGAACGGATGATGAATACGCGTCAATCCAGAGCGCAGCAAGCACGGACAGTTTATTCATCTATAAGTTTCAATCGGATGACGAGAGTATTAACCAGATCGATTGCTGGATGGAGCGTTACGTGAACGGAGCGTTTAAGGAGACGCTGGCATCGGTGGGGACGAGTCTGAGGCACAAACGGGAAAATAAGCTGTACTGGAGTCTGACCAGTGTAAACGATAAGGAGCAGATGTGGATTGTTTCGGTGCGGGACGAAGGCGGCTCCTCCTCCAGTAAGGGCTCCATAGCTAAAGAAGCTTTTCTTTCGTCAACGTGGGGCTCGATTATCGACAGCGAAAAGATCATACCGGGGGAGCCTATTACATTAGGCGCGATCGTACGCAAGAAGGAGCAGGGTCTGACGAGTTTCGTACGAGACCCTGATAAATTAATCAACGCATTCGACGAAGTTTATCTGCTGAAATGCCGTTTTAAAGCTTAATTCAGTTGTGTCTCCCTCCCCAAGCCTGAGCCGCTCTCTTCCATTTGCAGAGATCGCGACTCGGGCAAGCTCTACCGCGAACGGCGTTGCCTGGCATCACAAGTCACTCTTCCTCTTCAAGCTTCGGCTCCCGGAAATCGCCATAGCTTTCCAGGTATTCAAAAAAGGCCTCATCCCCATTGCCTTCCAACAGGTTCAGGAACGCATACGAAATCATTTCGATCCACTCCTCCAATCGGCGCACGTCATCTTCCGCGATCAAACCGTTAGAACGGAGCATGCCGTCCGAATGAACGCCCCACGCCCGGCTTAAGTGGCACATCCCCCATACGGCGGTGACAACATCCCGATCCAGATGCGAAGTCTCCGGCCCCAGCTTCTTTTGTAAAATATACAGAGCATACATGACCTCGTGAAAGTTCTCTTCGATCAAGCCGCGGTACGGGCGCAGCGACATTAGGAATCCGGTTTGACCCTTGGGATGGTCGATCGCCTCATCAATTGAGAAACTGTGCAGCATCAGCAGCCGCTTTGCTTCTTCTTCCGTCATGGTTCCCCTCCCACTATTCTTTTCTTTTCAGCGTACCCGTTACTTCACTTCTTCATGGAGAGACAAAAATCCTTGTAAGGCATCCGATGATCATTAGGTTCTTTTTTGCCTTACGAGCAGTTTTTATTGGTTAGTATGGGGATGCTTTTAACCAAATTGTGAGCAAAAAGAAGGAACCGGGCGGAGACTTACCGAATCTTATGTAAAGAAACTGCTATTTTTTAACTTTCCAGGAGTGCGCGTATAAGCAATCGAGACCGCAAGTATAAAACGATTGAAATCGGCACCGGCAATTCAAGTATCGGTCAGCTCGCTCTGTATCAGAAGTGCGGCTTCCGTATGGCCTGGAGCGACAGGGACTTTATCACCCGGCACTACGAGGAGCCGATTTACGAGAACGGGATGCAGGTGGTCGATATGGTGCGCCTCTCGCAAGATTTGTAACTAAAAAAGCCTGATGTCTCAGGCTTGAACGCGGACTTTCGCACGATCCAGATAAACGGAATATAAATAAGTGCAGAGCGGCAGGCTCCATAAAAAGATCGCAAAGGGCAAGTACTGCTCCACCGGCACGCCGACGAACGTGCTGCACAGCACAGCCAGCAAATTCCACGGTACGGCCGCGGCCAGAACGGCGCTCGTATCGGCGATGACGCGCGAGAGGTGCGCGGAGTTGAACCGGCGGTTCCATAGCGGCAAAATGTTGCGGCCGGACATGATGATCGGCAGCGTCTGCGTGCAGGAGATCAGACAGAGGACGAAGCCAAACGCTCCCGTGCGCCATGTGGCGGAAGCGAGCGAAGGCATAGCCCCCATCATCCGCTCGATGTACGCGCCGATCATGTTCGACCGTTCCAGAATGCCGTTGAACGCTCCGGCCAGCACAATCAGCGAGACGAGGCTGATCATGCTCAGCAATCCCTTGCCTTCGACAATCGAATGCTCCGCACCGCTCCACATCACTTTCAGCCAAGCGGCCGGCCCTATCCCTTTTTGCAGACTTCCTATTATAATAGCTGCGGCAATGGATAACAGAAATCCGTATTTCGTCTTCATCCGCAGCACGATCGAGCCGAGAAGAACGAGAATCGGGATCAGGAGCACGAGCGATTCACCGAGATTGGAAGGAATGAGGTTGGCCGCTTGCTCCAGCGGACTGTGCGCCGTCCGCAGATCGAGCCACCCGTAAAAGGCCAGCGAGGCGAGCACGGCAAGCGCCGAGGTCGGAGCCATCGCCCGCCATTGCCGCGGGACGGACGTCTCGGTCGAAGCCGCGATCAACTGATGCGCGCTGGAAAACGGCGACGTCCGGTCGCCGACAAAGATGCCGGAGACGACAGCCCCGGCAGCGTACGGCAGCGGAACGCCCACATGGATCGCCATCCCGATGAGCGGAACCCCGACCGCGCTGAGCGTCCCGGTCGAGGTCCCGAGAATCATCGACACGAACGCGCAGATCAGAAACGAAAAGGTCAGCGCATACTGCGGCTGCACGACGGCAAGCGCCCATTGAATCAGTTCGTCCATCGTTCCGCTGACCGCCCAGCAAGGAAGAATCACGCCGACGAGCAGCAGCAGCCAGACGACCTCCTTGGTACGGCGAACGCCTTCCAGTATCCCGGCGCCAAGTTCCTTGCCTCCAATTCCGCTGCGGAGCGAAATCAGAATAAGAGCCAGAAGCCCTGCCGAAAAGCCGAAGACGACCGGAATTTGGGCCATATAGGCTGCAGCGATGCCAAGTACGGTAATACCTACAATGATTACAAGTTGACGAAACGACATCGAAGATCCCTTTCCATTTCCATAAAGAATGTGTGTTCGTCCATTATACCCGATACAGTTAAATTTTGATCCCCTTCAGGGGATTCCCATGGCAAAAAAATTTGTTTATAGTTAAAATGGTACCGCTGCCACTCGAAACTTTAAAAAGGAGAAATGAAGCATGACCGCCGAAAAAGGGCCCTTCGATCAGCATTTCGACAGTCTGGAAACGTTAGCCGAAACCATTAGCGAGGTGCTTCGGTGCCCGGTTACGATTGAAGACGCCAATCATCGGCTTGTCGCCTACAGCGTGCACGACCGCCAGACGGACGAAGCCCGCATCGCGACCATCATCGGCCGGCGGGTACCCGAGAAGGTGGTCCAAAGCTTGTGGAGGCAAGGAGCTATTCCACAGCTCATGAAGTCCGACGAGCCGGTCAGGATCGCCTCCATTACGGATGTCGGTCTCGGGGACCGCGTCGCCGTCGCTATTCGCAAAGACGAGGAAGTTCTTGGATATATTTGGGTGCTTGAGGTGCAGCAGCCCATCGACGATAATGGCATGCAGCAATTAAAAAAGGCTGCACAAACGGCCAAACAAAAGCTTCTGCAGATTCAAACGCGCAAACGTAAGCAGGAGGAAGGCTATCAGGAGTTTTTCTGGCAGCTGCTTACGGGACATCTGACCACTGAAGAAGCTGTACGGGACAAAGCGGCTCAAATCCATTTGACACTGCCTCCCGCTTTTTACGTCATGGTGTTCGAATTTTCGGAATCGATCGATGATCATCGGCTCCAGCAAATCCGCTATCTGATGTCGGTGACGCAGCGCATCTCCGTCGTATGCCATGCGTCGGATCACCATCATTTCATTCTGCTCGCTTCTCCTTCCAAATCGACGTCTTGGAAAGAGCATGCCAGCGGCTTTATCAATCATTTTGCCAAGCAGATGCAGGACCGGTTTCGCGTGTCTGCGATGGCCTCTGCCTGCGGCTCTCTGTATGAAAATTACGGCAAGGTCGAAACGAGCTACCGCGAAGCGCTCACACTGCTGCACCTGAAGAAGCTGTTCCCGAATCAAACGAAAATTCACCACTACGAAGACCTGGGCTTTTACCGTTTCCTGCCCCCCATTTACGAATACAAGCAGTCCCACCGGATGGTGAACCGCCACTTGCAGCGGCTTAAAGAATACGACCGGGACCATCATACGAATCTGTTGGATACGCTGGAGACGTTTCTGGTGCACGACAGCAATGCCAAGGAGGCTGCTGCCGCACTTCATATCCATACGAATACGATGAACTATCGCCTGTCCCGGATTGCCGAAATCGGCGAGATCGACTTAAAAAGCATGGATCAGAAGGTGGCGCTTTACATCGATCTGAAGACCAATAAGCTCATGTCCTCCTGATCCATTCCGGTCGATTTGCCTATACCTGCGTCGCGCCGTCGTCTGCGCGTCTTTCCACGCCGTTCGTTCCGGCAGGGGAGGCGCTTTTTTTCTTTTTCACGTAATAAACCACGAGCAGGATCGCATACCACACCGGGCCGACCAGCAGCGCAATCCGGGTATCCGGGGAGTAAGCCATAATTCCGACCACAAAGACGAGAAATGCCAGCACGACGTAAGAGCTGTAAGGCGCAAACGGCATTTTGTAAATCAGCTTGGCGGCTTGATCGGTCGACAGCTTCTTGCGGAAGCGAATTTGCGAGATCAAAATGACCGCCCATACCCAAATGACCGCAAACGTAGCGATGCTGGTAACCATGGTAAACGCTTTTTCCGGAACGATGTAGTTGAGCACGACGCCGATCAACAGGAAGAAAGCGGATACAATAATCGCACGGGCCGGAACGCCGGAACGGGATACCTTCTCAAAGCTTGCAGGCGCTTCTCCCTGCTGCGCCAAGTTGTACAGCATGCGGCCGTTGCTGAAAATGCCGCTGTTGCAGGACGAAAGCGCGGCAGTCAGCACAACGAAGTTGATGATGCCAGCCGCGTAAGGAATGCCCAGCTTCTCGAAGGTCATCACAAACGGGCTGCCCTTGAGGCCGATTTCCGTCCACGGATAGATTGACATGATGACGAACAGCGCGCCGACGTAGAAGATGAGAATGCGCCAGAACACGTTGTCGATTGCTCTTGTGAGCGCTTTCGTAGGGTCCTTAACTTCACCGGCCGTAACCCCGATCATTTCGATTCCGAGATAGGCGAACATGATCATCTGCATCGCGAGCAGCACGCCCGACCAGCCGTTCGCAAAAAAGCCTCCGTGACTCCACAGGTTGCTGATTCCGATGGCGACACCGCCGTTCCCCAGACCGAATACGATCATACCAACGCCGACGACGATCATGAAGATGATCGTGATGATTTTAATGAGCGCGAACCAAAACTCCAGCTCGCCATAAACTTTAACGGCAATCAGATTGACCAGACTCATGATGACCAGCGCGGCGAGCGCCCAAATCCACCTCGGCACCCCCGGGAACCAATACTCCATATAGATCCCGACGGCGGTAATTTCGGCCATACACGTAACGACCCAAATAAACCAATAGTTCCACCCCGTCAAAAAGCCGAATACCGGACTCATATATTCCCGGGCATAGCGGCTGAACGAACCGGCTACCGGCCGCTGAACGGCCATCTCCCCCAGCGCCCGCATAATGAAGAATATCGCCAGCCCGCCGATCATGTAGCCGATCAGTATCGCAGGCCCGGCTACCTTAATTGCCGATGCGGATCCAAGAAACAAGCCGACGCCGATTGCCGCGCCAAGCGACATTAGAGTAATATGCTTTTGCTCCAGTCCCCGCTTCAATTCATTGTTGTTTTTCACAAAAAATCTCCTCCGATAGTTAATTTCCGGAACTACAGTATGCGCTTACATTCGCTTTTGTGACGAATTGATGTCTAAATCGTAGCACACTCGTTCCCGTCTGCATTTGTCTTGTTACTCAAAAATGATCGAACCGATTTGTGATATTACACAAAAAAGCCCGTCCCGCCTGCGAAAACGCTTACGTTTTGTGAAAATACACAAAAGCATCCAATTCTTTTCAGCTCGTTTCACGAAGAAAAATGCCGGATTTGTTCGATATACTCAGCTTACCGAAACAATTCAACCACATTTTTCAAGGGAGATGGCAATCATGATTATCGGCGTGCCAAAAGAAATTAAAAACAATGAAAACCGCGTGGCCATTACGCCTGCCGGCGTGTCCACAGTTGTACAATCGGGCCATGGCGTGTATATTGAAAAGGGAGCAGGCCTTGGCAGCGGCTTTACAGACGAGCAATATGCGGCAGCCGGAGCCTTGATCGCCGATGCCGCGCAAGAGGTTTGGGAAAAATCCCAAATGATCATGAAAGTCAAAGAACCGCTTCCTTCCGAATACGGTTATTTCCGGGAAGGTCTAATTTTGTTCACCTACCTGCACCTGGCCGCCGATGCGGAATTGGCCGCGGCCTTGACGAAATCGGGTGTCATTTCCATTGCGTACGAAACGGTTGAAGTCAACCGTACACTCCCGCTTTTGACTCCGATGAGCGAGGTTGCAGGCCGGATGGCGACGCAAATCGGTGCGCAGTTTCTGGAAAAGCCGTATGGCGGAAAAGGCGTGCTGCTCGCCGGCGTGCCCGGAGTACAGCGGGCGAAAGTCACGGTCATCGGCGGCGGCGTAGTCGGCACGAACGCGGCGAAAATCGCTGTCGGTTTAGGCGCGGATGTGACGGTAATCGATTTAAGCGCAGACCGGCTCCGTCAGCTTGACGATCAGTTCGGAGCGCAAATTCAAACGCTCATGTCCAACCCGTATAACATCGCCCAAGCGGTCCGTCAATCCGATCTCGTCATCGGAGCGGTACTTATTCCGGGAGCCAAAGCGCCTAAGCTGGTTAGCGAAGATATGGTGCGCAGCATGTCGCCAGGCTCCGTTGTAGTCGATGTTGCCATTGATCAGGGCGGAATCTTCGCCACGGTCGACCGCATCACGACCCACGACGCGCCAACGTATGTCAAGCACGGCGTGGTCCACTATGCGGTAGCCAATATGCCGGGGGCGGTTCCGAACACCTCCACCATCGCACTGACGAACGTAACGATTCCGTACGCGCTGCAAATCGCGAACAAAGGCGTGAAGCAAGCGATCGCCGACAGCCCGGCCTTGGCCAAAGGTCTCACCACGGCAGGCGGCGCCATCACGTACGAAGCGGTTGCAAAAGATCTGAATTACGACTATGTGCCTGCGCACAAAGCTCTGGAAACCGTATCTAGTCGATAACTAGACAAAACTCCCCCGTCATCGGGGGAGATTATTGTTTATTCCGCAAATCATCACGAAGGAGCAGCACAACATGCACACAAGGAACGATAGGAATGTGAAACCGCACGAAGAGCTTCCCTGTTCGATTATGACCGAACCAGACTACGTGGATTGGGACGGCAGCTTCAGTCACCGTCCGACATTGGCCGAAATCTCGCTGGATGCCATCGCCTCGAACGCGGCTTACTTCAAGTCGCTTCTCCGGCCCGGCTGCCAGTGGATGGCGGTGGTCAAAGCGAACGGGTACGGCCACGGCGCGGTGGAAACCGCCAGGGCGGCACTGAGCGCCGGCGCGGACCGGCTCGGGGTCGCTTTTCTGGATGAGGCGCTCCGCCTGCGGTCGGCTGGCATTGCCGCCCCGATCCTTGTGCTCGGCTACACGCCCCCGGAAGCGATCCGGGAGGCCGTGGCCGCCGACGTGACGCTGACGGTGTTTACCGGCGAGACGGTTGAAACGGTAATGCGCGAAGCGGAGAGCTTAGGCCGGACAGCCCGGATTCATCTCAAGATCGAAACCGGGATGAACCGGCTCGGGGTTACGTCCGCGGATGCCGCGCTGCGGCTTGCCTGGCGTGCAAACGAGAGCCCCTATGTGACGCTGGAGGGCGTATTTACGCATTTTTCCAATGCAGACCATCCGAGTCCAGCTTACACGGAGCTGCAATTTGCCCGGTTCCTCGAATTTCGCGGCGCTTTTGAAGAAGCCGGTATCTCCGTTCCTGTCTGGCATTGCTGCAACACCGCCGCCACCATTGCTTCTCCGCATATGCATCTGGATATGGTTCGTGTCGGGATCGGCCTGTACGGCTTGAAGCCGTCGATAAGAGGCGCTATCGCAGGCGCTCCCCTCAAGCCGGCCATGCGGCTCAAATCGCAGATTGTATCGCTCAAGGACGTTCCGGCGTTAGAGCCGATCAGCTACGGGTGCACGTTTGCCTCCGATAAAGGTACCAGAATAGCCACTGTGCCGATCGGATACGCGGACGGTATGCCGCGGGCGCTTTCCAACAAGGGAACTGCGACGGTGCGCGGGCAGTCTGTGCCGATAGCCGGAACGATCTGTATGGATCAGTTGATGCTCGATGTTACCGCCATTCCGAACGCGAAGCCCGGCGACGAAGTCTTGCTTTTCGGCACGCCGGAAGACAAAGTGACCGCCGCCGATGTGGCAAGCCATGCGCATACGATCCATTACGAAATCGTATGCGGCATCGGCGCCCGGGTTCCCCGGGTTTATGTGAAGGAGGGCCGGACAATGTCCACGCGTTTTATATGACAGGACGGCACGACAAACGGGCAGGGTCTCCCCTGCCCGTTTCGTTGTATTCTCAAGCTCGTTCTAGGTCAGGCAAAAACCGTCGACCCGTTGTCCGTTAATGATCCGGAGCTTTCGGGTTTGCGAGCAAGATGACACGACTTTGAACACGCATTTCCGTTCGGACAACGGTTTGATGCAGCGGTTCTGAACTTTGGCTGCCAGCACGAAGTCGGCCAGAGAGGTTGCAGCTACGGTAATCAGTTACTTGAATCGGTTGAGCATGAAGAAAAGCACCGTTTCCGGTGCTTTGGATACGCGCTATCTGCTAAGCGACGGCCGTGAAGCGTCCGACCGCTGACGGCGGGGCTTGAACCAGAACAAGGTCAAGCCCACGGCGCTCGCCCCGAGTGCCCCCGCCAAATAAAATCCGCTCTTGAGTCCCGCCCACTCGTTCAAGCCGCCGGCCAAGAACGGCCCCGCAAACATGCCGATCGCATAGACGGCCTGGTACAGCCCCATCGCCGTAGCCCTCTTTTGTTCCGGGATGTGCTGTATCGAGAGTCCCAGGAGCAGCGGGAAATGCAGCCCTTGGAAAAATCCGTTAACCGCCTGCGTCAGCAGCAGCAGCCCGAAGCCGGGCACCATTGAAGTTGCCGCCGAGCACACGGCGCTGACCACAAAGCCGAGCAGTACAACGTTCCACGCTCCGAAGCGCGGGGCAAACACTTTGCCGGTCATAAACGAGCTGACGGCGTGCGGAATCATGAAAGCAAATACAAGCAGTGTCAGCCCGGCCTCGTCCGCCCCCAGCGATAAAGCGTACGAGGGCGTAAAACCGAACATCGTAATAAACAAGACACTGTGCGCCAAAATGGACAACGAAGAAACCTTGAGTAGCAGCTTATCCTTCATCACCGGCGCGAGATCGGCAAAACGCATCGGCGACCGGTCGCCGCTTTCCTTCGGTTCCTTCAGCAGGAAGGCAAGCGCCAGTCCAGCCAGTCCGATGACCGCCCCGGTCCAGAATGCGGCGTTCCACCCGCCCCATTTGACCAAGTAGCCGCTCATGCTCATGCCGAAAAGCTGCCCGGCGACGGTGAGCAGACTGATCGTGCCCATCGCCCGGGTCGCTTGTTCTCCACGGTATAATCCGGCATACATGACAGTAAACGCAACCCAGGTCGAGGCGCCTACCCCAGATAGCACGCGGCCGGCGAGCGCCCAGTCAAGCTGCTCGCCTAAGGCGAAGCATAGGCAGCTGGCCGCGGTGCACAGCATGCCGAGCAGAATGAACGGCTTCCGGCTCTTGAAACGGTCGGACGTGATCCCGAGGGGCAGACGCAGCACGATCTGCGTCAAACCGTAGCTGCCAAGCACAATCCCAGCCATGGTGTAGGAGGCGCCCAGATGATCAAGGTATGGCGACAGGATCGGCACGTAGACATAGAGTGAGCACCAATATAGCAAAGTGACCAGCACAAAGATCGTATGATTCATTCGCTCTGCGGTTGTCGATTTCATGATGAGTTTTCTTCCCTCTTATAAGCTTAGATGCAGAATAGCCTTTACATCGTCCTCATGCAGCACCTTGAACGATCCGATCGGGCAGAACCTAACGGTCTCCTTCGCCATTCGGCCGATTTCGCTGTCCCCGATACCGAGATCGGCCAAACGGGCCGGCGCGCCGATGCGCGTAAAGTAATCCCTCGTCGCCTGAATGCCGGCCAACGCGATTTCTTCTTCGGTTTTTCCCGCAGGATCGATGTTCCACACCCGGACGGCAAACTGCACGAATCGGTCCAGACGGCTGCGGTATACATACTTCATCCAGTTCGGAAACAAAATGGAAAGCCCCGCTGCATGCGCAATATCATAGATCGCGCTCACTTCATGCTCGATAGCGTGCGTCGCCCAGTCGGTCTGCACGCCGACGCTGATCATGCCGCCGTTCAGCGCATAAGTACCGCACAGCATCAGATTCGCGCGAGCCTCGTATTGCTCCGGCTCGGCCAGAGCCCGTTCGCCGTTCTCGATAATCGTTTGCAGGATCGACTCGCAAAGCCGCTCTTGCAGAGGCGTGTCCGGCGTAAGGCTGAAGTATTGCTCGAAGACGTGCGACATCATGTCCACGATCCCGTTCACCGTTTGATCCGCGGGCACCGTGTACGTCAGCGTCGGGTCCAAAATGGAAAATTGGGGATAAGCGTAAATGCTGGCGAACGATTTCTTCAGCTTTTCTTCCCAGTTGGTGATGACGGCGTTGCCGTTCATTTCGGAGCCCGTTGCCGATAAGGTTAACACCGTGCCAAGCGGCAGCGCCGCCGTAATTTTCGCTTTCCGCATCAGAAAATCCCAGACGTCTCCCTCATACGGCACGCCGACAGCGACGGCTTTGGCTGCGTCGATTACGCTGCCTCCACCTACGGCTAGAATCAAATCGACGCCTTCCGAGCGGCATAGCTCGATTCCCTTGCGCACTGTCGTAACCCGAGGATTCGGCTCAACGCCGGGCAGTTCGACGGTTCGGACACCCGCGTTGGCAAGCTGCGTAAGGACGCGATCGTACAAGCCGGTTTTTTTGATGCTTCCGCCGCCATAAACGAGCAGTACCGTTTTGCTGCCGCAGGCTGCTACTTGCTCGCCCAGCTGCTCCAGCTTGCCCGCACCGAACAAGATTTTGGTAGGATTATGAAAATCAAACGAATTCATCGTCTTTCCTCCTTCGATACTGATGCATTCTATATATTATACTAGGTACCAAACCATAGTACTAGCATGGAACTTTTTACAAGACATGCTCGCAGCCGTTTCGCAATTTTCGCCGCAAAAAAAGCCCTGCAACCAGCATACCGCTGAAAAGGGCCGGGAATGGTAAAAATCTGTCAAGAAATACTCTTAAGGCCGCCGTACTGGGAAATCGCGAGCAGCAAATCACGCAATATCGGAAAGATCAACTGCGCGCCGTCAAGCCGAAATATGCCGCTGCGGTTATGCACCGTCGCTTCTTTCACGTACAGACAGTAATGCGGCATTCCGGAGTGCATGCTGACGGATTCGCTTCCGGAGACACCCCTCTTTTGGAACGTAATCGGACGGGCGCCGGATGGCGGCTCGTACGGCAAAATGCTGATAATATCTTCAAGCTTAATATGATAATTGACATGCGGCTTTTGGAAAACGAGTTCTTTGGTCGAGACTGTGAGTCCGAAATCCCTCTTTTTATGAGAAATTTTCAGTTCACCCTCCAGCCCCTTGATCTTGATAAATTCATTCATGCTCTCTCCCCCTCCCAGAGCCGTAGGCCACTGTTCGGCGGATTGCCTCGAACGTTCCGATCCGAACGGAGCTTAGACCTTGAAGCGAGCATACCATAAAAGACTAACCCGCGCCACCTGTCCCGTCCGGTCAAATCAACGACTCTGCCCCGTCGATGAAGGTCTCCGTTCCGGTGATGTGGCTTGAAGCGTCGGAAGCGAGAAAAGCGACCAAATCCGCCACCTGCTCCGGCTGTCCGGGACTGTGCTCCAGAGGCTGGTTACCCTCGGGATATTCGACCTTGATCTTAACCTTCTCCAGCTCCGGCAACGGGTGCGTGCTTTGATTGATATGGGTTTTGATCGAGCCCGGACAGACAGCGTTCACCCGGATTTTATAACGGGCAAGCTCAAGCGCCGCCATCTTCGCAAAGGCGATCTGACCGGCCTTGGACGTGCTGTACGCCGACATCCCGATGTTCGAGAAGACGCGGCTGCCGTTGATCGAGCTGGTAATGATAATGCTTCCGCCCTTTTGTTTCATATGGGGGATCGCATATTTCACGCAAAGAAACGTCCCTTTCAGATTGACGAACAGTGTATGATCCCAATCTTCCGGCTTCATATCCTCGATCGGCGCCAGCACGCCGTTAATGCCTGCGTTGGCAAATACGATGTCGAGCCTCCCCCACGTTCCCGCTGCCGTATCGATCGCCTGCTTCACCCGCAGCGGATCGGATACGTCCACGTCCACCGTAATCGTCTGGGCCTGCATGGACGTCAGCTCCTGCTTAACTTGCTCAGTGCGGTCGTTCAGCAGATCGAGCAAACATACCTTCACTCCCTGCTTCGCCAAGGACATGGCGGCGGCGCGGCCGATCCCGGAACCGGCGCCGGTGACGACCGCGACTTTGTCTTTCAGCCCCGGAAGCGTCATGTTAGGTTGTTGCAGCGTCTGTATACTCATCCGTTCGCGCTCCTTTGTCTTGAAATTTTCGGCAATAGCGTTATTTTGCCAAAAGCTTCGAAGAATATGTGACAGTTCCGACCGACTCGTGTTCCAGGGGCATTTGTGCTACAATACTAAAATTGAAGTTTGATCTTATGCGGCAGGAGGCATTGTCCCTTTTATGTTAATCATCGGTATCGCAGGAGGCACAGGCTCGGGCAAAACGACGGTCGCTCGCTCCGTCATCGACCGGCTCGGAACCGACAAAGTGACGTTTATTTCGCAGGACAATTATTATAAGGATCATTCGCATTTATCCTTATCGGAACGGGAATCGATCAATTACGACCACCCGCTCGCCTTCGATAACGAATTGCTGCTGGTGAATTTGAAGCAGTTGAAGAACCAAGCGGTTGTGATCGCACCCGTCTACGATTTTTCCAAGCATGCGCGGTCAACCACCCATACCGTCGAACTGAAGCCGAACAAAATCGTCATTATAGAGGGGCTCCATGTGTTGTCGGACGAGCAGCTGCGCGGCATTCTGGACATCAAGGTGTTTGTGGATACCGATCCGGACGTACGGATTCTGCGCAGAGTGCTTCGCGATATCGAAGAGCGCGGTCGGTCGATCCAATCCGTGTACGACCAATATTTGACGACGGTCAAGCCGATGCACGAAGCCTTCATCGAGCCGTCCAAAAAATATGCCGACATCATCATCCCCGAGGGCGGGTACAATGAAGTCGGCATCCAGCTGCTGTCGATTTTGACGGAAAAGTATTTAATGGAATAAACGTCGTTTCTTCCGCGATATAATCCCAGAACAGGCCGCTCGTAAATCGGACGGCTCACCTAACCCCGCTTACACTTCCGGCTTTGCAGTCGAATCGGCGGGAGGGGCCGGGACTAGAGCCGGTTGATTCGCCACGGAATTCTGCTGACTCGTGCGATTCGTCAAGCCCTTCACCAGCTTCTCCACGTCCAGTCCGCTGACGCTCTTCAGCATTTCCGGCGCTGTCGCCATAAGCTGCGTCACATAGTTGCTGACCCGCGCCGCGCCTTCGCCATGACCGGTATCGACAACCGTAAGCTTGTCGATCGATTTGATCGGCTCGGCCACCTTACCCGCCAGCTCCGGCAGCATCTTGACGATGATGTCGAGAACAGCCGCTTCGCCGAACTTCTCGAACGCCTCCGCGAGCTTCTGCTTCGCTTCCGCTTCGGCCAAGCCGCGCAGCCGGATCACCTCCGCCTCCGCCGTCCCTTTGGCCCGCTCGGCATCCGCGATCGCCAGACCCTCCAGTCGCTTCTGCTCCGCCTGCGCTCTCGCCTCCGCTTCGATGCGGTACTGCATGGCGTCCGCTTGCGTGATCTGCTTCGCCTTCTCTGCTTCCGCCGCCTGAACGACCGCATACCGGTCAGCATCCGCCTTCTTCTTCACCTCGGCGTCATACTGCTTCTCGCGGCGTAGAATCTCCTTCGCTTCGAGGTCGATTTCACGCTCCTTCCGCACGAGCTCCACGCGCATTTGCTCCTCGACGACGCTTTGCTTCGAACGCGCCTCCTGCACGTGGTAGGCTTGGTCCGCTTCCGCACGGGCCATATCCTGCTCCTTCTTGAAGGCGGCTACCTTCAGCTCCTTCTCCTTCGAAGCCTCGGCGATGTTCGTGTCCCGCAGCAGCTCGGCCTTCTGCCCTTCCTCCTCGGCGCGCGCCTTCTGAATCCGCGCATCGCGGAGCGCTTCCGCTTCGGCGATTTCCGCATCGCGCTTCACCGCAGCGATCCGCGGCTTACCAAGCGCATCCAGATAGCCCTGCTTGTCGCGAACGTCCTTGATCGTGAAGGAAACGATCTGCAGCCCCATTTTTTTCAAATCCTTAGCTGCGACGCCCTGGACTTCCTGCGCAAAGCGGTCCCGGTTCCGGTACACTTCCTCCACCGTCATCGAACCGAGAATGGCCCGCAAATGGCCTTCCAATACTTCCTGCGCCTCTCCTTTAAGCGCTTCCGTAGGCTTGCCCATAAACTGCTCTGCCGCCGTAGCCACATCCTCAACGGCCCCGCCGATCTTGATGATCGCCACGCCGTCGGCAAGCACCGGCACCCCTTGCTCCGTATATACCTCAGGAGTTGAAACATCGAGCTTATGCGACAGCAGTGACAAAAACTCGGCCCGCTGGAAAACGGGAAGAATGAACGAACCGCCGCCGCGTACGATTTTGATTTTGCGTCCGCTTTCGTCCGTCAGTACATTTTTGCTGCCGAGAAACGAACCGGTCACGATCATCGCTTCGTCCGGGCTGACCGTTTTGTACCGTGCCCAGAACGCCAGGCCCAATACTACGATAACGGCAACGACAATCACGGGAACCAACAAGGCATCGCTTATTCCATCCATCTGCACCGCTCCTTCGATAAGTAATTAATGATTGGAGTCCAGACAAGACACAAGCAGTGCGCCGTCCTTCACTTCCACCGTCACAACCTTAAGACCTGCCGCAATCTCCGCCCCGTCGAAGCTTTCCGCAATTTGATTCGTCACACCGCCGCCGATCCGCATCACAACCTCGCCGCTGCCCCGCGCGGGAATCGGCACGGTCACTTCGCCGACGCGGCCGACCAAATCCTGCATCGAGAAGGCGACCGAATTTTCGGTTTTCTCCATCGGCTTCACATAGACAAAATAAATCAGAACGGCAGATGCGGCGGCAGCCAGCAGGGATAGGACAAAGACCGCCCCCGCTACCAAAGAAGTATAGCCCGTCAGCAGCACTCCGGCCCCGCCAAGCACCGTAATCGCAGTGAAGAGCACCATCGGCTGCAGCCAGTGAAGCACGTCGGCGGACATGAAATCGAACATTCCGTCCAGCGCGCTGCTGAGCAAGTCGCCGAGCAGCACCGTCACCAAGGCAAATAGGACGCCGGTAATCAGCAGCCCCCAATACACTCCAAGCATGTCCTTCCCTCCTGACCGTCTAGGGTTATGCACTCATGACGTAATACGCATCATACGCGTAAAAGTTTCGCTTTTTTTCCTCCATTTTCCTTATTTTGAAAATAAAAATCAAGACCGCAGGAATCATCATTCCCACAGCCTTCTTTACTTCGACTTGAGCGCCAGCATCTGATAGACCTCCCGGGAATCTCCCTTAAGCCGGACTTGTCCGTTCTGCATCTGCGAGGAGCCGTCGCCGTCCAGAAAAATGCCGTCGACCAGCAATCCCGGCGCAATCGTCTCAAGCACCGCCCGGCGGAATTGCTCGACGGTGCACGGCTTGTCCGATACGAGAAGCCACAGGTTCTGCTGCCGATCGAATACGGCTCCCGATCGCAGCCTCGGCTCGTCAAACGCCGGCATGTCCTCCTTCTTCGCCTGCTCGATCCAGCGCTCCTCCGCCCCGAGAGACATGCTGACCCCGCCTTGCGCCCAGTATCGGTTCGGATCGGTCATTCGCAGCTCCCCGGCCTCCTGCGCCACCTGGACGGAGAACGACCGCGTCGCTTCGTCCCAGACAAGCGTCCCTTTCGGATAATCGATGTTGTACCAGCCGGAGCCGTAATCGTGGGGTTCGCCCTTCAGCGGCTTGCCGTTGACAACGGCGATGCTGAGCAGGTCGCCGTTCCAGAAAAAGCCTCCGTTAATCCCGTAATCCGGCGTCGCGGTCACGTTGGTCACGATGTGCTTCAGCTCGATATTATCGGGAGCCGTTCGCATCGCATGCAGCTTCACTCCGTTCGCCGCCGCAAACGCGGTGTAGGTATAATGGGTGGGAACCGGCTTTTCCCCAGGGGTTGTCCAATAGGCGGACAAAATGACGGCAATTAAATTGCCAAGCAAAAATCCCGCAAGCAAAAGCTGGAGCTGACGTTCGTTTCCGCGGGCCAGACGGTTTCTCAGAACGGCTATCATCGGCGCATCCCCATTTCATCTGAAATCATAGTCATAGATTCGTAGTCTTAATCTATGAGATTCAGGGACGGATTATGATTGGCGTTACGGCTTGACGACGCCTTTTTTGAGCACGATGTTCGCATACAGCGCCCCTTCGCCCGTCGCAACGACGGCATACGCTTGTTTGGCGCGCTCATAGAACGCAAACCGCTCCACAAATGCGGGCTCGGCGGATTCCGGCGCATGCTTCTTGACAATCGAGCGATAATCGTCCCAGATGACCGGCTTCACGGGATCACCGGGAACGACGGCCATCAAGGAAATAGAATGCTCCGCATACGTATCCAATGGAAAAAAGGTTAATATTCCGTCGAGCAGTTGGGGAATGCCATGTCCGTCACAGCGTACCAGACGCTGCGCATGGCTTGCCGCCGGAAAATTACCGTCGGCCAGCACCAGTTCATCGCCGTGCCCCATTTCCATCATAATTTTGAACAATTCGGGAGAAAGAATCGAAGGAATGTCTTTTAACATGTCCGTACCTCCAAGGGGGTAGTCTTGCGCCGCCATATCGCAGCGTCCAAGCTTATCCTAGGGCAGCAGGCCAGTTTTTGTCAACGGTTCCGGGGCCAGCTAGGACGATTAAAAGCCCGGCATACAGCCTAAGGGCTCCCGAGTAAACAAAGCGTTGGCATCCGCCAGCCCGATAAGGTACTATGGGTAGAGGATCAACAGGATTTTCTCTCTATCCATACATTCGAAAAAGCGGGTGAAGCATTCCAATGGAAGAAGTCGTCATTATCGGGGCCGGCCCTTGCGGCTTGTCTGCGGCCCTGGAGCTGCAGAAGATCGGCATCGATCCTCTGATTATCGAAAAAGAGTGCGTCGTGCATTCAATATACTTATATCCGACTTACATGCAGTTTTTCAGCACGCCGGAGCTGCTTGAGATCGGCGGTTACCCGTTCTCGACGCCTAACGATAAGCCTTATCGGCTGGAAGCTTTGAATTATTACCGGAATGTGGCGGCCCGCAGCGGCTTGCGCATTCGTCCCTACCATACGGCAACCCATTTGGCGATACAGTCGGGGGGAACCTTCGAGCTGACGGTACAGAATCGTTTCGGCTCAGCTTCTACGATAGCCGCGCGTCATGTCATTATCGCGACCGGCTACTTCTCGCAGCCAAATATGCTGGGCATCCCGGGAGAGGAATTAAGCAAGGTGACGCACTACTTCCGCGAAGCTCATCCGTATACCGGCACGAAGGTCGCGATCATCGGCGGAAGCAACTCCGCGATCGATGCCGCAATGGAGCTGCTCCGGGCAGGCGCCGAGGTGACCGTTGTTTACCGGGGCGAAACCTACTCGCCGGTCATTAAGCCGTGGGTTAAGCCGATCTTCGAAAGCATGGTCAACAAGGGCCGCATTCGGATGCTGTTTCAATCCCGGGTCGTCCGCATCACGGAAGCGTCCGTCACCGTATCTCGCGAAGGACGCGAAGAGGAGTTCGATAACGACTTCGTCCTGGCGCTGACTGGCTTCCGCCCGGACCGCAGTCTATTGGCGGGAGCCGGAGCCGTCGTGTCGGAGGCGGACGGGATTCCTCAGTACGATCCGGAGACGATGGAAACGACGGTTCCCGGGCTGTTCGTCGCCGGTGTCATCGCTTCGGGCGCGAACGCCAACGAGGTGTTTATCGAAACCGGCCGTTTGCACGGCGGATTAATTGCTAAGCGGATCGCCGCTTGCAATGCTACGGTTAACTAAAGAAAGGTCGGCCCGACATCGATGTCAAGGCCGACCTTTTTTCATATGTAACGATCCCATTAAAAAATAAGTTCCTTCTCCCGCTGCGTCAACCGCCGGCCCGCAATATCCACCACAAGCTTCCCGTCGGACAGTCCCCAAATGCGCGACCCGAATTTTTCGGCAAGCTCCACCTGATGCAGACTGCAAAACACGAGAAGCTTATGCTTCTGGCAGATGGACTTGAAATCTTGCAAGACGAGGCTCGCCGCCTCCGGGTCTAAGCCGGACACCGGCTCGTCCGCAAATATCACCTTGGCTCCCTTGATCAGCGCCTTGCAGATCGCGACGCGCTGCTTCTCCCCGCCGCTCAGCTTTTCCACCGGCTCGTGCGCTTTGTCGAGCAGTCCCACTTTATCCAGGTAATCCATCGCTTCCATGTGGTCGTCTTCCGAAACGCTATTCGTCAAAAAGCGCCACCATGATTTTTTGAACAGCAGCGCGCTGAGCACATTTTTCAAAGCCGTCTTTTTCAGATTCAAGCTCGGCTTTTCCTCCAGATAAGCCCACTGCTTGTTGAGTTGGAACTTCTCCCAGGCGCCGGCGCCCGAAATATCCTTTCCGTCATAGATATACTGGCCCTCGTTCCATTTTTCCTTCAGCATCAAGCACCGAAAAAAGGTCGTTTTGCCGCTCCCGCTTGCGCCGAGCAGCGCCACCAGCTCCCCCTCGTCCGCTTGAAAGCTGATACGGTCCAGCACCCGCTGCCCGGATGGGAACGATTTGGTTAGATTGCGTACGATGATCATCCGTCCGATGTCTCCTTTGTTCGAGCCAAAGCAATAGCAGGCTGTGTTGTGTCTTGGTATAAATATAACATGTTCTGCCACATAAAAACCATAAAGGAGCACATCCTATTAGATGCTTATCCCGTAGATCCCGAAGAGGAGGAACAATGCGTGAAGCACCAACTGGTCAAGCTCGTCTCCGAGCAAGCGGGCATTACCGAAGGGCAAGCGGACAAAGCGGTCGAAGCCGTCGTCGGCTACTTCAAAACCCGCCTCTCGGACGAAATGAACGATGAAATCGCCAATCTGGCTATCGGGCACAATAACGACGCTGAAGCTTAGCAGACGCGGAAAAACGGTAAAACTGCCCGTTCTCCGGGGTTTTACCGTTTTTGTTTTCACTGCGGATTCGTTTCCTTCGGGATTTCATTCAAATTCGGAGGGCGGTCCGCCACCTTACCCGCATGCATGACCGCCTCTTCTTCCGTAAATTTGTTTTCCTTGAAATTCGGATTGTTTTTCGTATTCGCCTTGGCGCTGTCCATGTTCGGCTCACCTCCCGTCGACCGTAATATACCGCTTCCCGAAGGGGATTATACGGCCTGACGGTTTCCTTAAAAAAAATTTAATAATAGACTCGACAACGATTTACATATTTTACAATCGGATAGAATTATAATAGACTAAATAGTGGACTTACTATTTTTACAGCGTTAGGATGGGGTCTGAAAGATGGAAGAAGCGGAATTGAGACGGCATTTGGAGCGAATGCAGATGCAGCTTCGCTTGCTTGTAGAGGAAAAAGGAAGTTTTGTCGATCCCCGGGTAGTAGAGCTCAGCCAAAAAATAGATCGTCTTGTCTTGTCCATCCAACGTCTTCGGATGCAGGAACGGATAAAATAACTGAGGCCGGACAGGCCTCTTTTTTGTGCCCGGCCCTTGCAATATGTTACATGATATGTTATATTGAAGCCAAGGAAAATCAAGGATTTTTCCGAAAATATACACTCTAATCCCCTGCTAAATACAGCTTATTGATGCACTCTCAAATCCTATGAGAAGGAGCGATGCACCATGAGTTATGAAGTACGCGATCCGCAGGAGCAAAAAATTTCCGTCGAACTGACCTTGAACGAGGCTTTGGCACTGACCGGCGTTCGATTCCGGCAAAATCATAAACTGGAAGTCGATGCGATGCAAAAAATTAAAAAGCAGCTTGAAGAGCAAATCATCGACAAGCGCCGCAACTTGCAATAACCGAACCTAAATTCTGAAACGACACCCGGACCCCGTTTCTGCAAGCCCTTGCAGCGGGGTCTTTCTTTGTTTGCTCCACTTTTTTTCGTTATAATAAGTTCAAGTTACAAAGAAGTAAAGGAGAATGAATATGAAACAACACATTGCCTCGACCATCGACCTGCATGCCCCGTCGTTCACGGACATTTCCCGGTTTATCGGTGTGAACCCCGAGCTGGGCCACGAGGAATGGAAAGCGTCGGCGCGACTGATCGAAGCGTTGAAGGAGCATGGCTTTAACGTACAAGCCCCCTACGCCGGGCTGCCTACGGCGTTTCTGGGGACGTACGCCGCAAGCAAACCAGGACCGACTATCGCCTTCCTGTGCGAGTACGATGCGCTGCCGGAGCTGGGACATGCATGCGGACATCACCTGATCGGCGTCATGAGCCTTGCGGCAGCCGTCGGATTAAAAGCCGTCATCGACCAGCTCGGCGGCACGATTCGGGTATATGGCACCCCGGCAGAGGAAACGAAGGGCGGGAAGGTCGATATGGCGGCCGCCGGCCTGTTCGACGACGTCGACTTCGCCTTGATGGCCCACCCGTACTACGCGTACGAGAAATCGGGAAGCTCGCTCGCCATGGATGCGCTGGAGTTCGAGTTTTTCGGCAAGGCGGCCCATGCCGCGGCAAGCCCGCATGAAGGCGTCAACGCGCTGGATGCGGTGCTGCTTCTGTTCCAATCGATCGGCGCACTGAGGCAGCAGCTCCGCAGCCATGCGCGGATTCACGGCATCATCAACGAGGGCGGCAAAGCCCCGAACATTATTCCGGATTACGCGGCTGC
Source organism: Paenibacillus elgii (assembly GCA_042219835.1). GTDB lineage: Bacteria > Bacillota > Bacilli > Paenibacillales > NBRC-103111 > Paenibacillus_G > Paenibacillus_G elgii_A. Next base: position 143,991 of record JBHJMN010000005.1, read on the forward strand.
GCAGTTTTATATCCGATCCGCCAACCGCCCCTATACGGACGAAACCGTGCAAAAGGTGATCCGCTGCGCGGAAGGCGCCGCACTGCAAACCGGTTGTACGATGAAATGGTCTAATTACGAGTACTCCTATGACGAACTCATTACGAATACCTATTTGTCGGACACGTTTACCCGCAATCTTGCCGGTCTGGGCATTCCGGAAGACGAGATCGAATATGGTAAGGACCACGGCTCGCTCGATCTTGGGAACGTATCTCGGCATTGCCCGGCGATTCATCCGTACGTCAAGGTTGTCGACGAAAAGCATTTGCTGCACACGAAGGAATTCCGCGATCTGGCCATGCAGCCCCGGGCCTTCGAAGGCATGCTGCTCGGCGCCAAAGCGCTGGCGCACACCGCTTACGATGTATTGGCCGACCCTGCCCTGCTGCGGTCGATCCGCGACGAATTCGAACGCAGCGTGAACGCCGCCGAATAAATGCCAAAAAGCCGCGACCCGGTTTCGAACCGGATGTTCGCGGCTTTACTTTTTTTATAAGGATAAGGTTAGAGCACCTTGGCCAAAAATTCTTTCGTCCGCGGATGCTGCGGATTCGTAAAGATGTCGTCTGGATTGCCCTGCTCGACGATTTTGCCGCCGTCCATGAAGATGAGACGCTTGCCGACTTCCCGTGCAAAGCCCATCTCATGCGTAACGACGACCATCGTCATGCCTTCGGCCGCCAGCTCCTTCATGACGTCCAGCACCTCGCCGACCATCTCCGGATCGAGCGCCGAGGTTGGCTCGTCGAACAGCATGACGGCCGGCGACATGGCGAGCGCCCTGGCAATAGCAATCCGCTGCTTCTGTCCGCCGGACAGCTGCGACGGGTAGCTGGACGCCTTGTCCGCCAATCCGATGCGCCGCAGAAGCTGCTGCGCGATCTTGTCCGCTTCCGGCTTGCTGACGTTTTTCAGCTTCTGGGGCGCCAGCGTAATGTTCTGCTGCACGGTCATATGCGGGAACAGGTTAAACTGCTGGAACACCATGCCCATCCGCTGCCGCAGCTGATTGATATCGTGCTTGCCGCGCAGCAGCGACATCCCGTCGAATTCGATGTCTCCCCCCGTCGGCTCCTCCAAGAGGTTCAAGCAGCGCAGAAACGTACTTTTGCCCGAACCGCTCGGTCCGATGACGACGACGACCTCGCCTTTCGCGATCTCGATATCGATTCCTGTCAATACATGGTTAGATCCGAACGACTTCTGTAAACCGGTTACTTTAATCAGAGGACTTCATCCTCCTTTCCGCAACGCCGAGCAGCTTGGTCAGCGTGAACGTCATGATGAAGTAAATGATCGCCGCCAGGATGAGCGGCTCGAACGGCTGGAACGTATTACCCCGCACTGTGTCGGCTTTGTACATCAACTCGCCGATCCCGATGACGGAGACGATGGACGTTTCCTTGATCACCACGATGAATTCGTTGCCGAGCGCCGGGAGAATGTTGCGCAGCGCTTGCGGCAAAATGATAAAGCGCATCGCCATCGCGTGCGGCATCCCGAGGGAGCGGGCCGCTTCCATTTGTCCCTTGTCGATCGACTGAATGCCCGCGCGGAACGTCTCCGCCACATACGCGGCGCTGTTGATGGATAGTGCGATAATCGCCGCCATCATATCGGGAAACGATGACCCGAGTCCCGGCACTTCGGGAAATTGAATGCCCAGCTTCGGAAGCCCGTAATAAAAAATGTACAGCTGCACCAGCATCGGCGTCCCGCGGATGAATTCGATATACGAAACCGCGAACGCTTTAAGCAGCCAAATGCGGGACATGCGCATCAGGGCAATGACCATGCCGAGCAGCACCCCGAAAATGACGGTGAAGATAGTCAAAATGAGCGTCATCTTCGCTCCATCGATAAAAAACATGTAATACTTGGATAAAAATGAAAAATCCATTCACTTCCCCCCTTCCTGTCAAATAAGCGCTATAACCGAACAAAAACCCGCCGGAGAATTCCGCTCAGGTTTTTGTCGGAGTGCTGCAAGGAACGGACGATCCCGTCCTCTTGCTTATTGCGTATCGACTTGCTCGTTCGCTTCGGCCACCATTTTATCGATGGACTTGGCGCTCATCAGGCGGTCCAACGTTTTGTTCATCGCTTCCACGAGCTCAGGGTTGCCTTTTTTCAGGGCAATCGCCGACCCGCTGTCTTTCGTAGTCAGCTGAATGTCTGCAAGCACCAAATCTTTGTTTTTGCTCAGGAAAGCTTCGGCTACCGGCTGCTCGACGACGAGAGCTTCGACTTTCTTGTTTTTCAGTTCCAGCATCAGATCGGAAATTTTGCCAAGCGCCTTCAGTTCGGAGCCTGGCATTTGTTCTTTAATGATTTTTTCTTGCGTCGCTCCCTTTTGGCCGGCGACTTTTTTGCCTTTCAAATCGTCGATGGACTTGTATTTATCCTTGTCCTCCGCGCGGACGGCCACACGTTGGATAGCCGTATAGTAGATGTTGGTGAAATCCACGTTTTTCTTGCGATCTTCCGTCGGCGTCATACCGGCAAGAACGAAGTCAACGTTACCGGAATCCAAAGCGGCGAGCAGACCGTCTAGTTTCATATCTTTGATTTCCAGCGTGACGCCGAGGTCTTTGGCAATCTCTTTGGCGATCTCGATGTCGAAGCCGATGATTTCATCCTTCTTGTTGATTTCCTTGTGGAACTCATACGGCGGATAGTCGGCGCTCGTGCCTAATACGATTTTGCCCGCTTTTTTAATTTGCTCAAGCTTGGAGTCCTTGGACGCTGAAGTTGTTGCTGCCTTATCTCCCCCGGTTGCCGGCTTGTCCGCAGTCGTAGCTGCAGGCTTCGTGCCGCATGCGGATACGATCAGCGTAAAGCAGAGGAGCATGAAGATAATGGCTTTGTTTTTAGTCACTGGTCAAATCTCCTTTCTCATTAACTAGTACATTATATAATAGACCTCTCGCTTTTACAATGACACATACGTTCCATTAATCAATAAAACATGGAATAGAACTTGGAAATATGTCACAAAATAACATTCACATGTCGACCGGACCGCCGGAGGCTTTTTTCATCCCAAAGACCTAACCCTCTCTCCCGGAAAGGTGGTTCGACAGGCTTGAAAGCGAAAAAAACGTGGGATCTGGCAGCGGTTTCCTCTATTCCGCTCATCATGACCTTGGGCAATTCCATGCTTATTCCCATTCTACCCGCCTTAGAACGAACGCTGAACGTAACCTCCCTTCAAATCAGCCTGCTGATCACGGTGTATTCCGTCGTCGCCATCGTACTGATTCCGATTGCAGGCTATTTGTCGGACCGTTTCGGACGCAAAACAATTATCATCCCCAGCCTCGTGATCGCCGGTGCGGGAGGATTGCTCTGCGCACTCGCGCCTTGGCTCAGTCAGAATGCGGCCTATCCCCTCATCCTGGCAGGCCGGTTCATTCAAGGAATCGGCGCTGCGGGAGCCGCTCCGATCGTCATGCCGCTGGTGGGCGACATGTTCCAAAAAGAAAGCGACGTCAGCAGCGGGCTTGGGACGATCGAAACCTCGAATACGTTCGGCAAAGTGCTCAGTCCGATTCTGGGCTCGCTGCTTGCGCTATGGACCTGGGTCGCCGTCTTCTACGCGATTCCGGCGCTGTGTCTCGTCTCCGTCCTGATGGTCGGATGCCTGGTTCGAACACCGAAATCCGAGAGCAAGCAAGACGCGAGCTTCCGCAGCTTTGCCGCCATGCTGAAGACGATCGTCCGCAACGAGGGACGGTGGCTGGCCGCCATATTCGTCATCGGAGCCATTGCGATGTTCGTCTTGTTCGGCATCCTGTTCTACTTGTCGGAAACGTTGGAGGAGCGATTCGGCATTCAGGGACTGGTCAAAGGGGGCTTGCTCGCCGTGCCGTTATCCGCTTTATGTCTGGCGTCCTTTCTGGCCGGCAAAGCGATCGGAGAAAACAAACCGCGGATGAAATGGCTGACGGTGGCCGGGCTCGTTCTTCTTGGAGCGGCGCTTGTTTGTATGGCGTTGCCCGGCATAACCCGGCTGTGGCTGCTGTTCGTGTGGGTCGGCCTTGGCGGCATCGGAATCGGGGTCGCTCTCCCGTGTCTGGACGCTTTGATTACGGAAGGAATCAAAAAGGAGCAGCGGGGAACGGTGAGTGCGGTGTACAGCAGCATGCGCTTTATCGGGGTGGCCGCCGGGCCTCCGTTCATCTCCGTCGGAGCCAAATGGCCGTCGGCGGTACTGTTCGGGCTGCTTGCAGGAACCGTATTCGCCGGGGTCCTCGTTGCGCTGTTCGCAATTAAGCCCGCGCAAGTGGAGGCGGCAACGGCAAAAAGCCATTGAGTCTTTGCTCAACGGCCGGGGAAGCGGGGATGACGCTTATCCAACGAGCTTGGGCTTCGTCATAAAATCGAACAGCTGCTTGGTCAAGCCGCCCTTGCCGAATTTCAAATACGTTCCTTTCGTCCGGTCCGGCGGCTGCAGTGAGGCCAGAAAGGCCAGGACGGCCTGACGGCGCTGGACAATGTCTCGCACGCCGAACTGGTAAAGCCACTCGTCAATCGTATTGTATATGCCCCGATTGAGGCCATAGCTTTCAAAGCAATGCGTGACGAACCGGTGATCGGGAAGCTGAAGCACGTCGGCCTCATCGAACTGCCCGGATACAGAGCTATGGGTAAGCATTCGCATACACTCCTTGTTTTTTCTTTAAATGGTGAACGAATAGTCCGGTCTCAGCGCCGGAACGCCGTACAGGGCCTTCTCCGGGTCCGATCCCATCACGCGATCCAAAATCACCTTTTCGTAATAGGCAAAGCCGCCGTCTCGCTCCCGCGGCCGGGCCAGAGAAATCGGGATGTTCAGGGCAACCGCGCCGTCCTCGATGAGCACGACCCGGTCGGCCAACGCGACGGCTTCGCTAACATCGTGCGTGACGAGAACGGCGGAGAACCCCTGCTCCAGCCACAGCCGTTCGATCAGGCGCTGCATTTCGATGCGGGTGAGCGCATCTAGCGCGCCCAGCGGCTCGTCAAGCAGCAGCAGGCGCGGAGCGCCGGCCAGCGCCCGGGCCAGCGCAATCCGCTGCTTCTGCCCGCCGGATAATACACCGGGCCACTCGTCGGCCCGCTCCTCCAAGCCGACCAGACGAAGCGCTTCGCGCGCCTTTGCCCGTTCTCCCGTCTTCGCGCCGATCTGCACGTTCGCCAGCACTTTCTTCCATGGAAGCAGCCGGGCTTCCTGGAATAGCAGCCTCGTGTCGGGGTCGATGCCTTCAAGCTCCCTCCCGTCCAACAGCATAGTGCCTTCGTCAGCTGTTTCCAACCCGCCCACGAGCCGGAGCAGCGTGCTTTTTCCGCAGCCGCTTCGACCGACGACGGCCACAAACTCGCCCGCGTTCAAATCGAGCGTAATCTCTTTCAGTACGGCACGATCTCCAAACCGCTTGGTCACACGGCGGATATTCAACTGGATGCCGCCTTGTCTTGCGCTCATACGGAACCCTCCTTCGGTTCAAGGTCAGGCTTTCTTAAAATTCGGGTGCCATTGCAGCCAGCGCCGCTCCAGCCCTTTGGCCAGCGCATCCGACAGCTTCCCAAGTAACGCGTAGATGATGATGCTGAGCACCACGACGTCCATCTGCATGAATTCCCGCGCATGCATCGCCATATAGCCGATGCCCGAATCAGCGGAGATCGTCTCCGCGACGATCAGCGTAATCCACATGATCCCAAGCGCGTAACGCACCCCGACCAAAATGCCTGGGAGCGCGCCGGGCAGGATGACCTGCCAGAACAAAGGGAGACCCTGCAAGCCGTATACTTTGCCCATTTCAATCAAGCCCGGATCGACGGAGCGGATACCGTGAAACGTATTCAGGTAAACCGGAAAGGCGCAGCCCAGCGCGACCAGAAACAGCTTCGCCTCCTCTCCGATGCCGAACCATAGAATGACGAGCGGAATGAGGGCCAGATGCGGGATGGTGCGGATCATCTGCATGGACGAATCGGTCAGCTTCTCCAGCAGCGGCGACACCCCGTTCGCGAGACCGAGCGCCAGGCCGATCCCCCCGCCGACGGCAAAGCCGAGCAATGCGCGCTTCGCGCTGATCCCGATATGCTGAAGCAGCGTGCCCTTCTCGGCGAGCGGAAGGAAGGCCTGGATGACCTGCAAAGGTGTTGGCAGAATGCGGGTCGAGATGAGCCCGATCTGTCCGAGCGCCTGCCATATCAGCACAATGGCGACCGGAACGAGCCAGGGCAGCCAGCCTTTAGCGCGCGAGTCGCGGAATGCGGCCTTCATCGGCTTGCACCTCGTTTTCTTTGACGAGTATGGGGTCTTGTTTTGTCGGCAGGTCGTTGTTGGCGATTATTTCGCCGAACGGACTTGCCGAGGAAACGCCGACGGATGCGGCTTCCGATTCGCCGGAGCTTCCCGCCGGATCTCGCTTCATCGGCAGAAGTGGGAACACCAGTTCCGCCATCCGGTAAGCCTCTTCCAGATGCGGGTAACCGGATAAAATGAACGTGTCGATGCCAAGCTCCGCATATTGCTTCATCCGGGCCGCCACCGTCTCGGGATTACCGACAAGCGCTGTTCCCGCGCCGCCGCGTACCAGACCGATTCCGGCCCACAAGTTTGGGCTAATTTCCAGCCCTTCGCGCTTCCCGCTGTGGAGTTCCGCCATCCGGCGCTGCCCGACGGAATCGAACCGAGCGAACACCTTTTGCGCTTGCGCGATCGTTTCATCATCCACATAGCGGATCAGCTCGTCGGCTTCGTTCCAAGCCTCCCGTTCCGTCTCCCGGACGATGACGTGGAGCCGGATGCCGAACCTCACCTGTCGCCCCTTCTCCTCGGCCAGCTTGCGCATACGCTTGATTTTGTACTCGACCTGATCCGGCGGTTCGCCCCAAGTCAAGTACACGTCGATATGCTCGGCTGCGATCGACTGGGCGATATCGGAGGACCCGCCGAAATAAAGCGGAGGATGCGGCTTTTGCAGCGATGGGTATAGCAGCGTTCCGCCTTTGACGGTCAAATAATCTCCCTCGAAAGTAACTTCCCCGCCCTCCAGCCCCTTCCGCCATATATGCAAAAATTCGTCGGTCAGCTCATAGCGCGACGTATGATCGAGGAACAAGCCGTCGCCCGCATTTTCGACCGGATCGCCGCCGGTGACCACGTTGATCAACAGCCTCCCGCCGGATAGACGGTCCAGCGTGGCAGCCATGCGGGCTGACAGCATCGGCGACATCAGTCCCGGGCGGATGGCCACCAGAAATTTGAGACGCTTGGTCAGCGGAACGAGCGCCGAGGCGACGATCCATGCGTCTTCGCACGATTTCCCGGTCGGCAGCAGCACGCCTCCGTATCCGAGCCGATCGGCCGCCTGGGCAATTTGACTCATATAGGAAAAATCTACGGCGCGGGCTCCCTTCAACGTACCCAAGTAGCGGCCGTCTCCGTGTGTCGGGATAAACCAGAATACTTCCATCGTCCGTCATCCTTTCCGGGGTGCTGTTACGAATCTAACAACGCTTCGCTCACCTTAATCGCTTTGGGGATGAGCCCGATTTGCAGAAACGTATCCGCCACACGCTGCTGCTCGGCGATCACCTGCCTGTTGATCGGCGTCAAGCCGTATTCGCGCCTTCCCATTGCGAGCTCAAGGGACGGAATATCGATGCCGAGCTGCGGCGACAAGAGCTCCGCCACCTCCTGGGGATTCGCCTTCGCCCAGGCGCCGGCCTTGTTCAATTCCTCCAGCAGGACGGCGGTGATCTCTTTATTCCGCTCGGCAAACGGGCGGGACGCCAAATAAAACTCGTGGTTGGACACCACGTCTTTCCCGTCCGCCACTACCCTTGCCTTGGCGGACGTCTGCACGGCGGAGAAATACGGGTCCCAGATGACCCAGGCATCCACGCTGCCCCGTTCGAAAGCAACTCTGGCGTCGGCCGGAGGCAGAAACACCGTACGAACGTCGGAATAGCTCAAACCGGCTTGCTCAAGCAGCTTCACAAGCAAATAATGAACGTTGGACCCTTTGTTTAAGGCGACCTTTTTGTCCTTCAAATCCTTGACGCTTTGAATCGGCGACGCTTCGGGCACGACGATCGCTTCGCTGACCGGCCTTGCCTGCTCAAACGCCAAATAAACCAAAGGCGCTCCGGCCGCCTGCGCGAAGATCGGGGGAGCTTCGCCCGTATGCCCAAAATCGATGCTGCCCACATTGAGCGCCTCAAGCAGCTGCGGACCGCCGGGAAACTCCGTCCATGTCACGGCGTAGCCCGCCTCTTGCAGCTTCCGATCAAGCTTCCCTTGCACCTTCAGAAAGTTCACGGTGCCGTATTTCTGGTACCCGATCCGCACTTGCTTCGCCTTCCCCTCCGTCTTGGGCGGCTTGTCGCCGGCAGCTCCCACAATCGGTCCGGACTTGGCCGCCGTTGCGCAGCCGGCGGCAGCGGCCACCAGCAGTGCCGCCAGCAAAGCCAGCGCGAACGGCCTCATTCTCTGCCGCCGTATCATACGACACCCCCCTGACCGGATTCAATCGATTGGATAACGAGCTTAACCATAGTTATACACTCCTTTTATTTACTCTGAAGCGAAAAAAAGAAAGAGACCTCCGGCGAACGCGCGGCAATGTGCCATGCAGTTCGGGAGGTCTCCAGCGGTTCGGTGGACCCGTTCGCATCAAGGGGTGCGCTTATGATGTTTTTGTTCGGGCAGAAGGCGCTGGGATGCCGAATCCGATTCAAAACGTTTGCGTTCCGTACGTTCGATCTGCACGATTCGTCCGTCATGCACGACGATCTGTACCATACCGTATTCGAGTCCGTTGACACTTTGAAGGATGCGTTTCGTCCAAAGTTCATCCACATCGAGCGGCTTAGCCATCCTAATCCCTCCGACATCTAAAGTTTTATATTCCTATGTGTTAAGTTGGTTTTATATGTTAAAAAAAATTCGCTCTCCCGTTAAATCGTCCAATCGTACCACTCGCTTTTGCGTTTGTCGATATACAGCAGCCAATCCCTTGTTTTGGTCAACAGCTGCTCTTTGGCCAGACTGCCCGAATACGTATGATCCGCCTGGAAAATAATTTCTTTCTCGCACTGCCCCTGGCTGCGCAGCCAGAACAGCTTCTGGTACAGAAAGCAATAATCGACGGGAATCACGTCATCTGCCGTACCGTGGACGAGCAGGACGTCGCCGTTAAATTTGCGAAGCTGCTCGAACGGCTGGTGCTGCGACAGCGATTCAAAGAAGACCGGCTGCAGCGCATAACCGAGATGATCCGCCGAGCCGCATTGAACGGCCGTCTCGTACGTCTTCTTCCCGGTGATGTTCACGATGTCGTTAAACGGATACGCGACGGCCGACCAGAGCACGAGCGATTTCACCCGTTTGTCCCGGGCGGCAGTCAGGATGGCGACGGCTCCGCCGAGGCTGTGTCCGAGCAGCACGACCCGCTGCGGGTCGACGCAGTCGATATCGAGCGCGTAATCGAGGACGGTGCGCGTCTGGTCGATCAACGCGTTCAAGCCCCCGGCGCCGTAATCGCCCGTGCTCTCGCCGCAGCCGCCGTAGTCGAATCGGAGCACCATGTAGCCGTGACGGGCAAATTCCCGCGCCGCCAGGACGAACAAGCGATCGACGCCGATTCGCGTGCCGACGAACCCGTGGCATATGATGATGATCGGATAACGGCCTGACCCGCAGCCTTTTCCGCCCTCCTCTTCCGCCAGCGGATAATGGAGGGTGGCCGCCAATTCGTATGATTCGCTCCGTATCGTAATATGATGTTCCATCATCGACTCCCCCTTTCTGCGACCTCATTCAATTAAATGTGTACCGGCATCGGGTCGGATTTCAACGTGTTTTCCAATGTGAGATGTTCGTCTTCATTAAACAGGTACAAGCGGTGAATCAACACGCTCACCCGGTCTCCCGCATGAAGCTGCCGCAGCTCCAAAGAACGGTAAGCAAACAGCTTCTCGCTGCCCAGCGCCACTTCGATCTGCCAATTCGTTCCGCGGAAGTAAACGTTCTTGACGACGCCCTGCTCGGCTGCGGACGGATAAGGCAGCTCGCCGGGCAAGCCGACTTCGATAAACTCGGGGCGAATAATCGCTTTTGCGCCTTCGATCGCCCCGGCAGCCGGGAAGCCTTTAAGCGTCGTGGCGTCTCCGAGCTGATTCGATTCGCCGATGAAATTCGCCACAAACGGCGTTTCCGGCTGTTTGTAAATTTCAATCGGCGTGCCCTGCTGCTCCAGCCGGCCTTGGTTAATGATCATGATCTGATCGGCCACCTCGACGGCTTCCTCTTGGTCGTGCGTGACAAAGATTGTGGTAATGCCGACGCGGTCGATCATCTCCTTCAGCCAGGTGCGCAGTTCTTTGCGTACCTTGGCGTCGATGGCCGCAAACGGCTCATCCAGCAGCAGCAGCTGCGGCTCGGGCGCGATAGCGCGGGCAAAGGCGACACGCTGCCGCTGTCCGCCGGAAAGCTGGTGCGGCAGCCGCTTCTCCAGCCCCGCCAAGCCGGTTAGCTCGATCAGTTCCTGCACGCGCTGCTTGATCTGAGCCTTGCTGCGCTTCTGAACCGTCAGCCCGAAGGCGATGTTCTCGAACACGCTCATGTGGCGGAACAACGCGTAGCTCTGGAACACGAAGCCGATGCCGCGCGCTTGCGGCGGAAGTGAGTTAACCTTTTGCCCGTGAAAGAGGATGTCGCCCGAATCCGGCTCCTCCAGTCCGGCGAGCATGCGAAGGATCGTCGTTTTCCCGCCGCCGCTCGGTCCGAGCAGACCGATCAGCTTCCCTTTTTCAATCTCAAAGCTGACATCTTTGGTCGCATGAAAGCTGCCGAAGCTTTTCGTCAAATGTTTGGCCACGATATGCATGATCAAGTCTCCCCTTCCCGGCTAAGCTGCTGCTGATGGTGCTTCCACTCGATGACGCTTTTGACGATCAAGGTGATCACTGCAAGCAGGACGAGCAAAGACGCCATGGCAAACGCGCCGGCAAAATTATATTCGTTGTATAAAATCTGAATGTGCAGCGGCATCGTATTCGTCGATCCGCGAATGTGGCCGGAGACGACCGATACTGCGCCGAATTCGCCCATGGCGCGGGCGTTGCACAGGATGACACCGTACAGCAGCCCCCATTTGATGTTAGGCAGCGTGATCTTCCAGAAGATGCGCCACCCCTTGGCGCCCAGCGTAACGGCCGCCTCTTCCTCCAGCGTCCCTTGAGCCTGCATCAGCGGCAGCAGCTCCCGGGCGACGAACGGGAAGGTGACGAATACCGTGGCGAGCACGATGCCCGGCAGCGCGAAAATGATCTTGAGATCGTTCTCCTGCAGCCATGGGCCGAACCAGCCTTTCGCGCCGAACAACAGGATGAAGATCAGGCCCGAGATCACCGGGGACACCGCAAACGGCAGGTCGATAAGGGTGATCAGCAGGTTTTTTCCTTTAAATTGGAATTTCGTGATCGCCCATGCCGCCGCCAGCCCGAATAGCAGGTTAAGCGGTACCGCGATGACGGCGACGAGCAGCGTCAGGCGAATGGCGGCGGCCGCATCGGGCTCGATCAGCGAAGCCGCATACACCTCCCAGCCTTTGCGAAACGCTTCAACGAAGATGCTGACCAAAGGCAGAATGAGTAAAAATCCCAAAAATAACAAAGCGACGGTAATGAGCGCCCATTTCACGATCCGGGGCTCGGTAATGTGACGCGGACGTTCGGCGGCGGCCGAACCCGATTTCACCGCGGTAGCTACGTAACCGGCCATAACCTTCCTCCCCTCCCCGGCTTATGCCGATGTGACATGGCGGTTCGCCCGCCATTGCAGCAAATTGATGACAAGCAGCGTCACGAAGGAAATGACCAGCATGACCAAAGCGATTGCCGTCGCGCCGGCATAATCGTACTGCTCCAGCTTCGTCATGATGAGAAGCGGCGCGATTTCGGTCTTCATCGGCATGTTACCGGAGATGAACACAACCGAACCGTACTCCCCCACCGCCCGGGCGAACGCCAGCGTAAAGCCGGTCAGCAGCGCAGGCAGCAGCTCGGGGAACAGGATGCGTGCGAACGTCTTCCAGCGGCTCGCGCCGAGGCTTACCGCCGCTTCCTCGACCTCCTTCTCCAACTCTTCCATCACCGGCTGAAGCGTCCGGACGACGAAAGGAATGCCGATGAACGTCAGCGCAAGCATGATGCCGAGCGGCGTAAAGGCGATTTTGATCCCCAACGGCTCCAGCAGCTTGCCGACCCAGCCGTTCTGCGAATAGATGGTCGTGAGGGCAATCCCGGCGACAGCCGTCGGCAGCGCGAAGGGCAAATCGACGAGCGCGTCGACAATTTTTTTGCCCGGAAACGAGTACCGGACCAGCACCCAAGCAACGATAAAGCCGAAGACCGAATTCACGAGCGCAGCGCCGAACGCCGTACCGAAGCTGATCTTATAGGAAGCGATGACCCGGGGATCGGTAATCGTATGCCAGAACGCCTCCCAGCCCATCCCGGAGCTTTTAATGAAGATAGCCGACAAAGGAAAGAGAACGATTAAACTCAAGTACAATACAGTAAAACCCATCGATAAACCGAATCCGGGTAAAATACTGCGCTTTTTCCAAGCTTTCGCCATCGTCTATTCTCTCCCTGTCTGTTACGGTTTGTAAATTTGGTCGAATACGCCGCCGTCGCTAAAATGCGTCTTTTGCGTTTTCGCCCAGCCGCCGAACGGCTCGTCATCGATAGTAAACAGGTTTAATTTGGAGAACTGGTTCTCGTACTTCTTCGCGACCGACTCCAGACGCGGACGGTAATAGTTCTTGGCCGCAATCTCCTGCCCTTCCTCCGAGTACAAATAGTCCAGATACGCCTGGGCCACTTCGCGGCTGCCTTTCTTGTCGACCACTTTGTCGACGACGGCGACCGGAGGCTCGGCAAGCACGCTGATCGAAGGCGTGACGATCTCGAATTTGTCTTTGCCGAACTCGTTGATGGACAGATAGGCTTCATTCTCCCAGGCGATCAGCACATCGCCGATGCCGCGCTGGACGAAGGTCGTGGTCGCATCGCGCGCGCCGGAATCGAGCACCGGCACGTTTTTGAACAGCTGCTGCACGAATTCTTTCGCCTTGACTTCGTCTTTATTGTTCTTCTGGTAGGCGTAGCCCCAAGCGGCCACATAGTTCCAGCGAGCGCCGCCGGACGTTTTCGGGTTCGGCGTAATGACTTGCACGCCCGGCTTGATCAGATCGTCCCAATCCTTAATGCCCTTCGGGTTGCCTTTCTTCACAAGGAAGACAATGGTCGAAGTATAGGGGGAGCTGTTGTTTTTCAGCTTTTTCTGCCAATCCGCTTGAATCAGTCCCGCTTGTTGAATCGCGTCGATGTCGTAGGCCAGCGCAAGCGTCACCACATCCGCTTCCAGCCCGTCGATGACCGAACGTCCCTGTTTACCGGAGCCGCCGTGCGATTGCTTGAAGGTGACGTCCTGCCCCTTTGTCTTCTTCCAATAGGCGGTAAAGGCTTTATTGTAGCTTTGATACAGCTCGCGCGTCGGATCGTACGAGACGTTAAGCAGCTCGATCGGCTTTGCCGCAGAAGCCGCAGGCTTCGTGCCGTCAGCAGGAGCCGGGGCGGCCCCGCCCGAATCCGGTTTGGCGCCGCCGCAAGCCGTCAGCCCGACGAGCGAAATCGTAAGTACGCTGAATATTGACCATTTACCGAACAACCGTAGCACATGATTTGTGTGTGCGTGCATAACCTTTTCTCTCCCCATTTATCAATTCTGCTTATAATTTCCGTTTATCAGATCGGAGGGGCGGGTCAATCGCCCACAGCTCATTATATGGCGTTCCGGTTGTCCGGTGACTAATTAATAATTCCGATAAACTTACTTAGTTATGTCAGTATATTAGCATTGGCCCGGTGTCCTGTCAATCGATTTCTTTGGGATTTTTTCACTGTTTAGTCATAAAAAAAGAGGAGCTGATCGCTCCTCGTTTATTGCTTTAGAATTAGGTTGAATAGTTTTAGTGAAACCACATTGCCGTGTTAGGGGGGGAAACCGGTATCTTCCCGGCAGCAACCATATTAAAATTGAGCATGAAGTTCGTTCCGCCTTCTCTATTTGCCTCTTTATCGACCCAATAGATGGGCTGGATCGCAATGGAATTGTTCTCATTGAGCACGGCAGCACTATCATCTACTGTCCCCCAATGCCAGCCGAAAGCGCGAACATACTGCTCGCCAAGGAGTACACCGAGGGCGATACAATCGTCATTTTCAAGCGTTTCCTTGTTAGTCTTCAATTCGCGTACCCATTCGGTGATTGCTTTGACAATATCATTGGGCTGATCGTCCAGGTTTACTTGCAGAACCTTTGCGGCATCCTGCTGATGTGTAGCAATGTCCTGAAGGGTTTCCGTATCGAGTTTGCCTATTTTTGCGGGTTCGATTCCATGCATTTCTCCCATGTTGTCACCTCAAAATATATTTGTTTAAGTTGGTAATTCCATTGCACGACGCGAAAGGTCTTGCTTCATATACACGCGCTTTAATCTTGAAACAAAAGACAGCGTCCCTTCACAGGTACACTGTCTTCCATATGGCAGCCTGGCCTTGTTAATGCTTTTCCGTTCCTGCCTCGCGAGATTCCGCCTGCGCGCAGTCGCAGCAGTAGCCCAAAATTTCAAACCGATGATTGACGATTTGAAAATCGCACGGCAGGTTATCGATCTGCTTCATCGGACAAAACTCGAAAGGCACCGTTTTCTCACAGTTCATGCAAATGAGATGATGATGGTGGTGCGACTGGCAGCGGGAGCGAAACTTCAGTCCGTCGTTTAAGTAAATCTGTTCCAGAACACCCATCTCGCTCAGCAGGCGCAGGTTGCGGTACACCGTATCGAAGCTGACGCCGGGATAAGGCTGCTTCATATAATCATAAACGTCCTTGGGGGACAAATAGCCCGTCGATTCGGCGAATAAGGCGGCAAGGCTCTTCCGTTGGTCGGTGATGCGCCAGCCTTTGGCCGACATGGCCTTCAAAATATCTTGAACGGTCGACTGAACCTCATGCTCGTGATTTCCCATACCTACCTCTTCCTTATGAATACGCTATCGGATACTCCTAATAATGCCTGAATCCGCAGCGGGAGTCAAGGTTACCGGCCTTCCAGAGCTGCCAGCTCGGCCTTCAGAAAGGACCGGTCAAAGTGCTCACCGATGAACACCGCCACGCTGGGCAGCTCTTCCTTCGGCGCTATTTTCACGAAATCCATCTCGCGATAAGCATATTGGAACAAGAACGGACTAACCGTATCGGTGAACCGCAAAATGCCTTTGGCCCGGTAAATTTCCTGCGGGAGCCGTCCGATCAGCGCTTCAAACTGCTCGCTATCCACCGGCCGTGCAAAATAATGCGTATAGACCATCACATGCTCATGGCTGTGATGATGCGCATCGCTTCCGTGCTCATGGTCATGATCATGACCTTCGGCTCCGCAGGCTCCGCCCTCCGCATGTTCATGTCCGCAGTGGCAAGCGGAAGCCGCCTGGTGCCGTTCCGCCACGCCGCCTTCGAGGCGGTCGAACAAGGACAGCTCGATCTCGCAGCGCACGGTGGGCAGAATCGGGGCGGCGGGATTCAGCTCCCGGATCAGCGTATCCAGACGCACGAGCTCCGCCGGAGGCACAAGGTCCGTCTTGTTGAGCAAGATGCGCGTCGCGCAGCGGATCTGATCCTGCATGAGCCGGTACGTCTTGCCCTTCGGGCTGTGCGAACGCTCGCTGAGCTGTGCCGCATCGACAACCGTAATGACCGACTTCAGCTCCACCTTCGTCAGGAGCGAAGCATCTGTGACGCCGTCCAGCATCTCGATCGGATTGGCCGCTCCCGTGCATTCCACGAACACGACGTCCGGCCGGTGCTCCTCGATTAGCTGCTTCAGCTCCATGCCCAGATCGCCACGAATCGTACAGCAGATGCACCCGCCGAGCATTTCGGTCATCGGCACATCCTCGTCCACGAGCATCCCGTCCAGATTCACATCGCCCAGCTCGTTCATCAGAACGGCGGGCTTTTTGCCGCTCAGCTTATAATAATCCAGCGCACGGGTCAGCAGCGTCGTCTTGCCGCTGCCCAAAAATCCGGTCAAAATATGAACCGGAACCGATCGTTCTTCCTTCAAGTCGCTACACCGCTTTCTGTTTAGGTTCGCAAGTCGGGTCGTTGCCTTTCTTTTTTCAAATTTTACTCCGTCTGCTTGACCCTGTCAATTAATCGTAATTTTTATCATTATAATTCTAGTTGGTCAAGTTACTTCAGCAATTCGAGGATCGTCGCGATAAAATAGTCCGCAACCGAACGTTCGGGACGGGATTTCATCAGCACGGTAAGTCCGACGACCGACACGAGCAAGGTGTGGGCCAACGCCTTGGCGCTGCCGACTTGCTTCAGCTCTCCCGACCGTATGCCGCGTTCGATCGTTTCTTGAAACAGCGCAGCCAGATACATCTGATGCTCTCTGGTGAGAACCTCGAACTTGGCGTCATGCGGCGCAAGCTCCACCATGACGTTGATGCAGAAGCATCCCTTGTTGGGTCCTTCCTCGTCCGCTTCCGCCGCAATCCCTTCGAAATAGGACCGGAACGCTTCCTTGACGGAAGCAGCGTTTTGCAGCCTGGACCGGACGTAGGAGGAGTGAGCGTGCGTATATTTGCGCAGCGCAGCCTCGAACAGCGCCTTCTTGTCTCCGAAGGCCGAATAAAGGCTTGGGCGCTGTATGCCCATTCCGGACGTGAGATCGCTTAAAGAAGTCGCTTCGTACCCCTTCTCCCAAAATAGCCGCATCGCGGCATCCAAAGCCTTGTCTTCATCAAACGTTCTTGGCCGTACCATAAAAACAGCCTCATTTCATATCGATTAGTATACTATGATTTTAGGCCTTGAAGTCGTCGCTGTCAAATTCAATCGGCGTTCTGCAGGCCCGTTATGCTGGAATTTCAGCCTACTTCCCGGACCAAACGGCCTCTTGACAGCAGACATGTACGAGAGTTATATTTACGAGGCACATTATATACCAATCGGTATATTATACTTTTTGGTACAAAACATTATTACTTGTCAGGAGGTAAAAACGATGGACAGGCTTGAAAAAACAGTAGGGTTACTTGCTGATGACCGCAACGAAGCAAAACCGGAGATGCCGCAAGAGCCTATAGCCGCAGAGGAACCGCCTTCCTCGGCGGCGATGTCCCGTTCCGTCGCGCTGTTGTTTGCCATCGCCTGTGGGCTTGCTGTCGCCAACGTCTACTATGCGCAGCCGCTGCTCGGCGCGATGGCAACCGAGCTTGGTATTGACCGCGCCGCCGTAGGCATTGTCATTACGGTCACTCAGGTCTGCTATGCGCTGGGACTGCTTATGCTCGTCCCGCTCGGCGATCTGGCGAACCGCCGGAAGCTGATCGTCGGCCAAATGCTGTTGTCCGTATTGGCGCTCATCGTGGTCGGCACCGCCTCTACCGCCGCCGTACTGTTCGCAGGCATGGGGGCGGTCGGCCTGCTTGCCGTAGTGACGCAGGCGCTCGTGGCCTACGCCTCGACGTTGGCTGCGCCCGCCGAGCGAGGCCGGATCGTCGGCTTGGTAACGAGCGGTGTAGTGATCGGCATTCTGCTTGCCCGAACCGTCGCCGGGACGCTGACCGATCTTGCAGGCTGGCGTTCGGTCTATTTCGTCTCAGCCGGATTGACCGTGCTCATGGCTGGGCTCCTGTTCCGGGTACTGCCGCGTGAAGATCACGGGAAGGAGCCGATGACGTATCCGCAGCTGCTGCGCTCCGTATTCGCTTTATTCGTACAGGAGCCGGTGCTGCGCATCCGCGGTATCCTCGCGCTGCTTATTTTCGCCTCGTTCAGTGTGCTGTGGACCTCGCTTGTGCTGCCGCTCAGCTCGCCGCCGCTGTCGCTTTCCCATACCGCGATCGGGTCGTTCGGGCTCATCGGCGCAGCGGGAGCATTGGCGGCGGCGCGTGCGGGACGGCTCGCAGACCGCGGCTTGGGACAGCGGACCACCGGGATCGCGCTGACGCTCCTGCTGGTTTCGTGGCTGCCGATCAGTCTGACCGAACGCTCCCTATGGGCCCTGATCGCCGGAGTGGTTCTCCTCGATCTCGCGGTGCAAGCCGTGCATGTGACCAATCAGAGCATGATTTACAACGTGCGCCCGGAAGCCCGCAGCCGTCTCGCCGGCGCGTACATGATCTTCTATTCGATCGGCAGCGCCGTCGGCTCGATTGCCTCGACGCTCATGTATGCGCGGGCCGGTTGGACCGGCGTCTGTCTGCTGGGCGCCGCCATAAGCGGTCTTGCGCTGCTGTTTTGGGGACTGACCCGGCGCTTGACGACCGCATGAACTAGGATAATACCCCGTTTCTTCAGTAGTCCACTCCTTTTTTTTGAAGATTCATAAGAATGTATGGAGTCCATCGAAAAGGAGGTTGGACAATGCGTGAAAAATGGAAAAAGCCAGCGTTCATTCTAGGTATTCTTGGTGGGGCAAAGCTTGCCTTGAGCAGCTACGGATACGACATCCCCGATCATCTCATTAACGATATCACTAATGGAGTCAGCGCCATTCTCGTTCTCGCCGGCATTATTATTGACCATGGCAAACCGAAAGACGTATAACCCCATCCGATCTCTGCGGACTTAACGCCCTCGAACACGAGAGGCGTTTCTTTTTGGGCTAAAACCGAATGATTCCGATCATGTGAAATGGAAGTTTATATGACTGCAATAAAAAAAACTTTCAGCAAATTTTTTTGCTAAAGGGTTCATATACATAATCTGAATGGCTTTGGGGCGCACGCCCCGCTCCGGCTCCAAGCATCCGTGCATTTCTAATTTGAACCCGCGGAGCCTAAAGCGTACTATGGAAGGAAACGTTTCTATAAAAGCAATCGACCGTTTATGAAGGAAAGCGAGGGATACGCATGTCTGTCCGAACCCCAAGTCAGCCTACGATTCAAATCGACCCGACCTTTGCTTATTACCTCGGCCGTTCCCCCGAAAGCGTCGCCTCCGAGCTGGAATTGGCCGGATTCCGTACCGTGCGCTATTTTGTGACGGATGAAACCCGGGTAAACGGCAGACTCGTAGCGGCGCTTCGCGAGCGCGGCATGGACGTCTGGGCGATGGTGATCGGCAATGGGACATATACGACCGAGAATTTGCCTGCGGATTGGCCGGAATGGCAAATGACGCTGCTGAAGCCGGTCAACGACGGGTTTACCCGGCTATCCCCTTTCAGCCACCGCTATGTGACATGGAAAAAAGCGGCGGTCGCCCATCTCGTCCGCACGCACCCGTTCACCGGCTTCGAGGTGGCCGAGCCGTATTTTCCCGAATGGAACGGACTGTCGAGCGGCGTGTACGGCGATGTCGGCCCGTATGCCCGGGCGGCGTTCAAGCAGTTCAGCGGCAGCGACATGCCGGATTTTCGTTATTCCTCCTCGCCGCTGTACTACAAAAAGGACCGCGGCCGTTACTTGCTGTGGATCGAGTTTCGGGTACAGGCGGTGAACGGGTTTCTGAACGAGCTGATCAATGGAGCCGGCGGGGTCCGCGAAACGCGACCCGATATCAAAATCGCCACGTGGTCTCTTGCGGTGGACGCCGGTCAAGACCCCGTCGGAGCGCTTCGCGAGTACCAAGGCGTGGATGCGGTTGAAATGATCCGGACAGTCCGCCCGGACGCCCACATTCTCCAGACCCATTGGCCCGACTGGATGCGGATGCATCTGCCGCCCGATTACATAAGACATTACCGGCCTTTCGCGGAGAGCATCCGTGCCGTTCATCCGGGCGTTCCGCTGGGCATCCAGGCGGATATCGGCTCACTGGCCCGGATGCGACGCAGCCGGACCTGGATTCGGGAGTTCGCCAAATCGGCGGGCGAGCTCGGTTACGGGTTCTGGACGGCCTACGAGTATTCCATCAGCCTTCCGATGTACCGGGAACCGCCGCGGGTGCTGCAGGTCCATCGTCCGGACCGCCAGCTCGTCGTGCTGGAATTCAACAAGCGTGTGGATGCCGAATCCGCCGCAGAGCCTTCGCATTACCGCTGCGTCGCCGGCGGACAGCCGCTGGAGCTTACGATCCGCGTCATTCAAGCGGATGGCAACGTCGTTGTATTGCAAGCGGATTTTCCCCGCGTGTCGTTCGAGCTGTTCGCAGAAGGAATCCGCGATACTCCCGGGCTGCTGCTTATTCCCAACGAGCGAGGGAACGAATCGCCCAGAGGCTTTCCGGTACGGGTTACGGGCTGGTACTAAGAGTTGGTCATTTCTCCGGTCATGGGTTATAATGGAAGAAATCCATCAACCGACAGGAGATGAACGCAAGTTGACTTTGTCGTCTTGGAAAGAAGAGCGGGCCAACGCCATCAGCCACGGCATCGGCGCCGGGCTCAGCGTCGCGGCTCTCGTTCTGCTGCTGCTTCATTCGCTGCAGAACGGCACAGTCTGGCATATCGTCAGCTTCACCGTATTCGGCGTCTCGCTCATTCTGCTGTACGTTTGCTCCACCTTGCTGCATAGCGCCCGCCAGGCGCGCTGGATCGATCTGTTCGAAATTATGGACCACTCGGCCATCTACGTTCTCATCGCAGGTACTTATACCCCGTTCTTGCTCGTCACGATTCGCGGCCCTTTGGGGTGGAGCTTGTTCGGCGTCGTATGGGGACTCGCGCTGCTGGGCATTGTGTTCAAGCTGTTTTTCGTCAAGCGGTTTAACGTCCTCTCCACGCTGTTCTATATCGCGATGGGCTGGATGGTCATGTTCGCGTTCCGTCCGCTGCAGGAGCAGCTTCCCGCAGCCGGAATCGGCTGGCTGGTCGCCGGAGGCCTGCTGTACACGGTCGGCACGGTCTTTTATTTATGGCGCAAGCTCCCCTACGCCCACACGATATGGCACGTATTCGTGCTGGGGGGAAGCATCTGCCACTTCTGCTCCGTCTATTTCTACGTGCTGCCTTGGTAAGGCCTAACGGCAAAAAAGCTTTCACGCAGACTCCGCGGTGAAAGCTTTTTTATGTCTGTAACCTCGACGCCCCTGTGGACTGCCTATTCGGAGCCTGTTATTTGCGGAGGCGCTTGAACCGGTAATACAGGAAGCAGCCGAGGCAAAATCCGCTTAGAGCCGCGAGCGCGGCAAGCGCCACGATGCCGGCGAGGATGAATCCGTGCCAGCCGCCCGGATTCACCCAGAACGCAAGCAGCGACAAGGTAAGGAGCACGACGGTTATCGCGTTGTTGAACCGCAGCAGCTCCCGCGATTCGGTAGGCGCGCCTGCCACACGGCTGCGGAGCAGCGGAGCGGCGAGCTGCACGATCAGATTGGCGCGAATGCCCTGCCATAAGCCAAGCATTTGAATCGCCCACAAGGCGATGATCAGCGCCGGCTGGCGCAGCGCTACCGCAAGCGCAACCAGCAGGACAATTCCGGCTTGGTTCGCGCGAACATACGGAATGGGAATTTCTTTCATAGGCGCTTGAATTCACCCCACGATAAAAAATATCTTTACTCGGTCGGGAGCCCGCCTGGCCGACGCATGCTGGCCGCCTGCAAGACTTCTAAGAGAACACCGGCTCCAGTCTCAACTGACCCGTGTTCGGGTCCTGCAGCACAAGCCGCCCTTCGACCGGCCGTCCCTGCTCGTCAACGAGCCTCATCAGCGCGGTGCGCCCGTGCCTCAACAAATACGTGATGGCGGCATCCGTCAGCGAGGCTCCGAAGCTGTCCTTCCAGATCACGAAGGTGCAGCCCGTCTTGTACGCGCTGCAGCCGTAGCCGCGCTTGCCGCGGATGATGCTGCCGCGGCAGCCCGCGCGCGGGCACGCGCCCAGCGCCGCCACCGGCGAAGCGGCGGCTGGCTGCAGAGCCGGCGCTGCGGCGTCTTCGCCGCCCGGGGCGGACCGTGCGCGCCGCGCATTCGCGGGGCGCACGGCTTCCGCCGCAGGCGGCTCGCCCGCGGCCGCGGCTGCGCGCGCGCTGCGCTTGCCCCGCGCGGAGCCGGACGCGCGGGCAGTGCCCTCCGGCGCGGCCTTGGCCGCCGCGCCGCTTTTGCGCCGCTGGCGCGGGGCGTTCGAAGGCGCATCGCCTTCGAACGCCTGCTTCGCCGCGGGCTTCTGCCCCCGCACCTTATCGACGATCAGGGCGGCAAAACGCTCGACGTTCTTCATGAACGTCTCGTCCGACGCCGCGCCGCGCGCGATCTCGTTCAGCCGTCGCTCCCACTGCCCAGTCATTTCCGGCGACGTCAGCAGCTCGACGCCCGCGCCGCGGATCAGCTCGACCGCCGTGCGGCCCTTCGGCGTGATCGCGATGCGCTTGCCCTGCATGACCACGTAGCCGACATGCTTCAGCCGCTCGATGACGGACGCGCGTGTCGCCGGCGTTCCGAGCCCGGCATCCTTCATCGCGTCGCGCAGCTCCTCATCCTCGATCTGCTTACCCGCGCTTTCCATCGCCTTCAGCAGCGTGCCTTCGGTGTACGCCTTCGGCGGCTGGGTCTCCTTCTCCTTCGCCGCGCTGTCCTTGCACAGCACCGCCTGCGCCGCATCCAGCGTGAACGGAGCGTCGGTTTCCTCCTCGGCGACGGCATCCTCGTCCTGCTCCCGCTCGGCTTTACTCTTGCCCCGGGACGGCTTTTCTTTTTCCTTTTTCTGATCGGCATAGATGACCTTCCAGCCCAAGGACAGCAGCTGCTTGACCGTGCTCTTGAACCGTTCGCCCTCGGCCAACGTCACGATCGTATGGAGCTTGTACATCGCCGCGGGATAAAAATGCGACAAAAACCGCCGTACGATCAAGTCGTACAGCTTTTGTTCGTCAGGCGCGAGCCCGCTGGGCATTTTGTGCGTCGGCAAAATCGCATGGTGATCTTCCACCCTGGCCGGATTGCAGACCGCTTTATTGTTTTTGTGCACCAGCTTTTTGTCCGCCTGCTGGACAAGCGGAGCGTAGCCCGTCTTGCCGAGCTGGTCGAGCGCCCGGTGCATCTCAGGAATGTTCTGCTCGGTCACATAGTTGGAGTTCGTCCGCGGGTAGCTGATCGCTTTATGCTTCTCGTAGAGCGCCTGGGCGAGATCCAGCGTCTTTTTGGCGGAAAACCCGAACTTCGCATTCGCTTCGCGCTGCAGTAAGGTCAGATCGTAGAGTTTGAACGGGTACTCCTTCGTATCCTTCACGTCGTAGCTCTCGATCCGGCCGCTCTTCCCTTTGACCTTGGCAGCGAGCGCCGCCGCTTTCTCCCCGTCGGTCAGCTTGTCCCCCTGCCACAGCCCGCGGTACTTCGTCTCCCCTTGCGTGAACCATGCTTCGACCTCGTAGTACTTGCTTGACGTAAACGCCTCGATCTCCTTCTGCCGGTCGTACAGAAGCGCCAGCACCGGCGTCTGCACCCGCCCGACGGACAGCAGCTCGCGGTGCTTCGTCGTAAACGCGCGCGACCCGTTCATCCCGATCAGCCAATCCGCCTCGCTTCGCGCGCGGGCCGCCCTCGTCAGCGGCTCGAATTCCGCGCCCTCGCGCAGCTCGGCAAAGCCTTTGCGGATCGTCTCCGGCGTCAGGTCGGAGATCCACAGCCGCTTGACCGGATGAGACAGCTTCAGATGCCGCTGGATGAGGGAAAAAATGTGCTGCCCCTCCCGCCCGGCGTCGCAAGCGTTAATCAGCAGCCCGCTCCGTTTGGCCAGCTCGCCGATAACCTTGAGCTGGTCCTTCGTCTTCGGATTGGGTACGAGCTTGAACCGCTCCGGGATGATCGGCAAATCGTTGAAATTCCATTTTTTGTATTTATCATCGTATGCATCCGGTTCGGCTAGGCCGATCAGGTGCCCGATGGCCCAGGTGATAATATACCGCTCGCCTTCGATATGCGTGCGTTGATTTTTCGCCTTCGGCTCGATGGCGGCCGCAATATTGCGCCCCATATCCGGCTTCTCGGCGATAACAAGCGTCTTCATCCGTCAACTTTCCTCTCCTATGCCGATGGAACTTGTAGCGTATGGCACCGGCATGTACAAGCCGTATTTCGAAAACGTGCTTCATCATATTATACCATAACCCCCTTCCCGTCGACCCGTTCCTTGGAAAAAACGCGCAAAAAAACAGCAGACCGGTTGACTTAACCGGCCTGCTGTTGCGCTCAGCCTCATACTTGCATTCAAGCCACCTTAGACGGTGAGCAGCAGCTCTTTGATCCCATACGCGAACGAGCTTTCAAGCGGCTTTAACGTAAAGCCCGCGCTTAACTTGAAGTCGGGATACCGCCGGATCCATTCTCTTAAAACGATCTCCGCTTCCATGCGGGCCAGCGGCGCGCCGAGACAAAAATGGATGCCCCGGCCAAAGGCCATGTGCGGATTCGGTTTGCGCGGCACCACGAACTGCTCCGCATCCCGAAACTGCTTTTCGTCGCGATTGGCTGCACCCATCCAGACGATGACGTATTCCCCTGCGCGCAACTTTTTCCCTCCCAAGTCAACGTCTTCTTTCACATAACGGAAAACCGATTGTACCGGCGAACGAAAACGCAGCACTTCTTCAATCGCCGCAGGCAGCAATTCGTCCGGCTCATTTTTGATTTGACGATACACCTCGGGGTATTCCAAGAACGTGTAGATCGCATTGGTAATCAGATTGGTCGTCGTTTCGTTTCCGGCAACGAGCAGCAAAATGCAAAATCCGACGATTTCCTCTTCCGTCAGGCTCTCTCCATTCACGCTGGCTTGCAGCAGGACAGAAATGATGTCGTCCGCAGGCTCCTGTTTTTTCAGCTCGATGATTTCCTTGAAATAGGCATACAGCTCGCCGACTACCTGCTGCTGCTTCCGAAGCTGCTCGTTTTTCGCTTCTTCGCTGTTGTTTGCCGGCCCGGCTACGGCCTGGTCGGACCAATCTTTAAATTTGCGCTTGTCTTTCGCAGGAACTCCAAGCATGGCGGCGATCACCAGAACCGGAAGCGGGTAAGATAATTGCTCGACCAGATCGATTTCCCGTTCCCCGCCGATAGCATCCAACAATTCGTTGGTAATCGCCCAAATCCGGGGCTCCCACTCCTTAAGCGCCTTTGGAGTAAAAGCTTTATTGACAATGTCGCGCATCTGCGTATGCTTCGGCGGGTCGAGATTGAGGAGGCTGTTCTCGAAAAGCGACTTCCCGTCGCGAAAAATACGGGATGAAAATACCTCCTTCCGATCCAAAACCGTCTTCACTTCCTCGTAACTGAAAACATCCCACGTGCGGCGCTCCTCATCCCAGCGGACAGGGGACTCCTCTCTCATTTTACGGTACCACGCGAACGGGTCGAAACGCTCTTCCGGGGTGCGAAGCTCGCGGACTTGACCAAAATCGGTGATCGCAGATTTTTCCATAACTACGCCTCCTAAAATGAACTTTGTGTTGATTAATAATCACACCGTCTATTATAGTATTAACTGGGGACGATACCATGGACAGTCCAACGGAAAATGTCGACTAACAGCCGAAAAACAACCTAAATTTGACAACTTTAACACAAAACTATTGGAGCGAAAGGATGGAAGGAAATGTCCGAGAATGCGAACGATCCCAGAATTGTCCGGACGATGCACATGCTGCGGGAAGCGCTGCTTGAGCTGATGGAGGAACATGGCTTCGAACGAATCACGGTGAAGGATATCACGTCAAAAGCCGGGCTGAACCGGGGCACCTTTTATTTGCACTATACCGATAAATTCGATCTTCTGAACCGAATCACCGAAGATATGATGCAGGGGCTCCGGGAGATCGCCCAAACGTTCGATCCGCTGGACTTGGTCATGCACGAGTCCCGGGATACCCCCTTTCCGTTCTCTGTCCGGCTGTTCGAATATTTCGGCGAGCATGCCCGCTTTTTCAGCGTGATGCTGGGGCCGAAGGGGGACCCGGTCTTTTCCGCAAGGGTCAAAGAGTTCATGCAGGTTCATTTATTGGACAAGTTCAACGAATTTCACCACAGCGAAGACCGCGTGCCGGTTCCGTGGGATTATTTGATGGCCTATTTAATGTCCGCGCATCTGGGCATCGTTCAACATTGGCTTGAACACGACCGTGATCATACGCCGTGGGAAATGGCCTTGATGTTCACGCGCATGACCCTGCTGAGCCCCATTCAATCTGCAGGCTTGAAAAAGTAACCCGCAAGAGAACTTCGTCGCGATCATCATCACGAAAAAGACAGCCCCGCTTGCAGGCTGTCTCTTCGTCGTCTATTCTTTCGGACGAATCATTTCCTCCGGACGCACGATCGATACGAATTGCTCCTCCGTCAAGTAGCCGCTCCGGATCGCCGCTTCCTTGAGCGTCCACCCTTCCTTGTGCGCCGATTTGGCGATCGCCGCCGCTTTCTCGTAGCCGATATGCGGGTTGAGCGCCGTGACCAGCATCAGCGATTCGTCCAAGTACCGTTGAATGACCTCACGGTTCGGCTCGATGCCGACGGCGCAATGCTCGTTGAACGAATCCATCGCGTCCGCAAGCAGACGAACGGACTGCAAATAGTTGTGAATAATGACCGGCTTGAACACGTTCAATTCAAAATTTCCTTGGCTGGCGGCAAAGCCGATCACCGCATCGTTGCCCATCACCTGGCAGGCGACCATCGTTATCGCTTCGCTCTGGGTCGGGTTCACCTTGCCCGGCATAATCGAGCTGCCCGGCTCGTTCTCCGGAATGCGCAGCTCGCCGATGCCGCAGCGCGGTCCGCTTGCCAGCCACCGGACATCGTTGGCGATCTTCATCAGATCGGCGGCAAGCGCTTTGATCGCGCCATGGCTGTATACGATTTGATCGTGGCTGGTCAGCCCGTGAAATTTGTTCTCGGCCGAGACGAAGGTTTCTCCCGTATATCGGGAAATTTCCTCCGCAACCGTCTCGCCGAATTTCGGATGAGCGTTTAATCCCGTTCCGACGGCCGTGCCGCCGATCGCCAGCTCCCGCATCGGCTCCAGACTTTCGCGGATCATCCGCTCTGTCTTCTCCAGCATAGCCCACCAGCCGCTGATTTCCTGCCCGAGCGTCAGTGGTGTCGCATCCTGCAGATGCGTACGTCCGATTTTGACGATACCCTCAAATTCCTTGGCTTTATTTCCAAGTGTTTCCTTGAGCCGGTTCAACGCGGGAAGCAGCCGCTCCTGCACCGCCAACACGCCGGCGATATGCATCGCGGTCGGGAACGTATCGTTTGAGCTTTGCGAGCGGTTCACGTCGTCGTTCGGGTGAATCCGCAGCTCGTTTCCTTTCGCTTCGAGCAGCTGTGACGCCCTTCTGGCGATGACTTCGTTCGCGTTCATGTTCGACTGCGTCCCGCTGCCGGTCTGCCATACGACAAGCGGAAAATGGTCGTCCCATTGTCCGCCGCTGACTTCATCGGCCGCTTGTGCGATCGCTTCCGCCTTTTCCGGCTTCAGCTTGCCCAGCTTCAGGTTGGCTGCCGCCGCCCCCTTCTTCAGCAGCGCGAACGCCCGGACGATTTCCAGCGGCATCCGCTCCGTGCCGATCTTGAAATTCTCCTTGCTCCGCTGGGTTTGAGCGCCCCATAATTTGTCCGCAGGCACTTGAATTTCGCCCATGGTGTCTTTTTCGATTCGGAATTCCATCGTTAGCTCCCTCCTTGACCTAAGTACATCTTAAGATTACCCATCTTGGAAAAAGTTAAAAAAACAACTTAACATACATAATAGTATACTATATTTCCAAAGAAAGGGCGAATCCATCTCATGAATCCACTTATAGCCTTAGTTAGAACCGCTCGCCCTGCGGATATAAAATCCCTTATTTGGTATATTAAACCTATTCCGTGCACACACTAGCCTTACGATTTTCTTTTTAACGATTCGAATCGGAAGAGGTCTTTCTTATGTCAGCGAAATGGGCTTGGTTTATGTTCGGCTCGTTTGTCGGGTCGCTCGCGGCTGTCGCACTTGCCGGCCTGCTCGCTTTATTGTGCTCAAGAGGCATCATCAAGTGGATTGTCGGTCGCTTTACGAAACGAATAATGTCCAATCCTTACGAGTCCAACATCTGGGAAATGGTAACGGCAATGACTCGAATCAGTCCCATTACCGTCGTGGAGAATAGCCTTCGCGCCGCTTCCGGCGCCGTGATCGAACGTCCGTTCGGAAGCCCGCGCAAATTTCTTCATTTTGAGGGACTCGTGTTCTCTCCCGCGCAATTGTCTACGCTTCCTACGGAACAGGACGTCGATATCGACATGACAACCATTATTGGACCCAAAGCGCAAAAGCCGCTGGTGCTTCGCATTCCCATACTCGCTGCCGGGATGGGCTATGGCGTAGGCTTAAGCGAAAAGGTCAAAATCGCCATCGCCAAAGGAACGGCCAAAGCCGGGACAAGTACAAATACCGGTGAAGGAGGATTTTTGCCGGAGGAACGGCAGAATGCCAAACACTTGATTATTCAATACAATTCGGGTCATTGGTCCAAATCGCCCGAAATACTGAAGCAAGCCGACGCGATTGAAATCCGCTTCGGACAAGGAGCGCTGGCGGGAACGGCAAGTATTCTGCAAGCCGCCGATCTGGAAGGAAGAGCCAGTGAGCTCATGCAGGTGCAAAACGAGGATATCACCGTTATTCCTAGCCGCCATAAAGATATTTTGAGCCCGCAGGATCTCAAGCAAGTGGTTGAGCGGCTCCGACAGTTAACCGGAGGTGTGCCGATTGGCGTAAAAATATGCGCCAGCGCCGTTCTGGAGCACGATCTCGAAATCGCCATTCAAGCCGGCGTCGACTTTATCAGTCTCGACGGGGGCCAAGCGGGGACGAAAGGCGGCGCGCCGATTCTGGAGGACGACTTCGGACTGCCGACGATTTACGCCTTGTCGCGCGCGGTCCGCTATCTTCGCCAACGGGGCGTCAAGGACTCGATCAGCCTTCTGACCGGAGGCGCGTATTCGCAGCCAGGCGAATGCCTTAAAGCCATTGCTTTAGGAGCTAATGGAGTATATATGGGCACCTCTTTACTATGGGCCATGACGCACGATCAAGTGATGAAAACCGTCCCTTGGGAGCCTCCGACACAGCTTACTTACTACACCGGAATGATGCAGGAAAAGTTTAACGAAGAAGAAGCAGCTATCTTTTTGGAAAACTTTTTAAACTCCTGCACGGATGAGATGAAGCTGGCGATCAGCGCGCTCGGCAAACGCGCTTTGCGGGAAGTCAATGCCGACGACATGGTGGCCCTCGATGCATGGACCAGTCATGTGACCAAAGTAAAATTGGCTTATGAGCCGTGGGAGAAGCCGCGAACGAAGCCGCATGGATGACGAGACGAGCTGCAAAAGGGAGGTTCGAGTTGAATACGCAGATGCCCGCTTTCCGATGGACGATGAAGCAAACTTGGGAGCATTTCCCATTCGCCCACTGGCCCGTTCCCGTCGAAGCGATCCGTTCCTTCGTGCCTGAAGCGCTGGATATCGACACTTGGGATGGACAGGCGTGGATCAGCATCCTTCCCTTCCGCATCGGCGAAATACGGTTGAAACATATGCCTTCCCTGCCCTGGATGCGCTCGTTTCCGGAGATTAACGTCCGTACGTATGTCCGGTCGGGCGGGGAATCCGCCATCTTTTTTTTGTCCATGGGCGCATCCCACCCTCTGCTCGTTCCTATCGCCAAGCAGTGGTACCGGCTTCCGTACCATCTAGCGAAAATGCGCTTTCGCGCGGGCGGCCGGACCATTACGTTTGAAAGCCGCCGACGTTCCGCCTCCTTCTCGGAAGAAGCCTTCTGCACCACGTACCGCCCTGTCTCCGCCCCGTTTGCCGTCCGGCAAGGAACGGTTGAGCATTGGCTTATGGAGCGTTATATCTACTATTGCCGCTGTGGCCGCAGTGGCGGACTATACCGGGGAGAGGTCGTTCATGCGCCATGGGAGCTGCAAACGGCCGAAGCGGATTTCAGTTGCCGTGCATTGACGCGCGGATTTGGATTGGAGCTGGGAACTCCCGCTCTGCTCCACTACTCCCGGGGAACCCGCGCCCTTATCGGTCTGTGCCGCAAAGCGCCGAAATAAATTGGACGCCGTCATGGTATAGCCAATATATAAGCCGTGACCCTGCCGTCACGGCTTCTTCTTTTTGCGGAACGTATCGACGGCGATCAGCACCAGCGGAAAGATCAGCCCGGCCGTCGGAACATATACCCCTCCCGTTCGTTCGTCCCATTGCAGTTGATAGGCGGAATTAGGGAAACCGATCAGAGAAAGGACTGCCAAGATCAGCCCTAGAGGCAGCACAAGAATACGCTCGGAATGCAGTTTAAATAACTGCGCAGTCCCCTTCAGCATAGCGTAAAAATAGATCGCCGTTTTATAGTAAAGCCCGATGATCCAAAATGTAGCTACGATGACTTCGACCCGCGTAATAAAATTGGCAATATTAATTCGTTTGGCAAGCGCGTAGCTGGGATAAAATTGCCGGGCTGTCGTCTCGGCCCCCAGCACGCCGACGGATACCGCAGTAATAATCAGCAGCAGCAAGCCTCCAATCAGGTTGCCAACAAGCAGCGCCTTCGAAGCTTTAATCCCGCCCTGGACGGCAGAGGGGTAAATCATTAAAAAAAAGACAATTGTAATCGAAGTATAATTGACTTGCAACAGGACAGCCTTGATGAACGGCTTGATTCCGAAATCGATGACGGGCAGGAAATGCTCGATTTGTATTTTGGGGGACACGGAGAGGATAAGAACGAAAAAAAGCACGATAACGACCGGAAACAACACCTCCACAGCGCGGGCAAACGTATTCAACCCAAGCAGAAAACCTATGACGACGATCCCGATAAACATCATATTAATCGTATATTCCGGCGTCTCGGTCATAATTTGCGTCGTGATAAAATTGCCTATGTAATAAACCAGTGTTGTCGATCCGGCGAGAAAAGAGGTTAAAATCCAATAGAGCGAAAAGGCTGTGCCTAGCCATTTTCCAAGCAGCCGGTTGCTGATTTCGACAAATGTCATTTCAGGATAGCGGCGAGCCAAGTTCAGGAACAACAGGATGACCGGCACTCCTAGCGCCATACCGGCTACGATGGGGAGCCAAGCCCCTTGCTTGGCATAGGTTGCTGCACCGGACGGGATGAACAAAATGGAGCTGCCGATCGAAAAAAGAATGACGAGCATCATAAGCTGCCGGACGGTTATTTTTTTTGTGTTGTCCATCAGACTCCCTCCTTGTGGAATCTACGTTTTCGCAATCTTTTTTTGACGGCGTCTGTCCCAAGCAGCAGCAAGGGGATGATCACTCCTGAGGTTCCAACATACAAAGGCCATATCTTCGCATCCCATTCGTGCCGGTAAGCGGCGCTTGGATATAAAATACGGGAGAGCGCAACGGAAATAACTCCCAATGGCAGCACCAGAGCGCGATAATTTTGCATGTTAAACAATTGCGCCAATCCTTTCATCCCTGCATAAAAATAAACGACTAGCTTGAAATAGAGCGCTATAAGCCATAATGTCGCCATAAGCACTTCGATCCGCGTAAAAAAATCGGCAATATTGATTTTCTTAGCCAGCGTATAACTGGGGTAAGCTTGACGAGCCGTTCCTTCCGCCCCAAGTACTGCTATGCATACCGTGGTGATGATCAGCAAAAACAGTCCTGCGATAAAAATCCCGAACAGGAAAGCTTTCGAGACTTTTTTACCTTCCTTCACGCAAGAAGGATAGATCATCAAGAGAAAGACCGTGGGAAAGGTAGAAAATGCAAAATACGATAGGTTGGCCTTGACGAGCGCTTTGAATCCCGCTTCGAACACAGGCTGTAAATGTTCCGGATTGATATTGGGCGCGACAGTTAAGATCATGATGATAAACAAAAACGTGATTAGCGGAAACATCGCTTCCGCGGCACGGGCTACCGTCCTCAATCCCAGCCGCAAACCGATGACGGCCGGCAGCACGTAAAGAATATTGGCCGCATAGACGGGGGTATCGGGCATGATCTGCCTGCTTACGAACGTTCCTGCGAAGTCGACTAACGATACGGCTCCGATCACAAACGAATTGATGATCAAAAAGACAGCCACTGCCGCTCCGAACCACTTGCCGAGCAGCTTTTGACTCAATTCCACCAGGCTTAGACCCGGATAACGATCCGTAACGGCGATATACAGATACACGAGGAGAAGGTTTAATCCGATTCCGGTGATGATGGAGACCCATGCATCTTGCTTGGCGTAAGTAGTGGTGACTGAAGGTACAAACAAGATGGAGCTTCCAATTGTAAAAAAAATGACAAGCACCAAAAATTGTCTTGCGCTAATTCGATCATCCATACCTGGTCACCTGCTAATCCGATGATTCCAACAGTCCGAATATAAAATCGCTGAGCGGCTTGTATAGGTACGCGATCCATTCCAATGGATTAGGTATTTCTGCCCGCATACTTTTGGCGATAGCCAACCCGAGGCCTAAAGCCAACAGGACGGAAAATAGCCAAAAGTCCTTCTTTCTTTTGTGCTTCAGAAGATCGGGCACTTCCATCCAAACGATCACCGCTCCGAAAGCAAGAATGCCTGCAACCGCCAGCATAACCTATTGCTCCTTCTTCTTTTTCTTCTGGATATCGTTAATAAACGAATTGGACTGCGTTCCGGTCCGTCTGACCTTCGCTTGGACGGAAATGGCAACGGGCATCGTTACGAACTCTTTTTTCCAATTTTTGCTCAGCTTTTTCCAAGCTTTCGGATTGGCGCGATGAATCGCGTTGCCAAAGCCGAAAATGTCCGAGCCGTACGTTTTCTGCGCTTTGCGGACCACCTGTCGCAAGGATGCCTGCAGCTTCTCCGCTAACTTTTTTTCAAGCTCGAACAACGATTCCGGTTTATCCAATTCGATGACGCAGTGCACTTCCGAAACGTCGGCCTCTAGGAAAAGATCCACCCTGCCCTGTGGCTTTCCTTTCACGACATTGGCCTCGAGTTTGCTTTGGACCCGATTCACACGCAGATCCAAGCTGCCTTTCTTCGGACAAGCTACCCTTTCCACCGTACCTCCGATTTTCCCGGTAATATAGTTGTAGTCTCTGCTTTCGGATTCGCTCAACCAACCGATGAGCTTATCGTCTTTGAATACGCCGATCGAAGTCATCTTGAAATGCGCAAAGCCGGCGCTTTTTTGAACGTTTTTGCTTTGTTCCGCCTGCTTTTTATTCCCTATTAATTCAACACCCGACAGCACCGCCATTTTCCCCGCACTTGTCAAGTTGGCCAGCAGCTCGTCCAAAAACACGTTTGCCGTTTCCCCGGTTAACTTCCGGTTCCACTCCAGGGATTTGAACAGCATCGAAGCCTGCGATTTTTCAAGTCTCGTGACAACGCTCAAGATGTCCTCCGCGAGCTGATCTTTCGCAAGCAGGATGTAAAAGTCGGCACGAAGCTCGCTGTCTCTCGAAAAGAAGTCCAAAATGTCTTGAATCCCTTCGCGGGCCACCTGTTCGCTAATCACCAGCACCCGCAGATGCGATAAGTAAAAGTATCTTGAGGAAGATTTGAGCATCTTGCGTATGGCTTCGATCATCGTTGGCGCCGAAGATTTTATGATAGACGTCGGGACACCTCCCCCTGTGGCCTGCTTCGACGATACCGATTCGGGAATGACGACTTGCGCGGACAGCAAATATTCGCCATCTTGCTTATCGATGCCCATGCCGACGACAATGGAAATATCGTTCAGCTCCCGCCGGCTCCAGCAGCCGGTAAGCGTCGACACCATGATCAGACAGCACAGGACCCCTAAAGCCATTCGCTGCAAGACGTCCTCCCCCTTAGTTTTGAGTCTGCTCTCCCTGGTTGTGCTGCATTTCATCCTTCGGATCGGATGGTTTCGAAACGCGCTGCTGGTTCAAGGGATGGTAAGAATCGGGACGTGTATACATCTTCCACCACGGAACCCGCACGATGGCGTCCTTTTGATCGGATAGCCTGAACGGCGCCATCGGAGACAAATAAGGGATGCCGAAGGAGCTTAAATGACTCATGTGCAGTACCAGCACAACGAGCCCTACAATGATACCGAAAATTCCGAAGGATGCACCAAGCCCCATAAACACAAATCGAAGAGCCCTCACCGAAATTCCTAGCTCGAAACTAGGAAATATAAACCCGGAAATCGCCGTAATCGATACGATAATGACCATCGCCGGAGAAACCAGTCCCGCATCGACCGCCGCCGTTCCCAGCACTAAAGCGCCGACAATCGATATCGCGCTTCCGACGGCTCTGGGCATGCGAATGCCTGCTTCACGTAAAAGCTCGAACGTTACCTCCATCATCAGCGCTTCGATCAAAGCGGGAAAAGGAATGCCTTCCCGTTGTCCGGCAAGGCTGATCAGCAGGGTAGTCGGAATCATCTCTTGGTGAAAGGTAGTGATCGCAATATAGAGCGAGGGCGCAAGCAAGGATATGACAAGCGCCAAATATCGCAACATGCGGATCAATCCATAGTCCGACCGATGATAGTAGTCTTCAGCCGCCTGCAGAAACTGTGTAAACACCGCCGGCACGCTCAGAACAAAGGGCGTTCCGTCAATCAGGATGGCGACACGTCCCTCAAGCAAGGCTGCGGCGATCACATCCGGACGCTCGGAATTGTTAACGGTTGGAAAAACGGAATATTGGCCGTCCTGAATAAATTCCTCAATATAGCTGCTTTCCAGGAGGCCGTCAATATCGATTTGTGCGAGACGGTCGCGTACGAGCCGGAGAATATCTTCATTGACAATGCCATGAATGTACACGATGCAGACTTCCGTTTGCGTCACGCGCCCAATTTGCTTTGACTCCACCCTCACGTTCGAGCTTTTAATTTTTCGGCGGATCATGGCGATATTCGTATGAACGGATTCGGTAAATCCTTCCTGCGGTCCGCGAACGACGGTTTGGGACGTAGGTTCGGTAACGCTTCGATATTCCCCTCCGCTTGTGTTCACCGACAACGCTTGCCGGCATCCGTCGATCAGAAGCACCGTTTGCCCTGCAAGCAAGGAAGAATATAAGGTCTGGAGTTGGTTTCCGACACGGATGTCCCCGACGGTCACAGGTATGTGCCGCAATACCCAATCCATATTTGTCGTCGCCTGAAGAGAATCGACCAACTCGTTGTTCTCGGCATCGGAAAGAAACGAGTCTATGAATCGGAATACGTATTGGGAATCTACAAGACCTCTGATGTAGACAAATGCGCATTGAACCGCAGCACTTGGTCCGGCATCGATCAACCTGACAATAAGATCAGAGCTGTTACCAAACTGGCATCGGATGGCTTCCAAATTATTTTGCAGCGCGCTATCCACCGGCTTCCCGCCGTCCGAAGGATTATTGCCTTTGCCCGATGCGTTGTTACCGCCTTCCTGCTGGTTGTTTTGCTGTGAGGCCGGCGAGCGGTTTATCTTTTTGCTGCTGCGAAAAAAAAGCTGCATGGTTCCTTGACCTCAATCTTAAGTTAATGCGAGTAGTATTCGTCGTTCGCAGTTACTTTATTCCAAATCATGAATAGTATTGAACATGGGGCCGGAATGTGGTTGTTCTATCTTGACCGGCGCTTGCCATACCAAGCTCCTTTGTGCTATAGTATTACTCCTGTCCATTTTTGGGAATTCATAACACGAACGGAGGTACGGACACATGGAATCCGGTCTGCAAAGCGCTTACTTGGAGGAAAAAGAACGCCTGGAGCAAACGATACAAGAAATGGAAAGGCATCTGGAGGCACTTCAGGCTATACCGCCTTATATGGGAGACGACTTGACGGAGCAGGTGCTGGAGTCGATCCGCGAAAACAAGCGGCGCAGCTTGGCGCACGGGCTCCCCGAGCCTTACTTCGGCAGACTGGATTTTCACGAAACGGGAAATCCCGGTCCGGCCCCGCTCTATATAGGCAAGTCCGGCGTGGAAAAGGCGGACTCTCCCGAGTTAATGGTGATCGATTGGCGCGCTCCGGTAGCGAGCCTTTTTTATTCGTTCACGGGTGGGACCGAAGCGGCCAGCTACGACTCGCCGGACGGCGTCGTGGAAGGGCTCGTCTATTTGAAGCGCAACCTCGTCATCCGCAAGCAAATTCTGCAGCGCGTGGTCGATACGTTCGACCGCGAATCGGACGCGTTGGCGGTCACAGACGAGTTCCTGCTGTACCGGCTCGGCGAGAACAAGGA
This sequence comes from Paenibacillus elgii, assembly GCA_042219835.1. GTDB lineage: Bacteria > Bacillota > Bacilli > Paenibacillales > NBRC-103111 > Paenibacillus_G > Paenibacillus_G elgii_A. The sequence continues at coordinate 180,302 of JBHJMN010000005.1, forward strand.
CAACAAGCTGCGCGATATCGTCTCGACGATCCAGGCGGAGCAGGATGCGATCATCCGGGCCGGCAAAAACCATGCGCTCGTCATTCAAGGCGTCGCCGGAAGCGGGAAAACGACCGTGGCCCTGCACCGGCTTGCTTACCTGCTCTATCAATACCGGGATCAAGTCAAAGCGGAAAAAATGATCATTTTCGCCCCTTCCCGCATGTTTCTCGATTATATTTCCGGCGTTCTGCCGGAGCTCGGCGTCGGACATATCCAGCAAACTACGTTTTCCGACTGGGCGTTGGAGCTGCTGGACCACGAGGTCAAGCTGGCTGATCCGGCACAGGCGCTGCGGCATTGGTTCGCCGTCGGCACGGCGTGTCCGGTTATGGACGATACGGCGCCCGGCCGGTTTAAGGGCTCGCTCCGCTTCATGGAGTGGCTGGACGGGCTCTTGAACGCGTACGAGCTGCAGGCGGTGCCGCAGACGGATTTTGTTCCGTGGGACGGCGCCAGGCTCCCGCACCGCACCATCCGCGACTGGTATGCAGTGGAATACAAGCACGAGCCGCTGATGAAGCGCCGCGAGCGGGTGCTGGCCCGGATCAAGCGCTGGCTGGAGATGGAGCTGGATAAGGTGTGGGAGGTCCATCTGAAGAAAGACTACAAGAAGCGCGGCTCCGCCCGTCTTCGCGATTACGGCAAGCAATGGCCGGCCTATACGCCGTTCGGCTTCTATAAGGAGCTGTTCCGCACGGCGGAGTCCGGCGCCCTGCCCTTCATATCCGAAGCGGATGAGCGGTTCATTCCCGAGGAGCTGCGGCAATCCACGCTTGCGGCAGCCAAGAAGAAGCTGGTGCAGCCGGAGGATCTGGCCCCCCTGCTCTATATTCGCCAGCGCTTCGCAGGCATTCACGGCGATCTGCGCTTCGATCATACCGTCATCGACGAAGCGCAGGATTTCTCGCCATTCCAGGTGGCGCTGCTGGCGCTGCACACGAAGAACGGCTCGTTCTCGATTCTTGGCGATTTGTCGCAAGGCATCCACGCCTATCAGGGTGTTCGGGACTGGCACGAACTGCTGGCGTTGTTCCCGGAAGAGAACCGGGCGTATTATACGCTGAACCGCAGCTACCGCTCGACGATGGAAATCATCTACTTCGCGAACGAAGTGCTGAAACGCGGGCTTGCCGAGCCGCCGGCGCTGGCCGTGCCGGTATTCCGCAGCGGCGAGCCGGTTGAGCTCGCGCAAGCGGACGGCTCGGCCCTTGCACAGCGTCTCGCCGAAGCCGTGCGGGAACACCGGCAGCGCGAGGGCACAGGCACGCTGGCCGTCCTCGCCCGCACGGAGGAGCGGTGCCGCGAGCTGCACGCGCAGCTGCACGCCGCCGGATGCGACGGCGTGAACCTGATCGTCCCGGGCCAGCAGCAGTACGAGGGCGGCGTCTCCGTCGTACCGGTGTACATGGCCAAAGGGCTCGAGTTCGATGCCGTCCTGCTCGTGGACGTCGATCCGGTCCATTACGCGCAGACGCCGCAGGACGCAAAGCTGCTCTATGTCGGCTGCACCCGGGCTTTGCACGAGCTGAAGCTGTTTTATTCGGGCGAGCCTTCTCCGCTGATCGCCGGCGTTCAAGGCGATTTTGTGAAGGCCGGGCTGTAATCGGGAGGCCGGGAATCTGCTTTTGAACGAAATTTTCCGGCCGGCAATAAAGGCCAGGCGCTCTGCCTGGCCTTCATTAATATTTTTTTTGTCCGAGCGGCATCACGCTAGCGATCAATCCATGTCAAGAATCACGTTTTCCCCGATGGTCTGTTCACGACGTGGATCGTTTGCTTTTTCGCCCACTTGTTTTTTATTGGCCAAATGTATGGCATATTGAATTGGCCGCCTGATGGACTTTCGGTAAGTGGCACTTTCTTTCGCCTTGATGAAGGCCATGTGGCCTGGTTTGGGATTAGCCTCAATCAGCCATACTTGTCCGTTCACATCAATTCCCATATCCAATCCAAACTCGATCATAGAGCCAAACCGTTCTTCCACAACTTCCATCAACCGATGAGCAAGCTCCTCGCATTCCAGCTCAATTTCTTTCGCCTTATCCGATCCGAAACGGGAATTGATGAAAGTCTGAAATACCATCGCTTTTCCATCCCCGTAGCTTAGATTCGAAGTAGGGCTATTCTTAGCGCCTACGCGCAAAACTTTGCCGGTCACTTCCCAGTTTCCAATTTCGTTCTTTTGAATTAGCAATCGAACATCGACCTGCCGATGAGGGATAAGCTGCAAATCCAGTCCTTGCTGGACCATAAATGATCCGGATCGTATTTTTTCAGTTCGCACCCAATCGTTAGTCCAACGAATGACCCTCTGTTTGGTCATTACCGGCGTTATCACGATACGGCCTGACCTTTTTCGTCCTTGAAGCCGGTAGCCGCCTCCAGTTTTCTTGATTTTGAGAACGCTATGCCCGCCGGTCCCATTCCCCGGCTTCACATAGACCAGGTCATGCGTCTCAATCATCTGTTCTAACGCTTGTGGCGAGTACAGAAACGTCTTGGGAATCCAGCGTTTTAACTTGTCGGATTCGGCAAACAGCTTCATCGCTTTCCATTTATAAGTAAATTTATGATTGGCATAAACGAACAAATCCTTGCGACGACGCATATCGCGAAACGGTTTGTACAGCTTTCGGCAGAAATCGATTACGATATCCGGCCACGGGCAAATATCTCCCGCCCATCTCCCTGCGGATATCGGGGTAAAGCCGCGAATCGTCCTGCTTTTTTCTTGTACATCCTTGTGAGAAAAAACGTATACGCTGGCCCCCAGCTTCCTCCCTTCCGTTACAAGGTCGCGCAAAAACTTGGAGTTCGGAAATATATTGCCTTCTCGATGGGCGAGAATGCCTACAGTTAGCTTTTTCATACAGGCCTCCGTCTAGTTGTTATGATGCAATATATACTCACACCCGGCATTGCGTAACGGTGCGTGCCTATATGCTTAAACACCCAAACGGAGGATCGTTTCATTTTGCCCGACTAAACCCGCCTCTCCCCATTTCCGCTGTTGCACTTCCCATCGTCTTGAAGCACTGCTTAACGCGCGTCCGTTGCATTACTCCACTTCGGGCTCGTCCCAGCTTTCCCTACGCCGTCTCCGTTTGACGAACAAGGTCATCAGCGCCGATACGGCCAATCCGCCGACGAAACCCCCGGCATGAGCGTAAATGTCAACATTCCGGACAAAAAAGGAATAAACGAAGCCGACGATCACGATGGTCCATACCGTTTGTTTCGTCTGGTAATCGATCAGATCGCGGCGGAATACCGATAAGTACAGGTAAGCGGCATACACGCCGTAGATCGCGCCCGACGCCCCCGCTCCGATATAGTTGCCCGAGTGCAGCCAAGCGCTGGCCACATTCCCTACAATTCCGCTTGCAAGATAAAACGATGCGTAGCGCAAGGAGCCGAGCATGCGCTCAAGCGGAGCTGCGAACACATACAAGGCGAAGCTGTTAAAAAGCAGATGCTGGAACCCGATATGCACGAAGATGGCCGTCACATAACGCCACGGTTCCGGCTCGAAGCCCGGAATACCGAACATGGCGCCGAACCGGAGCAGCGTTTCGCCGTCTGAGGACGATCCGTACCACTCCATTGCCGCCATCACCAGTAATTGAATCAAAATGATAGCCGATGTCACCGGAAAAAGCCGAATGTACTGACCCAAGCTTTCCCTACGTACAAACATGTACTCGCTTCCCTTCCCTGCGATGCAAAAGTATCTCCTAATTATAGCGGCTTCTGCGCTTATTGTGAATTCAGCTCAAAAAAAGAGATGCCTGAACGGCACCTCCAACCGGGAACGGCCTTGTCTTATGTCTTCATTTGTTGAGCAAACGCAGCACAATCGATTCGTACCACCGCCAAGGGAGCAGCCCCTTGCTCCCCAGGCTCAGTTTAGCCCCTCTGCCGAGCGGATAACGCAGCTTGGGCTGCTTCGAGCGGACGACGCGGACGATGGTGTCCGCAACCTCCGCCGCGTCCGGGGCGGTAGCCGCGGTTTTCCCCGAATAACGCAGCACCTTTTCCAGCAAAGGCCGGTAGGGCGAAGCTTCGGAAGTGCATATGGAGGCAAAGCCTTTTTGCCAAATGTCCGTCTTGTAGGCGCCCGGTTCGATGAGCACGACGTGAATGCCGAAGGGCTTCATTTCGAGCCTTAACGACTCGCTGAAGCCTTCCACGGCGAACTTGGACGTGCTGTAAGGCGCATAGCCGGGGAAGCCGACGCGGCCGCTGACGCTGCTGACGTTGACGATGCACCCGGACCTCTGCTCCCGCATATGCGGAAGCACGGCCTGGGTCGCTGCAATCACTCCGAAAACGTTCGTCTCCAGCTGCTGTCTCCACTGCTCCATCGGCACATCCTCTACATAACCGCCGACGGCAAAACCGGCGTTATTCACGAGCACGTCGATCCGGCCGTACGTTTTGACAATCGAACCGACGGTTTGCCCGATCGCCTCATGATCGGTTACATCCAGAGGCATGATGTCGATCAGCTCCTGCACTCCGCTGCGCTCCGCATGCTCCTGAAGCGCTTCGCATTTGTCCGGATTGCGCATCGTCGCAACGGTTCTATAGCCAGCGCGCGCAAGCGCGACCGACGTTAACAAGCCGAAGCCGCTGGACGCGCCTGTGACCAAGGCTACCGGCTGGGCGTTGTCCATCGAAATCCCTCCTTCTCCTGCTCCTATCTCAAAATTTATATTTTTTCATAAGCGGAACACCGATGCCGTTCAGCGTCTTGTGCAGCAGCATCCAGCCCGAACGCCGGTGGAAGGGCAAATGACGGTCGTAAACGGCGCTGTATTCGATATCCGCGACTGCTCCGCGATTGCGCTTGAACTGTGCGGCACCCGAGCTTTCATGGAGCAGATGGCCGTTCGTCCGGGCAATGCTGATCAGCACCGACGACAGCATGCGATACAAGCCGAGCTCCTGCGGAAGCGAAGTATCGTAGCCAAAGATCGGCGTGGTCATCACTCCATTGCGGCAAAAGAAACCGAGCACCGCATCCAGGCGTCCCGTCGGCTTGTGACGAAGCGCATGAAGCTCCAGCAGCCCTTCCTTCCAAGCCAGCTTGAAAAAGCTCGTTCCGAACTGCGGATTGTGGTACGAATATTTATCCAAGTAAAGCGCCCGGTACAGGTCCGCCAGTCGGGGCATATCCGCCTCCGTCAGCTCCTCCGGACCGACGGCTTCGTAGCGGTGTTTGTCCAGCAGCCCGTAGTCCCGTTTCAGCAGCCAGCGGGCTTTGGCATTCATCCGGTCATCATCCGACGGCTTGAGCAGATAGACCTGACGGCTCGGAACCATGCGGAAACCCAGCTTCACCAGCGCATCCATCATCGTGGCGTTCGTCATGCGGTTGAGCGACCGGAAAATGAGCGTATGCTGCGGAAACGAACGGAGCAGGAAACGGACCGCGTCTTCCATTTCCTCGCGAGATAGCTCGGGATACAGATTGGTCGACAGCAGCCAGTTGTTAACGTGCACCGCTCGGTTGAACCCGCTCCCCTTCAGCAGCCAACCCATAGCGGTAAGCAGTCCGCAGAGCGCAAGCTCAGCCGGGCGGGAGTTCAGCAGGTACAGCTCCTGCTTCGCATAGCTGACGTAGTGGGTGTACGGAGAACAGACATACGAATTGTCATACTCCGTCTCATTGACGGTCATCGGCAATACCTTATCGTTCAACTGAAGTACATGCAGATCCGTGGATAGGTTCGGTACGAAACTCTCGATCGGCTGTTGAAGCAGCGGAAGCAAATATTGCTTGGCATAGCTGCCGTCAGCCGTATCAGGCCATTCGAGATGCCCGATCGATTCCCTATCGAATAAGCGCAGCATCGAGGTCAATACCAAACCTCCTCTCCACCCGCCGAAGCTTCCGGTCTCCCGATCGAAAAGCATACGCCGTAAATTCGAACCCCGGCGGACGGCAGCCGACCCGGTCGCACAGACCGGTCATGGCGTTCGCCACGGCCCTCTCGGTCTCCGCCCTTTTGCCGTCCGCTACTTGCAGGGAAACCTCCAGCCGGTTTGGCGCATGGAGCACAACGCGGTACGCTTCGATGTCGCCGGAGGCGGCAAGCAGTGCCCGGCTGACGAAATCGGGGAATACGCGTACCCAGCCTTCCCCATCCCGCGCCGGAAAATAAAACAAGTCTTCGCAGCGCCCTTCGATCGTATCAATTGCCATAAACGGTGATCCGCAAGGGCAAGGCTCCGAACGTTCGGTCAGCACGTCGTTCAGCCGGTAGCGGATCATCGGCTGCGCCATTCTGGAAAAATCGGTAATGACCGGAACGAACTTCCGCAGCTCAAGATCCACATACTCTTTCTGAATGACTGCGATATCTTCATTCATATGCAGCGTACCGTGAGCGCATGTAGCGGCAAGAAAACCTTCGGTACACTGGTAAACCTGATGCAGCGTTTGCCCGAACGTTTCCTCGATATACCGGCGGTCGAGCGGGTCCAGCACCTCGGCCACCGACACGATGCGACCGGGCGCGATCGATAACCGCCCCTCACTTTGCCGCTCCGCAAGCAGGCGAAGCATCGAAGGCGGCGCGACGAGCAAAGTCGGCTGCTGCTCCCGTAGCCTGTCCAGATGAGGCTCCAAAGGATCGAGCAGATCGTAGAACCGGAACTGCAGCCGCCGGCTTCCTACAGCAGCATACAAGTTGCTGTTGGCGCGCAGAAAAAAGGCAATGCGGTGCTTGCTGAAGAGCGATCCCGGCAGCACCTTGGCCAGCACGGCGCCCGCCCAGGCCAGCCGCTCCTCCCGGCTGACGAGAAACAGTCCCCGGTGCCCCGACGTTCCAGACGATAAGCCGATGGTCGTCCCGCCGATCATCGGAGTGAAGTCCCGCGATTGTTCCGCGCGGAGCGCCAGAGCAAACGCATCCTCTTGAAGGATTCCTGCCGTATTCAGACGGTCAAACTGCTCCATCATGATATGTTTGTCGATCATCGGAAACTCCCGCCACTCCGACAGCGGACGATTCCCCCACCATTCGCGGTAAAAGGGGGATTGCAGCCGCACCCGGCCCAAATGGTTCCGGACGCGCGCTTCCTGCCACCGCTCAAGCGAAGCACGGTCCGTCCACCTGCGTCCGCGACGGGTAAGCCAATAACGGGATAAAATGCGTAGCAAATCCGTAAGCATTACAGCGGCTCCCCCCCTTGAATCCACTTTTCCCAAATCTCCGGGCAGTGAGAAGGAACGATACGCAATGCCGGGAAACGCTCGTGCAGCCGAACGAGCCGTTCGAAGCTTTCCCGATACTGGCGCCGGTTCGGCATCACCAGTCCGGCAAGCGGGTGCGGCGGGCGGTTCTCGCGGATCGCCCGGCTCGACCAGGCCGCATCGGCACATAGCAAATAATCGTGGCGCTCCGTTGACAAAAGCAGCCCGATCTGCCCGTCCGCGTGCCCGGGAAGATCGACCGCAACCAGACTGCCGTCACCCAGCACATCGAGGCCGCTGGAGAACGGGAAATCCGCCGGCAGCTCGACCTTCCGGTCCCGGAAAATCGGCTGCGAGCGGTGTTCGAACGATTCCGGCAGCAGCTCCGGCAGGTACGCTCTGCGCAGAGCCGCCCATCCGCGCAAGGACTTCACCGCGTCGTACGCCTCCGACACGTATAAAAACCTGGCGTTCGGGAAATCGCGCAGACCCGCCACATGATCGGCATGAAAATGCGTCACGATCACCGTCTGCACCTGCTCCGGAGTGACCCCGCAGGCTGCAAGCTGCCGCGCCGCGCTTTCCTCCTCGCGGAATACGACGGGCGTAATCATACGGTACAGACGCTCCGGCAGCAGCCTCGTTTCCTGGATGAACCGCTCCGAATATCCCGTGTCTACGACAATCGTGCCGAACGCCGGATGCTCGATACAGGCGAATATCGCCGGAATGCGGCACGAACGCAGCGAGCCGCCCCGAAGCGTCACCCATTCCGGGTGTGTGCAATAACCTGCCGCGAACAAGCGCAGCTTGACCTTGGGGATCGGCAGCTCTCTTTCTTCTCTCTGTTGTCTATATGTCATGCTTGCTCCTCCACCACTGCGCGAAAGCTTCCATTCCTTCGTCCACACAAATCTTAGGCGAATAGCCGAGTTCCCTTCGGGCCGCGCTAATATCCAGCGTCTGGCTTCTCCCGATCATGCCCGCGACGGCCCGGGTAAGCATCGGCTCGCCCCGGCCGGGAAGCAGACGTGCGGACAGTTCCATCAGCGCGGCCACGCCGTAGGCGGCGGCATAAGGCAGCCGTTTGAACCGGACCGGAACGCCCAGTTTCCCGAGCAGCTTGGTTACCGCTTTGACAAAAGGCATCGGCTCGCCGTTCGTAATATTGTAGACGCGTCCTGCCACAGAAGCGGTCGGCGCCGCTTGGCACAGCAGCAGCGCATCGACAGCATTGTCGACATACGTCAAGTCGATCAGCGCCTTTCCTCCTCCGATCAGCGGAATACCCTGCACCGCATTGACTTCAATCAGTCGCGGCAAAATCGAAGCGTCGCCCGGACCGAACAAGGCGCGCGGACGTACGATAACGGTCTCCAGCCCGTACGCCCCGGCCTGCGCTACGGCCTTCTCGGCCAGCCGCTTCGTCGCAGCGTACGGGCTGGCTTGACGGCGCGGCAGCGGATCCGATTCCCGGACGCCCAGACGATGGGCGCTGCCGAAATACACGCTGGGCGTCGACACGTGAATAAGCCGATCGACCTGATGACGCACGCATCCGGCGATGATATGTTCCGTCCCAAGAACATTGCTATCGTAAAAATCGTTGTATTGCCCCCACGATGCCGATAACGCGCCGCAGTGAAATACCGCCTGCTGACCGGCGCAAGCGGCGTCCACTCGCTCCCGGTCTCGCAGGTCCGCCTCCATAAAACGGATGCCCTGCCGCCGGAGCTCCTCTCCGATCGCCGGTTGTCTGCCTAACGCCGTGACGTTCCAGCCCTCGTCCCGGAGCCGGAGAGCAAGTCTTCTGCCCAGAAAGCCTGTTCCTCCGGTCACTAAGGCATTCCGGTTCATGGTGTCCCTCCGTTCCATTCGATATCGCCGGTCGAAGCTTCCATGAGCGTCTGCTTGCGGGCGGCCGCGGATCTCCACAGCTCCAACAGCAGAAAAAGCTGCTCTGCAAACGGCCGCGGGTCGCTCCAGCGAAACACGACATCCCGGGCTGCGGCAAACTTGGATAGCCATGTCGCGAAAGCTCTCCATGAGCGGCTTCTGGTCAGGCCGCAGGCCAGCATGGGCACCCCTAGCATCCCCTGCGCGTGCGGCCGCGGCTCGATCACCGTTTCGCCCAGTGCTTCCGGATGCAGCAACGCCGAGGCCAGCCCGTCCGCCGGCCGAAATAAATGGATGCCGCTCGTCGTCCGCGGATTGCACTCGATAGCGTACAGTTCTCCCCGCTCCGTCTCGATAAAATCAAACGCAATTTGTCCGGTAAATCGTTCCATGCGGACAAACTGCCGTACCCATTCGAGCAGGCCGGAATGGTACAGCGGCTCGAAATATACGCTGGCCCCGCCTCGGACGGAGTAATCCGCGGCGTAGGCGGCATGAGCCGCGAGTCTGCCTTCATGCGCGATGCTGTAGGTACACAGGGTTCGCCCCGGAATGAACTGCTGAATAACCCAAGGATAGCTTTCAGCTTCCAGTCGAACTTCGCTTTGGGTTTCCCTGCTACTCCGGGTCCTCTCCTTCGCTGCCGCCTCTGCTTCCCAGCCACCTGACCTCACGATGCGAACCTTGGAAGCGAAACGCGAAAATTCCGGCTTCACGACATAGCCGTCACGGAACACTTCCTCCGGGCTGGATGCGACTCGTGCTGTGAATCGGGCCCACTCCTGCGGAGATCGCACCCGCTCCGTATGCGGAACGGACAAGCCGAGCTCCTGGGCCCGGCGGATGAACTCCCATTTGCTGTGCAGCCGCCGCATCTGTTCCAGCGGAGGAGCAGCCACGCGGCATATCCGGCTGAGCCGTTCCAATCCGGCCGACACGTAAAAAATCTCTTCGCAGGTCGGGATCAGCCAAGCAATGCGTTCGCGCCGCACGATTTCTTCGAGCGCCGCAAGGAACCGTTCCGGTTCGCGTGCCGGACTGGGCACCGTATGGCTGCGGGCGACGGCTTTCGATACGCGGCATAGGTGGTGCCGCACGCTTTCGGCTGCGTGCACCTCACAGCCGGCCGCAGCGAGCAACCGGGCTAGCTCCAAGGCTGCAGGAGCACGGCCGCCGGTAATCAGCACCTTCAGGCGTTCGGCCGAAGAGACGCGCTGTTCAGTAATCAAGCACAACGCCTCCCAGCGTCAGTCCGGCCGAAGTGCCGAGCAGCAGCACGCGGTCGCCCCGCTTGATTCTCCCTTGTCGAATCGCTTCGTGCAGACCCATCGGAATCGATGCGGCGATCGTATTGCCATAGTCGGGCGTAATGTACAGCAGCTGCTCTTCGGAAATGCGCAGCTTTCGGCTGAGCAGCCGCATCGCCATCGCGCTGCCCTGATGCGGAATGACCAGCTTGATGTTCGCCATGGAGCAGCCTGCCCCGGCAAGGAGGCGATTCATAAAATCCGGCAGTTTCTTCGAAGCCATCCGAAACAAAGGTTCTCCCTGCATGTCGAACAAGTAATGCTCCGCCGTCTCCGAAGCGAAAGCCCCGGCAGGACGACCGCTGCCGCCTCCCCGAATTTCCGAGAGATGAGCCCCGGCACTGTACGTTTCCATGGCAGCAAAGAGGATGCGCGAACGTTCTTCCGGCCCGGACTTCGCAATGACGGCTGCTGCCGCCCCGTCACCGAAGAGGGCTGCGCTTTCCTTTTGCTTCCAGTTTAAACCTTTGGAGGCGATCTCGGTCGACACCAGCAGTACGCGGCGGTACCGCCCGGCATCTACCATATAGGACATCACATCGAGACCGGCGACAAAGCTCAGGCATGTCGAATTCATGTCGAAGGCGGGAACGCCGGAATGCTGCTGCCCCATCGCTTCTTGAATTAAAGCGGCCGTGCATGGAATCGGCTGCTCCATCGTCCCGCTCGCACATACCAGACAATCGATATCGTCGAACGTCAATCCAGCCGCTTCCAAGGCCGCGTAGGCCGCCTTTGCTCCCATAAAAGAAGCCGTTTCGTCCTCTGCGAAATGGCGGTGAATGACGTTTGTTTTTTTGCGTACCCAGCCTTCCGGCACGCCTAAGGCCCGATCCATCTCCGAATCGGTGACCCGGCGCTTCGGCATATATTTACCGGTTCCGATAATTTTTACATGACGAGTTTGCATACATTTCCTCTGCTTTTCGTGTGTGCGTGTATGATTCAAACCATATTTTTATTGTAAAGAAAAATCGTCCGGGACATAGTACTAAATTTGTCTAATACTCCTGAAGGCCTTTTATCCATTCGCGACAGCTCCGCCGTATCCCTTTTTCTCCAAGCAAAAAAACCGCATACTCCGACACGGAATGCGGTTTTTTGAAAGAAAATTGAAAAACACTGTAAACTTAATTTGCTCTTTGGAGAAACCATTTTTGATTGTCCGTGTTTTGAAAAGACCATTGGTGCAAAAACGCCGGGTCTTCATGCGAACCGTTCTTCACATCCAGAACTTTGCCGCTATGCTTGGCGGCAATTTTGTAAGAACCGTCGCCGAGAGGCTCGATGCTCCACCTTTGATTATTCCCGCCGTTATCGGACCATTGAACGATATACGCCCCGCCAGCGTAGGAGTTATCGGCAACATCGAGCACTTTGCCGCTGTGTACGGCAACAATCTTATAGAAGCCGTCTCCTGTCGGCACGATTCTCCACTGTTGATTGCCCCTATTATTATAAGTCCAGGTTTGGATGGCCGCGCCATCGTTTGAAGAACCATTCCTTACATCCAGCGCTTTGCCGCTATGCTTGGCGATGATCTTATAAATCGCCGAAGGGTCAATGTCGACCGCCGCTTCCGCGGACTTGGCCCCAGTACCTACGATAGCCAACAGCACGAAGCAAAAGCTAATACCTAACGCGATCACCCAACTTTTGTGAGATTTCAGAGACTGAAGCACGTTCACCACTCCTCATTTTTGGTTGTTTGAAACATTTTGTTTTTGACTAAGACATCTCCAGAACCGGCAACTGGCTCGTGCAAACAAAATTTAACTCAATAAAATCACCTCAGTTTGTATATTCTAGGAAACTACTATATTATACCATATATAATGGCAAATTTATGCATATATTTTGTCCGAAATAGAACAAATAAATCGAAATAAAAAAACAAGCAGGTCATCTTAAATGACAACCTGCCTGCTTCTGAATTTGTCGTTATTGCGGATTGACGGTAATGATCTGATGCAATGGTCTGCTATCCCATTTAATGTTGATGAGCTTATTATTGTCATAGGCCCTCGTTTAAGAAGAACCGCTGCCAAAAGATCGGCCTTCATCGTATAACACTACGCCTTTCGGCTGCCGGGCAGCACTTTTTTGTAGCTCGCGGAAAGGAAGTTCATATAGATACGCAGGCCTCTCCAGCTTAAGTAAGCGATTCCCCCAAAGATACCCCCGGCGATAGTGGAAACTACCATGCTCCACTCGGTCGGAACTTCTATCCCGGGTCCATTCATATGAATCCCGGGGACGCCGAGTGTGCGGAGGAATCCGGCTATTAAGGCGAGAACCGCGCTAAACCCAAACCCGCCGGCAAGTGTGGCAAGCACAGGGATGACCATGATGCTCAGCAGCCCTGTTGAGCAATAAAAGCCGGCCATCATCATGACATTCGCGAACGACCTTTTTGCCGGGCCCTTTTCCATCATATATTCGCTCCGATACGCTTTCGCCAGCACTCGCGGGTCGCCGAGCCGGGCCAGAATAGCGTCCTCCGACTGGCCGCCCGCCACGCCTTCCGCAATATGGCTCTCGATTTCCCGGATCGCGTCCAGCCGCTCGTCTTTCGGCATTTTCTCCAATAGTTGATACAGTTTTTCCAAGTACGCTCTCGTTTTCGGACTCATAACGGTTCCTCCCCCCGATACAATTGAATTTGATAAACTGCAGCGTCCAGCTTGTTCCATTCGCGGGACATCGCCTCCAGCAGGAGGCGTCCATCGGCAGTCAGGCTGTAATATTTGCGTGGCGGGCCAGCTTCCGATTCCTTCCAGAAGGACTCGATATAGTTCTCTTTAAGCAGTCTACGCAAAAGAGGGTACAGCGTTCCTTCCGTCACGGCAAGGGGCCCCCATCGATCTAACAGCGTCACCAGCTCGTAACCGTATCGCGGCTGCTTGCTGACCAGCAGCAAAATGCAGTACTCCAAAATTCCGCGGCGAACTTGGGAAGTCCACTCCGTCATATCCATACGATCTCCCCTTCCACTACTATGCTACTCTACTTTGCGCCGCAAGGTACTTGGCGGAATATTTTTCAGGCGTTAAAAAGACCCGTGCCCGGGCTCCTTCTGTTATCGAGGAAGCCGCAAGCACAGGCCTGCGATATTCAGGGTTACGGATTCGTTGACGTGCTCGCCTCCGCAGGTTCGGAATTCGATCTTGCGCCGACCGCTTTGATGACGAAGTCGTACGTTTTGGCCGGGTCCGCGTTATTGACGGTGTATTGGTATGCGCTCTGCCCTTTGACCGCCGGAACGTATACGCTCCAGTTCGTGCCGGCTTTGTCGTTCTTTTCGTAAATCCGGTAGCCTCTGACCGGTTCGGATGTGGACGCGGAAGCGTTCCAGGAGATGACGGCGCTGCGGTTCTTCAGTTCGGCTTTGGCATTCTCCACTTTGGAGGGCTTGCCGTCCGTCCGCTTGATGCTGTATTGGTCGTAAACGGCCAGCGGTTCGTTTTTGGCGGCGGTATACGAGGTGAACTTCAGGATACTGTCCGTGACTTGAACGTCCACGAACATTTTTTTGTTCGGCTGGGCGTTTTTCACGGAGAAAAAGTCCTTGATGTTCGGATTGATCTTGTAAAACTTAGCGGCCGCCGAATTGCCCATCAAATACACCGAGCCCTTCGGGTTCACCACATTGCCCTGCCCGTCTAAGACAACGTCTTTGATCGCCTTGTTGGCCAGCATCTGATGCGATCTCATGTACAGGTGGTCATGCCCTTCCAGCACCATATCGATGCCTAATTCGTCGAAGACGGGAATCAAATATTTGCGGTAAAATTCCACGCGCTCCGATTCCGCATCCGCGTTATCCCCGGAGGAATACGCTCCCTTGTGCATCGCGACGATTTTCCACTTTTTGTCCGTCCTCGCCACTTGGCTGCGCAACCAGTCCACCTGCGCTTTAAAGCCGGCATCGGCCTTGTACGGATCGACTTCGCCTTCATACTGCGTATTGATCTGCATGAAGAGCGCATCACCGTATTCGAAGGAATATACCGTGCCGTCTTCGGTGCCGGTTCCGACGCTTTTGGGCAGGTTAAAATGATAGTAGAAGTTGTTGTTCGGGTGATCCTCGATCTCATGATTGCCGACGACCGGTGCGAAAGGAACGGTCGCAAACTCTTTCTGCGGGATGCCCAAAAACCACTGCCACTGCTGCTCCAGATCGCCTGTCAGCAGCATAAATTTCGGGCCGCCGCTGCCCTGCTGTCGGCTGCCTCTTCCGCCCCCGCGCTGCCTGCCCATGGAAACGCAAATAACAGAGAGGCGAACAGCAATGATACGGTTCTGCGCCACATTTGCTTCGCGTTGTTCACTTGATCTACTCCTTTCCCATGTTTGCTTGCAACCGTAAATTCCGCCGGACGACTCCGACGGCTTCATGCTTGCAGGGACCCCCTCCTTTCCTTCCTTTATTCGTAGGTTCATCGTCGTTTTGCCTACACTGCCTCTATTGCAAAGCTACCCTCATCGTACCGAAAACCGGCTCCTTGCAGTATGTGTATCTTTAACTTTTTCATGGAATGTCCTAGCTTCCCATTCCATGGTATACTTGGCTTAGAAAGGAAGGTGCCAACATGCGCGGAAACCAGAACGAGATCATTCAAAATTATTTTAAAACACTGCATCTGGAGCTTATTATTGCTAGCTGCTGCGACAGGGTTTCCCAGAATTGGCGGAGGCCGCTAAGCGCGGACGGCTTCAATCGCTTTTATTTGATCCTAGGCGGGGAAGGCTGGCTTCAAGTCAAGCGCCAGAAATTTTATCCCGTGTCCGGTCAGCTGTATTTTTTGCCGGCGGATACCCCTCTGGCGTACTCGACCATCAGCGCCAATACCTTTCATAAGTATTGGTGCCATTTTTCCGCAAACGTCGGCAGCTTTCATCTCTCCCATCTGATCGACTTTCCTTACTATATCGAAGTGGATGACATGCCCTATATGCAGCACTTGTTCGAGCAGTTGAAGAAAGCAAATCAAAAGAGCGGCGACATCACGTCCCCGCTCAGAGCAAATACGATTTTATATGAAATTTTGACGTACTATATGGACCGGCTCCCGCCGCAAGCGATCCGTCTGTCCTCCACCCCCGCGATCAGCTGCTCGAATCAAATTTTGCAGTATATCGAAGAGCACCTTGACGAGCCGTTGACGCCGAAAGCGCTGGCCGAAGCGTTTCATTACAGTCCGAACTACTTCAGCCGGTACTTCAAAAATCTGTTCCATGTCACGCCGATCGAATATATTAATGAGGTCCGGATCGAAAGGGCCAAATGGCTGCTCACCCATTCAAACCAATCCATCGAAAAAATCGCAAGCCAGATCGGGCTGGAACGTTTTTATTTCTCGAATCTGTTTAAGCGGTTCACGATGCTGTCCCCCAGCGAATACCGACAAGCTGTTCGTTCGGCCCCCCGTCGGGAAACGGGACTGGAAAAAGGATGAAAAAAAGAACCATATGCTCTTGGAAGTTACCCATGATGTAAAAAAGGGATGGATTTTTCTAGGTAACTATGGAGTACTAAACAAAGTTAGTCCTTTAAGAATTTAGATTTTATTGGTACAGTGCTCCCAGAGGTGGTTATTTTGAAAAAGTATTGTCTGATCGAAAAAATACTTATGATCAGTATGCTGGTTCTTGCGATAATTTTCGTCGGCGCATTTTTCATGCTCAGATATATATTTCAGCACGTTTCCTTTGCCCCTTAGGAAAAGGCAGCCCCTATCGTATGTCTGCATGTACCAAAAGCAAAAAAAAGAGAAGCTGTCTAAAATCAACCACGATGTCGCCGGACCGACTGCTATTCCTGATCGGTATCGCCAAGAGCTCGAGCGGCTTTTGAGTGGGATGGACACACTTGGTTACATCCCCGCGAGATATCTCCCACACCGTTTCCGGCTGCGACTGCTCTACAGGTAACCCGGCCCGCCAAAAAGTCATTTGCTTGCGGTCGCCGTACCAGGCCGGAGCCCCCTCCGCAAATGATCATAGAATATAGGCTCGTGCTTGGAGCAGCATTTGGATTCCTGAAGGATCATTTCAATGAGGCTCTCCCTATTGATAAGCC